>JADFYU010000002.1:27069-146180 GCA_015232865.1 Magnetococcales bacterium
GTGACGGTGACCGCTTCAGCTCCTGCGGTTGGCGAGTGGCTGGCCAGGGTCGGGGCGGTGGTGTCGGCCGAGGTGAAGATCCACGAATCATCTTGAAAAATTTCGGTTATTGAATTGCCCGCTGCGTCAAGAAAAGCCCCTTCATCGATGAGGATATAATAATCGGCACCAGACGCATCCAGGTTTTCGTTCGGGTTGATGGTGATGGTGTCGGTCCCGGAGCCGCTGATCAGCCCGCTTTTCACATCAATCTCCGCCAGGGTTTCATCATCCAGACTCGATACGATTTTGATCACCCCGTCATTGACGGTCACCGCTTCGCTAAAGGTCAGGATCAGGTTTTCCGTTGCAGAAAAAATGGTGTCTCCGTCAGCGGAAGAGAGGCTGTATAATGACGGAAGGACTCCATCGACGATGATTGATTCGTTGGCCGATAACGACCCGACACCTCCCGATTCCGGCAGTGTCAAGTCAGCGGCATTAAGATCCACATCGACGATGGTGCCGCCATTCAGGGAGAGGGCAGTGGTCGAAATATAGGCGAGGTCCGCACTGACATCCCCCTCTTGAACCGTATATTCAAAGGAGAGTGTCTTGGTGCCGGAACCCTCTTTATAGGAGGCGGTTTGGTCGGTGTAGAGGGTTGTTTGCTCCATGCCACCGCTTATTTGCCCCTGTGTTGTCTCCGTTGTCTGAAGAGTCAGAATTGGCGATCCGCTGACGTTGACGATTTCATCGAAGGTGACATTGATAATGATCTTTTCACCAATACCAACGGAAGCGGTGATGTCGTTACCGGAATCGTCGGTGGCGGTGACGTTGACAACGGTGGGGGACGAAGAGGAAATTTCGTCTGGTATGATCACCGGCAAGCCATTATCGCCAATGGTGGTGGCAAAGTGTGCCCAGGCATCTTTCGTTGAAACCAGGCTGAAATGGTTGTTCGGGTCGGTGTTGAGTTGGGTGATCAGTGAACCGACGTCATTTTCGAAGCTGCTTCCATCCACATCGAGCGTGATGGTGGATGTGGCGGCGGAATTTCGAACCGATTCGGAAATGTTGATGCCGTTGCTCGGGTCGCCATCATCATCCAATGTTTGCAGGAGACGAATGACGTTGGTGACCAGGTCGCCGCTATTACCGGAAAAAGAGGAGGGCGTTATGGTTCCGGTCCCGGTGGCTGAACCGAGAACAATGTTGCCGATGGAAAACGTGACCGTGTCCCCCGGCAGATAGTCGTAGGAACCGTCCGGGCCTGTGGTGCCGCTCAATCCGCTGGATGTGACGTAGGTAACTCCGGCAACCGCACTGTCCAGGAAAATGCCCTGTTCCTCTGAAAGAACAGTTGGGATGACGTCTTGATTTTGATTCGTGTTCTGTGTTGTGGTTTCTTGCTCCGTATAGCTGCTTTCCTCCGACTCCACCAGAGCGACAACCGTTTCGTTTTGCTCGCTGGAATTCTCACTGTCATCGATCAGATCCAGCAGTTGGTCGCTACTGGTAAAATCGACAATATTTTCCACGATGTCCGTCTCATCACTGACCGTTTCGTCGGTTATGACCTCTTGTTGATCGGTCTCATCACTGACCGTTTCGTCGGTTACCGCTTCTTGTTGATCGGTCTTTTCGTTGCTATCGGTGTCCGATTTCTCATTTGTCTCGTTGCCATCCTCCCGAGAGGAGTTGTCATTTTGATCAGGCTCCTGGGTATCGGTATCCGAATTGGAGTCCGGTTCCTGACTTGATTTGTCGGGGGTGAACTGGGATTTTAAATGGTTGAGGAAGCTCTCCGCCGGGCGGAAAACAGGTTGGGGTGCGCCGGCTCCAAAGCTGACGACGGTAGCCGTACCTGTCTCCAGAAGGGTGACCAGGCCCTGACCGTTGACATCGCTGATATCCAGCAGTCCGGAGGTGTGAACAACCGTGGTGGTTCCGTCCGGCAGCACCTCCCCCTGGAGTTCGCTGCCGCGAATGCCGATGGTGGCTGTCGGGGTGCGAATGATAGAGTGTTGGCCCTTGTTGATGTGGGCCAGATCACCACTGGCATAACCAAAGACACCGACTGTGACCGTGGCTTCGAATGTGCCTTGGTCTTGGCCGGGATCGTAGACATATTTGTCCAAAATCATTCGCGCGCTTTCACCCAGACGAAATTCGGTGTTGTCGTTGAAAGTCAGTTTGATCATGCTGTTTTCAGCGGTTTGGATGACCTCTCCCGCATAAATCGCGTCCCCTTCTGATAAGGGGCGGCTGGCATCGCCGCTGCTTTTGGCGCTTGCTTTCCCGGCCATCTGGGATACCTGGCCAATGGAGGTTTGCTGGGTTCCATTGGGAAATAGGGTCGGTCCGGCAACCATCACCGAGTTGGAGGTCTGGGTGAGCAGGGCCTGAATGGTCTGCGGGAGTAGCTGTGCCCCTTGCGTCGTTTTCAGGATAGGGGGGTGAGAACTGGAAAAATACTCTTCGACAACCACCTGAAGTTCGTTTTCCCCTTCAATGATCAGATCGTTTCCCGATCGGCTGTACTCTCCTCTGAGCAGTAAATCAGCCTGGGCAATGATGACCTCCCCGGTTTCAGTCGCTTCCGTGACCAATTCCCCGGTAAAATCCGGGCCATTGGTTTCCACTAGGTCTGATGTCAAAAAATCGAGAGTGGGGGCTTGGAACTCAAACATGGCAATATTCTCATTACAAAAACGAAAGTGGACAAATAATCCTAGATTCAGCAGTTGTTCGCACGCCCAGGGCGCACAAGTCGCAACAGCTCAACGGAAAAAAATTCACAATAAAACCCAAGCGTAATTTCCACCGAGCATCCTACACCAATTCTCGATTTGAATCATTAAGAAAATCAGATCTGTCGGTAAAAAAATATCAGCGATTCATTGCTTGAATTTCAGGTTGTTTCTGATCTGAAAAAAATTGAAATATGGTTTGATAACAAGAATTGTCTGGTTATTTGTCACGCATCTGTTATATCTATTCATCAAGTTTAAGTTTGTAATGGTTTGTAACGTTGAGAGGGATGAAAGGCTTTATGAACATATTGATTGCCGATGACGAGCTTGCCAGCCGGCGTTTGCTGGAAGGGATTTTGTCGCCTGTGGGTTCCTGTCAGGTTGTTGAGAATGGACGTGAAGCGGTCGATCAGGTTGTCTCTTTTTTTGAACAGGGAAAGCGGTTCGATCTGATCTGTCTGGACATCATGATGCCGGAAATGAATGGTCAGGAGGCTCTCTCTGCCATTCGCAAGTTTGAAAAAGAGAACGGGGTCATACCCCAGGATGAGTCTGTGATCATCATGATTACCGCTTTGAGCTCTCTGCAAACCGTGGTCGAATCGTTTGAAGGAGGGGGGTGCAGTGCCTATTTGACCAAACCGGTCACAAAGAAGGCGCTGCTGGAAAAATTACAGAATTACGGTCTGGTTTGATTTTTTCAGGATTAGTTGCTGGAATTTTCTTCAAATCCCCGTCAATTTTTCTGAAATTATTAAATAACTTAATGTCGGAGAGGGTGCCATCGCTGGTTTTCAACCTTATGCAAAAACAGTCAAAAACCTATATTAAGATTTTAGAGGCCGCTCTTCCTCTTTTTGCCGCCTATGGATACAAAGGGGTGGCCATGCGAGATATTGCCAATGCGGTTGGTATAACGGCCGCGGCACTCTATAACCATTTTCCCAACAAGGAACAGTTGCACCTGAAAGCCTTGGAGTATGCCTTTTCTCAAAAAGTGGGAAGCTTATCCCGGTTTTTAGCAAAAGCCACCACCCCTGAGCAACGTTTGAGGCAGTTTATCTTGTTCTGGGTCGGATCGTTTGGCCAGGATGTCATTCTGCGTTCTCTCATGCAGCGTGAAATGGCGGACGGGGACGCTGTTCGTATCAAAGTGCTGGTCGATCGGGTTTTTCAACCCATCTTCGAAGAGGTCTCAGATTTGATCGAATTTGCCGGCAAAGGGATGAATGCTCATCTGTTTTTTTTCTCGGTCATCGGTCTGGTCATGTTTCACTTTGAGGTTTCACCTTTGCGAAAATGTCTGTCCAACTATCAGGCCGAGCATGAAAAAGCGGATAATATTACCCAGCATATCATGGGCTTGTTGACGAATTCGATTGATTTTTCCTAGGCTTTGATTGTTGGCCTTTGCCTCTTTCGTACCCCGGATGAGACGAAACCGTGGGTCAGTTCTCATGAGTCTCCCGTCCATTGCTCTTCAGGCCATTGCATCGATTTTCAGGTTAGGCGATGCGTTTGCCTTGGTTCCAGATGGTTTTGATCTTTTGACCGTCCGGCGTTAAAATAATTCCGGTTCCATGTTTCTTGCCATCTTTCCAACTACCGAAGTATCGTTCTCCTCTTTGAAAAATATAGAGACCTTGACCGTGTTTGTTGTCCTGTAGCCAGTCGCCGATATATTGGCTGCCATCTGAATAACGGTAAGTGCCCTTTCCCTGTTTTTTTCCATTCAACCAATATCCGTTGTAGGAGCTACCGTTGGCAAATTGGTAGATTCCCAACCCATTCTTGCAATTGCCACTCACACAACCGACGGTTTTGTTGCCGGTCAGTTGATTGATGGAGAGCAGGCTCTCGTCGTGCCAGGATGATGGGGCGTTTCTTTCGCTGACCAGGGCCTGAGCGGCACTTTTGGCCCGCTCATTGTAATATTGACTGAATTTCAGCTCTCTTTTTCCCGCCCCAAACGGTTTTCCGCCGCGCCACTCTCCGGTATAGGTGTCTTCATTGGCGTAGGTGAGTTTTCCCCGTCCCTCCCTCTGGCCGTTCTTCCACTCACCCTCATATCGATCACCATTCTTATAAAAAAAGGTTCCCGTTCCGTTCTGGCAATCACCGGTGCAGCGCGTTTGAGAGAGATCAGGCTCCTCTTGGCTTAAAATGATGGGGGCGTGAGTCTGCTCCATCCGGCTGGCACTTTCTGCTGGGGAAGCTGTCGGTTCTGTCTCAACCTCTGTTTGCAATGGAAGCGGCTCGGTATCGGCTGTTATTTTAGAGGGGACGCTGGTGCTCGAAACAAGAATTTCTGATGAAAGGGAAAGCGTTGCAGCGGGCTGTTGCTCCTGAATGGGCTGGATTTGCAGGGTTGGATTGGCCGTCTCACTGTGTGCCAGAGGTTTGCTGTGCTCTATTTCTTGGCTGGAAGCCCTGCTGGCCATAATGATCTGAGATTGTTGCGCCGATTGAAGGATGGCTGCCGCGTCAGGCTCCGACGGTCTGCTCTGTTCCTGTCTGGCTCTGATCTGCTCCAGGCGCAAAGAGCTGGCCAGAGACTCCTGTTGAGCCTGCTGATTCTGCTGATGAAAATGAAACAGGGTTCCACCACCAAAGATGGTGATCAGGAGCATGAGGTTGATCAGAGCTGGTCGCATGGAATATTTTTTTTGCGCTGAAACCGAGGAGATGTCGGTTGGGTAATCCAGTAATCCGGTTTCTGCCGGTAGCTGATCATAAACCACCATTAAATCGGTTCCGCACTCTGAGCAGGTCGCAAACGGGTCACAACAGGGTTCTGGGGATGGACCCTGTCCAAAAAGTGAATGACAGTTTTTACAAAGAGCTCCTCCTGTGTTCATGTCGATCCCTCCAAACTGGGTTTGGTAAAAAATACGGTGATGATTTTGTCTAATCTACCATATCAGTGGGGAGAAAGGTGAATATTTTTGTAAAATAATATAACAATTTATGTCAATATGTTTGTACTGTAACTGTTTGTCTGTTGATTTTGAAGGAAAAAACAATATTCCATTCTGATTGGATCGTTAAGGGTCCTGTCTTGTTATTGTGTAAAAATATTTTACTTATACTGAACGGGTTTTGCTGGCAACAGGTCGCGCCCGGATCGTGCTCCGGTCTGTATTCACCAATCCGATCACCGGAATCAGGGGAAAAAATCGGTTCGATTGTCGAATTTAGGTTTATTGGGGCGGGTTGTTGGTCGGAGCGATGAAATAGAGAGCGGAGCCAGACTGTTTCATGACTCCCGCCGTCTGTTCGGCCTCGGTTCCAAAGCCTAAAAACAGATCAACCCGGCCTGCTCCCCTAATGGCTCCACCGGTATCCTGATTCACCACAAATCGAAACGAGGGTTGCCAATCAATCGGTTCAGAATCCAATTTTGCGTCTGAAAAACGCGGGAGGGTAGTCTTGAGCAGGGCGGGTGCCCCTTTTGGAAAAAGGCGGTGATCGGTTGCGATGGAACGTCCGGGGCTTAACGGAACTTGAATGTTGCCAAAGGGGCCGTCTTCGAGGAGGCGGAAAAAAACATAGGAGGGGTTGGCGTTGAGCAGGCGATCTTGCTGGCCGGGATTGTCGCGCAACCAGGCCCTCAGAGCCGGCAGGCTCATTTTTTCCCGACTGATGGCCCCTTCATCGATTAAAATTTTACCAATGGATTGATAAGCATGGCCGTTGGCGCCATGATATCCGACCCGCAACAGCGCACCATCTTCCATTTTAATTCGTCCAGAACCTTGAATCTGTAGGAAAAAAATATCAACCAGATCGTCTGTCCAGGCCAACTCCAGATTTTTGTTCGCCAGTCGGTTGTCCAGGTCGATCTCAGCTCGATCATAGTAGGGTTTCAGGGTGTTATCAGCCAGTCTGGCGGTGATTTTCTTGCCTTTCATCTCAGGCAGCCAGTAAGAAAGATCGATACGCAGCAGATCTTCCGGCAGGCGATAAAGAGGAAATTTATAACGGGCGGTTCGTTGCAATGAACCGTGGAGCAGTGGTTCATAGTAGGCGGTGACCAGAACGTTGCCCTGTTGGTCGTTGCCGACGGAGCGAAACAGCCGAAAATTTTCATGGAGATAGGTCCGAAAGTCTTGCGGGCTGGCTGATCGGGCCATCTCCGCCAGTTTTCGGATTGATCGGCTCATCTGCAAAGCCGTCACCTCATAGTCGCCAAACTGGATGGCAGCGTCAGGTTTTTTACGGGAAAAATAGCCGGCACTGGCCTCCAGCGCCTTGGCCCAATCCTGAAGATTACGATCGGTGTCCAGGGCGGGGTCAGCCTCCGTCCACGCCACCGGCAGCAAGACCTGGCCGGTAACGATTTCCGGGGGAAGGGAACTCTTTGGTGGCACGGTTTCGCACCCCCAAAGAAAGGTGAGCAACAGCCACAGTCCCAGGAGTGGAAGACGATACAGGAGGCTATGGAGTGAAAAATCGGTTTTCACGAGATGCTGCGTGCCACTTCGCCGGGTTGTTGAATAGCCGCCAAAAACCAGTTGGGGTCTTGGGAACTGACCGGTTTTGTAAAGGTCCAGTACTCCTCTACTTCGACCGGGATATCCCTGGAGCCTTCGACCAGATTTCCTTCAACGTCGGTGGCATATTCAAGCATGGAAACCTGAAAACGGACTGTAATCCAGTTTTCGCCGGACTCCTGCCACGCTTCACTGATTTCAGCTTGGTTGAAATGAATTTTTTCAATGATATCCCGGCGTCCTTCAGCTTTTCGTTCAGCAGCCTGAGCTTCAACCATGGGCCAGATCCGCTCGCTCATGATTGGACGCAGACGTTCAACGCTCCAATCACTCCAAGCTCCTTGAATCTGCTCAAAGGCCATCTTGGCCCCGGATAGAAAATGCTCTTCTTGGAAATTGGGGTCCATCTGCATGATGTTTTGCAGCCCTTGAGATACTTCGTCCAGGGGTTGGTTGTCACCAAAGCCGTGGCCACCACCACGCTCAAACGTGTTGGACGGTTCGTTTTGGTGGTCAATGGTGGAAAAATCCATAGGGCCTTGGTTGATGGTGTTTCCGTAGGCAGTGGAGCTAATAGAGGCCATGCTGCCATGTTCCTGGGCTTTTTTCTGTTTTCTCCAGCGAAGGAAAAGCCAGATTCCGCCACCAATCAGGATGATTTCCAAAAATCCAATGCCACCACCGCCTCCAGCACCGGCACCACTGCCGCCGCCAAAGAGCATGGAGCCGATCAGGCCGCCCATGAGCAAACCGCCGATTCCACCCATCAAACCGGAGCCTAAACCGGAACGACCGGGTATGCCGGTAGCTGGTGCCGCCTGGTTTGTTGAGGGTTTGGTTTGGTTCATGGTTGAACGGGAGGTGGCTTGTCTGGGGGTTGAGAAACTGCGAGAGCTTCGGGAACCAAAAGAGCTGCCACCGCCAAACCGACGCGCCTCCGCCTCATCCGGGATGACCGAAAGGGCGGCAAATCCCAGGGTCAATGTGATGGCAAATAGAGCAAATATGCGATTAATCTTCATCGTGATCTCTCTCGTTGTTCAGTCGTGTTTGAAAGGGTCTGCCAGAGTGCTTCTGACAAATGTTGGACCTCAATGCTACGGTCCTGGTTCCGGAGTCCGGCTTCCAGGTTGAGCAGGCAGCCGGAATTCATTCCAATCAGATAATCCGCCTTAGTTTCGACAATCGCGGCAACTTTGTCCAGTTGAATTTTTTGGCTCAGCTCGGGGGATCGCAACATATAGTCGCCGGCCGCACCGCAACATCGCTCACCCTTGCTTGCTTCCGTAATGGGGCCAATAAACTGTTGGATCAATGCCCGAGCCGCCTTCGATTGGCCGAAACCGTGTTGGGTTTGACAGTGATCCTGAAACGTCACCGCTTTGTTCACTGCGTCAAACCTGAGTTCGGGTTCGATCATTCCAAGCAGTCTCTGTTCCAGCACGCCATCCAGGCTGCGGATTTTCTCCGTAAACAACTGGGCCAGCGAGGCATAGTGGGGGTCGTTCATCAAGGCGCGACCATAACTGCGAACCGTGACGAAACAGATGCTGGTATCACAAACAACCACATCCACCCCTGAATTCTTTTCAAAGGCATCCAAGGTTTTCCTGGCCTGTTTTAAAAATTGATCTCGTTTTCCAGACTCTCTGAACGGGGCGCCACAACAGCCAAACCCCTCCAAAACCGTCAACTCAACGCCGCACAATTGTAGAAGGTTGGCTGTCGATGGAGCAACATTGGAGTGTAGAAGTCGAGCGATACAGCCGCATAAAAGAGCCGCCTTGAGAGGTGGGTTGGCTGTTTGTCGGGCTTGTTCCCGGTTAAAATAAGAGGCAACGGGGGGATGGGAGCTCTCGCCGGGGATCAGCCGTTCCAGTCGGTCAAGGGGAGCCAGTATTCGTAAAATCTTCAATCGTCTGATCCACCTCTGAAGGCCGCTTTGTTGATAGAGTCGGATCAATCGACTGGCCTGGGCGGTCAAAAGGTGGCTGTTGGTGATTTTGTGCAGGATTCGCGTCGTGTAAGGGACCGTGATCGGGCTTGTGCCTCGGACCGACAATACCAGCTTTGCCGGCCTCACCCCGACCGGACAGGCGGTGTGACATGCCCGACAGACCAGGCAGGAGGAGAGCGCTTGGGAAGCGTCGTCCGGTTTGATGTCGCCACGGGATAGGGCTAAGATGATGGATACCCGGCCACGGGGGGAGAGAGCCTCATCATTGGCGGCTCCATAAGTCGGGCAGGCCGGAAGGCAATAACCGCAGTGTGTACAAAGCTCGGCGTTGCTCAATTTTTTACCGGCGTGTTTCATCGTTACTCATCGGTAGGACGGAAGATGAAATCCAGGGTGCGACAGGCTACACAGCCTCTCGGTGGAGCTTCCACCGAGGCGGTTTTGTGAATGGCCCGAAGTACCGATCCGTCATAGATCGCATTGCCGGAGCTTTTGGCAATCGTGGCATTTTCCAAGGCACCATCCGGCCCGACCGTGACTCTGAGGACCACCTCCAGGCTTAATTCATCCCGCAGGCCGCCCGGTTTTGTCCAGTTGTTGCGGACGGTGTTGGTCAAATTTCGCGTCCAAAGCCGGATGGCGATCTCTGAGGCGACCGGTGGAGAGGTCTCTTGAGCCGGGGCCGGTTTTGACGCCGCTGTTTTTTTGTTTAGCTGGGCAATGGCTTTTGAAAAGTCCAGCGGTGGCTTGGTCTCAGGTGGTTTCGGCTTTATTGGCTCTGGCTTTATTGGCTCTGGTTTAGCCGATTGTTTTTGAACCATTTTTTTTGGTGCCGGTTTAGCCATGGGTTTGGGTTTGTCTTTGGGTTTTGGCTGAGCGATCTCAACTGGTTTTTTGACCGGTTCCTTCTTGGGAGGCTCCGTGGGTTGCAGCTTTTTGCTGGTTTTCAGCGGTGGAAGAGGGGTTGGCTCAACACTGGGAGGAGCCGTGACAACAGGTTTCGGCGTCGGAGCCGGTTCCGGCTCTGGCATCGGGGTCGGCTCTGGCTCTGGCATCGGGGTCGGCTCTGGCTCTGGCATCGGGGTCGGCTCTGGCTCTGGCATCGGGGTCGGTTCCGGCTCTGGCATCGGGGTCGGCTCTGGCTCTGGTGTCGGGGCCGGTTCCGGCTCTGGCGTCGGGGCCGGGATCGGTGTGGTCATTTCGGGAAGTTGGACCAGATCGACGACCATGACCGGTTTTCGGTCAAGAATACGGTCGGGCAGTGGCATGTAAACGGCGATCAAGACCACACTGACATGCAGAAGAATCGACCAGATAAGAGAGAACCGAGAGAGCATGATCTTAGTTGGGTGCTTCGGTTACCAGACCGATTTTGTCGATTCCGGCCTGATGAAGTTGCGCCATGACTTGCATGACTGCGCCATACTCCGCCTGATTATCTCCCCGAACATAGACCGGAAGATTGGGGTTGGTTTGCCGAATTCTGAATATTTTGTCTTTAAGTTCCACAATCGTAACCGGGTTTTGTTCGATGAAGGCATTTCCATCCCGCGAAACCGAGACAACCAGAGGTTCCATGTTGGAGGCCAGCGCATTGGTTTGGGCTTTGGGCAGGTTGACCTCGATTCCTTGGGTCATGAGCGGGGCGGCCACCATGAAAATGATCAACAACACCAGCATGATATCTACCAAAGGGGTGACGTTGATCTCGCTCATGGCTCCATAGCGGTTTTCCGGGCCGCTGCCGCCATCCAGGTTGACGCCCATGCTCATGAGTTGTCTCCTCCCCGATAAGAGGTCTGCCGTTCGAGAATATTCAGGAATTCGGCGCCAAAGTTGTCCAGTTTTTGATGAAGTCGACGCATGTCCGTGGCATATTTGTTATAGGCGATCACCGCCGGTATGGCGGCGACCAGTCCCATGGCCGTGGCAATCAAAGCCTCGGCGATGCCGGGAGCCACCATGGTCAGGGTGGTGGTCTTGGCGCCAGCCAATCCACGAAAGGAGTTCATGATTCCCCAAACGGTACCAAACAATCCGATAAACGGGCCGGTGGAACCGACGGTTGCCAGAAAGGTCAATCCCTGGCCGATGTTGTCCAACTCCCGGTTGAGGGCCACCGTCATGGCCCGGCGAACGTTGGCCAGGGTGTCTCCCACCTCCGGTTGACGATTTCCCTCTCCTGCCCAGCGTTTCCACTCTCTGAATCCGGTTATGAAAACCGCAACGATGGGGCTGTCCGGCCATTCGTGGGCTGCGGTCTTGTAGAGGTTGGATATGCTGCCACCGCTCCAAAAACGCTCCTCAAAGGCAGTGATGTTTTTTTTGATTTTTCTGAAGCGAATCCATTTGTGGAGAATGATTCCCCAGGAGATCATGGAGGCGGCCAGCAGAACCAGCATGACCATTTTGACCAAAGGGCCAGCTTGAGATACCAGATCCCAAACACTGTGTGAGGCGAGGACATCGTTCATAAGAAATTAGGCTCCCCCAAAAAAAATCCGCTAGTCGATAAAAAATCGATCATTTATGAGAAAAAAAACGGTTACAACCCCTTCAACCCGATTCCAATACGGCCAAAAATGGTGCCGGAAAACGGGTCGGTTTAAATCGGTTGTTGAGTAAAACAATTTTGGCCGTGGCTTGAATCAGGAGTTTTTCATCCGATTTCCGCCAGATCTCCTGGGTCAACTCCAGGCTGGCCCGGCCCTGTCTGGCTACCAGGACGGAAACGTCGAGTCGGTCATCCAGTCGGGCCGGTGCGACAAAGCGGACCGACATTTGGGTTACGGCAAAGACCAGCCCGCTCTCCCTGGCCAGTTGATTTTGGCCAAAGCCCAGTTTTCGCAACCATTCGGTTCTGGCCCGCTCCATGAAATTCAGATAGTTGGAGTGGTAGACGACTCCACCGGCATCGGTGTCCTCGTAGTAGACCCGAATCGGCCAGACAAAACCGCGCTCTTGGATGCTCACAACAAAACCCCTTGTGCCGGATGAATCCACTCTTTGCCTAGGTGATGATAGGCGGCTGAAGTGGCCCGGCGACCCCGGGGGGTTCGATCCAAAAGACCCTCTTGGAGTAAAAAAGGTTCGATGACATCTTCGATGGTATCGCGTGTTTCGCCGATGGCGGCTGAAAGCGTGTCCAGCCCGACCGGCCCGCCGGCAAATTTGTCGATGATGACCAGTAACAGCCGCCTGTCCATGCTGTCGAGTCCGCGTCCATCAACCTCCAGCAGCCCCAGCGCTTTGTCGGCCAACTCCAGATTGATGTGTCCGGCACCCAGGACATCGGCAAAATCTCGGACCCGTTTTAATAAGCGGTTGGCAATGCGTGGAGTGCCTCGTGCCCGCCGTGAAATTTCAACGGCACCGGATTCGTCCATGGGAATCTGCAAAATGGAGGCGGAACGATGAATGATGGAGGCCAACTCTTCGGCGGAGTAAAACTCCATGCGGGCGAGAATGCCGAATCGGTCCCGTAGGGGGTTGGTCAGCATTCCCGCTCGGGTGGTCGCTCCAATCAGGGTAAACGGCGGCAGATCGATTTTGACCGAGCGGGCCGAAGGGCCTTCTCCGATCATGATGTCCAGTTGAAAATCCTCCATGGCCGGATAGAGAATCTCTTCAACCGCCGGACTGAGCCGGTGGATTTCGTCGATAAAAAGACAATCACCAGACTCCAGGTTGGTCAACAGGGCGGCCAGATCACCGGCTTTTTCGATGATTGGGCCGGAGGTGGTTTTAAGTCCGGCTCCCATCTCGGCGGCAATAATCTGGGCCATGGTGGTCTTGCCCAGTCCGGGTGGTCCGTAGAGCAGCAGATGATCCAGGGTTTCCCGACGACCTTTGGCGGCATTGAGAAAAACCGTCAGGTTGGTTTTGAGTTGGGATTGGCCGACAAAATCCAGCAACCGCTTGGGGCGAATGCCTGAATCATGCTGGTTGTCGTCCCACTCCTTTTTGGCCGAGATCAAACGGTCGGTCTCGTTCTGGTCCGAATTGCTCATCTTGCCAACGCCTTAAGGGCCAGTTTAATCCCTTGGCCCACATCCAGAATCTCATCGGTCAGGGTGGCTCGAACCCCCTGTTCAGCTTCCGTTCGCCGGTAGCCCAGATTGACCAGGGCGGAGATGATCTCTTCGCGCAAGGAGAGCAGTGGGGGTGGCGGGGTCGTTAAGTTGGCCGGGCTTGATGTCGGTTCCAGGAAGGGAAGCTTTTCCCGAAGCTCCATGATGATGCGCTGGGCAGTCTTTTTTCCGACGCCGGGGATGCGGGAGAGTTGATCCACATCCTGGCGGGCGATGGCGCTGTTCAAGGATTCCGGCGGCAGGGTCGAAAGGGCGGAGAGGGCCATCTTGGTGCCGATACCGTTGACATTGTTGAGCAGGGAAAACATGTTGCGTTCGGCTACGGTGGAAAATCCGTACAGATGAAAGGCATCTTCACGAACGTTGGTGATGATCAGCAGTTGGATGGTCTGATTGAGTTCCGGCAGCCGTTCAAAGGTGGAGAGCGGTATGAAAACCCGATAGCCGACGCCACCCACATCCAAAATCACCTCGCCCGGCTCTTTTGATGCGACCGTGCCACGCAGTTGAGCGATCATCGTTCCGTCCCCTTGATCAATTGGAGTCGAGGGGCGTGATTGATATGGCACAGGGCGGCCGCCAGCGCGTCAGATGCGTCTTCCGGGGCGGTTTTGGAGAGGGAAAGCAACATTTTCACCATGGCTTGTACCTGGTTTTTTTCAGCCCGACCATAACCGACAATGGATTTTTTGACCTGAAGGGCGGAGTATTCATGGACCGGAATGCCGGCCTGGCTGAGGGCGGCAATGGCGACGCCGCGCGCGTGACCGAGTTTCAAGGCACTTTGCACGTTGCGGGAGACAAACACCTCTTCGACGGAGGCTGTGGTCGGCTGATAGTCCAAAATCACCTGTGAAAGGGTTTTGAAAATGGTCCCTAAACGATCGGGCAGGCTGGTCTGGGCCTTGGTCCGAACACAGCCGTTGGCAATATGAACAAATTGCCGATCACGAAACTCGACAATGCCCCAGCCGGTGACAACGGTTCCAGGGTCGATTCCGATTACCCGCATGATGGCTCCAACCTCTATTGTCACGTTATTCCAGACTCTCCATCACCTCTTCTGGAACATCCATGTTGGAATAGACGTTTTGTACATCGTCGTTATCCTCCAACATGTCCAGAAATTTAAAAAATGATTCAGCCGCTTTTTTGTCCAGGGTCGTATAGTTTTGCGGAATCAGAGCCACCTGGGCTGAATTGGGGGAGTCAAACCCGGTTTTGGCCAGAGCCTCACGAACCGTCTCGAAATCATCCGGGTCGGTCAAAACCTCGAAGGTGCCGGAATCGACGACCATATCTTCTGCCCCGGCTTCCAGGGCCGCTTCCAGCAAGGACTCTTCGTCGACCTGTTCAAAGACGATCTGACCCTTGCGGTCGAACATGAAGGCGACACAGCCGGCCGTGCCCATATTGCCGCCATATTTTGAAAAAATATGCCGAACATCGGCCACGGTCCGGTTGTTGTTGTCGGTCAGGGTGTCGACGATGACCGCCACGCCACCGGGACCATACCCCTCAAAGCGGGTCTCCTGATAATCGGCGCCATCCAGATCCCCCATGCCTCGTTTGATGGCTTTGTCCGTGGTATCCTTGGGCATGTTGGCTTGACGAGCGGCAAGAATGGCGGATCGCAGCCTCGGATTGGCATCGACATCACCGCCACCGATTCGGGTAGCGGTGGTGATTTCCCGAATCAGCTTGGTAAATATCTTGCCCCGCTTTTTGTCCTGAGCACCTTTACGGAATTTAATGTTGGCCCACTTGCTATGTCCCGCCATGGTCTTCCCCACTTAAACGAATATTTTGAAATAAAGATTTGATCCTTTCGTTAATTTTAGACAACTCTCGACAGGCTGTCTAGAAGGTGTGGCAATAATGAGCATATTTTGCTTTGTCCGGGCGTCATGATTTGGCGATGCCGAATGGATAATCATTAAACTATACAACGAGTTAATAAATGGATATGGTCGTGTCGCGTTTTTTTTGCTCCGAGAATAAAAACGGACCGGTTCCGGGTAACCGGTCCGAGGCTTGTCCAGAACCGGTGCAATTCCCCTCTTTTTATCGTAAACTGAGGAGTGTGGTTGTTTAGTCGGTTTTGTCACCTCCAGGGGGCGAGGCCCTCGCCAGAGCCATACAGCCTGATTTACTTTGGTCTCCTCTTAAAAAAAATGTTCGGGAGTCGTTCCAATTTTCAGCCATTCTCATCCGCCAGACAGCTCAGGGGTCGATCCGGTTCATGCCGTTTTACAGGCATCATTCGGTTATGATCGGTTTCGGGGATTTCAGCGTCAGGTGATCGACCGAACGCTGGCCGGTGGGGACTCTCTGGTCTTGATGCCGACCGGCGGCGGAAAATCGCTCTGTTATCAAATTCCGGCTCTCCTGCGTCCGGGAGTCGGAATCGTCGTCTCTCCCCTGATCGCCCTGATGCGGGATCAGGTCAGTGCCTTGCGGGAAAACGGGGTGCGGGCCGCCTTCATCAACTCCTCCCAAGAGTCCGGCGAGGCAGCCGCTGTGATTCATCAAGCCCGTTCCGGGGCCTTGGACCTGCTCTATGTGGCCCCGGAGAGGTTGTTGATGGACCATTTTCTCGACCTGCTGGAAAGCTTGCCGGTGGCTCTGTTCGCCATCGACGAGGCCCATTGCGTCTCTCAGTGGGGACACGATTTCAGGCCTCATTATCTGGGCTTGTCCGTTTTGGCCGAACGGTTTCCCCAGGTGCCCCGGTTGGCTCTGACCGCCACCGCAGACGAACCGACTCGCCGGGAGATCATTCAACGGCTCTCCTTGCAAAAAGCCCAGATGTTTGTCGCCGGTTTTGACCGGCCCAATATTCGCTATCATGTGGTTGCCAAAGACAACCCCAAGCAGCAACTCATAAAATTTCTCAATAGTCGGCACAGCGGAGATTCCGGGATCGTCTACTGCCTCTCCCGTAAGCGGGTCGAGGAGATGGCGGCATGGTTGTGTGAAAAGGGCTGGAACGCCTTGCCGTACCATGCCGGGTTGGATACCCAGACCCGAAGGTACAACCAGGATCGCTTTTTGCGGGAGGAATCCATCGTCGTCGTGGCCACCATCGCCTTTGGCATGGGCATCGATAAACCGGATGTTCGATTTGTCGCCCACCTGGATCTGCCGAAAAATCTGGAATCCTATTATCAGGAAACCGGTCGAGCCGGGCGGGACGGGCTGCCCTCCAACGCTTTTTTAACCTTCGGCATGGAGGATATCGCCATGTTGAACAGTTTTATCGACAAATCCGCCGCCCAAGAGTCGATTAAAAAAGTGGAACGCAGAAAGCTTTCGGCCATTATCGAATTTTGTGAAATCGCCTCCTGCCGCCGCCAGGCTTTGATGCACTATTTTGGCGACGAATATATCAACTCTTCCTGCGGTAATTGCGATAACTGTCTGGAGCCGGTGGAGACCTGGGACGGATTGGAGGCGGCACAAAAGGCACTCTCCTGTGTTTTTCGCACCGGTCAACGGTTTGGCGCCGTCTACCTGATCGATGTCTTGTTGGGGATTGTCAATGATCGAATCATCCAATTCGGTCATAAGGAAATATCCACCTTCGGCATCGGTAAAGATCTGAAACGGCAGGTTTGGCGTTCGGTCTTTCGTCAGTTGGTCGGTGGTGGTTATCTCTCCGTCGATTATGAGGGCCACGGTGGATTGCGTTTGACGGAAAAAAGTCGGGGCGTGTTGCGGGGAGAAGAGCCGATCCGTTTTCGTCAGGATATCTCCCGTCCCGGTCGGAGTACCCTCGAAGAGACCGATACAAGAAGCCGGGTCAAATTTTCCGATCAACTGGAACAGAAACTCTGGGATGCTCTGCACAGAAAACGGTTGCAGTTGGCTCGGGAGGAGGGGGTGCGACCAGCCCGGATTTTTTCCGATTCCATCCTCATGGAGCTGGTCAAGCTTAAACCAAAGAACACCTCCGCCATGAAAAAAATCTACGGTATCGGCCATAAACGGATTATCGATTATGGTGCCGATTTTGTGAAGGTGATCGCTGGTTTCCGGTCCGATTCCTCATCTGTTCAATCATCTTCGGCGGCCAACAATGTCGAGCAGTCCCTCTGGGAAGCACTGCGGGGAATGCGGACGGAGCTGGCCAATAAACAGGGCATTCCCGCCTACATGATCTTCCCGGATCGAACTCTGGATGACCTGGTCGAGTGCAAACCCAGAACCCTGCAATCCCTCGCTGAGATATATGGTATCGGGGCCAATAAACAAAAAAAATATGGTCAGGCGATTTTGAATGTTATCGAAAGTCAGACAGGTCGGTTTTAATACCGTCGTTCTCTTTCTGCTGCCAGCTGAACCCAGGTTTGTGAATACGACATGCGTCTAAATCAGGATCTCTTTCGAGCAACATAATGGATCCACGGTGAGTGACTGTTTTCCAGCGTGCCTTCCAGCACATGTCCGTTGGTATCGTAAAGGCGCAAAACCTCAAAACCGGCATTTTGCAACTGTCTGATCTGTGTCTCTGCGGAGCTGTAATAGGTTAGTAAGGAAAAATCTATGCCACCATCCACGACGATGGCATACTCATCCGCCCATACTTGCTGATTGACAATCCGACGATAATTCCGGCTTTTGATCCACCAGTTTTTAATCTTGTTTATGGCTCGGCACGGGTTGAGGGACAGCCCGAATCTTGGAGGGCGAATCTTTTTGCTTTTGAGATGGCTGAGGTTATGGGACGAGAAGGCCAACAGGCCATTCGGGGATAGTTTCTTATGCAGTTCGCTCAAAATAGTCAGACGATCTTCCTGGTTGACGTAATCAATTCCATTGTATGAAAAAAGTATGAAATCAAAGGATTGATCGTCTAATGAATCCAGATTTTTTGCATTGAGCACCCGTAGATCCAAGTTCGGATAGCGGGCTTTCGCTGTTTCGACCATCTTGGCGGAATAATCAAATCCGAGATAGGATGTGGTTAAATATTTCAAAAAATGGCTTGTCCGACCTGTGCCGCATCCGGCATCCAAAACCCGTTTATCTCGGATCTGTTCGATATAATCCAGAAAGATCATCACCTCCGGGGCATGGAGCGGGGATAATTCGAGATGGGATTTGACAGCCGCATCAAAAGCGCTGACATTCGCCTTTTCAATCTGACTTGAAGGGTCCATCGGTTCTCCTTTCAAGAGGTTTTTTTCTGACTTGTAAACCCCGGACGGCAGCAGTCGGGGTTGGAAGGGCTGCTCTGCCCCTTTTCCAAATGGAGGGTTCTCAATCCGGGATGATCAGAGCGGTATCCACGGCTTATGAATCGGCAGGAGTGGGTGGAGAGTAGTAATCCGGCTTCAACGATGTCAAGGCATCAAGGAGTGCATGGACACCGCTGTTCAGCGACGGCCGGCTTCTCAAGACCTACTCGCAGGCAAAAGAATGGTGTAGGATGGAGTGGATTTTCCATTTGATGAGACAAGTTGGGACGATTAAAGCCGTGCACTATACCATTGAGCTGCTGACCTCTGTTGAAGCGTTTGAACAGGGTGTTGCCGCCTGCCAAAACACTCGAATGTCGTTCCTCAACGATACCGCCTTCTACAACAACAGTCCGGCGTGGGTCCGGTTGTCCTGGGAAATGATCGAGGTGTCACGTGGTTCTCGGCCTTTCATACTGTTGGCCAGGGATGAAATCGGTCGATTAGCCGGCTGGTGGCCGCTTTTGATCAGTAAACGGTCGCTGGGAACCCGATTGCAGGGGTTTGGTCAGGAATACTCCGACTATTGCGTTCCTTTTATCGGCCAGGATCACCTAAGCGACCAACAGACGATTATTGCGGGCTTCATCCGATTCATTTGCCAGAATAGGGCCGCATTTTCCCTCGCCTATTTCCCGGCGCTCCTATTGGACCCCAGCGCACATACCGATCCTTTTCCAACCCTTTCAAGGAGCTGTCGGGGCTGGCTGGTGGAAAAATCGAAAGAGAACTTTTTGGTCGACTTCAAAGGGGTGAGCGATATTGAACCGCTTATGACTTCGATATTTTCCAACAAAACAAGAAAACAGCTTCGCTATGAAGTTAATCGGATGGAAAAACTGGGTGTTTTAATTTGTCAGCAATTGGACGGGCAAGGACCGTTGGACGAGGTCGAGGAATTTTTTCGCCATAACTATCAGCACGGGGCCGACTTGAAAAAGGTCGATCTTTGGTTTCGTCTGTTTCGGGCAGAGATCGGTAAAAGCGCGGCTGTATCGGTGATGCGGTTGGATGGGCAGATTCAAAACGTCATTCTCTATTTTGCCAGAGGTACGGGGGTCGATTTTTTCAGTACGGTCTACAACCAAGACACGGCCCGATTAAGTCCGGGAAAAGTCCACCTTTTTTTGTTCATCAAAAAACTCTGTCAGCAACAGCGGTTTCACTCCCTGAATTTTCTGGCTGGGGATGAATCCTATAAACAAAAATGGGCGACGCGACAGTTTAAAACGTATCAGGTTTTTTTTCACCATCGCAATAGTCCGGTCGCTGCGTTACTCTCTTTGAAGGGGCTTTTGAAAAAAATCAAAAGAGGTCAATAACCGTGGGAAAACTGAAACACTACCTTTTTACCAAAAAAAGTTATCGATTTTTGATCCGGGATTGGCTGCAATTGCCTGATCTTCAAGGGGCTGCCGACCTGGTCAACACCCTGCGTTTTAACCGCAATCTTCGGTCTGTGGAGCTTGAAAAACCGCCGGGAAAACGTATTTTGGTCATCGCCCCGCATATCGACGATGAGACCATCGGACCGGGAGGGGCCTTGCTCAAATCCGTGGAGGCGGGGGCTTCGGTTCAGGTTTTGTTCGTCACATCGGATGACAACCCGGAAGGAGGTCGAGTCCGGGAGGCCGAGGCTCGGGATGTTGCTGCCCAAGCCGGATTTAACTGTCAGTTTCTGGGTTGGAAGGCCGACGCCATTGCCGTGGATGGTCCAGCTGTCGATCAGTTTTGTCAGGCTGTCACCAGCTATGATCCCGATCTGCTGATGGTGACTTTTGTTCTGGATGATCATGATGATCACCGTCGCGTCAACGAACTGCTCTATAAAGCCTTTGCGACGGGCCGACTGAATCCAAAATTGGACGTCTGGGCTTATCAGGTCTATACCGCAGTTTTAGCCAATGTGGTAGTCGATATTACGGAAAAGAGCGAGCAGAAACGTGCTTTGATCCGTCGTTATGTTTCTCAGATGCGCCACCGGGATTGGGCCAATTTTGCTTTGGGATTGAATGCCTGGAACTCACGTTTCCTGAAGAGTCGCTCCAGTGCCGCCTTTGCCGAATGTTTTTTTACCGTACCTTTGGCAGAGTATGTCGTCGTCTGTGAAAAATATCTGGGCAATCAAAGTGCGCCAGTCTATGCCAATAAAGCGTATAGAGATTGAGCGTATGTGAATAATTTTGGTTTTGCTGAATTCGACATTGAAACGAGGTTCAAGGTTTGGGTGGCAAGGGGGAAACCTGGACCGAATAAATCGGCTCACCCAATCGATTTTTTAGAACGGCTCTCATCTCCTCGGCATCCATTTTATCGGGAGATGGTTTAATGTTCAGGCCGTCTTGGCAGATGATCTGGTGAACTTGCGAGGGGTCGATGGGTATTTTTTTCTGTACCTGGCCAAATCGAGCCATCAACAGTGCTCCATGGCCTTTAAACCGTTTGGCTCTCGCACCTTTGTGGGAGTGCCCGATTATAAATTCCTCGGGGGTGCCGGCCAGACCCCGGACGACGACACCGGGCGGGTTGTCGAAAAACGGTTTGTCAAAAAAGGACTCGCCGGTAACCAGGTAGCCGCCGGAATCCGTTTGGTTGGTTCCGAACGTATCACAAAAAAACAGACCTTCCTCACTTAAATAGACATCATGGACCCCACTGTTTTCATATTCATAGCCGGTTACGCTAACGCCATCATAGAGGCCGATCATCGATTTTTTGTTTACTTTTGGAGCTGAAAAAAGCACCACGCCATGGTATTCGGAAATTCCGTTGATATGGTTTTGATCGTATAAGACCGGGGCTGAAAAGGAGTCGTATAAAATGGGAATTTCGGCTTTGATCTGTAGAGTGTCCGGGTCGATTTCCAAAATTGTGTTGCGAGCGGTGTTGGCCACCCAGAGCGATTTCCCTCCCATGAACATGCCGTGGATGCGATCGGTCGGCGAAAGGGTGTGGATTCGGTAAACCTCCTGGAAGTTGAAGGGTAAACCGGCTGAAAAAAAAGCCTGTTTGTCGCCGCGAACGATAATGGAGACGGTGTCGATGAGAATGGCGATAAACAGATGTTTCTTGTGAATGGCAATGCCGTAGGTGTGATACGGAAAAACCAAAAACAGCCCGTCGCGGCTCAACCGGTAGACGCCACGGTCGGTAGTGATCAGGTAGGTCTCTTGCAGGTCATAGTCAATATCCTGAATTTTTTTGGATTGAGAACGCCCGGAAAGAGCGTGGATGGCTCGCAGGTTTCTTTTGCAGGATTTATAACTCTCCTTGAGCACTCTTAAATATTTGGATGTCATGACCGGATTTTTTCCTTGTTTTTCATCTCTTCAGAAAACTGTCGATATTCTCGTAACTCTGCTCTTGAACGTCAATATTTCACTTCTTTTTTGGTTGGTCAACCGATTAAAAAAAAGAGCGGATTACAGCAAGAATGCCCACTTTTTCCAAGTGTGTCGACCAGCCGGAATTCGGCGCAATACCTCCCTGTTCTGTTTTCACGACACCTTGGCCAATTTTGAAAAATAGAACAAAAACTCCTGGTTTCCCTTTGGGCCGGTAATGGGGGAGGGGGTGGTGTCGATGGGGTGGATGTTCCAGGTTTCGCATTGACTGAGAATGGAGTCGATGGCCCGTTGGTGATGGGCGGATTCTGTAACGATGCCACCGGGACCGATGATCTGTTTGGGTAGTTCAAACTGGGGTTTGATCAAAGCCACACCCTGGCCTCCTGTTTTTAACGTGGCCAGAGCTGCGGGGAGGGCCTTTTTTAGAGAGATGAAGCTGACATCCGAACAGAGAAAATCCATAGGCTCCGGGATATGTTCTGGCATCAAATGGCGGATGTTGGTTCGATCCATGACGACAACACGGGGATCTGAGACCAGTTTCCAGTCGAGAATGCCATAGCCGACATCCAGGGCATAGACCCGTTTTGCCCCCTTTTGCAGCAAAACATCGGTAAATCCGCCGGTGGAAGCCCCGACATCCAGACAGATTAAATCGGTCGGATCAATGGCCCACTTTTCCAACGCACCGATTAGTTTCAGGCTGCCTCGTGAAACCCATTTTTTATGGTTTTTAAGGCGAATAAGAGACCCGACACCGATCAATGTGCCCGGCTTGGTTTGCGGTCGGTCGTCGACCAAAACCTGCCCGGCCATGATCATGGCCCTGGCTTTGTCCAACGGGGAGACCAGCCCGTTTTCCAGCAGCAGCAGGTCTAGTCGCTTTTTCATGTGATCCGGTCTAGGCCATCATTTTGCGAATGGTGGCGGCGATTCCATGGCGGTCCAGACCCAGTTCGGCCCGCAGGTTGCTTTGAGAGCCGTGGGCAATATTTCGATCTGGAATGCCCAGATTGCGGATTTTAAGACCCCGATCCAACAGTCCGTCACGGGCAAAAAACTCCAATGCGGCGGCACCAAATCCACCGCAGACAGTGTTCTCTTCCAAGGTGAAGATCAGGGGGGCGGACTTGGCTGCGGTTCGGAGCAGTTGTTCATCCAGCGGCTTGACATAACGCATATCATAGACCCCAACCGAAATTTCTTCGTCTTCAAGGATCCAAGCCGCTTCCAGGGCTTCATGGATGGGGGCGCCAACGCCGACCAAAGAGACCTGATGACCCTCTTTGAGGGTGCGCCCCTGCCCCAAGGGCAGTGGGGTTGGAGTTTCAGGCGGTAAATCCAGGGCGTTGCCACGAGGATAGCGGATGGCGACCGGTCTACCCAGTTCTACGGCTGTGGCCAACATGTGACGCAGCTCATTTTCGTCGCTGGGAGCCATGATCACCAGCCCCGGCAGGGCGCGTAAAAAGGTCAAATCCAGAACGCCGGCATGGGTCGCACCGTCCGCACCCACCAGTCCGGCTCGATCCAGAGCAAAAACGACGGGAAGTTTTTGCAAAACCACGTCATGGGCCGCTTGGTCAAAAGCACGTTGAAAAAAGGTGGAGTAGATTGCAACCACCGGGATCTGTCCGTTACAGGCCAGGCCGCCGGCAAAGGTTACCGCATGCTGCTCGGCAATGCCGACATCAAAAAATCGGTCGGGAAACCGCTTTTGAAAGGCGCTCAAGCCGGTTCCCTCCGGCATGGCCGCCGTGATGGCCATTATTTTTGGATTGTTTTGCGCCAGTTCGATTAACGTATCGGAAAATACGCTGGTATAACTGGGTTTTTTCCCGTTGGCGGGCAAAACCCCGGTGTTTCGGTCAAAAGGGGAGACGCCGTGATAGGTGCAGGGGTTGGCTTCGGCGGGAGGGAATCCTTTGCCTTTTTTTGTGACCACATGAAGAATGATGGGGCCGCTGAGCTGTCTGATGTTGCTGAGAGTCGGCAGAAGCCGATTGAAATCGTGGCCGTCAACCGGGCCAAAATAATCAAACCCCAACTCTTCGAAAAGCGTTCCGGGGATCAGCATGCCCTTCATGTGTTCTTCCGCTTTTCGGGCGGCATCCAGCAACGGCATGGATATTCTGCCCAAAACCTTGCCGGTTTCACCTTTGAGTCGGGTATAGACCGGGCCGCTCATGATCCGGCTTAAATAAGCAGAGAGGGCGCCGACATTGGGAGAGATGGACATTTCGTTATCGTTCAAGATCACCAGAAGCTTGAGATCCGAACCAAAACTACCGGCATTGTTCAACGCTTCGAAGGCCATGCCGGCCGACATGGCCCCGTCACCGATTACGGCGATGGACCAGCGATTGTTGCCTAGATTCCGATTGGCAATGGCAAAACCCAGGGCCGCCGAAATAGAGGTCGAAGAGTGTCCGGCACCAAAGGGGTCATATTGACTTTCAGAACGCTTGGTAAACCCCGAAAGCCCGCCATCTTGTCTGATGGTGTGCATCCGGTCTCGGCGTCCGGTCAAGATTTTATGGGGATAGGATTGGTGGCCGACATCCCAGACCAGCGTGTCATCGGGAGTGCGGAAGGTGTAGTGGAGGGCAATCGTCAGCTCAACCACGCCAAGGCTGGCCCCCAGATGGCCACCGGTTTTTGCAACGGAGTCGATGGTAAATTCTCGAACCTGGTTGGCAAGCGAGGGGAGATCCTCTTCGCGCATTTTTCTTAAATCAGATGGATCGTCAATCTTTTCCAGTAAAGGTTTCATAGTATTATTCAATACTCAATGAGTTCGATCAGTTATATAGCGAGCCAACAGACGCAGAGGGTCAGCCGCTTGGGAAAAATCATCCAGGCAACGCAGCGCTTCCTGAATCAACGTCTCCGCCTCTTGACGGGCTTGCCCCAGCCCCATCAGAGCCGGATAGGTGGATTTGGCGTGCTGCTGATCCTGTCCGGTGGATTTGCCGAGCAGGTGACAGTCTCCCACCACATCCAGGATATCGTCGGCAATCTGGAAGGCCAGTCCAATGGCTTCCCCGTAGCGTTTAAGCTTTTTGATCTGTTGTTCGCTTCCTCCACCCAATCTGGCACCGGCCAGACAGGAGGAACGAATCAAGGCGCCGGTTTTATGAACATGGATGTATTGCAGTTCAGCCAACTCGATGGGTCGATTTTCAGCCAACATATCCATCATTTGTCCGCCGACCATTCCATGAATGCCGGCATCCTGAGCCAGTTGAACCACCATGGCCAGGGAGTCTGCCGCCGATACCCCTTCTATGGGCCGGGCCGCCAGTTCAAAAGCCAGGGTCAGCAGACCATCCCCAGCTAAAATAGCGGTGGCTTCATCAAACTGTTTATGACAGGTTGGCCGCCCCCGGCGCAGATCATCGTCGTCCATCGCCGGTAGATCGTCATGGATCAGGGAGTAGGTATGAATACACTCCAGGGCGCAGGCAAAGGGGAGTAACTTTTCCGTCTCTCCACCCACCGCTTCTGCAGCGGCCAACACCAAAATCGGTCGCAGCCGTTTTCCGCCGTCAATCAAGGAGTGTCGTATGGCTTGGTTGAGTTGCTGAGGAGGTTTTTGCGCTTTTGGCACCAAATGGTCGAGGGCGGAATCGACCTGGCGTTTCCTCTCTTTCAGATAGACGGTAAGCTCCACGATCAGTCGGACTCCGGTGTGACATTGGCGAGAGGTTGTGAAAGCTCCTCAATGCGTTTTTCTGCGGAATCCAGCTTGGATTGACAGTGTTGAGAGAGGATAACACCCTCTTCAAAAGCCTTTAAGCCCGCCTCCAGAGGAAGTTCTCCCCGTTCCAAACGGTGAACGATTTCCTCCAGTCTGGTCAAGGATTCCTCAAAACTAAGTGTTTTCATAAGAGATGTTCCGAGTCGATCTGGGTGTTGAGCCCCTGTGATAATCCTGAATTCGAATGCACGCCCAACTGCCGGATTCTGAGAAGTGGCGGAAAGCGGATGTTTTGCGGCATTTGTGAACAGGAGGGGAAATATACCTCCATTCCCCTATGGTTTCAATGGATTTCCCATTTATTGCCCCCGGTTGCGAAGCCCCGGCATCATCAACGGGTCAACTCGGGCACTGCGAACCAACATGCCCCAGTGCAGGTGGGGGCCGGTAACCCGGCCAGTCATGCCGATGGTGCCGATGATGGTGTCTGAGCCAATCCAATCCCCTTCATTCACCAACATGGTGTCCAGGTGGGCGTAGAGGGAGATCACCCCATCGCCATGGTGGATGACGATGGTGTTGCCGGTAAAGAAAAAATCAGATCCGGTCAATACCACTCGACCGGGGGCCGTCGTCATGACGGGCGTACCTTTTGGCGCGGCGATATCGACACCGTTATGAGGGCGTTTCGGGGTGCCGTTGAGGATTCTCCGGCTGCCAAAAACCCCAGAAAAGCGGCCTTCCAGAGGCAGTTTGAACGTTTCGGCATAACCGGGACGATCTCCGCGCAGGTCGTAGGTGGCTTTGATGGCTTTGGTCTCTTTGCTGGCGCGACTCAAATCCGTTTTGTTGAGGTCTACCTTTTTTTTCGGCAAAGTCAGACGCTCCTCCTCATACGCTCTTGGGCTGACCCAGATCTTGCGGCTGACGGTCTCTTTTCTACCTTTCTTTGGGCTGATCTGAACCCGAACCGTCGAATAACCCTCTTTGGTCTCCATGTCCAAGGCGATGATGCCCAGCCCTGTCTCGGAAATAGGAAATGTCCGGTTGTTGACGTCACCGACCAGGGTCGCCCCCTCTGGAAACCCTTGCACTTGAATCAAAACCGCTGAGCCGGGAATCAGGGATTCGGAAAGTTGGAATGAGGCACTCCAACCGATTGCGGGTAGAAACCATTGGAAACTGAAACACATCATCAATGCTAAAAAACGCATAAAGTCACATCCTTGGTTTGAGAGGTTTTGTAAATTTTAGGAACGACGTGAAAATTTTGCTGATCTTGATTTTATAAACTAAAGTTTTGCATGTAAATTCCGTTGTGTTACGACCGCTGGGTGATTTTGGCGGTCAATCGGCCGTTGGCCAGTTGGGCCTGAATTATTTGACCACATCGCATCTCCGAGGCATCCCGGACAATCCGGCCCTGGTTGTCCAGGACAATGGCATAACCACGGTTTAAAACCGCCTGCGGAGAGACGGCAGACAGTTGTTGGATCTGAGCGGCCAGTTGGGTTTTTCGGTTGCTGATCATCAGAGGAGCACATTTTGATAGTTGCTGTCGGAATTGGTTTAACTGACTATTGTACAGGCCGAAATAACGACTTTTCGGCCAGTTTTCAAGACGAGCGGTCAGATCGGCCAGCTTTTTGCGCAAGGGCTGGTTGCCCGATTGCGCCGCCGCAAAGAGCCGTTCAGTCAGCTCGTCACTACGCAGTCGTGCCTGATTGATGCGCTGAGTCGGGTGGATCAACTGTTTTCGCAGCAGGTTCAATCGACCAACATGGCGTTCCATCTGTTGTTGGGCGGCCTGGATCAATTGGCGGTGCAGGCTTTTCAATTGGGCCATCAAGACGATTTTTTCCGGGATGACCTGCTCAGCCGCCGCTGATGGGGTGGCGGCTCGCCGGTCAGCCGCCAGGTCTGCCAGGGTTTGGTCCACCTCATGACCGACGGCGCTGATAACTGGAATCGGAGAGTTGGCAATGGCTCGAACGACGGTCTCGCTGTTGAAAGCCGACAGGTCTTCAGCAGAACCGCCACCCCGACCGCAGATGATGACCTCTGCCCGTCCATCTTCCGCCAATCGGCGCAACGCCCAGGCAATCTCTTCCGGGGCCGAGTCGCCCTGAACCAGGGTCGGCGAAAGAATAATGTGAAGATTGGAAAACCGGTCATCGAGCACCCGCAGGATATCTTGAAGGGCCGCGCCGGTTTTGGAGGTGACAATGCCGATGATCGTCGGCAGAAGCGGCAGAAGCTTTTTCTTTTCCGGGCTAAAAATCCCCTCAGCCGCCAATCGGGCGTGCAGCAGAATGAACCGTTGACGTTCGTCGCCACTGCCGACTGGCTTTAACCCCTCAATGATGACCTGATACTCTCCCCGTGGTGCATACACGGCAATCCGACCACTTATCTGAACCCGATCACCTGAACGAGGCTCAGTGGATAATCGAATCCGGGTGGTTCGCCAGATCACCGCCCGGATTCGAGATTCTCCATCAATCAGGGTGCAATAGAGATGGCCGGAAGGGGGGGCGCGCAGTTCTGAAATTTCTGCTTCGACCCGAATGAAGGAGAGTCCCTCTTCCAGTAAGTCGCGAATTTTTTCATTGAGTTCAGAGACCGATAGCCAGCCGTTCTGAATGGGAGCGTTATTCATCATGTCGAGCAGTTTCCCACGACTGCCCGCTTCATTTCAAGCTGATTTATCTGCCGTGACCGGGCGAAAATAAATTAACTTTACAATTTTATTGATTTTATTTAACAAAACCATCTCGAAAGCCCGGTGAGATGATCCGTCCCGCTTCCGCAGAGAAACCGAATCAATCTCCTCCAAACCGATGAATTAATCGGTTATGTTTATGAATTTTCCGGGAAATTTTCTACGCCCTCACCTGGAACGATATTTTTTTCATCATCTGGGATGGGGGTAGGAATGGGCCAATGTCCCGGTAACGGAAAAGGCTCTTCCATCTCTCTGGGGTGAGGGGCGTCATCTTTCATGACTGGATCAAGCCAACTGTTCATATTGACGCTGTCACAGCTAAATTCAATGGGAATGCCGTTGGGGTCGTAGGAGTAGATGGAGAAGAAACAGCCATGGTCGATCATGTCCGAAACCGGAAATTCAGCGGCATCCAGGCGGGCCATGATCTCCCAAAGTTGATCTTTTTTTTCAACACCAATGGAAATATGATCAAAAATAAACGGCCCTTTGACCGGATCTCCATGGCGACGATAATCGACTCTGCTTACGTCCGGCCATTCAAAAAATGAGATGCGATTGTTGCTGGATACCTCAAAAAAATATTGGCGATAACCGGTCCGTCCATAAGCATAAACCAGCCTCATTCCAATCAGGTCACGCCAAAAATGGACGGTCTTTTCAATATCGTTTGTCGCAAATGCGGTGTGATGTATTCCTGTAAAATAGCTCATTGTTCCCTTGCCTTCTTTCTCGTTTTAGTCCAGACGGTTCAAAGTGTCTGTCAATCATGGATCGTCTGGCTAAGTAGAACCATCATGATTTCAGTTGACAGTATGACATTTGATCATATATCGACAAGAATGGTTCCGTAATATCTTTTGCCGGCTTGAGAATGGGCGCCAAAGGAGTTGGGTCTGCGGGTAGGAGTTGAGCGATAATATCAGGTTGGATATAGATGGCTTCCAGGGGCTACTCGACTGGCTGAACTTCCATCCGTTCAACGTCGGCCAGGGTTACACGTCGACCATCAGCTGTGGTAAAAGATCGACCGTGAACCAGCCCTTTGGGTGCGTCATAAAGGGCGACCTGTCCGGTTTCTGCGTTGATTACACGGATTCGCACCTGAATCTGGCCCTGGATCCAGTCATCATAGATGTACCAGGCGGCTAAACCAAACACGGCTATGACAACGGAAATGGCGATTAATTGCATGGTAGGGGGGGAGGCGTCTGCTTTGACCGCCGCAGAAGAGGCCGAACCGAGCCGGCCTTGTTCTTTGCGAGCGTGATTCTTGCCGACAAAATAGACAATAGAAATAACCAAAATAGGCAGGAAAAATTTAAAAAACATCGGATATAGTCATTAACCAGCTGAATTCAATAAAAAATAATCACTAAAATTTCTTGATGGGGACGGGTAAAAATGTTCCGTTAATATGTAGGCGAATCGTTGTTACCTATCCCGTTCCAAAGTAACATGAAAGAAGAGGATGCGAATAGGGCGAATGCCAATGGATCATTTTTTACGGGGTCGCCCGGATCCTGAAAATGCCAGTGGCGTACGGGTAACTTCCGGTTTTTGTTCTATCTGTCTTGTGGATTGTTGAGGTTGGAGCGTTATAATGGAAAATGGGCGTCGTTGCCAGTTGAAGAGTTGTTCGGAGCAAGAGACCGAACAGATTGGCCGGAAGATTTCAACCCTGTTGCAAGCCGGATCGCTGGTATTGCTCAATGGTGACCTGGGGGCAGGAAAAACCGTCATGGCTCGCGGAATTATTCGGGGTTTGGGGGTGGATGATCCCTATATCACCAGTCCAACGTTTACCCTGATGAATACCTATACGGCGGGGCATCTCCCAGTCTACCATTTTGATTTGTATCGTTTGAATACCCCTGATGAGTTGGGCTTGACCGGCACCGACGAATATCTGGAAGGGGATGGCGTCTCTCTGGTTGAATGGGCCGAAAAAGGTGGTGATTGGATTCCGGCTGATCATCTGCTTGTCAATATTTACCATCAGGAAGATCAGCCGGAACGTCGTCTGATCGAATTGGATGCAACCGGTTTTCGCAGTAGAGAGGTGTTTGATGAATTTAAACAACAATTCTTCAATTGATTCAGCCGCCCTGGATTTTTTGAAAGAGCAGGTGGGTGACTCAATAACCATCTCTCTCGTTTCCGGGGATGCCTCCTTCCGTCGATATTTTCGGGTCGAGACGGAAGACGCTCGCTATATTCTGATGGATGCCCCGCCTTTAAAGGAGGACTCCGCACCATTTTTAGATTTATCAAGGTTTTTATATAAAAATGGAATCCCGGTTCCCCAGGTGATTGCGGCCCGTTTGGATCTCGGTTTTTTGTTGTTGGATGATTTTGGCGATTGTACTTTTTTGCTGGCCTTGGAACAGGGCGAGAGTCCAGATTTGCTCTATAGGTGGGCTGTTGATGTTTTGTTGGATATACAGACCACTCCCGTCAATGGGCAGACCATTGCCCATGAGCGTCCGTATGATCGGGCGCTCCTCTCCCGTGAATTGGCGCTCTTTACCGATTGGTATCTGGAAGGAATTTGCAAGCAAAGCATAACGGTATCAGATCAGAAGCGGTTTGATTCGCTCTTTGAACGAGTCATGGAACAGGTTTTGTGTCAGCCCACCTGTCTGGTTCATCGAGACTATCACAGTCGAAATCTGATGTGGCGTCCACAAGAGCAGGGTCGAAATCGGGTTGGGGTTTTGGATTTTCAAGATGCGGTCATGGGGCCGGTAACGTATGATCTGGCCAGTTTATTGCGTGATTGCTACGTCGCATGGGATCGGTCTTTTCGCGATCAGATCTCAGCTTGGTGGTTGAAAGGCGCACGGGATCGTTTGAACTATAATCGAACAAATGAAGAATTTGAAAGGGATTTTGACTGGATGGCGTTGCAAAGAAATTTAAAAGCGGTGGGTATTTTTGGCCGACTCTCCCTGCGTGATTCCAAACATGGATATTTGAAAGACATTCCTCGGACTATGTCTTATATTAAAGAAACTATTATAAAATATCCAGAACTGGATGAATTGAACGGTTTGATCGGGCGGTATGTGCCATGAATGGAATGATTTTGGCTGCAGGAAAAGGGGATCGGTTGCAGCCTTTGACTCTGCATACGCCGAAGCCGCTGGTTAAAGTGGCGGGAAAAAGCATCATTGAACACACCATCAAGGGTTTGGTGGCGTTGGGAATCGATCGACTGGTTGTTAACGTCTGGCATTTGGCCGATGAGTTGATGGCCGCTGTGGGGGATGGGTCACAATGGGGTGCGCAGGTTGTCTGGTCTCGAGAGGAGCGGTTGCTCAACACCGGCGGAGGTGTTCGTCAGGCGCTGGATAATCTGGGTCATGATCCGTGCCTCCTGGTTAATGGGGATATCTTGTGGGATCTGGATCTGACACCGCTTTTGGCTCGATTTGATGTTAAATCCATGGATGCGTTGTTGGGGTTGGTTGAGAATCCTCCCTATAAAAAAAGTGACTTTTGTTGCGATGTGTCGAGTGGGATGTTGAGGCGGGCGGAGGGTCAGGAACCGGGATCGACCTATGCCGGGATTATGGTGTTCGATCCGCAAGCCATGGCCGGTTATCCGATTGCCCCCTTCTCTCTGAATCAACTGTTTGACGATGCCCTGCAACGGGGTCGGCTGTTTGGCCTTTCCCTCAAGGGCCGCTGGGCCGATATGGGCACGCCGGAACGTTTGGCTCAGGTTCAATCACAGTGGTGACGTTTTATTAATTTTTTTGGTTTTGTTTTGTGGATAAAATTTTTCAGGCGGATGGGCTGTTCTTTTTTGGAATAGACCTGTTTCCTGGGTTTTTCTCCGGTTTTGGGTAAAAGTGGCTTTTTTTTCTGGCGATTATCGATAACGTTCGTTCAGCAAAAGAAGTCGTGGAATAATCGAGTTAATTTTTGACAGTTCTCGGTCTGTTGGGCTAAAATGAGCCGTTGGGGTGGATTGGTCCTTTTGTTAAGGATAATTGAATACTAGGGAAGGAATAGTCATGGATTTTTATTCGGCGCGTGTCAATATGGTCAAGTCTCAGGTGGCTCCAAACAAAGTCCATGAACCAGAGATCTTGGACGCGATGTTGGCGGTTCCACGAGAGAAATTTGTCGATGCTTCTCAACAGGATCTGGTCTATTCTGATATACCGGTCGTCATGGGAAGTGATCGTCGTTTTCTCAAACCGTTACAAACAGCACAACTTATACAGGCCGTGGATGTCAAAAAGGGTGAACGGATTCTGGTTGTCGGGGCGGGAGCCGGTTACGAAGTGGCCCTTTTGGAAAAAATGGGCGCTGAGGTTTTTGCTCTGGAGTCCAATGCCGATCTGGCCAAAAACGCAGAAGCCCGGACCGGGTCGGACTCGGTCCAGTGGTTGGTGGGCGATTTGGAATTGGGTTGGGCCGACCAGGCACCGTTTGACGGCATTATTTTTTGTGGCGGCATCTCCTCCATACCAGCCAAGTTGGTTGGTCAGTTAACCCAAGAAGGGGTGTTGGTTGCCATCGTCGGAAAACCAGCGGCTCCGGTTATGACATTGACCCGGATCAAAGGGGTAAGTGGAGGCGGGCACCCGGAATTTCTTCTGGAGACCGTTGCTCCCCTGTTGCCTGGAATGGCTGCTGTGAAGCGGTTTGAACTGTAGTTTTTGAATCCAGGTTAAATTCGGATCAGGCTCTCTTCCAACCGGTTTGGAATGTCGCTGCGTTTGGAGTGTCAGGGAAGAGCAGGCGTCAAAATTTAAGACAGATCCATTTTATTAAGGAGTTATCTCATGGCTATTAACCGAATTCAAGCTGCTTCCGGTGGTGCATCTGCTGCTCGGGACAGTACCATGGAGATGCTGCCGACGATTGGTGGTGTCATTCTTGCGGTCATTCTTGTTTTTGTGGCCGGATATTATTTGACAAAAAATAAAGGCAAGAAAAAATAGACGCGTGGTTTGTGTCGTGGTCACTGGTTATCAATCATTTTTTCGTAGAGGAACACGTTTGTGAGTTTGATCGTGCAAAAATTTGGCGGAACGTCCGTGGGTTCCACCAAGCGGATTCGCAATGTCGCCGCTCAGGCCATTGCCGAGTTTAAAGCGGGTAACCAGGTCGTGGTTGCTGTTTCGGCCATGTCTGGGGAGACCAATCGGTTGGTCGGTCTGGTTGAAGGGATCAGTGGTTCCTACAGTAAACGCGAATATGACGTGGTTGTTTCTGCCGGAGAACAGGTCTCTATCGGTTTGTTGGCCATCGCTATTGAGTCATTGGGCTATAAAGCGCGCTCCTATCTGGGCTGGCAGGTCCGTTTTTTGACCGACTCTGTCTTCTCCAAGGCTCGAATCCAAGAGGTGGAGGCTTTTCGTATCAAGCGTGATCTGGATGCGGGCTATATCGTTATTGTCGCCGGATTTCAGGGCATTGATTCCGACGGCAACATAACCACCTTGGGTCGGGGCGGTTCTGACACGTCGGCGGTGGCGTTGGCGGCTTCGCTCAAGGCTGATCGTTGCGACATCTACACCGATGTCGATGGGGTTTATACCACCGATCCACGGATCGTTCCCCAGGCGCGTAAGTTGGACAAGATCTCGTATGACGAAATGTTGGAGATGGCCTCTTTGGGGGCTAAGGTTTTGCAGACTCGCTCCGTTGAGTTGGCAAAAAAATATTCCGTTCCCCTTCGCGTTCTCTCCTCCATGGAGGCGGGAGAAGGGACCATGTTGACTGGAGAAGATGAAACGATGGAAAATGTAATGGTTTCGGCGGTGGCTTTCAATAGAGATGAGGCTAAAATCACCCTGTTGGGACTTCCCGATCATCCGGGTATTGCGGCTACAATTTTTGGTGCGTTGTCCGATGCCAATATCGTCGTCGATATGATTATCCAAAATATTTCTCAAAGTGCGGAGACCGACCTGACGTTTACGGTGCCCAAAGGCGATTTTGATCAGGCCATCCAGGTTTTGGAAGCAACCGCTAAGGAGATTGGCGTCAAAGATATTCTGGGCAACCGTGATATTGCCAAGGTATCAGCCATTGGTGTCGGCATGCGCTCCCATTCGGGTGTCGCACAAAAAATGTTTAAAGCTCTGGCGTCTGAAGGGATCAATATCCAGATGATCTCCACTTCAGAAATCAAGGTGTCTGTCATCATCGACGAAAAATACACCGAGCTTGCCGTGCGTGCATTGCATCAAGCCTTTGAACTGGATAAGGATTTTGGGGATCGTGTCGGCGGCTGATTCTAACTTTATAACACTCTACGACACCACTCTTCGAGATGGTGCGCAAAGTGAGGATATCCTCTTCTCCGTTGAGGATAAGTTGCGTATTACCCGGCGTCTGGACGAATTGGGTGTCTCCTTCGTCGAAGGTGGCTGGCCGGGAGCTAATCCCAAGGACGATGCTTTTTTTCAACAGGTGCGTCGATTGCGTCTGAAAAATTGCCGGGTTTCGGCCTTTGGATCGACTCGACGGGCGGGTGTCCGGGCAAAAGACGATAAAATTTTGCAGGGGCTGTTGGCGGCTGAAACCGGGGTGATCACCATTTTTGGTAAAACCTGGGATTTTCATGTCACCGAGGCCTTGAATATCACGCTGGAGGAAAACCTGGAGTTGATTTTTGACTCCATCCGTTTTCTGAAAAGTCGTGTCGATACGGTTTTTTATGATGCCGAACATTTTTTTGATGGTTTCCGAGCCAACCCGGAATATGGCATGAAAACCCTGGAGGCCGCTCGTGATGCCGGGGCGGACACTTTGGTGCTCTGTGATACCAACGGTGGCCGGTTGGTGCGAGAAATCACCAAAAGCACCCAGGCGGCCATGGGTTTGGGGGTTCCCGTCGGCATCCATACCCATAACGATTCCGGTTTGGCACTTGCCAACGCGCTGGCTGCGGTAGAGGTCGGGGCGACTCATGTGCAGGGCACCATCAACGGAATTGGCGAACGCTGCGGAAATGTTGATCTGACCGCCGTTATTCCCAATCTGATGTTAAAGATGGGCAAAAAGACCGATATCTGGCCGAATCAATTGGTCTCTTTGACCGGCTTGAGCCGTTTTGTTGATGAGATGATCAACCGTTCCCCGCGTAAAAACCAGCCCTTTGTCGGGCTGTCCGCTTTTGCCCACAAGGGCGGTATCCATGTCTCCGCCATTCGCAAAAACCCGGAGACTTATGAGCACCTGCGCCCGGAGCTGCTCGGTAACAAACAGCGTATCTTGATTTCGGAACAGGCCGGAAGAAGCAATCTGGTCTGCAAATTGGAAGAATATGGCATTACCGATCTTGATGGCCGAGACAGCCGACTTCAGGATCTCCTGGCTGAAATCAAGGACTTGGAAAGTCGGGGTTATCAATTTGATGGTGCGGAGGCCTCCTTTGAGCTTCGGGCGCGTCGGGTTATGGGGCAGGTGCCGGAATATTTCAAGCTACAGGGGTTTCGGGTTATCGATGAGCGACGCCAGCGCAACGGTGGTGACGCGATGGTTGGGGCTGAAGGAACGGTCAAGCTCTATGTGGCCGGAAAGCTGGTCCATCTGGTCGGAGAGGGAGCGGGACCGGTGGACTCTCTGCATGTGGCACTTTGTCGAGCTTTGGAGTGGTATTATCCGTCTATCAATGATATCAAGTTGGTGGATTACAAAGTACGGATTTTGAGTGGAATCGGAACCAGTGCCAAGGTTCGGGTCTTGATTGAGTGGCAGGACGATGATAGACGTTGGGGTACGGTCGGTGTTTCTGACCATATTATTGCAGCCTCTTATGATGCGATGGTCGAGGCGTTGACGTATAAGCTTTTTGTCGATGGTGTAGCGCCTGCTCTTTAATCGGGGTGCTTTGGGCCGTTAAAATGGGATTTTTCCTTTTCTTCTGAATCGGATAATCTTGGTTTAAAAATGTTACCGAACCTAATTGTGATGTGGGTGGAGAAGAGTCGAACATGAAAAAAATTGAAGCGATTATCAAGCCATTTAAACTGGATGATGTCAAAGAGGCCTTGTCGGAGGTTGGTATCCAAGGAATTACTGTTTCTGAGGTTCGTGGTTTCGGTCGTCAGAAAGGTCATACCGAGCTTTATCGAGGTGCAGAGTATGTGGTTGATTTTCTGCCAAAACTCCGTGTCGATGTTGTGCTGGACGACGATATGGTCGAACGGGCCATCGAGGCCATTGAGCAGGCCGCCCGCACCGGTCGTATCGGCGATGGTAAAATTTTTGTCACACCGGTCGAAACGGTCGTTCGTATTCGTACCGGTGAACGGGATAAAGGGGCTCTGTAAGGAGTGTAGGAAATCAGCCTGAATTTGGCAGTTGGCCCTACGCCGCTTGCATGGCCTCTGGATTTTATCGGGTCAAGCAGAAAATGAGTCTCGACTCCAATCCGTGGAGCTCTTTTTTCTGTTTTACCCGATAAGCCAAGCTGTTGCACCTTTTGTCTCTGTCCGATTGCCGAATTTTGGCCGACGCCAGAGCGTTTTTTCAAATGGGGTGGTTGCGAGTTTTGCCGTTTTGCCGGGCAACCCAATTGCGTACATTCTTGCTGTTTAGCGGGGAGTCATGAGATCCATGCGCACGTTGGGAACGCATTTTAAACAGGGTGAGGTGATTTTTCAGCAGGGAGAGACGGCTGATTGTATGTATGTCGTTTTAAGTGGCGAGGTGGAAATCGTCATGGAGACCGATTTTGGTGCCAACCGATTGGTGATCAAAAAAAAAGGGGATATTTTTGGTGAAATTTCCCTGTTCGCTTGCAAATCCAGGTTTGCCACAGCTCGTGCTTTAAAGGATTGCTCGGTTCTTAAGGTAGACGAAAACACCTTTGTGGCCAATCTTCACCAAGATCCTTCTCTGGCTTTTCGAACCATTCAAAGTATGGCTCGGCGCATTTATGACCAGGACCATCTCTTGATGAGTGGTTTTTTCCATCAGGAGGAGTCCTGTTGCGATATCACCGGTTTTACCAGTTATATCGATCTGGCCGCTTTTTTGGATGCCGAGGTCAAACGAGCCAGGCGGTTGATGCAGCCGATGGCTTTTGCCATTTTGGATATGGATGATTATGCCCAATTGTGCAAAAAACATGGCGAGCAGATGGGGGAGGATCTTCTGAAGGTTGTCGCGGCCTGTTTGAAAAAATTTTTACGTCGCAGTGATATTGTCGGTCGGTACAGCAATGACCGTTTTGCCATTCTTCTCTATGAGGCCGATGGTGTGTCGGCACTCAAGGTGATGGAAAAGGTGCGCCTTTCCTATTTGGAGCAGGTTGAGGAGATGGGGGTTGACGGGTTGGTCTCCAGTTTTACCTGCGGAATTGCCATCTACCCGGAACATGAAAAAGCGGTGGGTTTGAGCAAAGCCGCTTTTAAATCTTTGACCCAGGGAAAGTTAGAGGGAAAAAATCGGGTGGTCATGGCCGGCCCCAGTTCTGTTTGGCAGGAGAAAATGGCGGAGAAGAAGGAAAAAGCCTTGAAATCCCAGGAAAAACGCCCCGGCTGGAAATTTGGTTTTTTTAACGGATAACGGACTGTATTCTATTCCTGACAGGATAGATCCCTTCGTTTGGCGGTTGTTCGCACGCAACGGGACAACCACATGATTCCCCAGGCAAATACAAAAAAAATTCTCTTCATTAGCAACTCCCCATTTTCGCACGTTCAACCCCGTTTCTAGGATAAAGGGTTAAGTGAAGCTATCCAACGACGCCAAAGTAGCCATTATTGGAGGAGGACCGGCCGGTTCCATGGCGGGATTTTTTCTGTTGGAGTTGGCGCAGCGGGTCAATCTGAATATTACGGTTGATCTGTACGAACCACGGGATTTCAACCTGTATGGTCCAGCCGGCTGCAACATGTGTGCGGGAGTTGTCTCCGAGAATCTGGTACAGACCTTGGCAGCCGAAGGAATTCATCTGCCTTCTGAAGTGGTTCAGCGTGGCATCGAAGCCTATACCCTGCACACCTCCGGTTTTGACCCTGTTTTCATAAAGACCCCGGCTGACGATCTTCGTATTGCGACCGTCTATCGGGGTAATGGGCCGCGAGCACCGATGGATGGCACCAAGTGGGAAAGTTTTGATGGCTATCTGCTCAATCTGGCCAAAAAGCGGGGGGTCAACGTTATCCATCAACGTGTAACCGATCTCTCTTGGGAGGGGAATCGGCCCAAGGTGGGATGTCGCAATGAATCGGATCGCACCTATGATCTACTGATGGGCGCGGTGGGCGTCAATGCTCCGATTTTGAAGCAATTTGAAAATTTGGACTTTGAGTTCTCCTCTCCACCGGTTAAAAGAGGGTATGTCTCAGAGATTTATCTGGGTGAATCGGTGGTTCAGCAGCATATCGGCAGTTCCATGCATGTTTTTTTACTGGACATTCCGGGGTTGAAATTTGCAGCTCTGATTCCAAAGGTGGAATATGTCACCATCGTCTTGATGGGAGAGGATATTGACAAGCCGCTGGTTGAACAATTCATGAATTCACCGGAAGTGCGCAGCTGTTTTCCCGACTCCTTTTCCTGGCACTATACCGACAAGGCGAGAACCATTGGTCAGGCTTGTCGCTGCGGACCCAAATTAAATGTCGGGCCGGCGAAAAAACCTTATGGCAATCGGGTGGTCATGATCGGAGATTGTGCCGTCTCCCGGCTCTATAAGGATGGGATCGGCGCCGCCTATATTACGGCTAAAGCCAGTGCGGTCACCGCACTGTTCTTCGGAATCTGCAACGATGACTTTAAAGAGCAGTATGGTCCGGTTTGTCAGCGAATCGCCCGTGATAACCTCATTGGAAACCTGATATTTTTTGTCAGCCTGCTCTATCAGAAACTCAAAATCCTTCGACGCGGTATGGTTCGTATGGTCAAAGAGGAGGCCAGCTTGAAAAGTGCGGATCGACGGATGAGTTGGATACTCTGGGACACCTTTACCGGCAGTGCCACCTACCGGGAAATTTTTTTCAAGTCACTGCATCCGTTGTTTGTGTTTCGACTGGTCTCTTCGACCATCCTATCCTTTTTCATCGACCGGAAGAAAGGCTAGTTTGTGAATTACTACGCTTGGATTGTGTTGTCGGCACTTTTGCTTGGCTATCTTCTTGATGTGGTCTCTACGCATCTCAACGTCGGTGCCATGCCCAAAACACCACCGGCACCGTTTGCGGATCTGATCGATGAACAGGGCTGTTTGCGGGCCAGGCGTTATGCTCAGGACAAGGCGCGATTGGGGCTGGTGGCTGCGACCGTCGATTTGATCGCCTTGTTGACCTGGTGGTGGTGGGGAGGCTTCCAGTTTTTGGATGTTTGGGTTCGCTCTTTTGGATATCAAGAGGTGACAACCGGCGTGATCTACCTGGCTATCCTGATGTTCTTGGGACGATTGCTCTCTCTGCCTTTCTCCCTCTATGGCACCTTTGTCATAGAAGAGCGGTACGGTTTTAATAGGACGACGACAAAGACCTATCTTCTCGATTTGATGAAGGGATTGATCCTGGCCGTTTTATTGGGTGGGCCGTTGATGGCGGGTGTTCTCTGGTTTTTTGGTTATACCGGATCTGATGCCTGGCTTTACTGTTGGGCGGGAACGACGGTATTTTTGTTGCTTATTCAATATATTGCTCCGGTCTGGTTGATGCCGCTGTTCAACCGATTTACACCCTTGGCTGACGGTGCCTTGAAAACAGCGGTATTGGCGTATGCCGACCGGGTGAACTTTCGGGTCGCCGATATCTATGAGGTGGATGGCTCCCGGCGATCGGCCAAAGCCAACGCTTTTTTTACCGGCTTCGGAAAAAGTCGCCGGATCGCACTATTCGATACCCTGATAAAGAATCACTCCATCCCGGAGTTGGTGGCTGTTTTGGCCCATGAGGTCGGTCACCAGAAAAAAAAGCACATTCTCCAATCCTTGATTTTTGGTCTTTTGCACATGGGATTGATGTTTTACTTGCTTTCGATATTTTTGACCGACAAGGCACTCTTTGAGGCATTCAACATGGAACAGATTTCAATCTATGGCGGATTGACTTTTTTCAGTCTATTGTTGACGCCGTTGGATTTGCTTTTGGGGCCGATTTTAAAATGGATCTCTCGAAAAAATGAGTTTCAAGCCGATCGATTTGCCGTTGAAACCATCCCGGATCGTTCGGCTTTGGTCGAGGCTCTGAAAAAATTATCGATCGATACGCTTTCCAATCTGACACCGCACCCTTTTTACGTTATACTCAACAACTCCCATCCACCATTGATCGAAAGAATTGGTGCGATTAATCGTGTTAAATAGGATTTTTTTATTAGGCAATGGATGATTTGGTCTGTTTTCTGGTCGAATACGGTGCGCATTGGTGGGGTTGGCCGGCTTGGGGGTGATTGGATGATTTTATGTTACTGAAGAAAGCCGGAACCTTGGAGAAAAAGCTGTTGGAACTTCTTCTGGAAAATAGTCTGGAAGGGGTGATTCTGCTCGACCGGCACGGGATTGTCTTGCAGGCCAATCAGGCTTTTTCGGCCAAGGTCGGAATCTCCTTGGACACGATCGAAAACAGGCATGTCTGCCGTTTGTTTGCATCCAAGGATGAGTATGCCTTCCTGGATCGGGTTCGGGATCGTCTCTGGCATGGTGGGTTTTGGCAGGGGGATGTCCGCTGTCAGTTGGTCAACGGCTTTCATTTTGAAGGCCAAGTCAAAGTCAGTGTGGTTTTGCCCCAGAGTGGTCCGATTCAGTTCCATCTATGCCAGGTTGCGATTCATAAAACAGGCGGTGAACATCGCCCGGCCATCCCCTCCATTAAAGCTCTTGACGATCTGACCAAACTGGCGACACTTCCTGTCTTTGTTGACCGACTAAAACAGGCGGTCTCCAACGGTCTTCGACATGAACGGTCCATTGGTGTCATGAAACTGGATCTGGACCGATTTACCCTGATCAACGATTCCGTTGGCCGAAAACAAGGGGATCAACTGCTTTGTATCGTTTCAGAACGACTGGTAAAATGCCTGCGGGACAGTGACTCGGTGGCGAGAATCGGCGCCGATGAGTTTGGACTGCTGCTTTCTGATATCGATCAAGGGCCAGGTGCGGTTCGCAACTCGGGTTTTGTGGCGCAAAAAATATATGAGTCTCTCTCCAAGCCGGTTAAATTGGCAACCGGAGAGATGATCGAAATTACGGCGGCACTGGGTATCACCCTCTTTCCCCAAGACGGAAACAGCCCGGAGCAGCTTCTTAAAAATGCCGATACCGCGCTCTCTCATGCCCGACAAGGGGGGCGCAATACCTATCAGTTTTTTTCTTTCGAAATGGCCGAGATGGCGCGGCAGAGATTTGCTCTGGAGAACAGTCTGCGTCAGGCGGTGGAGCGCAATGAGCTTCATCTTTATTATCAACCCCAGGTGGATTTGGTCAGTGGTTTGGTCATTGGGGCAGAAGCTCTGATTCGTTGGATACACCCGGAGCGAGGGGTGATCTCTCCCGCTGATTTCATCCCGGTAGCCGAAGAGACCGGATTGATTCTACCGATTGGTGAATGGGTGTTGCGAACGGCCTGCCGACAGATGGCGATCTGGAAGGCGATGGGTTTGGCAACCATTCGGGTTGGGGTCAACTTATCGGCGGTTCAGTTTCAGCGGCAGGATATCGAAAAAATTGTCCGGGAGTGTCTGGATGAGACAAAAATTGATCCGCAGACCCTGGATTTGGAAATTACGGAAAGCGCCATCATGGATGATGTTGCAAAGGCGGTCTTGATACTCAACCGCATCAGCGCATTGGGTGTCAAACTCTCGATTGATGACTTTGGAACCGGATATTCATCTTTGAGTCAACTGCGCCACTTTCCGTTTAAAACCTTGAAGATCGATCGCTCCTTTATTCTTTCCATCGAAGAGGATCAAGGTGACAAGGCGATTGTCAATGCGATTATTGCCATGGCACATAGTCTGGATCAAAGCGTGATCGTCGAAGGTGTCGAGACGCAAGCGCAATTGGGAATCATGCGTGACTTGAAATGTAACGAGATGCAGGGGTATTTGTTTAGTGCCCCGGTTCCCGTTGCCAAGTTTACTGAGATGTTAATAGAGGGAAAACGATTGTTGAAGGATGACGGTACCTCAACAACCGTGAATCCCATTAAGGGTGGGTGATTGTGGATATCGAACAGCATAACCAGCGATTTGACTCTATTGATGAGGGGAAAGGTCAATCCAAACAAATGGCTGCGTTGACTCTTCCGACAAATTTCCGCAACAAAATGAGCAAAGAACAGATCAATAATCTACCCATCTGCAAATGGGAAGGGCCAATCCGATTGATTGATTCGGACGCTACTCTGGCTCAAGCTGTTGAAGATTTGAAAACCGAGCGGATATTGGGGTTTGATACGGAGACCAAGCCGGTTTTCCGCAAGGGGATCAGCCATAGCCCCTCTATCTTACAGTTGGCCAGGCAGGAGGATGTCTTGCTGTTTCAGCTGAAAAATTTAAAAAACATTCTGCCCCTTGCCCAGGTCTTGTCCGATGCCTCCATTTTAAAAGTCGGCGTTGGACTGGCAAACGATATTGAGCAGTTACAATCTATTATTCCCTTTAAGCCCAATGGGTTCGTCGATTTGGGAGATGTGGCGCGAGAGAGTAATATCCAGAGTTGCGGTCTTCGCAGTATGGCGGCCCGCTTTTTTGGCTTCAGAATCTCCAAACGGGCGCAATGTTCCAATTGGGAAAACAGCCAACTGAAAAAATATCAAATTCAATATGCAGCGACCGATGCTTGGGTGAGTCGAGAGATCTATCTGATCATGAACAGACAGGGATTGATAGCCGGCTAAACCCGGCTTCAACCAAGTTGCCTCCTGCGCTCGGTGTACACACGGGTTCCTTGCGACCGGACCCCCGTTGATGCTGGAGAGACCGATCGATATGTCAAAATTCGACAGTCGCCTCATGTACTCGGCGAGACCTTTTGATTCACCGGGCAAACGGTTGCACCGCTTATCCAACGCCGGCTGTCGAACCCAGCGTAAAGTTTACCTATTGCTGATTCAATTCGGGTTCTGAAGACCACATAAAGAGTGTAATTCTATGGTTTGTAAATTTTATCTTCGACCTTTTTATCTTCTCATCTGGACGATTTTTCTTGTTGTCATGCCTGGGAATGGAAAGGCGGTTGAACCCTCCAATCTGCCGATATTGCGGATAGACGGTGATATGCATACCGAAGAGATTCCCCGGATCGCGGTCGATTTGGCCAATCGTTTTTTTGTCTCGGTCTCAGCTGACAAAACCATCCGGGTCTGGTCCTTGCCTTCCGGGCATTTGGTCCGAACCATCCATGTGCCGATCGCAGCGGGACTCGAAGGAAAGTTGCAGGCGGTTGCCATCTCTTCGGGGGGGACGCTGATTGCCGCCAGCGGCATAACCGGCAAGAGTTGGGATTCCGATCAGGGATATTTTATCTATCTGTTCGACACCTCGACGGGCCTGATGCGCCGTAGCATCGGTGGTTTGCCTTCCACCGTGACCCATATGGCCATCTCCCCGGATGGTCGATATCTTGCCGCCGTGTTGGGCGACCGGGGTGGGTTGCGGGTTTTTCGCATTGGTGATGGCCGGTTGTTGCGCAAAGATATCCACTATTTGGCAGGGGGAAGCTGGGTTGACTTCAATAAAAATGGTCAACTGATTACCGCCAGTCTGGATGGGGTTCTGCGTCTGTACGATGAGCGCTTTATTCTTGTCAATAAACGCCAAATCTCCACGGATTTTCAGCCTTATTCAGCGGTTTTTTCTCCCGATGGCAATAAAATTGCGGTTGGGTTTAAAGACAAACAGATGGTTGCTGTTTTTTCCGCCGATCGATTGGAGGTTCTCTATCTTCCAGATGTTTCGGCTTCCATAGCCGATTTCAGAACGGTCTGCTGGTCTGTTGACGGTCTCTCCCTTTATGGGGCTGGGGAGCATCATGACGGCAGACAACGTTTGATTCGTTGGTGGAAAAATGCTGGGCAGCCGAGCCGTTCGGGGCTTGGGGAATATCTGGACCTACCGGCTACCGGGAGCTTGCTCTCCCAGATCATTGCCCTGAGAGGCGGCGGCGTTCTCTTCGCCGGACACGATCCGGTGCTGGGGGCCATGGATGCCGAGGGTTTTTTTGTTTTTCGGCATTCAAAACCCTCGGCCACCTTTTCAAACTGGCAAGAGAAGCTGTTAATCTCGGAAGATGGAAGCCAGGTCGGTTTTCCCTATGATCGGTTCGCAAAAGATAGCGGCGTTTTTTCGGGACAAAATATAGAACTGATTATCAACAAGAGCGACCAATCCAATCTGTTTCCACCGCTGACCGTTTCGTCGAATCTGGAGGTGACGGGATGGTTTGGTGAAGAAAATAGATTGAAACTGAACGGTCGGCCGCTGCCGCTCTATGAAGGGGAGCGCTCTAATGCCCTATCCATTGCCCGAGATGGTCGTTTTTTTGTGGTCGGTACCGAGACTCATCTGCGCATGTATGATCAGTTGGGGCGTCGTCGTTGGGTTGTTCCGGCCTCATCGCCCATTGATGGGGTCAACATCAGCGTCGATGGCCGGGTGATCATTGCCGCCCATAGGGATGGGACGATTCGATGGTACCGGGTTTTGACCGGAGATCATTATCTGTCGTTCTTTCCCCATCGAGATCAAAAACGTTGGATTGCCTGGACGCCGGATAAATTTTTTTCAGCCTCATTCAAGGGGGATGAACTGATTGGCTGGCATCAGAATCGAGGTCGGACACGAGAGGCCAGATTCTACCCGGCTTCTGCGTTCAAAGCCTCCTATTTCAAGCCGGAACGAATTCGACAACTCTTTGTGCCGTAGCTGGGGAGTCATCCCCCCCCAACGATATAGCCGAAAAATGAAACTTTTTTCGGCTATATCGTTGGGTCACCAGGCTGAAAAATCAGAGTCCGGGGCGATCCTCCATATCCATGTCGATGGAGTTCAAGACGTTGGTCAGCTGTCTGGCGTGGTTGCTCTCTTCGGTTGAGAGATTGATACAGAACTGTTTGAGTTCGGGGTCGATGGTTTCATCGGCCAGTTGGTCATAGTTATCCTTGGCGGAGTGTTCCAGGGAGATGGCCAATTCCAGCACCTCTTTCAGGGAGCCGTTACGGACGACTTCGGTGTTGTCGAGACTCAGGGCATCGTCTTTTTTGATCAGGTCGTCCAGGTAGGCTTGGGCGTCGAAGATTTCGGCCTCCGGGGTTTTCTTGACATGGTCAACCAGAGTTTGAGCATGGCCATCTTCCATTCCTGAGAGTTCAAGAAAGACCATCCGGGCTTCATCATTTTTGGTGATTTCTGAGGCTAAAGAGTAAAAATTGCTCGCGATAACCTCACCAGCGATGGCTTTTTTAAACAGTTTAATCTTCGCTTCCATATGGGATCTCCACATAATTTTGTTGATTTGGAACAGAAGAGACTCTTCGTTCGAATGATTCACAAAACTGGACAAACCGAGTATAGTCAGTGAAACGGAGTTTAGGCATAAATGATCCATAATGCAACGGTTCCCCCTTTTTTGTCTGAGAATGACAGCGGATTGGCAAGGAGTTCACAATGGAAGTGGGTTATTGGCACCGATTGGATACGGATCGGATTCAGTGCGATCTTTGTCCGAGATTTTGTCACTTGGACGAGGGACAGCGGGGGCTTTGTTTTGTTCGAGGGCGGAAGAATAACCGGATGGTTTTGACCACCTATGGACGTTCCAGCGGTTTTTGCGTTGATCCCATCGAAAAAAAACCGCTGTATCATTTTTTGCCGGGAACTCCGGTGCTCTCTTTTGGCACCGCCGGTTGCAATCTGACCTGTAAATTTTGCCAGAATTGGGATATCAGCAAATCTCGGCAGATGGATACATTGGCCAACCAAGCCAGCCCCAGACTGATAGCCGATGCGGCTGTTCAGACCCATAGTCGCAGTGTGGCCTACACCTATAACGATCCGGTCATTTTTTTGGAATATGCCGTCGATACCGCTCTGGCCTGCCGGGAGCGTAGCGTTCGATCGGTCGCGGTGACCGCTGGTTATATTACCCCCAAGGCCGCCGAGAGGTTTTTTTCGGTCATGGATGCCGCCAACGTTGATTTAAAGGGGTTTTCCGAAAAGTTTTATCAAAAATTGGTCGGGGGTCGGCTGCAACCGGTTTTGGAAATTTTGGAGTATCTCAAGAAAGAAACGTCGGTCTGGTTGGAGTTGACCACCCTATTGATTCCGGGCCACAACGATTCTGAAAAAGAGTTGCATGAGATGACCCAATGGGTGGTCGATCGACTTGGTTCGGAGGTGCCGATGCACTTTTCCGCTTTTCATCCTGCCTGGAAAATGAGTGTCACACCATCTACCCCTCAAGATTTATTGATAAAAGCCCGACAAATAGCAATAGAGAACGGTGTTCGCTACGCCTATACCGGCAATATCGTCAATCGTCAGGGCGAGAGCACCTATTGCCATCGGTGTCATGCACGGTTGATTGAGCGGGAACGTTATCAGTTGGGGGAGTGGTCCATAACCCCGGAGGGATGCTGCCGCTCATGCGGCAGCCCTTGTGCCGGTCTGTTCGACGCACAACCTGGACGGTGGGGTAACAGACGGGTTCAGGTGAAAATGCCGGGCCTTTGAGTGGTTTAAGATGGAATGAAACGGGATAGTGCAAAGCGATGGAGAGGCGTTTGGATGGTGGCGATCATGCTCACCACCAGCGGCTGCGACCTGCGCCTTGAGCGTCCCTTGGTAGAGGTGATTCGTGAGCGGGGCAAGTTGATCGTCGTCACCCGCAACTCTCCGACCACCTATTATGAGGGCCGGGATCAAAAAATGGTCGGCTTTGAACAGGAGTTGGCCGTCGCGTTCGGTCAGTATCTCGGCGTTGATGTCGAATTCAAGGTTTTAGGTTCTCGCCAAGAGATTCTTGACGCTGTTCGCAAGGGAGATGGAGACTTGGCTGCGGCCGGGTTGGCCCGCTTCGAGGATGAAGAGGGGGCGTTCCTCTTCAGCACGACCTATCAACAGGTCGATCAACAGGTGGTTTGCCGCCGTGGAGGACGTCGTCCGACCAATCTGTTGCAGTTGGCCGAAGTCGATCTTGTCATAGAGGAGGGCAGTTCCATCTCCGAATATTTGCACACACTCAAGGGCATTGTTCCGGGTTTGACCTGGAATGTGGCGCCGGAGCTTTCTGCCGAGCAAATTTTGGGAAAAGTGTGGTCGGGTGATGTGGATTGCACCATCGCCGATTCCAATATCGTCGCGATCAACCGACGATATTTTCCAGAATTGGTGGTCAAATTTCCCATGGGAGACTCTCTCTCCCTCAGTTGGATTCTTCCCAAACATGCCCAGTTACTGAATCGGGAGGTGTCGGTCTGGTTTCAACGCATGAAACAAAGCGGTCGCCTGGAAGCCCTCTATGAGCGCTATTATGGTCATGTGGACTATCACCACGACGATTATGACTATGTGGATAATCGTCGATTTTTGCGGCGAATTTATGAACGATTGCCTGAATATGAACCAATTTTTCGATCGGCAGCCAAGAAATATCAGCTTTCCTGGAAATTTCTGGCCGCACTCTCCTACCAGGAGTCCCATTGGGAGCCGACCTCAACCAGTTTTACCGGGGTTCGGGGAATGATGATGCTGACCAGAGCCACGGCCAAGCTCATGGGAGTGGAAAACCGCCTGGACCCGGCTCAAAGCATTTATGGGGGGGCAGAATATTTCACCAACATCCGTAACAAGTTGCCGAAGCAGATCCCGGAACCGGATCGGACCTGGTTTGCTCTGACGGCGTATAACATCGGTCCGGGACATCTGGCCGATGCTCGTGAGTTGGCGGTTCGTCTGGGAAAGGATCCCAATCGGTGGAATACCCTGCGAACGGTTCTGCCGCTTCTCTCCCAGGAAAAATATCATAAGACCCTCAAACGGGGGTATGCCCGTGGTTCCGAGCCGATCCGCTATGTGCACAAAATCCGCCAATATTTGGATATTTTGGAACGTCAGAAAAAGGTCTCCGATCTATCCTCCGGTCTTGGCTGACTCTTGAAGTTTTCCCCGGGGATCTGCTGCTCCCGCCACCTTTGTCTCCGCTGTCATGGTGGAATACGCGGAGAACATTGCGCGGGTTATTTCTTGTCCGGTAATTCCATGCCGACAAAAAAAGAGCTGAAATCGGGAACCTCCGGTGCTTCTGGCGGTTTGATGGCGAGGGCGTGCCAGATGGTATAGGCCAGCAGGGCGCCGGAGAGAGCCAGGCTGAGCCCGGCCAGAGTGGTGAATAGAGCCGACTCCAGAGCTGCAGCCAGAGCAAAGGCAAGCAGACTCGAAAGATGGAGAGGGAAGTGGTAGCGGACCGCTTGTTCGGGCAGCAGGTCATCCATCATGGGGATTTCCATCAGGCCGGCCAGACGACTGAAACGGTGAAACCAGACCAAAAAAGGGATGATTTTATAGAGCATGCCCAGCAAAATAGAGGTCACTCCACCCAGAATATAAAAAATTCCGAATAGAATCCGCAGTTGAGTTAAATCCTGCTCGGGCCAGAGGGCCATCAATCCGAAGGCGATGAGGGTAGAGGCAAATCCCAGCAACCAAAACCGATAGGTCAGGTCGATCCGGACTCGTTTACGTTGTTGCAGCATGGTTTTGATGGTCAAACCATAAAGAATCAAGGCGGCGATTCCCGGCCCGGAGGCCAGCCAGAGCAGTCGAATGTTTTCCGGTTGGTAAAAAAGGGCCAGTGGCAGCAAAATCAGGGTGGCTGTCCAGAGGGTCAAAAGTAGAAAGGCCCGCTTTTTGGGGAAGTCCGGCGTCATGTAAAAGAGCGGCAGCACCTGAAAGGAGACACCGATGATCAGTGTGCCCATCCAACCCAGCAGCCCCCAAACCAGATGAACACCAATCAGCGCTTCCCGGTTGAAATCATAAAAGCCGTGGGCATACTCGCCCAAAAAAATGCCGCCCATGGTCAGCGTGGCAAACAGAGCGAGGGTAGCCAGAGCCATGGCGGTAACGGTCGGATGTTGGGATGGCGCCCGGTAGAGGGCGATAGCCACCGGTATGATAAACAAGAGGATGCTGCCGCCCAGCCCCAATGAGGCAAAGAGCAACATCCAGGGGTGGAGATCGGTTGTCAGGCCCAGGGCAAAGGTGATAATACCCATGACCAGCAGGCCATGAACCCAGGGAATCAGTCCGGGTCTGGTGACCGGCAGACTGGCCAGGACCGGTATCATCTGGTACAGGGCGCCAAACATGACCATCAAGATCCAGCCCAACACCACCAGATGGACCAACGTAATGGTCGTCGGCATCAATGGCGTGCTCAAAATCTCTGTTCCCAACGTCAGGGTCAGCACTCCGGCCATTATCATGAAGAGCGGAGCGGTGGCAAAAAAACGCATGGGAAGATGGAGGGGAGGGGCTTGATCGATGCTGAGACCTCCGGTTGAAAACATGGTTGTTATCCTTTAATGATCCTGGATTCCGCCATTGGTCGTGCCTGAATGGGGTAACCAATGGGTCTGTCTGGTGAATCTGTGACTTCGGTCTGAAAAAAACGAAGTCACCTGGGCGGGCATGAGGTTTTCTGCCGTTATTGATGAATATCAAGTATTGAATAACAAATTGCTGTTAGAGTCTGCAACTGTTATTCATTCAAGCCATATTCAAGTTTTTTGTGAACAAGTCATCAAAGGAGTTAGACAGAGAAAATGAGCTTTTGTTTAGATTTGACCGGAAAAGAGCAGAAGAGTGCCCAAAATGAGTTGGAGTCGGTTTTGTCCACATTGAGTCAAGAGCACAACGATGAGGTGGAAGTCGTTGCTGATTTTGATTTGACCGCCTTATTGCCAACCTTGCAGCAGGCTCATTGGGGTGGTTTCAATTGGTTTCCCTTGGAGCGAGGCCCCTCAAAATGGCGCGCCAGTCTGACTGTCGTTTCGCCACCGATCTCTCCACGGGGCATCGAAGAGTTCTTTTCCATTGATCACAAACGCTGTGATGCGTTGTTCATCCAGGTGGAGACGGCCGCGCAGGCCGGGAAACAGGAACAGTCCAAACAAGCGTTTGCCGAATTTTTATTGGGAATGAATCACCATTTCGCCATGGAGGAGGAGCTGTTTTTCCCCGCTTTTGAGCAGGCGACCGGTATGAGCCAGGGGCCAACTCTGGTCATGCGGATGGAGCATCAGCAGATGCGTGGATTGATGGTGCAGATGGAGGGTGCGGTCAATCGAGGAGATGTTGAGGCGATCTCTCGGGTGGCTTCGACCATGATGGTGATCATGCGTCAGCACAACATCAAAGAGGAGCAGATGCTCTATCGAATGGGAGATATGCACCTGTCCGACCAGAGTGATCAATTGCTACGTCTGGCCCAGGCCTTGTAATCATACCTCAGCCATTCTGTCGTAAAAACGATCCACACCGCCAGAAAACCGTCTGGCGGTGTGGATGGAAAACGACAGGGGAGTCACCTAACGCATTCCTTCTGCCCATTGGACAGAGGTTGAAACGGATGCCTGTCCTTAGACCATCATCTGATCGACAGGGGTTCTCCGATATTTATCGATACTTTCGGGAGTGGTCAGGATTGGTGTCAAATGGCTGCTTTCCTGGTTGGCTCGCCAGGTATTCTCCGGTGTGACGTCCAGGACGATGACACCCAAAGTCGGATCGAGTTGATCCAAGCTGGAGAGCAGATTGGAAAGTTGCTCTTGAGCGACCAACATACCACGTACAGACCGGCCATCGAATAGTTCCACAACGTATTTCATTTTACGACTCCTTAATAATATGTATTGCTTCCCACGCAAGTTCTGCAAGAGCAGAAGGTCATCTGTTCAGCAGGATGACTACTCTAGGTTACGCAAACAGCATGCCATTAATGACAGTAAAGATTGTCAAGGCTTTTCTGCAGAATTTTTTTATTTTAAAACAGTTAATTAGGCAGTGTTGCTTGTGGGGGGTGTGTCTATTGTCGTCGCTCAAAAAGGGATGAGAATCGGGAAATCTGCACAAATATGTCGGAAAATGAGTGGTTCGTTGACTCTTTGTTGCCAGAGGATCGTTATTATCCTAGATACGGCAGTTGTAAGCACGCAATCGGCACAACCTCTTGATTCACCTTGCAAACTGGAAAAAAGTCTCATCACCAACAAGGTGACTTCGATTTTTTCCAGTTCACCAGATAAACCAATATGTTGCACCGCTTACGCACTTCCAACTGCCGTATCTAGGATTATCTGACAAAGAATTGATTCAGCGACAAGAGGATGGTTTGGTATACAAGGTTGAAGGGGCGTTTGCCAATTCTCGGCAAACGCCCCTTCGTGTTTTTTTTCTATAGATGTTCAGCCAGCCGGAAAACGGTGGAAGTTCAGTGGTCAGGGTTCGTCACCCGGGACATAGAAGCCCATTTTTTTCATGGTGACGGTGATCAACTCAACGGCGTCATGGATGTCTAGTTTGTCGGTATTGATAACCAGATCATAATAGGCTCGGCTGTGCGGAAAACGGCTGTATAGCTCCTTGATATATTTCCGTCTTTCCTGTTCCGTCTTGATAATCAGCTCCTTGGCTTTCTTTGGCTTGATGTTTTCTCTTTCAGCAACCCGTTGAACACAAACATCCATAGACCCTTCGATACGAACACGAAAAACCCGTGGGTCATTGGCTAGAATCAGGTGGGCGCCTCGACCAATAATGACGCCTCCCGTTTGGGCAATGGCCAGGGTTGTTTTGATCAGACGCATGTAAAATCCAGCTTTGGAAACTTGCCCCTTGGTAAAAATACTGTGAATCCAGTCTTCCAATACGCTGGGGGCTCTTTCATCAATCAGAGCCATTAAATGCTTATCCTGTTTGGTTTCCTTGATAATGCCATCCAGCATCGAATAACCAAAGCAGGGTACTGTCAGTTCTTCGGCCAGCAATTCGGCAATTTTACTGCCCTCAGCACCGTAAGATCGAGAAACGGTGACAACAGGACACTTTTTCTCCCGATCACATTTTTCCGCCTTTTTCGGATCAAAATAGCTTGATAGCGATATGCTGGAATTTCCAATTAAATTTACCATTTACATGACCTTTTAATCTATGGGTTCGTGCCGCAGGGGTTTTTTATATTCTACTGCTTTATTCTGGATTCATCCATTATAAAGAATTTTAACGACTATATTTTCCCGTCAGGCCATGGACGCCTTTGGCGAAAATCCTGGTCAGTCGGAGTCCGGTTTTTTTTAAGTGAATTCAAAAAGTGAATACACCAAGCACAAATTTCCTAAAAAAAACAGGGATAACCTCTAGAGCCTACTCTCTATCAAGCAATCCAAATACCAGTTTATTGTGCAATTAAAAAAAATCATAAAACCAAATAAAATAAATATTTACAATGAATAAGTGTTGCTTGATATTTTCTCAGTCTCATGACACACCCCTGTTGTGAGACAAATTGTCTTACTACAGGGTGTGTCATGAGACAATTTGTCTCGCGATATACCAGAGCGTGAAAGGTTGGTTTCAGGGCTGTTTTTGCAAGATGGCGCAGGTTCCGAGGGGCATTTCGGGCAGGGGACGAACCTGGCTGGTGTCACCGGTCTGTCGAAACTCCAGCCGGACCTCCACCCGGCGACTCTCCTCCGGGCTTTCCTTGATGCTGGTGATCGAAGCGCCGTCGATGATGAGCAACTCCTGGAGTTGTTGGCGGTGCTCAGTGGATAGTTCACCCGACAGCAGGGCGCAAATGACCGATTCGGCCCGTTTCAGACTTAAATCGACATTGTAAAGATAGCTGCCGGTGGCATCGGTATAGCCTTCGATGTGGATTCGTTTGAGCCATTTTTGCCCCTTTGCGCTGGTCTTGGCCTCCAGCATGATGGGGACAAACGCTTGAAGATTTTGTTGCGCTTGAGGCGTCAGTTGAAAACTGTCAAAACCAAACCGGGCTTTGTCGCCAAAGCGAATGGTGTGGTCGGTGCGATGAATGCTCAGATCCAGCTTTTTTTCGGCGGCCAGTCTCTCCAGTTGGTCGAAAATAATCTGGATATCGGTCTCGCGCTCTTTTTTCTCCACAATCGGTCGAGTCGAGATAGCGACGATGGAGATGCTCATGACCACCAAAAAAAGCATGACCAAAGCCGTCATCAGATCGGCATAACTGATCCAGAACGGATTTTCAGTCGATTGGGTTTTTCGGCGGATGATCGGAATGTATCGGGGCATGAGGGGCTACCGTGACAGTTGGAAATCTTCGGTAAACCGATCAGAAGCCAGCATTTCGATCTCCTTATGGGTGATGGCAAAGAAATCCAGGATTCGATCTTCCATGGTTTCCCACTCCGGCAACGAAATCTCGCCCCGTAGATGTCCGGCAATCAGAATGATGCCATGCATGATGGTATAGCGAAGATATTTGACCTTTTGTCCGGGCCGGTTGAACTGTGCCGCCTGGTGATGGTCGAGAATAATCGTTGTGACCGGTTTGGGCAGCTTCCAATCTTTTGCCATCAGATGGCCGGCCAGAGCGTGGTTGGTGCCATAGGTATCATTTTCCGCCCCGATTTGATTTTGATCTCGGTCTCGGCGAACTTGATCGAGAAACGAACCATAATCGGAAAAGGCCTGATCCATGGCAATCATGCCGCAGTCGAGAAACAGGGCCGAAGCGTAGGTTTGATCCTGGGCCGGAAGGGGATAATCACCGGCTTGAAAGTGGGGGGAGAGGTGGGCGATTCGTTGCGCCAGCCATATGGCGGTTTCGGCGGTAGCGACCCCCTCTTGCCTAATCTCTTGCGTCAGACTGCCATGACTGACCAGGGCGCGACGGAGAAAATTTTTCTCCAGAATTTTTTTGATTCGTTGCCAGCCTAGATGGATGATCGCCTTCTCGATGGAGGCGATCTGGCCTCGATGCTTTTTGGTGAGGGTGGTGTTGGCCTCCTTTAAAATCGCCGCAGCCAGAGCCATGTCCCGTTTGATCTGATAGCTCAGGGTTCTCCAATTCGGGCCTTGGATTTCTGAAAGTCGGGAGATTTCCAGAATGACCTTGGGCCGCGAGGGAAGGTTGATTTTGCGGGTGATCTCTCTGGCGATTTTAAGTTGTTTTTTTTCCAGTTTATTTCCCATATCACCTAATCCGTAATTTTTTTCTCATGGTTTCAAGTCGCTCGCTCAGAAGCTCGATGAAAGCCATCTGCTCTCCACTGCTACGACTAACAGAAGATTTTACGCCGTCTCCCATCTCAAAGAGGGAGTGTTCAATTCTTTGTTCGCTCTCCTGGCTGCGGGCGATGATATTTTCCTTCATGTTGAGCAGATCGGTGCCCAATCCGTGATTGAGTTGGTTGAGCGCCTCAATCATTCCAGAGTGGCGGTTGTCAATCTGATCCATGACCCCTTTGATGCGAGCGGCCATCTCCTGGCTCTCTTCTTGATTAAAGGTGGTCAACTCGTTGATCCACTCCTGCATGGTGTGGTTCAAATTCTCCTTCTCGTCGGTGACCTTGTTGCGTAGCAGAGAAAGGCCGGAGGCAATTTCAGTGACGCTGCTGGCCATCTTTTCGGAGACGGTGGCGAGAATCTGTTCCGCCAGCATTTTGTTCTCCTGGCTCTGCTCACTCTGGGTTTGGCGAATGGTATCGGTGACGAAACGGTTGGTATTGACCAGTTCGTTTTTAACGGAGTCGTAGACCTGTCCCACCAATTGCTGACTGTTTTCCAGAACCTCAGCCAGCAGTTTTTTGTCACGAGCCTCGTCGATGAGCGACTGTTGTTGGTTGATCTGTTCCAGGGTGGCGCGAAAATCAGTGTCCAGTTTTTTGACGATCTCCTGGGAAATCTGGTGATTATCCTGCTCACTCTGGGTGGTTTGATCGCTCAATCGATTGGAAAGGTCATTGCTGGTCTGTCTGACCACTTCCTGTAGTTGCTCCAACTGATGCAAAATATGGCTGTCCAGGCGGCTCATGTCCGATTGTAACTGCTCTTGCGAGTGGCTGAGAACCTGTTCGACATGTTGTTTGGTCAACTCTCCTTGCGATTCGGTCGCGCTGCGCAGCGCGTTGCCCAGACGATTGAGATTGGCCTCCAGGGCGATGCGTTCGATGGAGATTCGATCGCCAACATGGTTGATTCGATCGGCCAGGGAGGTGATAAGCTGTCGAAGTTGATCTTTGAAGTCGTTGAGCAGTTGTTCCGTGGGTTTGTCGTCAGAGGTGGCCGGTGCGGTCAAGATCTCTTCGGTGCTCTCTGTCAGTTTTTCTTCGAGGCTACGGGTGGACTCCTGGAGAAGGTCACTGGTTTTGCTGGACAGCTCCTGGGCAATCTGCATAAAGGTTTTTTCCAGCCCATCCCGTGCCCCCTGGATGCTGGCGAGAATGGCTCGGTTGGCGTCGCTGTCGGAGGTCAGGATGATTTTCTGACTTGCGACGCTGATGCTCTCTTGGACGGCCTGGGTGCCGTTTGCAACCTTTTGCGTGATCTGCTCGGTGGCGGATTGGATTCCAGAGACCGTCTGGGTTTCCAGTTCCTTGAGGGTCTGGGTCAGAATCATCTCCTGGCGGGCATTTGCGTCGTTGATGGCATTGATGATCGCTTGCGGGGGTAGATTTTTTTCTGAGGTAAACAATCTGAGAGCCGTCTCTTTGAGGGTGTTGGATGCCTCACCAACCACGCTGTTCAGGCTGATTTCTGACAGATTGTGTTGTTGACTGTCTAGTCTCTCCAGTTGAGTGGCCACGCGCTTTTCCATCTTTTCCAGGGCTTCGGAAAGGGCCAGGTCATGGTGGAGGTCACTCTCTTGCATGGCCGACAAAATGGCCTGGGTGACCGATTGGCTTTCGGCCAGTTCGCGTAATTTTTTTAAATCGTCGGCCATGCTGATCAAGGGGAGAAGGCCCTCTTGAAGCTGTCCGGCGGCCAATTCGCCGATCTTGTTGACAGAGCGATCCAGGGTCTCCAGGCTGGCCTGCTGTTTGGAGGACAATTGTTGAACCGAATCCCGAAATCCGCCCATGCCACGGGCCAACTCCGATAAGGCGACGTCCATCCGTTCGCCAAAGCCGGCTAACCGTCCCTCCAGTCTGCGAATCTCTTCCTGATTGCGGCTTTGGGCCTCCAGAGAGATTTCCACCGCTTGGGAAATGGCTCGTAACGGGGCTGAGAAACCCTCCCGTATCGCCGTTTCCAGGAGGTGGACCGATCTTTTTTGATCCGAAGAGAGGGATTCGCTCAGTCGATTCAGGAGTAGATCCAGGTTTTCTGTAAAACGGCCAGAGTGCGCTCCTAAGTCGTTGGGGCCGTTCAGAGAGTCGGCTAATTTGCTCAGTCCGTTCTCCAGACGTTTCATGCCGCTTGAACCGTTTTCCACCAGTTTGGCCAGATATTCCGGCTCTGCTCCGGTCTGAAAACAGTCGTCCAGAAAGCCTTGCAGAGAGAGCACTTGATTGTAACGCCATTGCAGAATGAATTTTTCTATGATGGTGATGGAAATAGCTGAAAAAATAGCAAAAAAGCTAGCGACAAACGCGGTTGAGACGCCAACGAACAGGTTTTTGAGTTCGTGGGTGACCAACTCCGCCGGAACCGCCGGGTTGAATTCGGTCAACCCCACCAAAATCCCGGCAAAGGTGCTGACAATACCGGCTCCGGTCAGGATTCCGGGCAGGTGGCGGAAAAACTCTACCCGCATGGGCACATCCACCAGGGTTTGCTGATTGAAAACCATCTCTGCCGGCAGGGTGGAGCGATAAAGGATGGCTCCGGCCTTTTTGGCAGAGTCCGGGTGGGGTTGGCTATGCAGGGATTTGGCAAATTCCCGCCAAAGTCTCGAAAATAGGGGGTAGCTGGACCAATACCAGGTAACGACATCGCTGTGAGGGCTTTCAAACTGACCGGTGGCTCTGGCCCGGCGGAGGTGATGGGTGACAAACATCAGGCGCAGGGCATCGACAATGGCCTTGCCCACATAGCCCAGAAAAAAAAGCACGGAAAACCCGGCGATGACCGACGCCAGGGTGAGAATGATCTGATTCTCGGTCTGGGTGGTGAGCGGGGTCAGGAGAAAAGAGGGCAGATGGTCTAAACCGGGCAGGTCGGTGATTTTTTCCACTTCATAAAGTTTGAGACCGGCCCAGGTGGAGAGACCCAACAGTGCCATCAGCCAGATGGAGGAGACAAAGGATGAGAAAGAGGTAGACCGTGCTTGGTCCATATCGAATACCTAATCAGGTTGGACTGCCCTTCCGTTTTCATCCCGGAATCTCAGGCAGCGTCTTTATTAAAAAAAAACAAAAACCACCAAAAAACAAAAACCATAAAAAAAACATCAAATCAATGAGGTGCGCATAGATTACCGTCAGCATACCCACCCACTATATCTCATTATCAGCAGAAAAGCATCGGAACCTGAGCCGATCAAATTCAATCATGATTCAATATTGGGCAGTCGTTGAAAAGTAAGCCGTCAAGCTGCCTAATTTTTAATCACCATGGGAGGGTTTCTCGACGGTGTGATGGTCTGTCTATATCAATTATCTTTTATTGTCAAATGGTTGTGATATGTGGCATCGGAGTTGCCGTAGGAAGGGGGAAGTGTGAGTCGTTTTTGATTGACTGTTGAAGACCCATTTTGGGACATAAGCAGGTTAAGAACTTTTTTTACGAAGGGAAACTTAGAGATGAAATGGATAGCTGCCATTATCAAGCCGTTTAAACAAGATGATGTTCGGGAAGCGTTGACAGCCGTTGGTGTGACGGGAATGACCGCATCGGAGGTCCGGGGATTCGGACGGCAAAAGGGTCATACCGAGCTTTATCGCGGCGCGGAATATCAAGTGGATTTTCTGCCCAAGATCAAAATTGAAGTGGCGGTCAATGACGATGTTGTGGATCAGGCCATCGAAGCCATTCAACAATCAGCCCGTACCGGCAAAATCGGAGATGGAAAAATATTTGTAACCGAGCTCTCCCAAGCGGTTCGGATTCGTACCGGTGAGAGTGGTCCGACTGTTTTGTGAGACCCTTTTGATGCCGTAAAAGATTTAGGACTACAATTAGGAGAACTTGAACGATGAATACATGGACTAAACGAGCTCTATCCCTGAGTGTTTCCGGGGCTGCTCTTACCTTTCCTTCCCTGGCCTTGGCGGAAGATACCCTGAGTTCCGGGGATACGGCGTGGATGTTGACTGCGACAGCGTTGGTTCTGTTTATGACCATTCCTGGTCTGTCGCTATTTTATGCAGGTATGGTTCGTTCCAAAAACGTTCTGTCCGTTTTGATGCAATGTTTTGCCATAACCGCCCTGATGACCATTGTTTGGACCCTCTATGGATACAGTATGGCCTTTTCCGATGGTGGGTCGATGAATGGTTTGGTTGGCGGGTTGGATAAAGCCTTCCTGATGGGAATCGGAGTCGATACCTTGAGTGGTACGATCCCGGAGACTGTTTTTGTCGTCTTTCAGATGACCTTTGCCATCATTACGCCGGCTTTGATCGTTGGTGCCTTTGCCGAGCGGATGAAATTTTCCTCCATGCTGGTCTTTTTGACCATTTGGGTGACGGTCGTCTATATTCCGGTCTGTCACTGGGTCTGGGGTGGTGGTTGGATGAGTGGACATGGCGTGTTGGATTTCGCCGGTGGTACGGTTGTCCACATCAACGCCGGTATTGCCGGTCTGGTAACGGCCATTGTTCTGGGTAAACGCAAAGGCTATCCTAAAACCCATATGGCTCCCCATAACCTGACCTTGACTGTCATGGGCGCCGGTATGTTGTGGGTCGGTTGGTTTGGTTTTAACGCCGGAAGTGAGTTGGCTGCTGACGGAGCCGCCGGTATGGCCATGGCTGTGACCCAGATTGCAACGGCTGCTGCGGCTCTGGCCTGGATGCTTGTCGAATGGATGAAGCATGGCAAGCCAAGTGCGCTGGGTATCGTTACCGGTGCTGTCGGTGGATTGGTTGCCATTACGCCTGCTTCCGGTTATGTCGGCCCGATGGGGGCGATGGCTATCGGTTTTGTCTCTGGAATCGTCTGCTTCTGGGGGGCGACCAGCCTGAAACAGATGATGGGCTATGATGACTCACTGGATGCTTTCGGCGTACATGGAATCGGTGGAATTGTCGGCGCTCTGTTGACTGGTGTGTTTGCCGCAACCAGTCTGGGTGGGGTCGGCTTTGGTGACGGGAATAACAGCATAGCCGAGCAGGTGATGGCTCAGGGCCTGGGTGTGGTGGCAACAGCTGTGTATTGTGCCGTTGCAACCTTTATCATCCTGATGTTGGTCAAGGTTGTCATGGGTCTGCGAGTTACCGACGAAGAAGAGACCATGGGTCTGGATATCGCCCAGCATGACGAACGGGGATATAACCTCTAGTTCTTAAATCTCTTGCAACCGTTGTTGACCGGGATGGTTCATGGACCATCCCGGTTTTTTTTTGTATCATCTGCCATTCTTAACAAGTTGCCATGTTGAAGAAAAAGCAGGATAATGCGATCTGCTTCAGGTTGATCAGGCATGGCCTGGTGATGGTTTGCATCTGTTTATTGGTTTTTTTTCAGCTAACAAACCAATAAAATCCGCTTAATCAATATAGCCGGTCTCCGTCTCTTGAAGGTACAAAAAGGGTTTGTTTTGAGTCATACAACAACAGAGTCCATCTCTGTTCTTCTGATCGGAGATGTCTTTGGCAAATCTGGTCGCCGGGCATTGAAGGGTCATTTAAAATCGGTTCAGACGGACTATGGAGTTTCTGGAGTCATTGCCAACGGTGAGAATGCCGCCGGTGGCATTGGCATCACCCAGGATATCACCGAGGAGATTTTCTCTCAGGGGGTGAATCTCATCACCTCCGGCAACCATGTCTGGCGGCACAGGGAAATTCTCTCCTATATCGGTCTGGAACGGCGTCTGCTCAGGCCGCAGAACTATCCGTCCGGTGCGCCGGGGTCCGGTTCAGGGGTATTTACCACTCGGGAAGGGGTCCGGGTTGGTGTGTTGAATTTGATCGGTCGGGTGTTCATGGAGGCTCTGGATTGCCCGTTCAGAGCTGCTGACGCCTACCTGAAAAAAACCGTGATGGGTCGGGACGTGGATGCCATCATCGTCGATTTTCACGGTGAGGCCACCTCGGAAAAAGTGGCGATGGGCATGTATCTGGATGGTCGGGTGACCGCCGTATTGGGCACCCATACCCACATACCCACCGCTGACCATCGTGTCTTGCCCGGCGGAACCGGATATCTGACCGATGTTGGTATGACCGGCTGTTATAATGCGGTCATCGGCATGAAAAAAGAGTCGGTTTTACCTCGGTTTTTGACCGGTATTCCGGTTCGGTTCCAGCCCGATGACGGCGAGGCGAGTTTTTGTGCGGCGGTGGTAACGTTTGACCCGAAAACCGGACGGTGTGTCCGGGTCCGCCCGGTTCGTCGGGGCGGCGTTTTGGAGCAGACCGTGGTTTGATTGGCCGCGGTTATTTGGTTTTTTCAGTAGTTAGTGTGGTATGTTTTGGGACATTATAAGGATTGACGGCCATGGAAAAGCGGGACCAACTGTATGAAGGAAAAGCCAAGGTGCTTTTCTCGACCGATGATGAAGAAAAGCTGATTCAATATTTCAAAGATGATGCGACGGCTTTTAACGGCGTAAAAAAAGGCACCATCTCCGATAAGGGGGTGTTGAACAATCTGATTTCGGCCCGATTGATGACTCTTTTGGAGGTGGTTGGTATTCCGGTTCACTTCATCGAGCGCCTCAATGATCGGGAGCAGTTGGTGCGCCGGGTGGAGATTGTCCCGATTGAGGTGGTGGTTCGCAACCGGGTTGCCGGTTCCATGGCTAAACGGCTTGGCATCAAAGAAGGGGTCGTCCTGCCGCGGCCCGTCATCGAATTCTACCTGAAGTCCGACGAACTGGACGACCCCCTTGTCACCTTGGATCATATTGAGGTGTTCAACTGGGCCAGTCACGAAGAGATGGAGCAGATCATTGAGATGTCACATCGAATCAACGATATCATGGTCGGTTATTATGCCAACATCGGCATTCATCTCATTGACTATAAACTGGAGTTTGGTCGCCTGAGCAATGATCTGGATACCTTGGTGCTGGCCGACGAGATTTCTCCGGACAATTGTCGCTTGTGGGATATGAAAACCGGCAAAAAGCTGGATAAAGACCGTTTCCGCCGAGATCTGGGCGATGTTGAAGAGGCTTATATCGAGGTGGTCAAACGTATGGGACTGTCTTGATTTTTTTCGACCGGACCGTCTGTTTTTTGCTTGGGGCCGGGATTTCCTCGCCCCAGGCGGCTGCTTCCTAAGGCTGTTCCTGATGAGAATTCGGCGTAAAACCTCCGTAGCAATCCGCTGATTGACCATCGACATGCTGAATCTCATCCAGAGACCGATTGGTTTTAGAGGCAGATTCACCAATCCTACCAATTGACTGGGGACTTCATGACCAAGCGTGATTTCCGGGTGTTGTCGGGGGGGGCTGCGCTCTCCTTGTTTCAAATGGAAAAACTTTCGACCTTTCTGGCTGCATTGACCCCGGCGGTCACGCTGAACTCGGCCCGTTTTGTACATTTTACCGCTTTGGATGCGCCCCTGTCAGCGGAAGAAGGGGCGGTTTTGTCGGCCCTGTTGACCTATGGGCAGGAGGATGACCGGCCGCTCTACAATGAGGCGACGGCTCTGGTGGTTGTGCCGCGCATGGGTTCCATCTCGCCCTGGTCCACCAAAGCGACTGAAATTGCCAAGCGGTGTGGATTGACCCAGATCCATCGACTGGAGCGGGGTATTGCCTACGATTGTGGAGCCGACCCGCTCTCCGTCACCCAGTTGGACGCTCTCAAACCAGAAATTTTTGACCGCATGACCCAAGAGGTGGTTTTGGGGACCAAGGCGGCCTGCTCTCTCTTCGATCAGCAACAGCCGCGTCCGCTCCATCGTATTCCGGTATTACAGCAGGGCTTGTCAGCCCTTGAGCAGGCCAATGATCGGTTGGGATTGGCCCTGGCAGCCGATGAGATCGATTATCTGATCGCCTACTTCATCAGTCGGGGCAGTGATCCGACCGATGTTGAGTTGATGATGTTTGCTCAGGCCAACTCCGAGCATTGCCGGCACAAAATTTTCAACGCCTCCTGGCAGATTGACGGACTGGCTCGATCGGAGACCCTGTTCGGAATGATCCGAAATACCGAGAAGGTCTCGCCGGGTGGGAGTCTGGTGGTCTATTCGGACAATTCGGCGGTGATGGCGGGTGGGGTGGGCGGGCGTTTTTACCCGGACCCAACCAGTGGGCTGTATGGGTATCACTCGGAAGATACGGCCATCCTGATGAAGGTGGAGACCCATAACCATCCCACCGCCATCTCTCCCTATCCGGGGGCGGCGACCGGTTCGGGGGGGGAAATTCGTGATGAAGGGGCAACCGGGCGAGGTTCCGCTCCAAAAGCGGGCATGACCGGTTTTTCAGTCTCCAACCTGCAACTTGCCGATGCACCTCAACCCTGGGAAACCGACTATGGTCGCCCGGATCGGATTGTCTCGCCGGTGGAGATCATGCTGGAGGGACCGTTGGGTGGTGCCGCCTTTAACAACGAGTTTGGTCGTCCCAATCTGGGCGGCTATTTTCGCACCTACGAGCAGCGGGTCGGTGAGGAGGTTCGCGGCTATCACAAACCCATCATGATCGTCGGTGGCCTGGGCCACATTGATGCCACTCAGGTGGATAAACGGTCCATTCCGGTCGGCAGTCTGATCATCCAGATTGGTGGGCCGGCCATGTTGATCGGTTTGGGGGGAGGGGCCGCTTCGTCACAAGCCAGCGGCAGCTCTCATGCCGACCTGGATTTTGCTTCTGTGCAGCGGGACAACCCCGAAATGGAGCGACGCTGTCAGGAGGTGATCAACCGTTGTTGGCAGCTGCGGGAGAAAAACCCCATTCTTTCCATCCACGACGTCGGGGCCGGTGGCTTGTCCAATGCCGTCCCGGAGGTGATTCATGGCGGCGGTGTCGGAGGGGTGTTTGAACTGGCCAATATTCCCAACGACGATCCCGGCATGTCGCCCATGGAGATCTGGTGTAACGAAGCCCAGGAGCGCTATGTCCTGGCCATCCCCCCGGAGGCGCGGGCGTTGTTTGCCGATATTTGCGCTCGGGAGCGTTGTCCGTGGGCGGTTTTGGGGATTGCCACGGCGGAGAAGCGCTTGCTTCTCAAGCAGGCATCGACTGGTGAGACCCCCATCGATATGGACCTGGACGCTTTGCTGGGCAAACCGCCGAGAATGGAGCGAACGGTGGTTCGTTTGCCGAGGGCCCTCTCGCCCTTCATTGCCGATGGCATCGACCTTCGGCAGGCGGCGGAACGAATTTTATCTCTACCGACGGTTGCCGACAAAGGTTTCCTGATCACCATTGGCGATCGCAGTGTGACCGGCCAGGTCTGTCGGGATCAGATGGTCGGTCCCTGGCAGGTGCCGGTGGCGGATGTGGCGGTGACGGCGCGGGGATATGCGGGGATGGAGGGAGAGGCCATGGCCATGGGCGAGCGAACGCCGGTCGCCTTGATCAACAGCCCGGCGTCGGGTCGTCTGGCGGTCGGAGAGGCGGTGACCAATATGGCCGCAGCCCGGATTGGCAAACTGTCCGACCTTAAACTTTCGGCCAACTGGATGGCCCCGGCCGGACATCCGGGAGAGGACGCCAATCTTTTTGATACTGTCGAGGCGGTGGGGATGGCGTTATGCCCGGCCTTGGGGATCGGCATTCCGGTTGGCAAGGATTCGCTCTCCTTGAAGACCGTCTGGCGGGAGGGGGGACAGGCCAAATCGGTGACGGCACCGGTTTCGCTGATCATTTCCGCCTTTGCTCCGGTGATCGATATTGGCCGCACCCTGACCCCGCAGTTGCGCACCGATCTGGGGGAGAGCGAGTTGATACTCATCGATCTGTCTGAAGGGAAAAACCGCTTGGGCGGTTCGGCTTTGGCCCAGGTCTACAGGCAGTTGGGTAATGAGTCGGCGGATCTGGATGACCCGGCCCGCTTAAAACACTATTTTGCCACCATTCAATCCTTGAATCAGGCGGGAAAAATTCTGGCCTACCACGATCGCAGCGATGGCGGGTTGTTCGTCACGGTCTGTGAGATGGCTTTTGCCGGTCACTGTGGCGTCGAGGTCAGCCTGGATGGTCTGGGTCAGAATCCGCTCTCCAGCCTTTTTTCTGAGGAGTTGGGCGGGGTGATCCAGATTTTAAAATCGGATCGGGATCTGGTTCTTGCCCAACTGGCCGGGGCCGGGCGGGTTCATGTCATCGGCACCTTGCGCGAGGATGATGAAATTCACTTCAAACAAGATGGTCAGTCCATCCTTTCTGAGAGTCGGATTACCTGGCAGCGGGTCTGGAGTGCGACCAGTTGGCGCATGCGGACCTTGCGCGACAATCCCGAGACCGCTTTGCAGGAGTATGACACACTACTGGATGCCGACGATCTGGGATTGCACGCCGAACTGACCTTTGATCCGCAAAAACCACCCCTGATCGCGACGGGTAACGCCCGTCCGAAGATTGCCATTTTGCGCGAGCAGGGGGTCAACGGTCATGTCGAAATGGCGGCCGCTTTTGATCGGGCCGGGTTTGCCGCACAAGATGTCACCATGTCCGACCTGATGGATGGTCGAATCTCCTTGTCGGCATTTCGGGGATTGGCCGCCTGCGGTGGTTTTTCTTACGGAGATGTTCTGGGAGCGGGGGAGGGCTGGGCAAAATCCATCCTTTTCAACTCAAAACTGCGCGATGAGTTCAGTCAATTTTTCCACCGCTCCGACCGCTTTTCCCTGGGGGTTTGTAACGGTTGTCAGATGTTGAGCAATTTACGCACGTTGATTCCTGGAGCCGACAACTGGCCATACTTCAAAAGCAATGCCAGCGCCCGATTTGAAGCTCGTGTTTCGATGGTTGAAATTTCACAATCGCCCTCCATTCTTCTCCAGGGGATGGCCGGTTCTCGTTTTCCGGTTCCCTGCGCCCACGGAGAGGGGCGGGCCAGCTTCACCTCCTCGCCCGGTCTGGACTACATGGATAAAGAGGGATTGATATCGTTACGATTTGTCGATTCTCAAGGGCAGGTTGCCCACACTTATCCGGCCAACCCCAACGGATCGCCTGGTGGGGTCACCGGGGTGACAACCCCGGACGGGCGGGTGACCATCATGATGCCTCATCCAGAGCGGGCGTTCAGAACGGTGACCAACAGCTGGCATCCGGGCCACTGGTCAGAAGATGGTCCTTGGTTGCGACTGTTCCAGAATGGTCGTTATTGGGTGGATAACAACTAAATCAACGTAGTTTCAAGCATATCTAATGGAGGGTAGGATGGTTGAATCAGACGAAGATTTTTCTGAAGAAGAGGCGCAAGATCCCGATTCGAAGAGAAGAAATGAGAAGAAAAAACAGATGATCATGGCCATTGCTCTGGTCGTCGCCATTTTTCTGTTTTCGGGGGTGGCCTATTATTTCCTGTCCGGTTCTGGCGTTGCCTCCGAAGAAGGGGGCGAGAGGGATGAAGAGGGGAGGCGGGCCGGTTTGCGCCCACCGAAGCTGACCGGCCATGGAATTGTGTTGTCCAAAGAAATACCCGACCTGCCACCGATTCCCTATCCCAGGCAAGGAGGCGAAAAAGAGGCGGCAATGGCGGATTCGTCCGGGATGATTCAAGGGGAGAAAAGTGTTCGTCTGGCCTCCGGCGAGGTGGTCTACACTCTGGGCGATTCTGAGCAAACCGGAACGTTGCAAACCGCGGCCGGTGTGGTCTTGATTGATCAGGTAAAGGTTCAGGAAGGGGATAATCGGGAGCGGCTCCTCCAGGCTCGAATCCATAACCTGGGCAGTCAATATTTGTCCGATGTTACCCTGAATATCCGTTTTTTGAGTCGCACCGGTCAGTCTGTTTTGGAGCGCGCCATCAATCCGTTGGTCATATCTGGCGGATTGTTCGGTGATAAGGTGCAAACCTTGAGTCCGGGAACCTCTCGTCTTTTTGTGATTGATGGGACTGAAGTGCCCGGTGAGTGGTCTGGAGAGATTTCGGCGCAGGTCGTCCACTATCGATTTGCCCCATGAAACGGCCTCCTCTCATTTTAGCCTCCACCTCTCCCTACCGTCGCCAACTGTTGGAGCGGCTCAATGTCCCGTTTTCCGTGATCAACCCGGAGGTGGACGAAAGCCCGTTACCCCACGAATCTCCACAGGCCCTGGTTGAACGGCTTTCCCGAGAAAAGGCGGCTGTGGTTGGTCAGAAAAACAGAGGAGCGGTGGTGATCGGTTCGGATCAGGTGGCCATCATCGACGCCGAGGTGCTCGGAAAACCGGGAAATCATGAACGGGCTGCTGCTCAGTTAAGGCAGGCCTCTGGAAAAGAGGTGGTTTTTTTAACAGGATTGTGTTGTTATATGACAACGCAATCTACAGAATATGTTCAGTCGTCTGTTGTTCCGTTTCGGGTCCAATTCCGGGTTTTGAGCGAGGAAAAAATTGACCGTTATCTGAAACAGGACAAACCGTATCATTGTGCCGGAAGTTTTAAGTCTGAAGGGTTAGGGATTGCGCTTTTTGAACGAATGATCGGCGATGATCCGACGGCGCTGATGGGGTTGCCGCTGATTCGGCTGTCCCAAATGTTGGAGGAGGCGGGTATCCTCATCTTGTAACGACTTTACGGAGAAACAAGACATGTCAAATCACCTATTGTCTCCTGTTCGCGCGGTTTGCCTGCTTTTCCTCTTTCAACTGGGTTTCGCCTGTCCGGCTCATGGTGATTTAAATACCCCTGCGGTTTTGTTTTCCGACCCCGACCATCGGGTTGTCAAGCCTCAACAGTGGATTGACAAGCCTATCGAATATGATAAATGGGCCGAGGGGGCCGATATAGCGGCCACCTTGGATCAGCATCTTTATCCGGCTTTCCTGCCTTTTATTCAGCGTTACGCCAAAGAACATAATCTCGATATTGCGATGCGAGAGGGGACGTGTGGGACTTCCGAGGGGTTGTTGAACCAAAAGCGGGTGGATATGGGGGGATTTTGCTGCCCGCCCTCCCTGACTGATCGTGTTCCAGGGTTGACTTTCCATACCATCGGAATCGCTTCTCTGGCGATTCTGGTTCATCCTGAAAACCCGGTTGCCAATCTTTCAACTCAGCAGGTGATCGATATTTTTAGTGGTAAACTGGATAACTGGCGTGACATAGAGCCGGCTGCCGGGAAAAAAAGGTTGACGTTACCCATTCGTCCCGTTGGTCGGCTTCACTGTAAAACCAGACCGGGTCATTGGCGCTCCATTCTCGATAATGAAGACCAATTTTCCTCGACCTTGCTGGAGGTTGGGACCATTCCCAATATGATTACGGCGGTCGCCGACTATAAAGGGGCTATTGGTTTTGAGGTTCTCTGGAATTTGAGCCGATTCAAAACGTATGGAAAACCGCATACGGTTACCATCAACCACGTCTCCCCGTACGATGAGCAGGCGGTGGCTCAAGGCCGCTATCCGTTCTATCGGGTCGATAACGTCACCAGTTGGAATTGGTCGGGGGAAAAGGCCGAAAAAATTCGCAATCTAGTCGATTTTATAAAAGAAAATGCGTCAAACGTCGGTGCTGTCTTCTCCTTGGTCCCTTCGCAAAAATTGGCGGAGAACGGTTGGAAATTCAAAGATGATGAGTTGATTGGAGAGCCTTGATGGAGTTGAAGCACTCTTCGATCCAGCGGTCGGTATTTTCCTGGTGGCGAGGGATTTCTCTGACGATGAAAGCCCTTATCCTGACCATCTCCGTATTGCTGCTGTTCTGGATTGTTCTGGATGCCCAGCAGACCGAGCACCAAAGAAAATTGTTTAAAGGTTATCTGCTGGAAGAGTTGACCAAACGGACCTACTCGGATTGGGGGCGGTTTGACGAACAGGTTCGTTCTCAGCTCCGGGCCGGCAAACTGCTGGTCGGGCAGCAAACTTTTGTCCGGCACATCCAAGAACTCGAAACGATGCAGTGGGAGAGTGAAGCAGAGCCATCCCCCATCGTCCACACCGTCTCTCTGCCGACTTGGTTGCCAAAGCGATCTGTATTCCGGGGGTTGATCAATGTTTCTCATGTGCTTTTGCTAGACCCTATGGGGCGGGTGCGGGAGATTTTTCAGACCGGACAGCAGGCCATTCCTCCAGATCTGCTAAACGGCTTGATGGATGATATGGCGGCGAGCAACAACCGGAATATCTTTCGAGCGTACGAGGAAAAGCCCTACCTTCTCTCTCGAATTTCCATGAGAGGCGAATCCGGGTCGGTTCGGGCGACAATGGTTTTGGTGACCACCTTCGATGATGGTTTTCTGCTCAACATGCAAATGCAGACCAAATCCGAAGGGGTTTTGATTTTTCTGGGACCGGAAGGAAAACAGGTTTCTGCCAGCAGTCGGCCCGATCTGGTCTCATCGGGTACGCTGGTTAAAGAGTTGGAAAAAGACTATTTGATGATGGAAAAATCCTACTTTGATTATGGGTTTTCCACCGACCTCTTTATCAAATTTGCCACCCTGATTCCCCTCTCCCAGATTCAGCCGTTGAGCGATAAAATTTCTCAAGCCGGTCGAACCCAGCGGGCGGTTGCCTATGTGATACTGATCGCTCTGATTGTCACCATCGTCGTTTGGCTGGTGGGGCAGATCCAAGAGTTTACCCGCGAAATGCTGCGTTTTTCAAGAGAGCAGTTGGGCTTGGAGTCACCCAAAGCGGAAGGGGCTGACCAAATCCTGGTGATGAAAGATCAATTTCGCCTGTTGGCCCATGAGATCACTGAGGCTCGCAACCGGGAATCGATACAGGAAGCGGAGTTGCGGGAATCCAATAAAGCGCTTTGGGAATCGTTGGTCATGGTCAAGCGCACCCAATCCCAACTGGTGGAGTCGGAAAAAATGGCGGCTTTGGGTGGGTTGGTCGCTGGAGTGGCCCATGAGATCAACACGCCCCTGGGCATTGGCATTACCGCCATCTCATTCCTGAACCGCCGCAGTTTGGAGAGTCATCAACTCTTTACCGATCAACAGCTCAAAAAATCGGATTTGATTCTCTATCTTGGTGAGATGATCGAATCTTCTGAGATGATCCTATCCAACCTGAACCGTGCAGCTCAACTGATTCGCAGTTTCAAGCAGGTCGCCGTTGACCAGGCCAGTGAAGATCGGCGAAAAATCGACATGAAACAGTATGTTGATCAGGTGTTGTTAAGTTTGCACCATCGATTGGCCAAGACCACGCATTCAGTTTTGGTATCCTGCCCGGATAATTTGGAGTACGATGGTTATCCGGGTGTTTTGTCGCAGATTTTGACCAATCTGATTGAAAACTCTCTGATTCATGGCTTCAAAGATCGTGAGTCGGGCACCATTTCCATTGATATCTCCTTCAAAGCCGATGAAGTGGTGTTTCGTTTCAAGGATGATGGGGTTGGCATATCTGAGGAGAATCGACGAAGGATTTTTGAACCATTTTTCACCACAACACGGGGCAGTGGTGGTAGTGGTTTGGGCATGCACATTGTCTATAATCTGGTGACCCAAACCCTGAAAGGGCGCGTCGTTTGTCACTCGGAACCGGGTGAAGGAGTCGAATTTGTCCTGACGTTCCCTTTGCAGGCAGATGGCTTGTGAACAGGCAAGCAGAAGTTGGTTGCGTTCCCAGGATATCAAGGAGTTGACCGATGAATGATGAGCTGGTTTTTGCCGAGGATGAACAAGACTGTACTCCCGAAACAGTGGGGAGTTCCTCTGTGGAGCCTTGGAAGCTGATGATCATCGATGATGATGAAGATATTCATCAGTTGACCAAACTGGTCTTTAGAAATTTCAAATTTGAATCCCGCCCTTTAAAGATCGTTTCCGGTTATTCTGGGCAGGATGCCTCCCGATTGATGATTGAAAATCCCGATACGGCGGTTTTACTGTTGGATGTGGTCATGGAGAGTGATGTTGCCGGATTGGAGGCGGTTCAGACAATCCGGGATGAGTTGAAAAACAGCTTTGTTCGAATCATCCTCCGTACCGGCCAACCGGGGCAGGCCCCGGAGGTGGATGTCATCACCGGTTACGATATCAACGATTATAAAGAAAAAACCGATTTGACCGAGCAAAAGCTCATCACGTCGGTCACGGCCTCTTTGCGTTCCTATCGGGATCTTCGGACCATCGAGCAAAACAGGATCGGGTTGGAAAAAGTTCTGTTGGCGACCAAGATGCTGTTTCAACCCCGATCCCTGAACAAGCTGGCGGCTGGTATCTTGGAGCAATTGGCCACCATCCTGAAGATGGCCGACACCGCTTTTTATGTTCACCCCTCGACGCTGTCGGGAGCGTGTGAGGAAACCGACTATGTGCTCTTTGCCGGTACCGGCTGTTTTGCGGATAAAATAGGACGGCCATTTTCGGATGCGCTCTCGCCTGAAACGCAAAAAATGATTTTCGACGGCAAAGAAAAGCAGGAGAATTTTTTTATAAAAAACTCATTTATCGGATACTTCAAATCCAGTGGTGAGACCAAAAACATTCTCTACGTCAAAGGGGATAGGAACCTGGATTATCTGGATCGGCAGTTGATTGAAATTTTTTCCAGCAATGTCAGTCTGGCTTTCGATAATGTCTCGTTGAATCAAGAGATCCAAGATACCCAACGAGACATTACCTTTACCCTGGGAGAGCTGATTGAGGCCAAATCCCATCAATCTGGAAATCATGTCCGGCGGGTTGCTGCCGGGGCAAGATTGATTGCCGAACAGTTGGAACTTCCAGAGGAGGAGACGATGCTGTTATGGTTGGCCTCTCCCCTTCACGATTTGGGCAAGATCGGCATTCCCGATCAGGTATTGAATAAACCCGGTGTGTTGGATGCCGAAGAGTGGGCGTTGATGCAGGATCACGCCAAAATCGGCTTTCAAATACTAAAAAAATCCAACCGAAAACTGCTTCAGGTGGCCGCCACCATTGCCATCCAGCACCACGAACGCTGGGATGGAAAGGGCTACCCCACCGGCTTGAAGGGGGAGGAGATCGATCTGTTTGCCCGGATTATTGCCCTGCTGGATGTTTTTGACGCCCTTTCCAACAATCGTTGTTACAAAAAAGCCTGGGAGAAAGATCGGGTTCTCCACTTCATCAAAGAGGGCCGGGAAAAACGTTTTGATCCAAAGTTGGTGGACATTTTGTTGGAAAACCTGGATGATTTCTACCAAATTCAAGAGGATCATGCGGACTCCTGATGCGAATTGATCAACTTTCGTTTTGGTCAGTGAATGGAGTCTTGATGAAAATTCAACCATTTTTTCAGTTTTTTTTGGTGTGCATCATGTCTATCGCGCTTTCCATTCCCAGCCAATTAGCCTTGGCGTCCGGGACCAAACTACCGGGATACTATGTCGATCAAGCTTGGTTGCAGGACCATCTGTCAGCAGACGATCTCCGTATTGTCCAGGTGGGTGGAGAAAAATATTTTGATCGGATGCACATTCCCGGCGCCCAGCTTCTCTCCTATAGTCAAATAGTCGAGATGCGGGATGGGGTTGGCGGTATGCGGCGGGAGAAAAAAGCCCTGATCGAATTGTTCGGCAAGCTGGGGATTGGTCCCCAAACCAGAGTCGTCGCCTATGATCTCTCCGGCGGTGTCGATGGAGCGCGCTTGATCTGGACCTTGGTTAGCTTGGGACATCAGGGCGGAGTCGCCCTGTTGGATGGAGGGCTTGGTCGTTGGTATGAGGAGCAGAGGCCGATGGCTCAAGAACGCCATTCGGTAGCGGCGGTCGAATTTATCTCCCAGGATGACGATCGTTGGGAAATTTCAGCCGAGCAACTGCTGGCTCACACCGAGGGTCAGTGGCCGGGGAAAATTTTGGATGTGCGCAGTGAGTCGGAATATGTCGGTATGGTTCGGCAAGGCCCCAGAGGTCATATCAAAGGGGCGGTTCATCTGGATTGGTCGCAAGCGTTGCGCAATCCCAGGGACTCGCGGTTGAAGGATGTTGAAACGTTAAAAGCTCAGTTTGAAAAAGCCGGGCTGACCGACCCGAATCAAGAAATCGTCGTCTATTGCGAAACCGGCCATCGAGCGTCGCAGAGCTGGTTGTTATTGCAGGAGTTGGGTTTTCGGGCCGTTCGACTGTTTGACGGCTCCATTTCTGAATGGCGGGTTCGCGACCTGCCGGTCGTGGCTGGTTTAAATCCAGAGTAGCTCTCTATTATATTAAGGAGTTCTCACGAAAATAGCATGGGCCTTATTGCGCTGAATTTGGTTTGTCGCAGCAGTCGAACCAAAAGGGAAGCAGGAGGTTCCCGTAATTCATTGACGACTTTCAGGTCAGGTCTTGGACATCGGTACAACGGCTGGATTCAAGATAATCTTATAATGCTCATTGTTGGGTGAAGGAGTGAAAAGGGGCTATGTTTGATACCCTTTCAGATCGATTAGAGTCGGTTTTTAAAAAAATTCGGGGCCGGGGCGCCCTCAACGAAAAAAATATCCAGGATTCTCTGCGGGAGGTGCGTCGTGCTCTTCTGGAGGCCGACGTCAGCCTGAGCGTTGTTAAATCGTTCATCGATTCAGTCCAGGAGAAGGCCGTCGGTCAAGAGGTGCTCAGTTCCCTGACTCCGGGACAACAGGTGGTCAAGGTGGTTCACGAGGAGTTGGTTCACCTGATGGGGGACCAAAACAGTGAACTCAATCTTTCGGCTCAACCGCCGGTCGTGGTGATGATGGTTGGCTTGCAGGGTTCCGGTAAAACCACCAGTACCGGCAAATTGGCTAAACGATTGTTGGACAGACACAAAAAGAAGAGCCTTTTGGTTTCCCTGGATGTCTACCGACCGGCGGCCATGGAGCAGTTGGCAACAGTCGGAGCCTCCATTCATGTGGATGTGTTGCCGACCCAGCCCAGCGAAAATCCGAGAGATATCGCCAAACGTGCTTTGGAGAGAGCAAGAAACGGTGGTTACGATCTGCTTTTTGTCGATACGGCGGGACGACTGCATATCGATGAATCGTTGATGACGGAGTTGTCCGACATTCGCGCCATCGTCAAACCCACCGAGATGTTGTTGGTCGCCGATGCCATGACCGGTCAGGATGCGGTGACCGTCTCTCAGGCGTTCAATGAAAAATTGGGCCTGACCGGTGTGATCCTGACCAAAACCGACGGTGACGCTCGTGGCGGTGCCGCCTTGTCCATCCGGCATGTGACCGGCAAGCCGATTAAATTTATCGGCACCAGTGAAGACCTTTCCGGCCTTGAGCCGTTCTATCCAGACCGGATTGCTTCACGTATTCTCGGTATGGGGGATGTTCTGACCCTGGTTGAGACCGCCATGGAGAAGGTGGACCTGGAGGAGACGGCACAACTTCAGAAAAAACTGGAAAAATCAAATTTCACCCTGGAGGATTTTCTCAATCAAATGCGCCAGGTCCAGAAAATGGGTTCCATGAAAGATTTGATGGGGATGATTCCGGGCATGAAGCAGGCCATGAAAGGTCGGGAAGCGGAGTTGGACGACGGCAAGCTGAAACGAATCGAAGCAATCATTCTCTCCATGACCCTGGTTGAAAGAAAAAAACATCAACTGCTCAACGCCTCCAGAAAACGCCGCATCGCCGCCGGTTCCGGCACCTCGGTTCAGGAGGTCAATCGACTGCTCAAACAATTTATCCAAACTCAGAAGCTCATGAAAAAAATGGGTAAAATGGGTGGTAAAGGGATGTTTGGTGGTGGAATGCCCGATTTGAGCAGCATGGGTGGCATGGGTGGCCTGGGCGGCCTGGGCGGGCTTGGAAAGTTGATGCCACCCGGTTTTTCTGGCTTTGGCCGGAAACGAGGTTCTTGACACCGCTCTTTAATTCAGTACAATACGCCGGTTATCGTCTGATCGAGCGTTTTTGGTTGTGAGACGTCTTTTAGTTAGTTTTATTGTTATTTCAAGGAAATAGTTGATGGCAGTCAGCATTAGAATGCAACGTAGAGGTTCAAAAAAACGCCCATATTATGCCGTAGTGGCAGCCGACTCCCGTTCGCCGAGAGACGGGCGGTTTTTGGAAAAACTAGGAACGTATGACCCCCGTGTTGAAGAGAACGGGATCAATCTGAAGATGGATCGCGTCGAGCATTGGATTGGCGTCGGTGCGATTCCTTCCAAGACTGTCGCTGGTTTGATCAAACAGACCCAAGCGGTTTCTTAAGCAACAATAGATCCTCAAAGAAGCCTGACCTGTTGACCTTATGACCGATTCAAAAACAGCCGAGTGGGTTGTGGTGGGACGGCTTTTAGGTGCCCATGGTGTCCGTGGAGCGTTGAAGGTTCACGCCTTGACCGAAGAGAAGGGTGGAATCTTGAGCTTTCCGACTTGGTGGTTGGGAGCGGAAGTCGGCACTTTCCGTTGTCACACCCTGCTTTCAGGTCAGGTCAATTCCAAAGGGGTTGTGGCCACTCTGGAAGGGGTGATAAATCGGGATCAGGCCCAGAATCTTTCCGGTGTTGAAATTTGGGTTCCTCGGTCACAGTTGCCGGAACCGGATGAGGATCAGTACTACTGGAACGATCTGCTCGGCGTACAGGTGGAAACGGAAGAGGGAGAGGTGTTGGGGATTGTTGACCACCTGTTCGAAACCGGTGCCAACGATGTCATATCGGTTCTGCTTGATGGAGAGGAACGGCTGATTCCTTTTGTCTCTGAGGTTGTCTTGACGGTGGATTTAGAGGCCGGACGCTTGGTCGTTCGTCTGATGCCAGGCATGTAAAAATCTTGATCTTGGCCGGACGCCAACCCAACAACCGGATCGGGTTTAGGTTGGTCATGAAGTTTTCTATTCTGACGCTGTTTCCAGAGATGTTCGATGGATTGGTCGGTTGCTCAATTTTGCAACGGGCGCAGAAACAGGGTCTCATTGAGGTTGCGCGGATACAAATCCGCGATTTTGCCTTGGATCGGCATAAGAGCGTCGATGACTATTCGTTTGGTGGCGGACCGGGCATGGTCCTCAAGGCGGACGTATTGGAGCGGGCTTTGTTGTCGGCTATCGGTGATGGGGTCAGCGAAGATTCTCTGCGGATCTCGGATACGGAAGCCGAACGGTTGGGTTATGCCGGTTGCGCTCCGTACGTAAGGCCAGGGGCCGAATCCTGGTCGAAAGATGAAGGACGAGGGCAACGCTCTGCTCATGTGGTCTATCTCTCCCCCCAGGGAGCGAGGTTTTCTCAAGAGCATGCCGTTCGTTTTGCCGCCATTGAGCACCTGGTCTTGATTTGCGGCCATTATGAGGGGATTGATGAGCGGTTTGTGGACGCCTATGTGGATGAGGAAATCTCCCTGGGAGATTTTGTCCTGACTGGCGGCGAAATTCCGGCCATGGCCATGGTTGATGCGGTAGCCCGTATGCGGCCCGGCGTTTTGGGGGATGCGCAGAGTTTCCAGTCGGACTCCTTTTATGAGTCTCTTCTGGATTTTCCCCACTATACCCGCCCGGCACAGTGGTCTTTGGTGGCGGACCGGCCAGAGCCGAATGGGGTTGCTCAGACCGTCAGCCCACCGCCGGTATTGCTCTCCGGGAACCATCGGGCTGTCGTGGAGTGGCGACGTCGGCACTCTTTATTGAGAACGCTGATACGTCGCCCGGATCTTCTGAATCAGGCGGAGTTGAGTCGGGTGGAGAGGCGATTGATGGATCGGTTGGTCCGTGATTTGGCTCAGGATTTGGATGAAATAATACTGAAAGAGGAAAATAAGGCGAAATCTTAGGATTGATTTTTTTTGACAGAATCCGGGATTATTCTCAAACTTTTGCTGCCAACTCGCATCAATCGATTGAGGAGTTGGCCAAGGTTTTTAATTGTTAAATCGTGTTGTTTGCAGTGGCAAGGAAGAGATCTCATGAACGAGTTGATGAATTTTGAAGCACAAATGATTGATAAAGAGATGCCTGTATTTGGGGCTGGTGACACGCTCAAGGTCCATGTCCGGGTCGTCGAGGGAACACGGGAACGTATCCAGATCTTTGAAGGGGTCTGTATCGCCCGTCGCAATGCCGGTTACCGTTCCACGTTCCGAGTGCGCAAAATCTCTTTTGGTGAGGGGGTTGAGCGGGTTTTTCCACTCTATTCTCCCCGGATCGAGAAGATTGAAGTGCCCCGTCGTGGTGATGTGCGTCGGGCTAAGCTCTACTATCTGCGTGAGCGTGCTGGTAAGTCGGCTCGTATCCGTGAAAAGAGAGATTGGTAGTGGTCTGTACACCGGCTTGACCGTTTCCGGTCAAGCCGGTTTTTGTTCTCTCATCCGAGAGGCGGAAGGGGGAAGCGTGTCGGTTTTTTCCGGTGCACGTTTTTCTCAACTGTCTGTGGTTTGACATGCCTTCCGATTTTCTCCCCGATTTTCAGTTGGAACAGGCATTGTGGGCCGATGGTTTTCAACGGGTAGCTGGTGTCGATGAGGTTGGTCGGGGACCGCTGGCCGGTCCGGTTGTCTCGGCTGCCGTTGTTTTTCCGTCCCACCTCGATCTGCTTGCTTCCGGTCTTGCCCTGTTAAACGATTCCAAAAAAGTTTCTCCGACCCAAAGAGAACGGTTGGTCCCTGATATACGCAAACAGGCCCTGTGCGTGGGGGTGGGGGTTGTTCCTCCGCGCCGGATCGATCAGATCAATATTCGACAGGCGGCTCTCCAATCCATGTTGGAGGCTCTGACGGATCTATCCGTCTCACCTGATTTTGTTTTGATCGACGGACGGGATCTGCCGGTCGGACTGCGTTGTCCGGGTCGGGCGGTTATTCAGGGCGATCGTATTTCGGCATCCATCGCCGCCGCTTCGGTGGTGGCCAAGGTCTATCGGGATCAGATCATGTCGGAGTTGGCGCAAATCCACCCGGAATATGGCTGGCAGACCAATCAGGGCTATCCGACCAAAACCCACCGGGACGCCCTGGAAAAATATGGAATAACCGAGCACCACCGACTCTCTTTCTCCCCCGTAAAGAAGCTGTTGTCTTGTTCCGCAACCGAGTGATTGTGTCTTAGTTCACCGGGAATTGATCGAACAGCCCGTTGGGGGAGTATCCTTGTGCCGCATCTGGCTTCCTTCCCAAGAACGCCATCGCCCGCATCCCCGACGTTTCTGGTTTAAAGAGGTTTTACTATTTTTTTGTGCAATATCCTGGCTGGGCTGTTCCTTTGTCCGTCTGTCGCTGATACAACCTTTACGCTCTTTCATTGGCTGAATCCAGGTTGGCCACTATTGCTTTTCTGAATCGGCCTATTTGTTGCTATACAAAGTCAGAAAAAAAGTGTAAAATGCGATCGTCATCAAGGTATTTGCAGGGGCTTTTTTTTTAATTGGGTCAGCGGATATCTATTCCTGGAAGAGAATGGAACCTGTCGGTTCCGGTCTGAGTAAAATATTGACGAGGCACTGTTATGATCAATCATTCGGCACTTTACCCGCTGCGAACTCCCTTCGATGCACTCTTTGACGATGAATCCTTCCCCCTGTTTGCCGATGGTCTGGCCGGGCGGGGAGAGCAAGGCTATCGCAATGGTTGGGCAGGGGGGGCGTCTGAGGAGTCCGATCAGCCGGTTGCTTCACTCTCTTTTTCGCAAAGTTTCGCCGTATCGGAGACATCTCTGAACTCTTGGGTTAAACTCTCTTCTCTCTTGCCCATGGTCGAGGCGGGTGAAGCCGAAACAATCACCTCTTGGTCGTCGTTAGACCCGGCTATACCCGGATTGATCCCTTTCGAGACGAACAACTCGGCTTTGGCTGCACGGATGACTCTGTGGACCGATGATTTTTCTGACCAACGGGCTGCTCACCACTCCGTTGCTTCGTCTGCTGCCGATTTGCCGCAGATTCAATCCCATGTTTTATCCAGCCATATTCCCACCGATACCCTGTTTGATCAGCAATGGCATCTGTTGAGCACCGCCCACCCCGATGCCGACCTCAATGTGACTCAGGTTTGGGGCGAGTATACCGGGCAGGGGGTGGTCATGGCCCTGATTGACGATGGTGTCGATTATCGTCATGAGGATTTGGTCAATCAGTATAACCACGATCTGGATTGGGATGCTCGAAATCGGGACGGGGACGCCTTGGCTGTCGCTCGGAGCGATAAGCATGGCACCTCTGTCGCCGGAATGATGGTGGCCGAGGATAATGGCAGTGGAGTGGTGGGAGTGGCCCCCGGTGCCGAGGTGTCCGGGTTGCGTGTCAGCTATAGCGGCCGGAATGTTGATGCCCAGTTTTTGACCCAACTGGAGAACATGGATGCTTTTGACATAGTCAACAACAGTTGGGGGTATGGCGGCCATTTCTATGATAATTTCCAGAGATCCTCTTTTGCCGGCGAGGCCCAGGCACTCGAAGATGCGGTTACGCTGGGTCGTGACGGTTTAGGCACCGTCATTACCTTTTCCGCCGGTAACAGTGGTGATCTTGGGGATAATGTCAACTATCACAGTTTTCAAAATTCACCCTATACCATTGCCGTCGGCGCCACCGATTATCAGGGGGAGATTGCCTATTTTTCTACTCCGGGAGCGGCTGTTTTGGTTTCAGCCCCCGGATATGAAGTGCTGACCACCGATCGGGTCGGAACTTACGGCTATGAAAATGGGGACTATGTCACCATCTCCGGCACCTCTTTTTCCGCCCCGGCTGTGGCCGGTGTCGTCGCCTTGATGTTGGAAGCCAACCCGGATCTGGGTTATCGGGACGTACAGGAGATTCTGGCCTATTCGGCTACTCAGTCCATCTCTTCGGAGTCCGGTTGGCAGACCAACGGTGCCGACAATTGGAACGGTGGCGGTCTGACCTTCCATGATGGGTATGGCTTCGGGCTGGCCGACGCTTACGCCGCCGTACGCCTGGCCGAGAGCTGGACGTTGCAAAGCACCGCTTATAACCTGACCGAGGTGACGCTCTCCTCGGCACCCGCTTTGCAGATCGATAATAACAGTATCATCGCTGACGTCATTACCAACACCGAAGGGCTCACTATCGATCATGTCCAGGTTTTGTTGGATCTGGATCACTCCTATATCGGTGAACTGACCGTCACCCTGACCTCTCCCGACGGCACCGTCAGCACCCTGGTCGATCAGCCCGGCCTGGGTCGGGAGAGTGACGACGACATCAATTTTACCCTGTCCAGCGTTCAGTTTTGGGGCGAGACCGGCGTGGGGGATTGGACGCTTTCCGTCTCGGACGTCGGCAATTTCAACAGCGGTTACCTCAACAGTTGGACCTTGAACCTGATGGGCGATGTGTTGGATGACGATGATCTCTACATCTACACCGACACTTATGACGATGTTGGTGATGAGGCCGCCCGTCAAGTGATCCATGACGACAGTGGCTTTGATACCCTGAATTTTGCCGCTGTTACTGAAAATCTACAGATCGATCTTTCCGCCCTTTCCGACGAATCATCTGGCGTTATTGATAATGCGCAGGTGGTTGCCGACACCGATACCGTCAATACCCTTTGGGGCCATGATCTGAATCTGGGGCCGTTCGTGACCATAGAGCAGGTGGTCGGCGGTGATGGGGATGACACGATTATCGGCAACGATGCCGATAACGTTCTTTATGGTATGCGTGGAGACGACACGTTGACCGGTGGTCAGGGTGATGATTGGTTGGATGGTGGACAAGGAAGCGATATCGTTGTCTTTTCCGGTCTGTTTGCCGATTATGAGTTGTCTGAAAATGGCGAGATTGTCACCGTGGTTGATTTGAGCGGTGACGAGGGCACGGATCAACTTCAAAATGTCGAGTGGGCCTCGTTCTTGGATGGTTTGCAGGATCTTGCCACGCTGTTTGATTCGAGTCAGGAACCTGAACCTGAACCAATTGATCCGACTCCGTTAGCCGTGGATGATTCAGCCACGACCGACAAAAACAGCAGCGTCACGCTTCAGGTTGCCGATCTGCTTTCTAATGACAGCGATCCCAACCAATTGACTCTCACGATTACAGCCGTGGAGGGGGCGGTCAATGGGGTGGTGGTTTTGAATGGCAGTGAGATTGTCTTCACCCCAGATGCCGATTTTGTCGGCGAAGGGGGATTTAGTTATACCCTCTCAAACACTACCGGAGAAACCAATACCGCAGATGTGGTCGTGACCGTCAACCAAGTGTATGAACTACCGGTCGCGGTTGCCGATACCCTGCAAGGGGTCGAGGATCTGTCGCTGGTTTTCTCGGCTTCCGATCTAATGCTCAATGATTCGGGCGAGGTTACTAATGACATTACGGCAGTCGGTTCTGCCGCCAACGGTTCGGTTTCCCTCGACTCCGGCGTCATCACTTTTACCCCGACGACGGATTTTAATGGGCAAGCCTCCTTTTTGTATACCCTGGATAACGGTCATGGCAGCAGCGATTCCGCTTGGGTTACCATCACCTTTGAGTCAGTCAACGATGCCCCGATCGCTGTGGACGATCACCTTCAGACCGATCAGGATGTGCCGTTGACCATTCAAATCGATTCGCTCTTGTCCAACGATCAGGATGTCGATTTGGACGGGTTGAGCCTCGTTTCGGTGGAGAATAGCTTGTCTGGCGATATCTCTCTGGTCGATAACGTCATTGTTTTTACCCCGGATAGCGGATTTGCCGGCGATGCCAGCTTTGAATATACGGTGTCCGATGGGGTCGGGGGAACGGACGTCGGCGTGGTCAATATCTCCGTGGCTGAATGGGACGACTCGATACCGGGAGAGACCATCACCGGTACCAATCGAGCGGAAAATCTGGTCGGTAGTGAAGGCGACGATATCATCTATGGCCTGGGTCGCAACGACGTTCTCGAAGGGCTGGGTGGCAACGATGTCATGGATGGCGGTTCGGGCCGGGATATCCTCTATGGTGGGGATGGAAATGACACCTTGAACGGTGGACTCAGGGATGATTTTCTGGTCGGTGGTGCTGGAGATGACCTTTTTGAGTTTGGTCGGCGTGGAGGAAACGATGTTGTCACTGATTTTGAACTTGGCGTCGACCATATCTCCCTGATTGATGATTTATATCTGTCGGCCATCCAGGAGAGTGATGTCAATAATGATGGGCAACTCGATACCATCCTGGTCCTGAATTATTTTGATAGCGTTACCCTGCTCGGGGTGAGTGATGCCACTGAGGACGACCTTTTCCTGTAAGCGCGTTGAATGAGTGCGTCACCGGCCTCTGGCCCATCAAAAAATCAATCTGATTCTCCGGCGGCCTCGTCGGTCAAAGAGGTGGTCGGTCTGGCGGTGCGCGCCTTTTCCGGTGTGTTTCTATTTAGCTTTTGCATTAATTTGCTTCTGTTGGCTGTTCCCCTCTACATGTTGCAGCTTTTTGACCGGGTGGTGGTGACTCGGAGCGGCGAAACCCTGCTCTATCTGACTGTGATTGTCACCGTGGCTCTGTTGGTGATGGCCGGTTTGGAGATCGCTCGTAGTCGGATTCTGGTGCGAATCGGCTGTTGGGTTGAACAGCAGTTGGCTGGCATGACCTTGGCCAGCAGTGTTGAACAGACGGCGCGCGGGGCTGATCCCAGTATACAGGGATTGCGCGATTTGCAAAATTTACGCAACTTTCTTTCCGGTCCGACGGTTTTTCCCCTTCTGGATGCCCCTTGGGCTCCAATGTTCCTGGTTTTGATCTATCTCATGCACCCGCTGTTGGGTCACATCGCGTTGTCGGCGGCCTTTGTGTTGTTCGGGTTTGCCTGGCTCAACGAACGGCTGACCCGGCAGCCGTTGACCGAGGCGGGCAATCGATCGGTTCTGGCCATGACCGAAGCGGAATTGGCGGTGCGCAATGCCGATGTCATTCGGGCTATGGGAATGCTTCCGGCGGTTGTCAAACGATGGAATGATCTGGGGTTGGGGGTCATCGATCAACAATCCAGGATCAGCGAACGATCTGCCCTGATTTCGGCCGGGGCCAAATTTGTCCGGCTGGGTTTTCAGGTCATGATGTTGGGGTGCGGAGCTTATCTGGCGATGACCGGTCGCATTACGCCGGGAGTGATGATCGCCGCCTCGATCATCATGGGGCGGGGATTGGCTCCCATTGATCAATCCATTGCCGGATGGAAGAGTTTTGTCGGTGCCAGACAGAGTTATCAACGGCTGGAAAAGCTGACCGAAAACTGTCCAACCCAACGCAAAGTCACGCCGCTTCCACGACCAAGGGGAATTGTCCAGGTTGAAAATTTAACCTATGCCCCCCCTCGGTCTGCCAAGCCGATTCTCAAACAGATCAGCTTTGTTCTTCAACCCGGACAGGCTCTGGGTCTGATCGGACCGACGGCCTCCGGCAAGACCACTCTGGCCCGGCTGTTGGTGGGCAGTTTGATGCCTTCGGTCGGGCAGGTGCGACTGGATGGCCGGGATGTGGCCGATTGGGATGGGGTCGATCGTGGGGTTTACGTGGGATATCTGCCCCAGGATGTGGAACTGTTCAGAGGGACGGTGGCTGAAAATATTGCCCGTCTGGGGGAAGCCAGTTCCGAGTCGATTATCGAAGCGGCCCGATTGGCGGGCATTCACGATCTGATTTTAAAGTTGCCTGCCGCCTATGATACGGTTGTCGGGCCGCAGAATCCGATTTTATCCGGTGGCCAGAAACAGCGGTTGGGGTTGGCCAGAGCTGTTTTTGGTCGGCCTGCGATGGTGGTTCTGGATGAGCCGAATGCCAATCTTGATCGGGCCGGAGAGGCGGCTCTGCTGGAGACGGTCGCCAAACTCAGAGCGCAGGGTACGACGACGATTCTGGTCTCTCAACGACCGGCTGTTTTGACCGTAGTGGATCAAATCCTGGTTTTGCACGAAGGGGGGGTGAGAGCCCAGGGAAGCCGGGAGGCTGTTTTGGCGGAACTCAATCTGGCGACGGAGAACGGTCATGGATAATCGGGTCGGCCAGGATATGCGATTGGCGGGGCCGACCGGGTTCGGGTTTTTGTTGGTGGGCCTGTTTTTTTTCCTGTTCGGAGGCTGGGCGGCCCTGGCACCCCTCTCTCGTGGGGCGGTGGCGTCCGGGGTTATCAGTGTCGAATCACACCGGACGGCGGTGGAACATCTGGAGGGCGGACTGGTGGCCGAGATTTTGGTGGCCGAAGGTGAGCAGGTCAGTCAAGGCTCGCCCTTGATGCGATTGGATGGCACACAAGCCCAGGCAACCCAGGAGATGCTGACAGACCAATATTTGTCGGCTTTGTCGTTGGAGGCCCGTTTGATCGCCGAGCGGGATAAAAAAGATCAGATCGTTTTTCCGGTATTTTTAACCGCTCAGGCCGAAGAGGCCCGAGTAAAAAGCATCGTTCAAGGCCAGGAGTCTATTTTTTACGCCCGACACAATACCATCGTCAATCAATCGGACATCCTGGAGCGGCGTATCGGCCAGTTTCATGAAGAGATCAGTGGATTGCAGGCGGAAAACAGAGCGTTGGAGACTCAGTTATCTCTGGTCGAAGAGGAGTTGGATGGGGTAAAGGATCTGTATAAAAAGGGTTTGGCCCGAAAGCCGCAGGTTTTGGCCTTGCGGCAGAAAGCGGCTGAATTACAGGGCCGGCAGGCCCGGAATCTTTCATCCATCGCCCGTTCCCGGCAGAATATCGCTGAATCGGAGTTGCGAATTCATAATCTGACGACGGTGCGGCACAATGAGGTGGTTCAGCAGCTTCAGGAGACCCGGCAGGAGGTGGCCGGTTTGGCCGAACGACTGCGGGCTGCTCAGGACATCCTGACCCGGATTACCATTGTCGCGCCGGTTTCCGGCCAGGTGGTCAATTTAAAACCCCTGACGCCGGGCAGTGTTCTGAACCCCGGGGAAACCGTTATGGATATCGTTCCAAGTCAGGACCGAAAAGTGATTGATGCCCGTTTGCGCCCCTTGGATGTGGATGTGGTTTATGCCGGTTTGCCGGCACAAATTCGCCTCTCCGCTCTCAACCGGCGGACAACGCCGGTTTTTGAGGGCCGCATTGAGCGGGTCTCGGCGGATGCGTTGACCGATCCACGTACCGGTGAGGCCTACTATACGGTTCAGGTTCTTTTTACTGATTTTCCCAGCGAGTACCATGATTTGTCCCTGCATCCGGGGATGCCCGCCGAAGTGTTGATTGTCACCGGCAGTTCGACCACCTTGGAGTATCTGCTGAGACCTTTCCTGGATAGTTTTCATCGAGCCATGCGCGATGAGTAGTTTTGCAGATTATGTGTTTTGATAACATCCGTCAAATGAGGTATAATCGAGCAAATACCAACATAAAATGGTCTGGAGAGGCGAAGAGCCAGGATCTGAACCATGTCTGGTGTATTGTCCTGCTATGGTGATGGCAGGGGCATTTCAGGTGATTTTGGCGATGATTTCTCGGGGTTGATCTATTGAGTATACTCGATTCAAAAAATTTTAGCCTGCTCCAACAAGTGTTTTCCAATTTATCCGTGGCTGCGTTTGCCATCGATGATAACCATCGGGTGATTCTCTGGAATAAAGCCTGTGAAAAGCTGACTGGCATTCCAGCCTCTGAAGTGATTGGAACTCGGGATCACTGGCGGGGATTTTACAAAAAACCGCGCTCCTGTCTGGCCGACACCATGTTGTCGGACGGGTTGGAAGATGCCCTGAAAATCTATCCCCATGTCTCTGAATCCCAGGCTGTTCCAGGGGGGTTGCATGCGGAGAATTGGTGTGTCAACCAGAGTGGGGAGAAACTCTATCTCCTATTCGAGGCCGGTACCATTCGAAACGATGACGGTGAGATTATTGCCGTGGTGGAGACCCTGCGTGATACCACTCAACCCAAATTGCTCAATGACATTCAACGGGCGATCGGTTCCATCCTCGATTTTTCCTTTCAGGCGGAAAGCCTGGAGGAGTTGCTGAAAAATACACTGGACCTGATCCATTCCAGCCCCTGGTTGACCGTCGTTGAAAAAGGGTTCATCCACCTGATCGATAAGGACTATCCCGATCAGCTCCTGCTTCGCCATTCCAAGGGCATTTCTCAAGAGATACAGGATTTATGTCAGGTGATTACGCTGGGCAACTGTCTGACCGGGCAGACGGCTCTTCAAGGCGAGGCGTTGTTTTCCGGTCAGGTTGAAAACCAGCATTATCCAACCTGTGATGAAGATTTCGCCTGTGGGCAGTTTTGTGTTCCGATCAAATCCCATGGCGTGGTTCTGGGCGTGTTGAATACCTATACACCGGCCAGTCACCAAGTCACTCCCGGAGAACGGGTTTTCTTGGAGAATATCTCTCAAGCACTGGCCAACGGCATAGAGCGTTGGCAGTCGGAGAAAGAGATTCAAGAGGCGAAGGAGACTCTTTCCAAAGCGGAGCAGATGGCCAGAATGGGCAGTTGGAACTGGTTGGCCCAGGATAATAAACTTCGCGTATCGGATGAAGGCCGCCGATTGCTTGGAATACCGGACGAGATTACCGAGTTGACCATTGAAGACTTGCTTGTGCGTCTTCCTCCTAAAGTCCAAAGTTGGATACAATTGGCGATCAGTGGGAAATTGGACCGTGAGGTAGTGAGTGATTCGAACGAGCATATGGTGATACGACCGGATGGTACGGAGCGGGTTGTTCAGGCCATCAGTGAGATTGTTCGGAGTCCGGAAGGGCACCTGGTGCAAATTATCGGGACCATGTTGGATATTTCAGAACGTAAGCGAGCCGAAGAGGTTACCTTGCTGTTGGGTCGGGTTCTCGGGGGTTCGATGAACGCCATCTACATCTTCGATTCACGTTCCTTAAAATTCCTCCAGGTCAGTGAGGGAGCGCGTCGAAGTTTGGGCTATTCTTTCGATGCGCTATCCGACATGACCCTATTGGATCTGGCTTCTGATCTGGACCCTGTTTTTTTTACAGAACAGCTTGATCTACTTCATAATTTTGAGCAAGAGCGGGTGGTTCTTGAAACCACTCTCTTCAATAGGGCGGGAGAGCCCCAGCCTGTAGAGCTGCGTCTGCAACTCTCTCTTGCCGAACAACCGCCGGTATTCGTTGCCGTAACAACCAGTATCAAAGAGAGGTTGGAAGAGAAAAGAGCGTTGCAACGACTGGCCCACTTTGACGCCCTGACGGGACTGCCCAATCGGATGTTGTTTCACGAGCGATTGAACCAGACCATCGCCCACTGTAAACGCAAGGGATCGACCTTGGCATTAATGTTTATGGATCTTGATAAATTCAAGGCCGTCAACGATAGTCTGGGGCATGATGCCGGCGATCTGCTGTTAAAGGAGGTCTCGTCGCGCATTTCCGGTTATCTGCGTGAGGTCGATACCCTGGCGCGTTTGGGTGGGGATGAGTTTACGGTCATACTCAGCGAAACCGCCTCCCCCAAGGAGGCTTCGATCGTTGCAAAAAAAATCATCAATTTGATTAAAAAACCGTTTTATCTCGGAGGAAAGCGGGCAAAAATCGGTACCAGTATCGGCATTGCACTGTTCCCTAAACATGGGGCGGACCCGGAAAGCCTGATCAAGCGGGCCGACTTAGCCATGTATGCCGTTAAAAAGTCTGGTCGAAACGGGTTTAAATATTTTAATCCAGACATGGAATAACCGCTTTTTCCCTGAAGACGGCAGTTGGCTCCTGTGCGTACGTTCAACTGCCGAATTTAGATTTATGGGAGGGATACCCGTTCGATGTGTACCTTGAGAACCCGGCGTCTGTCGGCTTCCCGAACGGTAAAACGGTAATCCTGCTCAACCAGACTATCCCCCACCTTGGGGATGACGTGAAGGCGGTCCACCAGCAAGCCGGCCACCGTGTGGACCTCTCCGACCGGGAGGTGAATGTGCAAGGCGTCATTGATCTGGGAGATGGGCGTACGTCCGTCAACCACGAAGGCGTCGTCTCCATCCAACTGCATGGCGGCTTTACGGCGCGGTTTGTACTCTTCGAAATCGTAGCCGACATTGATCTCCCCCACCACCTCTTCCAAAATATCCTCCATGGTAAGTATGCCTACAGCTGAACCGAACTCATCGACGACGATAGCCATATGGTCCGTACGAGCTTTGATCATGGGCAGTACCCGGTCGATTGTCTGTCTGGCGGAGACGTAGAGCGGCTCCTCGACATAGTCGTTGATGGTGGGTATGGAGACCAGTTTTTCCTCCAACAGATCCCAAGTATTCAAAGTGAGAATTCCGACGACGTTGGTCAGATTTCCTTTGAAGGTCGGCAGTCGGTTGAAACCGGTTTTGTAGACCACCTCGACGGCCTCTTCCATGATGGCGTCCTCTTCGATGCCGACCACTTCGGGCAGGGGAATCATGGCCTCGCCGACCGTGGTGTCGGCAAAGCGGATGATGCGGCGAATACGGGATTTATTGAATTTGAGGGGCATGTTGGACTCTTCCGACATGTCCAGGAGCATGCGAATCTCTTCGCGGCTGATGAATCCGGATTTTTTGTCGGTGGAGCCACCGGCAATACGGGTGGCCACACGGGCGGCCCGACTGAAGATGAAAATCACCGGATAAAAGACCAGCGAGAAAAACCGCAGCCCATAGATGATGTAGGGAGCCAGAAAGTCGGCTTTTTGCTGATAAACGCTTTTGGGAACGATTTCACCCAGGATAAGCAAAAACGGTGTGAATACCAACACGGAAATCAGATCACCCTGAGGTCCGAACAGGTTCATGAACATCAAGGCGGCCAATGTGGAAATGGTGACCGTGGCGATATTGGTGCCGACCAGCGTGGTTCCGAGGATTACATCCGGTGTTTCGAAAAGTTTCAAGACCAGCTTGGCCCCGGAATTTCCCATTTTAGCCTGGTGACGCATTTTCAATTTGTCGCAATTGACCATGGCAATCTCTGAGCCGGAGAAAAACCCTTTCATGATCAAGAAGAAGAGAATGAGCAACAGTTCAAACAACAGTTCTGACGTTTCCATGGATTACGCCCCCTTATTTGTGACGTCTGTTTTTCTGGATTGATCGGTGGGGCCATCTGCTTGGGGAGCGGCAGCTTTTCCCTGACTGTCGGGCAGATCCTCCGCTGCATCAAGATCATCTCCCAACTCTTCCTGATCGGTCAGAAAAACCTCATCGGATTTCATGGTTGGCCCATCAACTTCCGGTTGGTGTGAGAGCATGGGCGGCCGTGTCTCGGTGGCAGGTGATGGTGTGTTCAGAGGGGATATCTTGATGGTCTTGATTCGCAGTTTTTCCATCTCCAGCACAGTGAAACGGTTCTCATTGAAAACCACCGAGTCACCCGCTTTGGGGAGTGTTTCCAGCAAACGGAAGACGTAGCCACCGATGGTGGTCATGGTCGGGTCGGTAATAGAAAAACGGGTTCGTTTGTTGAAGTCCGACAGCCGCATGTCCCCGGGAACCAGTATAGCGTTTTCACTATTGCTTACTACATGTTTGGGTTCGTCGATATAACCGGAAATTTCTCCAAACATGAAGGTGAGCACGTCGTGCATGGTGACGATTCCCGAAACACCGCCGTACTCACCCAGGATGATGGCGATATTGGTGTTATGGGATTGAAAATATTCAAACATCTCATCCACCATCAAAGTCGGTGGAACAAAGTGGGCCGGCTTGATGAGGTCGCTCAAGTTTAATTCGGAAATTCGGGCGCCGCGCTGTTTGACTTGCAACAAATCTTCAGCGCGTAAAAATCCCATGACGTTGTCCCGATATTTTTTAATGATCGGCACCCGCGAATGTTTGAGCCGCCGAAACTCCTTGACCAACTGTTCCAGAGGCAGGTCACCGTCTAGAAATTTGATCTGGGTTCTTGGGGTCATGATGGTGACGATTTCCGTTTCACTGGCTTTCAGGGCATTGTCGATCAAAACCCGTTCGACGGCATCAATGATTCCGAAGGCGGCGCTTTCATCGACCAGGGTTCGGAATTCGTCCGGGTGGAGGATGTTGTTTTTCTTGATCGCCTCTCCTCCGATCCAGGTGGTGATCCGGTCAGCGATGATCCGAACACCGGTTCGCAGCGGGGTGATCATTACAATCCAGCGCGGCAAAAGTCGAACCGACAGGTTGGAGGCGAATTTAACCGGAAAGGTGACGGCAAAGGTTTTGGGCGTTACCTCACCAATAAGGAGAAGCAGGGGAACCATGACGACGATATTGATCCAGGTGGTGTCCGCCTCGCCGAAAAAAGTGATCAGGATGGCGGCCATATTGGCCGACGAGGCAATGTTGACCAACTCGTTTCCGCAGAGGATGGAGATGATCAATCTTCTGGGTTCATCCAGTAGTTCGTGAATTTTTTCCGAACGGGGGTGTCTGGTATTGCGCAGCTTTTGCAAATCCAGACGACTCAGAGAGAATAACGCCGTCTCCGATCCGGAAAAAAAAGCTGAGGAGACCAGCAGTACCACCTGAAACAGAATCCGAACGACCAACTCGATATAGTTGGGATCCAGAGCAAGGTTGGGTTGAATATCCATCGTTCTTATATTCTGTCGGTTAGAGAAAAAAAATATCTGATCGGCCGATTACATCTTCTTTGGTTTTGATTATATGTCTTAGATCCCATTTGCAAAAGCTTTTGCGTTGAGATGGGCGGGATAATAATTCGGCATGGGGTGTGGGGAATGAAATTATGAACTTCAGATCAACCCATTGTGAAATTGCCTGTCCGGGAAACCCCTGGCGCAACAGGTGCAGGACAAACAAAAAAACCAACCTTGAAGGTTGGTTTGGTCTCTTTTGAAAAATAAAATGGCGTCCCGTAGGGGAATTGAACCCCTGTTACCGGCGTGAAAGGCCAGTGTCCTAACCTCTAGACGAACGGGACGTAGCCAAGCGATGACAGAGCTGAATTTTGGGGAAAACAAACTCACTCACAACGTCAGGCTGGGGTACACTAATAGCGGCGAAGGTTTTTGGCAACCCATTTTCTTCGTTTTGGTGTTTTTTTTTATTTTGATGCGAAAATTTGGTCGATCTGAGCATTTTTCTGCTATCCTTTCCGAACAATTATTTTTTTTGTTAGTATCTCATGGAGAGATTAACGCATTTAGGCGTCTATCCATATTTTGTATAAGGGGTTGGTAGCATGGATCAAATGGAAGAGGTAGCTCAGCGGGCAAATTTGGCTTTCTCCAATCAGATGGAAATGCTTACATTTTTTCTGGTTGATGGTCAGCAATATGGGATCAACGTCTTTAAAATTATTGAAGTGATCGAATCCCCGACAAAAATCGTTGTCATGCCAAATTCTCACAAGGCTATTGTAGGTGCCATCGATTTTCGTGGAAAAGCCGTTACAGTGATCGATTTAGGTTGTGGGTTGGGTTTGGAGAGAATCGATTATCAAAACGTATTGAGCTATATCATCGTTTGCGAATACAGCGGAACCATCCAGGGATTGATGGTCAAAAGCCCCAACAAACTGCTCAATAAAAGTTGGTCAGATGTCCAAAAACCAGGTTCGAGCGTGCAAAATTCCGGCTATTTGACGGCCCTCACCTATGAGGGGGACGGTGAAGCGGTTCAGATTCTGGACATTGAAAAGTTGCTGGGCGAAGTGGTCGGTGTCGATAATGAAGTGGATGAGACAATCCTGCAACAGGGGCAAAACATGAACCTCAAGGATGTGTTCCGGGTCTTGATCATCGATGATTCGCGCTCCGCTCAAAAATTATTGACTTCGACCCTGGATAAACTGGGGGTGCGCTACGATGCTTTTGATGGGGCTCAGCCGGCTCTCGATCACCTGCAACATACACTGCAAGACGAAGGTTCTCCTTACAGCTTGATTATTTCAGACATCGAAATGCCGGGAATGGACGGGTTCACTTTTACCCGTAAGCTGAAAAAACATCCCGATACCCGCTTGAGCAGTCTTCACCTGATTCTCCATAGCTCCATGAGCAATCAATCCAATAAAGTCAAAGCCCAGGAGATGGGGGCTGATGATTTTATTCCGAAATATGACGCCAATGCCATTGCTTCGGTTATTCTGAGAGAAATGAGCAAGGTACTCTGAGCCGTTTATCTGCCTAAGTAGAGCGAATCTTGACCGGTTCCTGAAAAAACGCCTCCGAAGTTGAGGCGTTTTTTTTGAAAAATATCGATCGTTAAACCCATGTACCAGGGAAGGAACGGAAAACATGATGACACTTGAGTCGAGTATCGGAAATACTCCACTGGTCACCTTGACCCGGATCGGGCCGGGGCGGCTTGTGAAAATCTTGGTGAAATTGGAAGGGAACAATCCGGGCGGTTCGGTAAAGGACCGGGCAGCCCTCTCCATGTTCTTGGGGGCTGAAGAACGGGGTGAATTGAAGGATGGAATCAGAATTATCGAGCCGACCAGCGGTAATACCGGGATTGCGCTTGCTTTGATCGCTGCCAGGCGGGGGTATAAAATCACCTTGGTCATGCCCGAGAGTATGACTGTCGAACGGCGGGCTGTCATGTATGCTTACGGTGCCGATATCGAGTTGACTGCCGATGAAGCCGGTATGGAAGGGGCCATCGATCGAGCCAAGGAGATGGTTGCAGCCGGTGAAGGTATTATGTTCGATCAGTTTTCAAATGAGGATAACTGGTTGGCTCACTACCGGGGAACCGGCCCGGAAATTTGGCAGCAGACAACTGGAACCGTCACTCATTTTGTCAGTTCCATGGGTACCACCGGGACCATTATGGGGGTTTCTCGGGCTTTGAAAGAGCGCAATCCCAATATTCAGATTATCGGCGTACACCCGGATGAAACATCGAAAATTCCGGGAATCCGTCGCTGGCCGCAAGCCTATCTACCTAAAATTTTTGATTCGACCCGCGTCGATCGAATCATGGATGTTTCCGCCGAAGAGGCGAAGATTATGACCTTGCGCCTGGCCAAGGAGGAGGGGATTTTTGCCGGTCATTCTGCTGGGGGTGCTTTGGCGGCCGCCGTGACCTTGGCATCGGAGTTGGATGGGGATGAATCGGCGGTAATCGTGACGGTTTTACCGGATCGAGGTGATCGTTATCTTTCGACAGACCTGTTTTTGTCGTGAGTGATCATCCTGGAAACGGCGATTGTGCCATGCACGCACCGCCATCGACGTCACTGGGATAATAGGGGCCGGCTTGGCCGGGTAGAGAGCGACAATGGGACAAATCCATAAAATTTTCTGGTTATTTCTGCTGTTTCCGGCTGTTGGTCAGGGGGAGGAGATCGGTAGTGTCAGTACAGTATTCAAACTGCTGGGGTCCAACGACAAGATTGTGATCGAAGCGTTTGACGACCCGAAGATTTCGGGTGTGTCCTGCCATTTGAGCCGGGCGAAAAAGGGTGGCATATCCGGCAGTGTCGGCTTGGCGGAAGATCCGTCCAACTCCGCCATCGCCTGTCGTCAAATTGGCCCAATCCAATTTAAGGGAGAGCTGAAGGAGGGAGAAGATGTCTTTACCAAGAGTACCTCCCTTTTATTCAAAACCCTGCATGTGGTTCGATTTTTCGATCAAAAACGCCATACGCTGGTCTATTTGATCTACAGTGATCGTCTGGTCGATGGGTCACCCAGAAATTCAATTTCTACGGTGCCCATCATGCCTTGGAAAAATTAAGATGATCGGGTTTGCCTTGCGGTTAAATTTCAATCCGATGCCCAATCCGATGCCCAATCGGGTGAGGTTGTTTTTTTCTGCTTTACCGGAGAAGAAGTCAAACGGTTGCGAGCGTGATGGATGCCCCGGATCCGAATCAGGGTTGTCTGGCCGATTGGGTGGAGGGTTTTCCTCGCTCGCGGTTGCCGACGTTCCAGGTCTCCTGTGATGCCTGTTTCGCCGGAATATAGCATGTTTCCGGCTGAGTTTTATATTTTCCTGACGTTGGGCATTTTGGTCTTGGCCGTGCTCTTCTACGCTCAGGAGAGGTTTCCCATGGCCTTGGTTTCTCTGGGGCTGCTGGTCGGACTGATCATCATTTTCCAGATTTTTCCCTACAACGACCCGGAAACCGGGGTCAACCTGCTCTCTCCCCCGGTTCTTGTCGCCGGTTTTTCAAATCCGGCTTTGATTATCGTTGTCGCTCTGTTGATCATTGGTGAAGGGGTGACCAATACCGGTTCGGTCAGTATGGTGGCTTCATGGATTCAGCACCTTTCGTTAGGTGATTGGCGGTTGGCTCTGACGGTCTCGTTGCTTTTTGTCGCCGTTGCCAGTGCTTTTTTGAACAACACGCCCATTGTGGTCATTTTCTTGCCGATCATGGTCAGTCTGGCCGATGATTTGAACATCTCCAGCTCAAAATTTTTGATGCAGCTCTCTTTTGTCTCCATCTTGGGGGGGACCTGTACCCTGATGGGAACATCCACCAACATTCTGGTCGCCGCCATTGCGGAACAATCCGGGGTTGATCAGTTTGGTATGTTCACCTTCTCCAAACTGGGCTTAATCGTTTTGTTGGCCGGGTTGCTCTATCTGGTGTTGATTGCTCCACGCCTGCTTCCGGCGAACGCGCCTGTCGGCTCTCAGCAGAACTATCGGCAGTTCCTGGTCCAGTTGGAGATTCTTCCGGGTACATTCCTGGATGGTCGTTTGTTGGATGACCCAGAGGTGGTCGCCCTGTTTGGAGATATGATCATCAATCGTATTCTACGCGGTGATAAAGTCATCCAAAAGTTGGAGGAGGGGTCCACATTGATGGCCGGGGATCAGTTGTTGGTGGAAGGAAGCGCCCGGAATCTGAAAAAATTGGAGTGGGACTCCGGTTCAACCTTGATCCCGACTTCCATGGATGATCGGGAGGAGCAGGATAAAAAACAGCTGAGTCTGGCCGAGTTGGTGATCATGCCGGGTACTTCCTTGGTGGGGCGATCGTTGAGTCAGATGCGTTTTAGAAACCGTTATGGCATTGTCGTGATCGGTATTCAACAACACCGGCATATGCGAAAACGAAATATCTCAAAAATTAATTTGCGAGCGGGAGATGTGCTTTTGGTTCAAGGCACCTCAGCACAGCTGGACTCTCTTTCGGGGAGCCGGGAGATGATTTTGCTGTGGGGGGTCAAAGATACCGTCGAACATGCGGCCAAGGCAAAAACGTCGATCGTCATTCTGTTGGCGGTTGTTTTGCTGGCGGCCACCCGGCTGGTTGATATGATGGTCATCTCCTTGCTCGGAGCTTTCCTGATGCTGGTTACGCGTTGCCTGTCCCTTCGCCAAGGTTATGGGGCCATCTCCCCCCAGATTATCTTCATGGTGGCAGGCACCCTGGCTCTGGGAAAAGCCATGGTCGTAACCGGAGCGGTGGAATATCTGGCCCAAGGATTGATTCAACATTCAGCCGGAGTGGCCTTGGAGTGGATTTTGGCCCTCTTTATCCTGTTTATCATGCTGTTGACCAACTTTATCTCCAATAATGCCTCGGCCATCCTCTTTACCCCGATAGCGGTTGGGGTTGCTCAACAGCTCGGAGTCAGTCCCATGCCTTTTTTGGTCGGAGTGGTCTTTGGAGCCAACGCCGCTTTTGCTACTCCTATGGGTTACCAGACTAACTTGATGGTGATGTCTGCCGGTTATTACAGCTTTCGGGATTTTATCCGTGTCGGCGTACCCCTGAATATTTTAGTCTGGGTCATCGTCAGCCTCCTGATTCCGAAATTCTGGCCATTTTAAATTTTGGCTTTTCTGATTTGAATTTGGGGGTCAGGCCGGGACTGTCTGGGCATCCAGCTCTTTGAGCGGGGCTAGAATGGCGTAAAGCTCTGAAATGGGGTTGTTGGGTTCGCTCTCAGGTTCAGACAGAAGGGGGTCGGCTGATTGGACTGGGTCCAGCCTGGTGTGATAGCCCAGGCTTTGGTTGAAGGCGATCAATTTTTGAAAGTCTGATCGCTCTTGGGTTTTGAAGATATCCTGCATCAGGATGTTGCTGTCGGAGTCCGGGTTGATCATCTGTAGAAAACCGTCTTCGGAGAGGCCGCTGAAAGCCGAGTAACGGTCGTTGATGAAGAGGAGTTCAAGGTAGGTATTGCGTTCGGTAGCGACCTGTTGTTGCCGCTCGTCGAAGCCGATCTCGCTGCCTGAATTGTTGTCCGTCTGGGGAAAATCCGTGTTGCCAAGGCCGCTCTTGGATTGTCTCAGGCCACCGGAACGGTCGGAATCCAGGCTATCGATTAGTTCGAAAGTAAGAGCGTCCGGGGTGCTGAGCAAAAGAGGATTGCTCATGGTGGAACTGAATTTTTGTGAGGGCTGACGAGTATTGATATAGCTCTGGGCAAAGTTGCTATAGGTATTGATAATCATCTGCTCATCCTCCTCTGGATCATTTTTAACGCATCTTTCAGTGTGGCTTGCGTTTATTATATCATCTTAACGGAGGTTGGCAACAACTCACTTGGCCCGCTTCAACCCTCTATTCGTAGCAATGATCCAGGCCCGCTTCAGCCTGGCATCTTCTGTTTTGGAGTGGGGGAAAAGAGCATTGGCGTTGATTTCGTAACAAAAGGCTGTGTTCAACTCGATAGATCGGGGATAAAAAAATGTCCAAAATAAATAAACTTCAGATTATCGACGGTGTGGAGTGGGTTGAGATCGCTGAAGTTGGTTTGCGTCTTTTGTGTGGATGTCCGGGGGATGTGGTCAAACATGTCATGCGCCGAGGCTTGATCGCAACGACGGAAAAAAATGGCGTCGCCTATGAGACCGGTCCCAATGCCATTTTGCTTTCAGACGTTATGTTGCAAGGCGGTGGATTTTCAAATCTTTCCGAGTTTCCGGTTTTGCAAATGTTCTATCGACAGGGGATGATCATACCGAATCACTCCAACAACACCGGACAAAAACCGATTTTGATCGGCAGCAGGCAGCAGGTAGAGGCTCAAATTCGCTACATCTACCGAGGAAACTACGGTTTGGTTTCCGAACGGGAAATTCGAGAAGCGGGTGTATCGGAGAGTTGGGCCAAAGATTTGATGCGGATGAAGCTTTTCTTTGCATTTGGACAGATCAGACCCACAGAAACGCTGTTGGCTGTCCGATATGTTGAGCAGGCCGGTGTTGAAATTTTTTCAGGGGTTTGGCTTGAACGTCTGGAGACCAACCGCTTTAAAATTTCATATGCCGGGGAGTCGGTCACCGTCGATCTGAATTTAAAAAAATCGGACAGTTACCCCTCTCCCTATCCGCTCAACTACTATTCGTTACCCCGAGACTATTTTTCCGTTATTCATTCAGGAATTGGCGATGGTTGGGATTTCGACCGTCCGAGCCTCTCATCGGTTATCGTCTATCAAGGCGGAATTTATTTGGTCGATGCCGGCCCCAATGTGGTGAATAATCTGGTGGCCCTTGGGATTGGAATCAATGAGATTGAAGGGATTTTTCATACCCACTCCCACGATGATCATTTTGCCGGCTTGGCGGATTTGATTCGGGGAGACCGGCGGATCAAATATTTCTCTACCGCTCTGGTCCGAGCGGCGGTCACTAAAAAATTGGCCGCTTTATTGGATTTTGACGAGGATTATTTTGGAGATTTTTTTGAAATCCGTGATTTGGAGTACGGAGTTTGGAACTCGGTCAACGGGTTGGAAGTCAAACCGATTCACTCGCCCCACCCAGTTGAAAACGCCATGTTCTTCTTCCGTACCCTGTGGGAAGGGGGCTATCGGAGTTATGCCCACTTTGCGGATGTTACCTCCCAGTCGGTCATGAAAAAAATGGTCACGGAAGATGAAACAAAACCGGGAATGTCCAAGGACGATTACAATAGAATCGTTCGAGACTATCTCACCCCCGCTGACCTGAAAAAGATCGATGTTGGCGGCGGAATGATTCATGGCGAAGCGGAGGATTTTAAAGGGGACCGCTCCCTTAAAATCATTTTGGGTCATCTGAGCCGGCCTTTGAATCACCCGGAAAAAAAGGTCGGTTCCGGTGCCCCTTTCGGGGCGTACGACACCTTGATTCCAGACAATCAAAACTATTTTTTACGCTGCGCCAGAGAGTTTTTAACCAGCAATTTTGCCAATGCCCAACCCCATCAGTATAACACTCTATTAAATAATCCGATCGAAAGTTTTCACCCCGAGGAGATCATCCTTAAAGAGGGGGTGATTCCCCGCTCTATTTTTTTGGTCTTGAGTGGAAATGTCGAAGCGTTGATTGCCAACAGTGATTCCAACATTACCCTGTACGCCGGCTCCATTCTGGGTGAAATGTCCGGCATCGACGGTCGTCCATCCGGTGTCACCTACCGAGCCATGAGCTATGTCAATGTGCTGCGGATTCCGTGCAACCTGTTTATTGGGTTTATTAAGAAAAACAATCTTTATGGGCGGTTGGAACGGGTACAAAAGCAGCGGGAGTTTCTGAAAAGTTCCTGGTTGTTCGGTGAGGGGATCTCTTATCTGACCCAAAACCAGATTGCCCGGTCCATGGTGCTGCGTACATTACCGGTTGGAGAAGAGGTTCGGCAGGATGAAGATAATCCGTCAATTTATTTTGTGCTTTCCGGTTGTGTTGAGCGTTTTATCGGAAAAAAGGTTTTGGAAACGATCGGTCCCCAGAATATTTTTGGCGAATCCCAGTTGCTTTTCGGTGCCTCCGATCTATTTCGGTTACGGGTTTCTTCCCCATTATCCGCCTACAAAATCCCCCACGAAGCCATTCGGAATGTTCCCATTATCCGCTGGAAATTGCTGGAATCCTACAACAAAAGAAGTCGAGAGTGGTTGGAATCGGTTGCAGGCAAGGACTATCCATTTCAATGGGATGATGAGTATTCCATTGAAATGGAAGGGATGGATGATCAACACAAAAAAATGTTTGAGATGGCCCATAAGGTTCTGCAAGCCTTCTCTTTGGGGGATCAAACGGTCGGGGAGCGGGCCTTGAGCCTGTTGGTTGATTTTACACAGCAACATTTTGAGGATGAAGAGGCTTTGTTGGATGAATATGGATATCCCGAAGCCAAGCAGCATAAAAAAAGCCACAAGCGATTATTGGGGAAGGTCAGACAGATTCAAAAAGAGATGGCAGGCCAGGGGAAGAGAGGTCATCTCAATCTGGAAACAGTGATGAAGGAGTGGGTTTTAATTCACATTCTGACGGACGATCGTAAATTTGGCCGCTTTATTCGCCGCCATGCTGAGCCCCTTACCAGCGAATCAGTGCCGAACCCCAGGTGAAACCCGCTCCAAACGCTTCCAGAAGAATCAGATGACCGGGTTTGATGCGACCGTCCCGGACCGCTTCATCCAGGGCGAGTGGAACACTGGCTGCCGAAGTGTTGCCATGCCGTTCGACGGTGAGCACCACGTTGTCCAGGCTCATGTTGAGACGCTTTGCCGTGCTGGTAATGATGCGGATGTTGGCCTGATGGGGAACAAGCCAGTCGATGGAGCCTTTTTCGAGTTGGTTGGCCTCCAGGGTCTCATCGACAATTTGTCCCAGGGCCTTGACCGCCTGTTTGTAGACCTCGTTGCCCCGCATCTGAACCACACCCAACCCGCTGCCCTGAGGGCTTTCCGGTTCTGGGGCTCCGACCGAAATACCACCGGAGGTTTTGAGAAGGTCACAGTGGGCACCATCGGCATGAATGTGAGTCGAAATGACACCCGTTGGATGTTCCCCCTCCCGGACGGACGATTCCAGGACGACCGCGCCTGCTCCATCACCAAACAAAATGCAGGTGCCGCGATCACTCCAATCGATGATGCGCGAATTGGTCTCAGCGCCGACAACCAAAACACGCTTGGCCATTCCGGAACGGATATAGGCATCGGCTGTTGAGAGCGCAAACATAAAACCGGCACAGACAGCCTGGAGATCGAAGGCGGGGATTCTGGTGTGGGAGATCCCCAATTTTTGCTGAAGAATGGTAGCGGTGGAGGGGTAAAGAAGGTCGCCAGTGGTCGTGGCCAGCAAAATAAGATCCAGATCTTCAGCCGATATTCCGGCGGCTTCCAGAGCCTTCCGCGATGCCTTCAAAGCCAGGTCCGAGGTGAGTTCGCCTTCAGCGGCTATGCGTCGTTCCCGAATACCGGTGCGGCTGAAAATCCACTCATCGGTGGTTTCAACCATGGTTGCAATCTCGGCGTTGGTCAGCCGTTTTTCGGGTAGAAAAGACCCGGTGCCGATAACTTTTGCGATAAGTGAGTGCATTAGGTGAGATTTCTCTGGATTTTATCGTTGACTTGCCCGGTAACCAGATCTTGGGCCAACTGGATGGCGTTGGCAAAGGCAAAACCGTCGGCACCGCCATGACTCTTGACGACGACGCCGTTCAAGCCCAACAGCATGGCGCCGTTGTAGGCTCTTGGATCGAAACGGTTGCGAAAACTCTTGAGAGCTGGACGAGCGATGAAATACCGCAGTTTGGAAATCCAGGATTCGGAGAAAGACTCTTTCAGGAAATGAATTAACATTTTGGCAACCCCTTCCATGGTTTTCAGGCTGACATTGCCGACAAAACCATCGCAGACAACCACATCCACCCTGCCCTGAAATATATCGGTCGCTTCGACATTACCGATAAATCCGGCAATCTCTTCCGCTTTCAGTCTCTCTCCAGCCTCTTTGACCACTTCGTTGCCCTTGACATCCTCTTCGCCAATGTTGAGCAGGCCGATACGTGGATTTTTGATTCCCTCAACGGCAGTGGCATAGATTCGACCCATCAGGGCGAACTGACAGAGATTGTCGGCATTGCAATCGACATTGGCCCCCAGATCCAACATCAGGGTTTGTCCGGTGATGGAGGGTACGTTGGAAGCCATGGCGGGACGGGAAATGCCGGGCAAGGTCTTCAATACGAAACGGGCTGTCGCCATCAGTGCGCCGGAGTTGCCAGATGAAACAAACGCATCCACCTGACCCTCCTTGACCAGATTACAACCCACTCGCATGGAGGAATCCTTTTTTTTTCTTAACGCAACCGCTGGTTTTTCCCCCATGCCGACCACTTCAGAGGCTGGATGAATACGGAATTGAGTGCCATTATACCCCAGTCGATCCAATTCCCGCTGAATTTCATCGACCTGTCCAACCAGGACGAATTCAGTGTCTGGATTGAGCTTGCTTGCTTGAATGGCACCCTCAACCATCGCAGCCGGGGCGTTGTCCCCGCCCATTGCGTCTAGTGCGATACGAATAGTCACAAAACAATGGACCCTTCTACTCTGCTGGTAAATATGGATTTGGCCGTTTTTTGCTCATCAGCACACCTTTTCGGTTTGCCAGGCAAATCAAAAAAAATCTCATCACCATAAGGTTTCTTCAATTTTTTCTGATTCATTGGATAAACCAAAAAAGTGTACACATTGATGTGTGCACGACAGCCGAATCCAAGGTAAAAGATTACTCTTCTACCTCAACAACCTCACGACCATCATACCAGCCACACTTCGGGCAGACGCGATGGGGCATGACCGATTCCTGGCAGTTGGAGCATGTCGACAGGGAGTTGGTTTTGAGTGCGTTATGAGCACGACGGGCGCCACGGCGAGCAGAGGAAATTTTCTTTTTTGGTACGGCCATCAGACTTCTCCTAGAAAAAACATGAAATTGTTCGGTATTGGGCTATTGAAAAGGGGAGCATGCGTCAGGCAGACTAACCCGTCATCAAGTCACTCAGTTTAATTTTATCTGCTCTAAAACCGTGAAAGGGTTCACTTTCTCTCCGGAAGGGCAGGTACAAGGCTCTTGATTTTTGTCCGCTCCACAATTTTGACAAAGACCAAGACATGCCTCGTTGCAAAGAGGGAACATGGGTAGAGCCAGAATAAACTCCTCCTCTGCAAATCGTAAAACAGAGAATTCGCCACTTTCAAGGTAGACGATATCCTCTTCCATCTCTGTTTGTCCCAACGACAGAGCCGGATCCTCTCCAATTGAGATGAAACGGTTCACGGCAATGTCGAGGGGGCGAACATAGTCAGCAAGACAACGGGAGCAGGGGAGAATGACGGAGATCGTCAACGCTCCCTTGACCTGCCATAAATTGTCCTGCTTGCCGATGCTCAACTTTACAGCGCCAGCCCCATCAACCGTCGCTTCATTGGATAATTCAAGCAAACTCTCAGCCGGAAGGCGGCCTTGAATAAGCCAGGCATCACGCCCTCCGGAGTTCAACTCAATCAATAGAGTGCTGATGTCTCTTTGAAGTTCTGTTGCGAGGGGAATATTTCCATCCTTCCCTGTGCTTCTTGAATTTTGGCTCATGAGCGCACCATATACACCATCAGCAGACCCAGTATCATCAGTGTCAGGCCGGTTTTGCGCAAGGCCGTATCCGGCAGTTTGACGATCTGCACGACCCACAGCCGCATTTTGGTCGGCGCAAGAAAATATGGTACGCCCTCCAAGATCAAAACCAGGCCCAACGCCGTCAAAAAATCATTCATTTTGCATTCATTTTGACTGGACGACCAATCATTAATTTGCGTCTGGGCCTTTCAGATATTTGAAAAATCCAGATGGTTCTAACACGACTGTCGTATCTTCTGCAAAAACTTTTCCGTAGGCTTCCATCGTTCTTTTGAATTTATAAAATTTTTCGTCCTGGGTAATCGCTTCTGCATAGATCCGGGTTGATTCGGCATCGCCATTACCCCGAAGCTCTTGAGCCTTTCTGTAGGCTTCTGCCAAAACAACTTCCCGTTCCCGATCAGCCTCCGCACGGATTTTGACGGCCTCTTCCTGACCTTGCGCCCGATACTGCATGGCCTGCCGTTCACGCTCGGTCTGCATCCGTTTGAAAACAGCCTTGGAGTTTTCAGGCGGCAGATCGGTCCGTTTGATGCGAACGTCAACAATTTCGATGCCATAATTGGCGGCCTGCAAGCTGGCTTTGCTGCGTATTCTATCCCGAAGTTCGTCCCGAGTTCCGGCAACGATCTCCATCATGGTGGACTGGCCCAACACTTCACGAATATTGGAGTAGATGATGTCATTCAATCGTGCGCTGCCACCGGCTTCGTTGCGAACGGTTTGGTAGAATGTCAGCGGGTCAGTGATCCGCCAGCGGGCATAGTTGTCCACTTTGAGGTTTTTCTTGTCCGAAGAGAGAATCTCTTGCGGATCTTGATCAAAGACCAATAACCGTTTGTCAAATTTGTGTACCTCCTGGATGAGGGGTACTTTGAAGTACAGTCCGGCCTTGGTATTAGGTTCCCCAACCGATTTACCCAGTTGGATGACGATGGCCTGTTCAATTTCGTGGACGGTATAGACGGATTGGGAAAGGACGATCAGGGCAGCAACAATGATACCCAGCATCCCAGAGCTTAATTTCGTTTTCATTGTCCAACACCTCCTAATCCCGCTTTCGGCATGCCTTTTCCGCCCAGCGGCAGATAGGGCAGAACACCATTGGTCGAACCGGGGCTGACCACGACTTTATTTATTTTGGGCAGAATCTCTTCCATGGTTTCCAGATACAGACGGGTTTCTGTTGCGTCTTTGGCTTTTTCATACTCTTTCAAAACAGCCAGAAAGCGGTGCACATCACCCTCGGCTCGTGAGACCTTGGCGGTTTTGTAGGCTTCCGCTTCTTGAATTTGACGAGCCGCTTCACCGTGGGCTTTGGGCAGAATGTCGTTGGCATAGCCTTGAGCTTCGTTGATGGCTCTAACCCGGTCTTCCCGCGCACTTGCCACGTCCTTGAAGGCGTGAACCACCTCGGCCGGAGGTGAAACCTGTTGGAGCTGCACGGCAATGATCTGGATGCCGCTATTATAACTATCCAGAATCGCTTGAATGCTCTGTTTGGTGACGTCTTGAATTTTATCCTTGCCCGTGGTTAGAGCGGTATCGATGGTGTTGCGACCGATTACCTGACGAATGGCCGATTCCCCCGCATTCCGAACCACTTGATGGGGATCTCTTTGTGGGTTGCGGACATTGAACAAAAAGTCGGCGGCACCGTCCGGTTTGATTTGATATTGGATGGAGATATCGATATCGATGATATTTTCGTCTCCGGTCAGCATCAGGGACTCGACCGGGACGTCAACGGTATTTCTTCCACGGGTACGAAACCCCACCTCAATGCGTTGTACCTGGGTAACCTTGGGTTTGTAGACCATTTCAATCGGAAACGGAATGTGAAAATGCGGTCCGGGTTGGGTGGTCTCGACATGGCGACCAAACCGGACGACCACACCATTCTCATCAGGACCGACCACATAAACTCCGGTCGCCATCCAGAGGATGAAGGCGATCCCAAAAAGGATGGGAAAAAATTTTTTTCCAGGCATGTTTTTGCCAAAACGTTCTCGTGCAATCCGAATGACCTCATCCATATCCGGTGGCTCGGGGGGGGTCGGACCCTGTCCCCACGGTCCTTGATTTTTGCCGCCGTTATCGTTCCACGCCATGATCTGCTCCTTGTGTAATTCCCAAAAATTTTACTTAGCCTGCACAAAATAGCTTTTTAGTCACGTAAAACCACTCATAATCAACTAGGATCTGTCTCGTGTAAAGGGGCTGTGAAACGACGAGAGTCGGCTATCGGATGGGTTGACTGGACAAAATCGGTAAAAATGCCCTTTTAAAATGAAAAAATATGTATGATCGTATCATTTTCACCTGACAAGCCAATTGATTCCTGACAAGCCAATTGATTGCACGCTGATCCCTGAGTGTCGAATCCGGCGTAATCCATCAATCTTCCGTACTCTAATGGAAAGCGCGTCTCTTGACCAGTTAATATGGTGTCGAATTTTCTCAGGTCAAGCAGATTCTGATTCGGGTCGGTTTGAGGCGAGAGTCAGCGATTCTTCTCTCTTTTTTTGTGAGAGACGGTTTCACTGAGAATGCCTCGCAAAATAGCCACCTCCCGTGTGTCCAGCCCGGCGCGATGATAGATCGCCTTCAGGCTGCCCATCATGTGTTTTTTTTGTTTGGGTTTGATGAATTCGATTGCGATCAACGTCTCTTCCAGGTGTGTGAAAAACCGTTCCAACGCGCTGGCTGAGGCGAGAGGGGCGTGGTTTTTCGGATTTTCGCAAACCTGGGTACGTCCCCGATTCATTCCCAGCATCATTTCATAGGTGGTGATCAATACCGCCTGAGCCAGATTTAACGATCCCATGGTGCCGGCTGTCGGAATGTTGCAGAGCAGGTCAGCCCGTTCGATATCGATACTTTCCAATCCGGTTCGTTCGGTTCCAAACAGAATGCCGATTCGGGTCTTGGGACGTTGTTGAGCCGCCAGAAGATGGCCGCCCAACTCCCGTGGAGTGACCAGGAGTTGTCTCTGGCCCCGGTTTCGATTGGTGGTGGCGACAATATAGTTCAAATCGGCCAGGGCGGAGCTGATGTCAGGAAAAACGGTCGCTTTTTCCAAAACGCCAATCCCGCCAGCGGCAAATTCGACCGCTTGTGGGTGGGGGAACTGTCTGGGATTGATCAGCCGTAATTGCTCCAATCCCATGTTGGCCATGGCCCGAGCCGCCGCTCCGACATTGCCGGCATGGGCGGGACGGTCCAAAATTATGATTGGTTGTGGGTTGACAACATCCATCGGCGCGACTCTTTTCAGGTCAGGAGTGAATCATTCTGTTTTGCGACAGGATTGCCAGGACGATCTGTACGCCACCGCTTTCGTATTCGAGTGCAATGTCAACGTATTGGTTGCTGAAAAAGAAACGGTTTTTTCAGGAAAAACGGACGCCCGGGATTTGTACACTTCATGATCACTTATATCAACCGGGAATCGGCAGCTATTTCAACGGTTGCCCTCTCTTGTAAAGGTTTGGATTTTAGAAAAACCATTTATTATTCAGCTCTGAACCGATGCGCAGATCGGCCAGAAAAGAGTGGTAAACGTGTTGACAAACCTTTCCTTAACCGATAATCCAGTCCATTATAGCACCGGGGAATTCTGGATTTTTTGACGAATTGGGGTTGTGTCGCCTGCCCATACAGATCCAGAATTCGATTTGGATCGTGAATGGTTGGATAATGAGGGAAAAGAGTCAATTGTTTGTGAAGAAAAGAAATATTGGTACAAAACCCATGGCCAGGGTCAAGCCTCCAGAGGGGCAACGCTCTGCCGTTTCCGTTTTTTTCTCCCGCTTGGAGCTTGGGAAAAGCCTTATTTTCGGATTGATTTTTATGGCGGCTGCAACCATCGGATGGGGGGTGATGTCATTTGTCCAGGAAAGTAAAAAGCAAACGGCGTGGCAATCCTGTCTGATCGAACAGCGGGATGGCGCTCTCTATCCGCAGATGGAAGAGATTCCAGCCGGTATCTATCATCTTTCCGGTTCTCTGATCGGAGACGGGGATAATCGTCAATTGACCGCAGCCATTCAATCTCCCTTCCTGATTCAATCCGAAGAGGTGACAAGGCTCCAGTTTCGTAAATATGTGGATTACGTCAATACATTGCCGGCCGGAAAAGAGAAGGATCGATTGCTGGTCCGGTTGGGCGTTCAGTGGAAAAAAGGCGGAACCAGCCATCAATCGGTCAATGCAATCTCCTGGGAAGGCGCTTGGGATTATGCCCACTGGTTGGCATTGAAGACCGGTTGTTCCTACGATATTCCTTCTCAATCAGAGTGGATTGCCACCATCAGTTATCTTCAATCACGGGATCAAGTCCAACTGGATGGTTCCGCCCCCCTTTCCGGCCCTCTGAAAAATTTGCTTTGGGGGGTGCGGGAGTGGTCACGCAGCCGTTGTAGTTCTGGATATTATCTACTTGGCCGGGATGATTTGACTTCGGGTTTTAGTGAAAACCAATCCATCTGTATGCCGGCCATGTTTTCCATCGCTGGATTTCGTGTGGTCTTGAACCTGGTTGCTGCTCAAAATGTCAATCAAAACTGAGTTTGGCCCTAATTGTGCTTTAATTTGCGAGTTGAGATGATTTTATGCTAATAAACGACAAAACCTTGGAACCGCAAAAGGATGGGGGGTCTATAGCTGTGAAAACTCGGTTGAATAAGTTTTCTCTCTTAATTGTGACTGTAATCGGTCTGTTATTTGGGACGTCAGTGTCTGAATCTGCTGAAAAAGATTCACAATTTGGCCATTGTGGTGCCTATGATTTTTCCCGGTTTTATCAGGGAGAAAAATTACAGTGGGCCGGTTTGGTTCGAGTTCTTCGTCAGGATGCCTCCCTGTTTTCCGCAAAAGGGGGGGAGAAACCCGAGGGATTTTTGATCTTCAACCAGCATGCTGAAGTTTTGGCGGAGCAGGGGGATTGGATCAAAGTTCATGCGCTTCGCTATAAAGGTCATCAAGAGATGACCGGGTGGATGAAGAAAAAAGATTTGCTCTGTCGGGATCAGCCGGTCAAAGGCGATTCGGGTCTGGAGATGAAGTTCTTCATCAAGACCAACATGGTTGCCCGTGGAAAAGACCAGGCTCCTCCGACTGTACAGGTCTACCAGGACCCGGAGATGAAGGATTGTGTCGGTGGACAGGGTAACTGCCGGGAAGGGGCCTCGCGGTTCCATATGTATTTTGTCTTTGACCAAAACGAAGAAGCCTATCTGCTGGCTGACCGATTTCGTCTGGAAGAGGATGATACGGTTCTGGGTTGGGTAAGCAAGGACGATGGTTTCTTGTGGAATAACGCCTTCAGTATCCGGCCGCGGGAAGATCTGCTGACCCCGGATGGACAGGCCGCCGGCACCATCTGTACCTATGAAAATCTTAGTGATGCCGTCTCCCGCAACCAAACAAAATGCAGCCCGGTTCAAGGGGGCAATACCTGGTTCAAATCGGCCTTGCGCATTCCCGTCCTGGAGATGGTCGATAGCAAAAACCGTCACATCTCCCCAACCGGTCTGGGTGGAACCGTCAATCAACGGCGCTTTTTCAAAGTCGCTCTGGCTCGTCCCGGCTTGGTCGGTCGGCGGGTGAGTGACGATAAGATTGCCATTTCAACCGGGCTGGCTTCACAAATCATTCCGGGTTTCAAGAGTTATGAATCTCTCTCCTCCAAGAAAAATGTCGATATTTTCTTCCTTCTCGATGCGACCGCCAGTATGGAGCCGGTTTTTGATGCGGTTCGGGGTACGGATAAAAAACGGGGCGTCATTCAAGAGATCATCGAAGATCTGAAAAATGTTCAAGGGTTCAAGGAGACTCAGTTCAGGTTTGGTTTCCGGGTCTATCGAGATCCCTATGCCGATAAACTGTTTCCTAATGGTTTGGGCGATGGTGTCGGAGAGGGGCACCCTCTTCCCAGTTCGTGTAATCTGGGTCCGTTGGAGCAGGGCGAGGCCTATAATTCATTTCAGTCGGCCATTACCGACGTTCGGGTCTCTGAGAGTGACACCTCGGACGACTATCAGGAAAATCTTTACGGTGGTCTGGCTCAAGTCCTGGAAAAGGATATCGTCTCCTGTCCCGACCATCTGAAAATTCTCTTTGTCATCGGTGATAACGGTTATAAATCGATCGTTGGAAAACGGCTGGTCAAATACAAAAATCCGTACAATCGCGAAACCCTGGTTGACCTGTTAAAGAGTGGGATCAAGGGAAGTAACATCATTCCGTTTTTCATCCAGACGCCCTCTCGTGCTGAAGGGGTTAGCCATCCCGTAGCCTATCGCAGAGCCTATGATCAATTTACCGAGCAGACCAAGTATCTGCTGCAAAACAGCTTGCCACCCAACTCGTTTTTTGGCGAACACGCTTTGCGTATGGATGAAGATCGGATGGTGGATCGTTTGGTCTCAACCGTCGAAAAGCTGGGTAGCAGTGAGCTGATTGATGAAATTATCCTGGATGTTCGTGGCGGGGCCGCTCTGAGTGCCGTCATTGAGCGGTTGCGGCGGGAGCGCATTGATATTCCGGGTGTCTACTGGCATATTCTCAAGCAGGGAGCCTGTGGAGAGTTGGGTGACCAGTGTGAAAACCGGGTCTTCGATACGACGCGCATCGGTTATGTCGAAGCCGACGATAAAGTGATCGAAGAGTTGTGGGTAAGCAGTAGCGCCCTCTCTTCCTGGATTCGCATCTTGCGTGGGTTCGAAGGTTATTTTGACCTGCCCGAATCTCAACTGCGTCGGGCCTTGATCAGTGCCATGATTCTGGGTTTGCAACAGGAGATCCGCCGTCCGCCTATCGATGTCTCTGGAGAGACTCCGGCTGAGTATGCTCAACGTCGGGGCGGATTACCGGTTCGCAGCCATAGCCCACTTTTGAGTTACAATGTCAACGCCCTCTCCGCCGAAAGAATGGATCGCAACAAGGATGGTCGATTGATTGTCTTGGATCACAACAAAAATCCGCTTTTGGATAAAGAGGGTAACGAGATTTCTGCTGTTCCCGCATGCGAGCTGCGTCGGCTGGCGTTGTGGGCCATTAAATCCAAGGAGATGTTGGAGATTGTTGAACAGGATTTTAAACGTCCCACTTTTGAAGTTCTTCCCTATGAATCAAGGCGTTGCCCGGATGCTACCCAGAATGGGCGCGCTTTGATGCGTATAAACGGATCGATTCAACGCACACCGTTGGGGCCGGATAAATCGTATCGTTTTGCCCATACGTTTGGGGGGCGCAGAGGTTATTGGATTCCTCAGGAATATCTGCCATGAAATGGGGCGTTCAAGTTCGGGCCGCCAATGTGGGATGGGGGAGTGCCTTTGACCTTCATGTCGGGGGGTTGAAACTGGAGGCGGGTGAGATTTCAGGCCGCTTGCCTGTTTTAGGGCGAAGCGGAAGCGGTAAAAGTACCCTTTTGTACCTGATGACTTTTTTGAAAAAGCCCAGCGATGGTTGGGTAAGGTGGGTTTTCCCGGATGGTAATCGAGCCTCTTGGGGACCACGGGGGCTGGATGCCAAAGCCTCCACCCTCTCCCTGACCGATATCCGACGCCGCTGTTTTGGTTTTGCCTATCAGAACAGTACCCTGACCCCCTATCTTCGGGTTCGGGAGAACCTCCGCTATCCGCTGGAGTTGTTGGGTGGGATGACCAATGAGGAGATGGATCGCCGGGTATATGCCGCCATGGATCGGGTTCTCTTGCGCGATAAGAGCGGCATTCGTATCGAGGATACCACCGCCGAGGAGTTTTTGGAGCGTTATCCCAACGAACTGTCCGGCGGGCAGTTCCAGCGGGTCGCTCTGGCTCAGGCCATGATCCATGATCCACATGTCTTGTTTGCCGACGAACCAACCGGAAATCTGGACTCAGAAACACGTCGGGAGGTGATGGGGTTGGTTGATCGGTGGTTGGCCAAGGGGGACCGTCTGGTCATCTGGGTCACCCACCACCAATCTGATGCGTTGGACCCCAAAGTCAGTCATTGGTTGATGGTCTCCAACAACCGCTGTCACTTGCGTCTGAAAGGTGGAAAAAAACAAGAAGAAGGAACCGGAAGATAATGTCAGAAAAGTCCAGGATGGGGACGAGCAGCAACGGATCGAAAAAATGGCTGCCGGTTTGGGTTTCTCTTGGGTCGCGTTCTTATTGGCGATCCTTCATTTGCGGACGTTTTGGCTGTTCCGGCGGTGGTCGTGATTTTGCCTGGCTCTCTCTCTTGTTGGCGTTGGTCTTGAGTATGGCTCTGCTTCTGGTCGGAACCCGTGCGGGTCTTCTGGAGCGGTTTACCGATGCCTTGCTCGGAACGTTACGTCCTTACGGTGTACCGGTTTGGGCCAAAGCCCACTGGCAGAATCACGACGGCATTCAGTTTGGTCTGTTGGACCAACTCAAGGCTCTTGAAAAACGGTTGCCGGGAGAGGATTTTGGCATTACCGTCCACCCTTATCGACGTTTGGCCAACAGTACGCCAAACGTCTCCCTGCCCGGCGAGGATATCTGGGATTCCGGCATACCGCTGTTGGGTTGGGCGGTCTATCCGCAAGATCCTCTGTGGCAGTTGGAGCAGGATAGTAACGCCAAGAGGTCCGATTTCATGCCTGGCGAGACCAACTGGCAGGGGCTTCCTTTGACGATTGTGTTGAGTGAGACGCTTTTTCAAAGCCAGTTCAACTATACTGCCTACCGAAATCGTATCCAGCCCCTTTTGATCGAGAAAAAATTACGACGGCTTCCGAACAGTTTGCCCGGTGGCTCCATACGCCAGGTTTTGGACACGCTTTGGATGAAGGTGCAGGTCGGTGATCGGGAGGAGTTGATTCCATTTAAAACCCGTTGGGTTCACCATATTCCATCCATGGAAAAGGTCTCTTATCTGTTCCCGCTCACCACGTACAATGCATTATTGGCCGCCTATCATTTTCCTGATATTCGCTATAATCCCATCACTCAGGGGCGCGGTGACGATTTGAGCGCCGCTCGATTGGTTTCCTCCATATATCCAACCAAAGCCATTGGTTCGTACGCGCTTTGTGTGCAGCGCGAAATCCTACGCAGCGGTTTGAACGCCCTGCCGGAGGTGGCGAGCGATCGTTGTCCCAAACCGGAATTGCCTTCTGGATTGGGGGATATTAACGGCAAGCGGCAGGAGGAGGCGTGGGATACTCTGAATCATGACGATCAGAACCGTCTCTGGCTTCCCTGTCATCGTCTGCCTCAGGATAACGCTTTGCGTCGGGCTCTTTGCCCGCAATGGCGGGAAAGCTCCGATGGTTCGACCATCTATGTTCCGTGGGACGTGACCGGATATGGAACGGCGTTTGAGGCCATACATGTCTATGTGCCCGATCCGACAAAATTGACAAAGGGAATCAATGCCCTGTTGGCTCTACGTACCGAGGAGTCGGCCCGAGCTTTAAATATCCACCCCATGTATCGGGATGCTCTCAACCGCTTTAACTTGCTCAGTGATCTGCTTTCAACCATGGTTCCAGCCTATGCCTTGACCTTCGGTATTTTTCTCGGCGCGCTGTTGTTGGCTCAGATTGGGGCGTTGATCGGCCATCGACGCCATCATTACGGCATTCTGCTGAGCCGTGGTATTACCTGGGCGGGCATTTATGCCAAGTTATTCTGGCAGATGGCCCTGGCCACTTTTACGGCGGGTGTTTTGGCTGTTTTTGCCATTATCCCGGGGCTGCGTTATCTTCTGGATGATGGTTTTAACTCCATCATCGTCGCCTATCGGGATCTGCTTCCGCCGGACTATCACTTTGAGGTTTTGCCCTTACCCTGGTTTCCGGTTGTGACGACTATTGCTGAGGTGTTTGCCGTTGTCATTCTCGTGACCGTGATCTTGCTCTTACGATTGCCGTTAAGAGGAAACACCGCCCCGTCCGATCTTTTGCACGGGGATGGTAGAGCACCTGGAAACAGCCGTCGAAAGGCACCTTAACTCCAGAGTGCGCTCTGGATCTGTTTTGGGTTTTCATGAAAACCGGTCGATCATTTGGGACGACCGGTTTTTTGCTTTTACGGGGGTGAGCTAAACTGAAAAAAATGAATGTTGTATAGTAAACTCTGGAAAAGAAAAGATGGTTCAGTTAGTATGAATCAGTTATGAACAATCTATGAGGAAGGTCAGATCAATCGAGTGAAGAATGAAGTTTATTGCCTGAATTGTAATAATTTTTAGGCGTTTAAGGGGTTGGGATGGGTAAGATTGAGCGTATAACCGTTGTGGTGGATCAAGATTTGGAAGATATCTTGCCAGGCTATTTGAAAAATAGACGCAAAGATCTGATTGCCATTCCAAAAGCGCTGGAAGAGGGGGACTTCGATCTGATCCGTACCTTGGGACACCGAATGAAAGGATCTGGTTCGGGTTACGGATTTGCCCGGATTACCGAGATTGGCAAAGACCTGGAAGTGGCGGCAAAAAACAGTGAATCAGAACGTGTGATGGCGTTGAATTCAGAATTGAAACTCTATCTGGACAGTGTTGACATTGTCTTTGAAGCACCTTGAACTTTGTCCCATTCAAAAAGGCATGATTAGGTCGATATGATGACATCTCCAGACCATATTCTCGTTGTTGATGATGACCCGGATATCTGTAATCTAGTCAGTGATTTTTTGGGAAAGAGCGGTTTTCGGGTAAGTGTCAGTACCAATGGCCGAGATTTTCAAGCGATTGTCGATCGCGAGGAGATTGACCTGATTGTCCTTGACCTGATGTTACCCGATGAAGATGGTTTGGTTTTGTGTCGGAATTTGCGTTCCCGTTCCAATATTCCGGTTATCATTCTCAGTGCCAGAGGTGGGGAGATGGACCGGATTATCGGTTTGGAGATGGGAGCCGATGACTACCTGCCTAAACCGTTTCATCCTCGGGAGTTGTTGGCTCGGGTCAAGAGTGTTCTGCGGCGTAGCCGTTCCCTGCCGGACGGAACATCCGATTCAGAGCAAAATGCCAGTTATCTCTTTGCCGGTTGGCGGTTGGACGTGCCAACCCGGCAGCTGTACTCCCCCGGTGGACAGAAAATTTTTTTGAGTGGTGGGGAGTTTGCGCTTCTAACGGCCTTTCTTAACCACCCCAACCGGGTGTTGACCCGCGACCAACTGTTGGTTTTCTCTCATGGCCGTGAGATCGAGCCGTTTGACCGCACAATCGATATGCAGGTCAGTCGGCTCAGACGCCGCCTCAAAGATGACCCCAAAAGCCCCAGTTTGATTAAAACGGTACGAAGTGTCGGATATGTTTTTTCTGTTCGTGTCGAACGGGGAGCAGAGTCTGCATAAGCCGAATCCAGGTTGATTGTCTATCGTCTGTTTTCAGGTGGATCGGATCTTTTTCTCCGTGGCTTGTCCGTAATCCAGTTCTCTTTTGAAAGCCAGACATTTTTTTTGATCTTCGGGGTAGCTGATCTCATTTTCAGTGAAAGAAAAGCATGGCCCAAGTATTGGTAATAGACGATGATCTGGCCATTCGAAACCTGGTTCGCAAACTGCTGAACCGGGATGGACACGAAGTGATCCTGGCCGGCGGTGGAATTGAAGGGTTACAGATTTTCCTGGCCGAATCCAGGTCATTCGATCTGGTCATTACGGACATTTCCATGCCCGACTTGAATGGAGATCAGGTTGTTCAAGCTCTTCTTCAGGATGATCCAACCCTAAATATCTTGGTTTTTTCCGGTAGTGGCTTTGAATCGGAGATTGGAGAGGGGCTTTCTTCTCTCCAAAATCGTTACCCGAGCATCGCCGTTATGGAAAAACCGTTTACAGCAAAAGAGTTCAGAGGGGAGGTGGCTTTGATTCTACTGAATCAGGTTCAGACGCCGACCGATGGTTGCTCATGAAGGGGCTGATTCAGCGAGTGACCGAGGCTTCGGTTCGTGTCGAGGGTCAGGTTGTCGGAGAGATCGGCCAAGGGCTGTTGGTCTTTTTGGCGGTGGTTGTCGGTGATGGCCTTGTGCAGCAAAATAAAATGGCTCGTAAAGTGGCTGGATTGCGGGTTTTCCCCGATGCGCAGGGGCGTATGAATCGATCGGTTGTCGATCTGGGCGGATCGGTGTTGGTGGTTTCCCAGTTTACTCTGGCCGCTGACCTGAAAAAAGGTTGTCGCCCCTCTTTTGCTCCAGCCGAAGAGCCGGTTCGGGCGGAGGCGATGTGTCATGATTTTTGTCAGGAGTTGTCAAGCCTTGGGCTGAAGGTGGAGCAGGGGCGTTTTGGGGCCGATATGCAGGTGAGTCTGGTCAATGACGGTCCGGTTACCTTTTGGTTGGACTTTCCTCCAGAATCAAGCTGATTTTGACGGTTATCCGGTTTTTTTTTGGCTGTTTTCGGATGAAAACGTTCTTGGCTCTTTTGCAATAGCGGCGGTTGTGGTACCTTCCCTTTCCACTTTGCGACTGAATTTTTCAGGGTGAAAAATTTATTGACAGCTAGGGAATTTGACCGGCAGGTTGGCTCGATGTCTTGCTGTTACTTGGGAATAAATAAGGCATTATTTTTTTGTGACAGTGTGAAAGTTATTCACAGTTTTCGGTTTTTCCACAAGTTTGGAGAAACATTCATTTTTCTTTTGTTTGTTGTTGTGAATTCATGCGGGAGAATTTTGTTAATTTGTTGATTTTATGTAGAAATTATTCATAGTCATGGTCGTTGTTGTTTTTTTATTTTTTGAAGAAAACCCATGGGCTTCCCCTCTTTGTCCAAATTTTATCCACAGATTTATCCACAGGTTTAAAAGGAGTAAAGCATGGCTGTTGAACGGACATTTTCCATTGTAAAACCAGATGCTGTTGCCAAGAATGTGATCGGACAGATCTATGCTCGATTTGAAGCGGCCGGGTTGCGCATTGTCGCCTCTCGCATGGTTCATTTGAGCAAACAGCAAGCCGGTGAATTCTATGCTGTCCATAAAGGAAGACCGTTTTACGATGACCTGACGGACTATATGAGTTCCGGCCCCATCATGGTGCAGATTTTGGAAGGGGAGAACGCTATCCTGAAAAATCGCGAGACCATGGGAGCGACCAATCCCAAAGAAGCCAAACCCGGCACCATTCGGGCTGATTTTGCCGAAAGCATCGAAGCCAATGCCGTTCACGGTTCCGATGCTCCAGAAACCGCTGCTGTTGAAATGGCTTATTTTTTTAGTGGAACCGAAATCTGCTCTCGATAGGGCTGGAAAACTCAAAGTGGTTGTCGCCGAATCTCTTTAGGCAGGGGTGACACCCGGTAGTCACGAGTTTGATGTGTGCCCAACTGTCGAAACCAGGCTCGGGGTGTGAAAAAGAATAATTCCAGGTTCAGCCGTTGTCGGCACGCACCGCCAACGGCCGAATCTGGGATAATTGTCTAAAGAAGATCTGATCACCAATAAAGTGGCGGCTATTTATTCAGTAGCACCAGACAAGTCAATGGATTTCACCATGTGCGCACCGCCAACCGCCGTTTCTAGGTTGCCGTTCAGTCGTTGGAGAAATGGATGTCTGAGGAGGTCGGGATGGCAGAAAAAAACCTTCGACTGACCGGCCTGAGTCGGGCGGAGTTGGAGCAAATGCTATTGGAATGGGATGAGCGTCCGTTTCGGGTCAAGCAGCTCTGGTCTTGGTTGTATGTCAAATTGGCTTCTGAGGTGGGGGAGATGACCGATCTCTCCAAGGTTTTTCGGGCCAGGCTGGAAGGAATCTGTCAATCGTTGCGTCCGACCGTTCTATCTCGACAGCTATCGAGGGACGGCACGGAAAAATGGTTGTTATCTTTTGCCGATGGTCAGCAGATTGAGACGGTTTTTATTCCAGAGGAGGGGCGCGGCACCCTCTGTGTCTCTTCACAGGTCGGTTGTAGCCTTTCCTGCCCGTTTTGTCATACCGGAACCCAACCATTATCACGAAATCTGACCACTTCTGAAATTGTCGAGCAGGTAACCTTTGCCCGTTCTCAGGTGGAGGCGCGTGGTGAGCGTCTGACCAATGTGGTTCTCATGGGGATGGGGGAGCCTCTGTACAACTATGACGCCGTGGTCAAAGCGGTCCATATTATCATGGATGGGGCGGGGCTGGGTATCGGCACGCGAAAAGTCACCTTGTCAACCTCCGGTGTTGTACCAAAAATGGTGCAGGCCGGCTATGATCTGGGGGTCAATTTGGCAATCTCCCTGCATAGCGTACGCAACGAAGTGCGAGATGTGTTGGTTCCCATCAATAAAAAATATAACCTGGCTGCCTTGCGAAAAGGGGCGCGGGAGTACCCCCTGAAGGGAAATCGTACCATTACCTGGGAATATGTATTGTTGGATGGGGTAAACGACTCGGAGAGGGATGCTGAAGATCTGGTGCGCTATCTCAAGGGCATTCCCTCAAAAGTCAACTTGATTCCATTCAACCCCTGGCCGGGAACCGCATACCGGGCCACTCCTCGAGAAAGAATCAATCTATTTCAAAACGTTCTGTGCAACAGCGGCTTGGTAACCGTCGTTCGTGAGCGTCGTGGAGAAGATATCCTTGCCGCCTGTGGCCAGTTGAAAGGCAGTCGGGGTTGATCTGGATTCAGCCGTTTTACCGACAGATCCGGTCCAACATCACAATCGTCGATCAGACATTAATCCCTCCAACGAGTCGGCTGCGTTTTTTTCTGTTCTGGGGTATTAATTGCCGGGTTCAGGAGTGGCAAATTTTGCCGGTCTTATCGTGCCTTTCATAATTATCTTATTGAAAATCAACTCAAAATAATTCTGGCATGGCCATTGCGGTTTAGAATCATCAGTAGTCAGTCGAAATTTGTCTGTTAACGCTGTCCAATAAGGTGCTCTGGCCATGATTCCTGCCGATGTCGTCTCTCAAGTAATGACCATTACCCAGGTTACACAGGTGACCAATATTTCGATCGACCGAAGTACGAGCAAAGAGTGCTCTGGCTGCGGGCGAAACGATTTTGCGGGAATGTTGGACGATATTTTTGAGAAAAAATCAGACAATCCCTCTTCCATTTCCTCATTTTTTCCAGGTGTGGAGGATGGCCTCTTCTCCATGAACGGCTCATCGGATCTGTTTGGCCTGTTTTCACAAATGATCGGTCAAGAGAGGAGGGCGACGGGCACCGCTCAATCACCCTTTGATTTTATCCAATCCATGTCCATGGGCCGGCAGGCCACCTTTCAATCAGCCTCATTCTTTTCCCAATCTGAAGCCGCCAGCGGGTTCGGTATCGAAGATCCCTCCGCTTTGATGCATCGGTTGGCCCATGCTTTGGGGCGTCAATCTCGCGAGTTTGATCGACTAACCACAGATAACCTGTGGACTTTCCCACCGGCTGATGCTCCTCAAGAGGTGACGAATGCCTGGAATGCGGCAACGACTGGTGCGACTGAGGCGGATAAAATGTTGATCTCTGGCCTGTTTATGGAATTGATCATGCAGGAACAGAAGGATGTCAACGATAGCGACTCCTCCGATGATCTCTTGTCCGGTATTGGAGTTGACACAGAAACTCAACAAGCTTTGGAAATGGAACAGTATTGGGAGCAGGTCGAGGCTTTGATGGCCATGATTGATCGATCCGTAGAAAATAGTCCAGAACGGCAGGCCGATTCAGCGGGAGCACGAGGAATATTAGAGCTGTTTTTGGTTGGTTTGAAAGAGGAGAGTGCTTGAGGAACCGAACCCGGCAGCAGATCGGCGATAATCCATGCATCGACAAAGAAGCTCACGGCCAATGCCGTGAGCTTTCTTTTGTTGTGTAGAATCGTTGATAACGTCGCTATCAACAAAAATCAAGGTTTGCACTGTTGCTGAAATAGTTTGGCAACATACTTGTTCCGCTCGATTTTTTGAGAGACATCCTCCGCTTTCGACTCAGAAACTTCATCAAGAAGAGAGACTAAAGATTGGGCATGGTCACATTTCGGAAAGGTGCAGTTTTTGCACTTGACATCGACCAACTTCACATTTTTAAAATCTGGAAGCGAATCAAAAATGCTAAAAATTTCCTGAGAAACTTTTTTCCGTTTGCTTGCGGTTAGGTTTTTGACTTTTTCCAGTAATTTTACTTTGATTTTTATCAGGTTGTCTTGTTCTTTCGCACAGATTTTTTTCATATTGATAACCTGAATGGGCAAGAGTTGATTAAATACGTTACCGTCTATTAGATATTTTAACTGACCAATAAAAAAAATTAAATGGCTTTCGAATTAAATTTTATTAAAAGCATTCATCCCTTCTGGATTATCTGGTAAAACAAAAAAACCGATGAGAGCTGACAAGGAATTTTTTTCTTTTTTGCCAGCTGAATCACGCGATTGCGTCCGTAGAGAATCCGGGCGGCTGCCGAATCTCGGTTGAAACAACAAATTTTCGACTATCCTGACAGGGGTCAAAAAGAACGATAATGGTAGATCATATCGAAAAGAGTTGTCCAAAATGTGGGCAGCGGCTGCGGATTCCTAAAAATATCGGCGGATTGTTGATGGCGTGCCCGGCATGCGGGAACAAGTTCAGCTCAGATTTTAAATGGGGAGGCGTCAAGAAACAAAATGGTTTTTTTGCAAAACTGTTGGAGTTGCCCAACACCGTTTTGAATCGGATCAGAGGTTTTTTCTAATCCGTCCATTCCTCGTTACCCCATCACTCCAGAAACGGAAGTTGCCAGCTCGATGATACGTAACCGGCTGAGTTCTACTGATCCACTGTCAAGCAATGAATTGCGCTATGGACGAACGACCAACTTCCGAATCCAGGATTGTCAGAATAACGGCTATAAGCCTTTTGTTCGGGAGAAAAACAATGATTGTCGTTGTCAATCGAATCCATGTCAAACCGGCTTATTGGGCGGAATTTGAAACCAAATTCAAAAACAGATCCGGATTGGTGGATGGTTCTCCGGGGTTCATTCGTAATCTGGTTCTCCGCCCAATGGATCAGAGTTCCGACTATCACGTAATCATGACGTGGTGGAAGAGCAAACAGGCTGGACCCAAAGTCCAGCTTTCAAGGAGGCTCACTCAGCCCAAAGAGGGGGTGGCAGAGAGATGTATGCCGGACCCAATGTGTTTGAGATTCATGAAGTCGTAACCGATACAGCAACTGTCTTGGCTGTCAAACTACTTTTTAACAGGCAAGGGCTTTTTTATCCACAGGGCATTGCCATTTGGTATTGTTCTTGACCATGACATTAAGAATGGTCAGCAGCTTTCGAGCACAGGCAGTAAGAGCCAGTTTTTTGCTTTTACCAGCTTCAATGAGCCGTTGATAGAATTTTCTTATGGTTGGGTTGTGTTTTGAGGCGACGAGAGCACTCATGTAGAGTACGGCTCTTAACTCGGATCGCCCACCCCATATAGTTCGTTTCCCACGAAGTTGACCGCTATCACGGTTAAGGGGAGCAAGACCGGCCAGGGCGGAGATCTGCTTGCGGTTCCACTAAAAAAATAAGCCATTTCAACAGCAGCGGTTTCTGGAGCATCGGAACCGT
>JADFYU010000002.1:146190-153044 GCA_015232865.1 Magnetococcales bacterium
TTCGGCAGTTGAACGTATGCACATGGCACAAGTTCTTGATTCACCATGCAAACCAATACCTTGCACCAGCCGCATACGTTCAACTGCCGAATTTAGGTTTATTCTTTGTGTTTGATTGTTTTTTGCCTATTTCCAGGCGAAGCGGACCGTTTTCTTCGTGGCTTATAAGCATTGCAGTTCTCTTTTGAAGGCCGGACACTTTTTTTGATCTCCGGGGTAAGCTGATCTATTTTTCAGTGAAAGAAAAGCATGGCCCATGTATTGGTAATAGACGATGATCAGGCCATTCGAAACTTGGTTCGTACCCTGCTGAACCGGGATGGACACAAAGTGATCCAAGCCAGTGGCGGTATTGAAGGGCTACAGGTTTTTCTTGCCAAATCCAGGTCGTTCGACCTGGTCATTACGGATATTTCCATGCCCGACTTAAATGGGGAACAGGTTGTCCAGGCTCTTCTTCAGGATGATCCGACCTTAAATATCCTGGTTTTTTCCGGTAGTGGCTTTGAATCAGATAGTGGAGCCGGGCTTTCATCCATCCAAAATCGTTACCCGACCATCAGCGTCATGGAAAAACCGTTTACAGCAAAAGAATTTAGAGGGGAAGTGGCTTTGATTCTACTGAATCAAAATCTCACCTCTGCTGAGGGTTGCCCATGAAGGGGCTGATTCAACGAGTGACCGAGGCTTCGGTTTGTGTCGAGGGTGAGGTTGTCGGAGAGATCAGACAAGGGCTGTTGGTTTTTTTGGCGGTGGTTGTCGGCGATGGCCCTGTACAGAGCAATAAAATGGCTCGTAAGGTGGCTGGGTTGCGGGTTTTCCCCGATTCACAAGGGCGCATGAATCGATCAGTCGTTGATCTGGGCGCATCGGTGTTGGTGGTTTCTCAGTTTACTCTGGCCGCTGACCTGAAAAAAGGTTATCGCCCCTCTTTTGCTCCAGCCGAAGAACCGGTTCGGGCGGAGGCTCTGTGTCATGATTTTTGTCAGGAGCTGTCAAAGCTTGGGCTGAAGGTGGAGCAGGGGCGGTTTGGCGCCGATATGCAAGTGAGTTTGGTCAACGATGGTCCGGTGACCTTTTGGTTGGACTTTCCACCGGAATCAATCTGATTTTGACTGTTGTTTTTCGCTCTTTTATTGGTTGTTTTCGGATAAAAGTACTCTTGGCTCTTTTGCGATAGCGGCGGTTGTGGTACCTTCCCTTTCCACTTTGCGACTGAATTTTTCAGGGTGAAAAATTTATTGACAGCTAGGGAAATTGACCGGCAAGTCGGCTCGGTGTCTTGCTGTTACTTGGGAATAAATAAGGCATTATTTTTTTGTGACAGTGTGAAAGTTATTCACAGTTTTCGGTTTTTCCACAAGTTTGGAGAAACATTCATTTTTCTTTTGTTTGTTGTTGTGAATTCATGCGGGAGAATTTTGTTAATTTGTTGATTTTATGTAGAAATTATTCATAGTCATGGTCGTTGTTGTTTTTTTATTTTTTGAAGAAAACCCATGGGCTTCCCCTCTTTGTCCAAATTTTATCCACAGATTTATCCACAGGTTTAAAAGGAGTAAAGCATGGCTGTTGAACGGACATTTTCCATTGTAAAACCAGATGCTGTTGCCAAGAATGTGATCGGACAGATCTATGCTCGATTTGAAGCGGCCGGGTTGCGCATTGTCGCCTCTCGCATGGTTCATTTGAGCAAACAGCAAGCCGGTGAATTCTATGCTGTCCATAAAGGAAGACCGTTTTACGATGACCTGACGGACTATATGAGTTCCGGCCCCATCATGGTGCAGATTTTGGAAGGGGAGAACGCTATCCTGAAAAATCGCGAGACCATGGGAGCGACCAATCCCAAAGAAGCCAAACCCGGCACCATTCGGGCTGATTTTGCCGAAAGCATCGAAGCCAATGCCGTTCACGGTTCCGATGCTCCAGAAACCGCTGCTGTTGAAATGGCTTATTTTTTTAGTGGAACCGAAATCTGCTCTCGATAGGGCTGGAAAACTCAAAGTGGTTGTCGCCGAATCTCTTTAGGCAGGGGTGACACCCGGTAGTCACGAGTTTGATGTGTGCCCAACTGTCGAAACCAGGCTCGGGGTGTGAAAAAGAATAATTCCAGGTTCAGCCGTTGTCGGCACGCACCGCCAACGGCCGAATCTGGGATAATTGTCTAAAGAAGATCTGATCACCAATAAAGTGGCGGCTATTTATTCAGTAGCACCAGACAAGTCAATGGATTTCACCATGTGCGCACCGCCAACCGCCGTTTCTAGGTTGCCGTTCAGTCGTTGGAGAAATGGATGTCTGAGGAGGTCGGGATGGCAGAAAAAAACCTTCGACTGACCGGCCTGAGTCGGGCGGAGTTGGAGCAAATGCTATTGGAATGGGGGGAGCGGCCGTTTCGGGTCAAGCAACTCTGGTCTTGGTTGTATGTCAAATTGGCTTCTGAGGTGGGGGAGATGACCGATCTCTCCAAGGCGTTCCGGGCCAGGCTGGAGGGAATCTGTCAACCGTTGCGTCCGACCGTTCTATCTCGACAGCTATCGAGGGACGGAACACAAAAGTGGCTGTTATCCTTTACCGATGGTCAACAGATTGAGACGGTTTTTATTCCGGAGGAGGGGCGTGGCACTCTTTGCGTCTCTTCACAGGTCGGTTGTAGTCTTTCCTGCCCGTTTTGTCACACTGGAACCCAACAATTATCACGAAACCTGACCGCTTCTGAAATTGTCGAGCAGGTGACCTTTGCCCGTTCTCAGGTGGAGGGGCGTGGCGAGCGCCTGACCAATGTGGTTCTCATGGGAATGGGGGAGCCTCTGTACAATTATGACGCCGTGGTCAAAGCAGTCCGTATTATCATGGATGGGGCGGGGTTGGGTATCGGCACACGAAAAGTCACCCTCTCAACGTCAGGCATTGTCCCAAAAATGGTTCAGGCCGGTTATGATCTGGGAGTCAACTTGGCAATCTCTCTGCATAGCGTCCGCAACGAAGTGCGGGATGTGTTGGTTCCCATCAATAAAAAATACAATCTGGCTGCCTTGCGAAAAGGGGCACGGGAATACCCTCTGAAGGGAAATCGTACCATTACCTGGGAATATGTAATGTTGGACGGGGTGAACGACTCGGAAAGGGATGCCGAAGAGCTGGTGCGCTATCTCAAAGGGATTCCCTCAAAAGTCAACCTGATTCCATTCAACCCCTGGCCGGGAACACCATACCGTGCCACTCCCAGGGAGAAAATCAATCTATTTCAAAATGTTCTGTGCAACAGCGGCTTGGTGACAGTGGTTCGTGAGCGCCGAGGGGAAGATATCCTAGCCGCCTGCGGACAGTTAAAGGGCGATCGGGGTTAGGGCTGCAGAAAAAATAAATTATCCATCTTGCTTCTCTTTTGGCTCACCAGCCACTTTAAAAAAAGATTGACATACAATGAGTATGCGCACGTTTTAGATTTACCTGGCGCATTTTTTTTCTGGGGCATTAATTGCCGGGCTTAGGAGAGGCAAATTTTGCCGGTCTTATTGTGCCTTTCTTAATTATCTTATTGAAAATCAAGTAAATATGGTTTTGGCATAGCCATTGCGGTTAGAGTCATCAGTAGTCAGTCGAAATTTGTTTGTTAACGCTGTCCTATAAGGTGCTCTGGCCATGATTCCTGCCGATGTCGTCTCTCAAATAATGACCATTACCCAGGTTACACAGGTGACCAACATATCGGTCGACCGAAGTGCGGGCTCAGAGTGCTCTGGCTGCGGACGAAACGATTTTGCCGGAATGTTGGACGACATTTTTGAGAAAAAATCGGATGCTCCCTCTTCCATGCCCTCATTTTTTCCGGGTGTGGAGGATGGCCTCTTTTCCATGAACGGCTCATCGGATCTGTTCGGCCTGTTTTCACAAATGGTCGGTCAAGAGAAGAGGGGGACTGACACCGCTCAATCTCCATTTGATTTTATCCAATCCATGTCCCGGCAGACAGCCTTTCAATCTGCCTCATTTTTTTCCCAATCTGAAGCCACCAGCGGTTTTGCTGTCGAAGATCCTTCCGCTCTAATGCATCGGCTGGCCCATGCGTTGGGGCGACAATCTCGTGAGTTTGATTCTCTAACCACAGATAACCAATGGACTTTTCCACCAGCGGATGCCCCTCAAGAGGTGACGGATGCTTGGAATGCGGCTACGGCTAATGCGACCGAGGCAGATAAAATGTTAATCTCTGGCCTGTTTATGGGATTGATCATGCAGGAACAGATGACCGCTAACGACGGCGAGTCCTCTGATGATTCTGTATCCAGTATTGAAGCAGGTGCAGAAAACATACAAATATTGGAAATGGAGCAGTATTGGCAACAGGTCGAAGCTTTGATGGCCATGATCGATCGATCCGTAGAAAGCAATCCTGAACGGCAGGCCGATTCAGCGGGAGCACGAGGAATTTTAGAGCTGTTTCTGGGCGGTTTAAAAGAGGAGAGTGCTTGAGAGATAACGTAACAGAGAGATGATCAGCTCTGATTAGACAAAAAAAGCTCACGCCCCCCCAAGGCGGTGAGCTTTTTTTATTGAGTAAAGCAGTTGACTCGGTTGCACGATCTATACACCGTTTCCGTCAATAAACTTAAAAACTGCCGAATTTAGGATAAAAAAATCAAGGACTGCAACGTTTCTGAAATAGTTTGGCAATATACTTGTTTCGCTCGATTTTTTGTGAGACATCCTCCGCTCTTGCATCAGAAACTTCATCAAGAAGAGAGACTAAAGATTGGGCATGGTCACATTTGGGGAAGGTACATTTTTTGCATTTTACATCAACCAACTTTACATTTTTAAAATCTGGAAGAGAATCAAAAATATTAAAAATTTCCTGAGAAACCTTTTTGCGCTTGCTTGTCGTTAGATTTTTAACTTTTTCCAGTAGTTTTACTTTGATTTTTATCAGGTTGTCCTGTTCTTTAGCGCAAATTTTTTTCATGTTGATAACCTGAAAGGGCAAGGATTGATTAAGTACGTTAACGTCCATTAAAGATTTTAGCTGAACACTAAAAAAAATTAAATGGCTGTTCGACTATAATTATATAAAAACATTTATCCCTATTGGATTGTCTGATAAAAAAGAAAAAATGAAGAGACCTGATAAGGGAAGAATTTTTTTTTCTGTTTTTCCTGGAGAATCAATAGATTGTGTCAATGGTGTGCAGGTATTTGCCCAGTTTGGGTTGAACAGAATTGGAGAAGGGGGGAGGCTCTGTTGATTTTTGTATCTTTCTCCCTCTGACAGCACTAAAATTGCGATAGAATTATTCTAGAAACAGCAGTTGTCGGTTTTCAACATTGCACCGCTTCCCCATGGCCAACTGCCGAATCTAGGATTATATCAGGGATCGAAAAAAATAATGACAGATCATATTGAAAAGAAGTGTCCAAAATGTGGGCAGCGGCTGCGGATCCCCAAAAATATTGGCGGGTTGCTGATGGCCTGCCCGGCGTGTGGCAACAAGTTCAGCTCAGATTTTAAATGGGGAGGCGTCAAAAAACAAAAAGGTTTTTTTGTTGAACTGTTTGAACTGCCCAACACCATTCTGGATCGGATTAAACGTTTTTTTTAATTCATCCATTGCTCTGAACCCATTTTACCAGAAACGGAAGTAATCAGCACGAATATCGCATAACCGATTGATTTCTTCTGGTCCACTCTATCAACCTAAATTCGGCAGTTGAACGTATGCACATGGCAGCCGCATAGGTTCAACTGCCGAATTTAGGATCAATCAATGGATTGCGTCATCGTGAACAGGCAACTGCCAAATCCAGAATTTTTAAATTTTCGGCTATACGCCCTTGATTCAGGAGAAAAATAATGATCGTCGTCGTCAATCGAATCCATGTCAAACCGGCTTATTGGGTGGAATTTGAAACCAAATTTAAAAATCGGGCTGGATTGGTGGATGGTTCGCCTGGATTCATTCGTAACCTGGTTCTTCGCCCCATGGATGAGAGTTCCAACTATCATGTGATCATGACTTGGTGGGAAAGCAAGCAGGCTTTTACGGCCTGGACCCAAAGTCCGGCTTTCAAAGAGGCTCACTCAGCCCAAAGAGGGGGGAGTAGGGAAATGTATGCTGGACCCAATGTGTTTGAGATTCATGAAGTCGTGACCGATACAGGAGGGCAATAACCGTGAGTGGAATTGAAACTCCCGATGACTATTCCTACCGGTGGTATATTCGTCCTTTGTTGTTTTTTTTGCGTCATCGGACTGGTAACCTTTCCGAAGCGGTGGGTTTTTGGGGGCGTGTTCCATTGGCGTTTATAGGGTTTCTTTGGACTTTGATGGCCTTGGAACGCCAGCATTCACATTTGGACTCAACCCTGCGGGCCTTGATCCGTACCCGAATTTCTCAAATGGATCTATGCCAGTTTTGCATCGGTCTGAATGGAAGCAAGGCACTCGAACGCGGCGTGACAGAGGAAAAGCTATTGGATCTGCCAAACTTTGCCGACTCTCCGCTCTACAATGAAGCAGAACGGGTGGCTTTAAGATTTGCCCAAACCATCACCACCACCGGCCAGAGTGTCGAGGCCGATTTGATGGCTAACCTTAAACGTCACTATAGCGATGATACCATCGTCGAGTTGGCTGCGCTGATTGCGCACCAAAATTTATCGACCCGGTTTAATCGGGCGCTGGGGGTTAGTGAGTAAACCTAAATTTGGTCGATCTTTGCAACTAAATCTAGTGCTTCAGCACTCATCAATTGATGGGTAGGCCAAAAAACAATTAAAAAAAAGGGTGGGGTCTGGGGCGGTTCTCCGCCCCAGTGGGGTGCGGGGCAAAGCCCCGAAAAAACCAACCCGAA
>JADFYU010000002.1:153050-167147 GCA_015232865.1 Magnetococcales bacterium
GGGGTGCGGGGCAAAGCCCCGAAAAAACCAACCCGTTTTAACTTATGGTCGTGCAGATTTTAACCTGTCAATTAACGAAAGCAAGAGCGCTAGGGTAAAAGATGGGCATAGGGCGGAGCGACTTCCAGTCTGTTGTCCGGCACGGCTACGCCGACTGTAAAGTGATATAGGGTTTGGAATTGCTCCCCCTCCAGTCCCAGGCTTTGATGGAACAGATCGTCAAAAAAGCAACCGATTCCAGTGCCTTGAAAACCAGCGGCTTCCGCCTCCAAATAGAGAATCTGCCCGACTGCGCCTGCTTCCTCATGAAGTCGTCGGTAGTACCAAGCCCCCTCATTGAGCCGGTTTTCAAATTCGGTCAGCATTCCCAATGAAAAGAACCCGTCAGCGGCAATCTCCTGATTGCAGGAGATCTGTTTGGCAAATAGTCGAGCATCACCGGATAGTAGATGATAGAGCGGAAGATGCTCCGGTGCGTGATCCACGTGATTCCAGAGAAACTCCGCCTTCATGGATTTTTTTAATAGATCTAAAGCCCCAGGACGTCGAACCAAAGCATACAGGCCGGGTTTTAGTCCATCGACGTCATGAACCATGAGAATCGGATGGATTCGAGCGTCATCATTAAATAGATCCCAGGGGCCAGAATTTTTGCGGGGGAGTAGGCTGTCCAAAATGCGAAAAAAAGCCTTCAGGGACAGAGAACCTTTTCTGTCATAACGCACGGCACTGCGCCGTTGACGAATCAGATCAGCGGCCAGTTTTTTTGTCGGGCAGGGTAGAGGAGGGGGCGTTTCTGGGCTGAAAGTGGTGTCGACATTCCTGAAAACAGCGGTTTTTAGGATAACAGGCTGGACTGTTCTCTGGGTTGCCTCCTGAGCCTGCTCAACCGCATGCCAATTTCGTAAGGGCTTTTCGGACAAACGGTTCGCTTGCCCGTTCCACGTTATAAATTCTGCAAGGCCAAGCAGTTTTTTATAAAGAGGTATAGCCGCCGAACGGTGAGCCTGTTTGGATGAAATGACCAGTATGGTGCCTGGTTGCTCTTGTTCCACGGGGGTGGCAGGGAGCGGAACCTGTAGACCCAAAAGACCGATCAGCTCGGCATCTTCTGATTCATCCAGCAGTACAGCCTGCCAACCCAGGACCGAGGCGGCAACTCGAAAGGCCATTTCGGCATGACCCAGGTTTAATTGACAGTAGCGGAAGGCTCTCTCTCCATATTTCCAACTTTCCCGACCGTGAATGGTGGTCAAGGCGACAAAAAAAAGCCCATCTGGAAAAGAGTCGGACCATTGAGGTTCCTGAATTTTACCGCGCAACTCCAGTCGATGAAACTCGCTTTCATAGTGCCAAATTCCAGCTCCTGGCCCCACTTTTTCCGGAGAGATCAGGTAGCCTTCGGTGGGATGTAAATTGCCGCTGGAGGGGTTGCAGCGCACAGCCCACCGCTCGCCCATATACGATTTCCAGGCGGAAATGCCTAAAGCCAACTCAAAAAGGGCGGCCACTCCAAATTGGTTCATGGGCTGGCTTGGGACAGATTGATCCGGGACCAGATCCTCAAATCTGGTCGTCAGGTGGTCCGCTGCCAAAGGTAGATCACGGGTCGGTGCTTCTTGGAAGGTTCGGAACGGATTGGGCTGATTTTCCCAATCCAGATAGCCCGGCCCGACAGCATATCGGTTTGGAAAATGCTTTGTGCGCCGGTGGTAGTCGATAATTCTGGTTTTGCCGTCCATGTCGGTCTCCCAAGGCGCCAAGCTGAGCCAAACCCGGTGATTCAATCGATAGGACTATTGGCTTCCCCTTGAGTCGGGAGAGCAACAGCCCGCCATCCGCCAATCCATATTTTGCCCGGCCGCTAAGCACTTCCTCGATGGGATCCATATTTCCTTTCCGCTGGACCAGGGTCACATCCAACCCCTCTTCAGCGAAAAAACCCTTCTCAAGTGCGGCGTAATACCCTGCAAACTGAAATTGATGGAGCCATTTGAGCTGAATTGATATTTTCTCAAGTTCTTGGGAATGGACAACTCCTGCTGAAAGACAGAAGGAAAAAAGGCAACTTATCAGGATAAAAGCACAGCCGAATAGAGCCAAGTTTGAAATAGGATTTACTCCCTTAGCAAACTAATTTCAGGAAAATCCAGTCGACCTCTGAGGCTCGTCCTTGGAGGGTTTATGTCTGGTTTTTGTTCCGCAGGGTTTCTGTATGTCTAACAGGCGCACAATGACTTTTTTGGGTGCATTCATACTGTGCCTAATAAGATTATTACCAGCGGTTCATGTAGTCATCGTGTTCTGGACAACGATTGTGGGTTCCATCGCAGAACGGCTTGTTTTGTGATCCACCGCAACCACAAACGAACAGATTTTCATCGTTGTCGCTCTTTTGAATGAACGGCTTGATACCAGAGGGATTTTTTTTGTGGGCGCCATCACAGAAGGGAGGAGTGCTGGTTTCGCCACACATGCAAATGGCATAACTTTCACCGGCCTTGGCACTGACGACGTAATTTTTTTTATTATCATACATTTTGACCATATTTTATGACTCCTCTCAATGTTTTGTCCGGTGATCACTGCAAAAACAAATGTCTGAATGTCATGAATCTTTGGGCCAACAAGCTACCAGCTCTGCGGAATGTATCATTAGGTAATGGTCGATTTCAACTGTTGGAAGAGATATGAGTCCCACTTTCAAGCGGGTCAAAACAGTATCCGTAGGGAGGTTTTCTTGATTGAGCTAACAAATTCATGGCGATCTGACTATTATAAAGTTTTTTTCACCATTTTGGAGTCTCCTTTGCATGGAGAGAATAAAGAGCGATGGTAAATAGGGTGAATAATAATTGTTTGCACCTTGCAGAGTAACATGCAAGTCTGTTTTCAAAAGCTCTCAAGTCTATTAAAAATTTAATTAAAAAAGTAGAACGACCATATGTCATTATCACGCCGAGCAAAAATTATCGCTACCCTGGGGCCGGCATGTGACCAGGTAGAAAATATTTCCAGATTGATTCAAGCAGGGATGAATGTTGCCCGGGTCAATATGAGCCATGGCACTCTGGAGAGGCAGGATCAGACCATCGCCAATATTCGCCAGGCGGCCCTCAATGTCGGTTGTGAAGTGGCTGTGTTGATGGACCTGCAAGGACCTAAAATTCGTGTCGGAGCGTTGGACCATCATCTCTTGCTGAAAGAGGGTCAACACTGGGTGATCGGCCCGGAGAGGGAGGAGGACAATTATCCGGAATATGCCAACCGATACATTCCTACCACCCATCATCAACTAGCCGAGGATACCCAGGCCGGTTGTCGCATTTTATTCGATGATGGTCTGATTATAGCCAGAGCAGTTGGTATCGATCGAAAGGTGGTAAAAATTATAATTGAAAATGGTGCTCCCTTAAAGTCTCATAAAGGGATAAATCTACCCGATTCAAACATCTCAGCGCCAAGTCTCACTGAAAAGGACAAACGTGATCTATTCTTCGGCATTGATCGGAAGGTAGATTATGTGGCTCTTTCTTTTGTAAGGACGGCCAAATGCGTGATGGAAGTGAAATATCTTCTCCACGCAGCCGGAATTTTTATCCCGGTTGTGGCTAAAATTGAACGGCCTGAAGCCCTTGACCATCTGGAAGAGATCATCCATGCCGCCGATGCCGTTATGGTAGCCCGTGGCGATCTGGCTGTTGAAGTGGGCAACCATCGCGTACCCACCTTACAGCGACAGATTATTCAACTCTGTCGGAATCACGGTAAACCTGTCATCACCGCAACTCAAATGCTCGAATCGATGATTCATAACCCCTCACCAACACGGGCCGAGGCATCCGATGTTGCGAATGCCATTTGGGATGGAACAGATGCGGTCATGTTGAGCGGTGAGACCTCGATGGGAAAATATCCCTACCTGACCATATCTACCATGTCCCGGATTATTGAAGATGCGGAAGGTTCTCCACGGTCCATCAAACAGAAGGTGGAAACCCCCAATATCAGTACGGCTACAATGGAAGCGGCTACCCTAATTGCTGAAAGAGTCAAGGCAAAATGGATTATTGCCACAACCAGGACCGGTAACTCCTGTTGGGAAATCGCTCGTTTTCGTCCGGAAATTCCGGTCTTGGGGGTTGCAAGTAACCTAGAAGCCGTACGTCGTATGTGTCTTTTCTGGGGAATTACGCCTCAGCTATTTGATGATTCGCAGGAAGAGTCTGCTGATATTGATCAACAGGTGCTGGTTTTTTTGGTGGAAAGAGAGGAGCTGAATAAGGGAGATACCATGGTTCTGACTCGGGAGGAGAATAAAATTGTCTACCATGGAATTGCTTCACATATTCGAGTTGAAATGTTTTATGGACTGGCTGACCAACCCAGTGACCTTCCACTTGATTATCAGGATATCAGTCGTCAACCCATGGCGAGCGGGAATGAGTTAACCCTTGATCACCGTCTCTGTGTTCAGTGTAAGAGTTGTGTAGAAACCTGTCCTTATAACATTTACCTACAATCTGACTCTAACCAAGACCGGATTGAACTCAACCGTAAACAGATTGATAAATGCACTCGTGATGGCGCCTGTGTTCGTGTCTGCCCGGTTCACGCGATTCAATTTCAAGAAGAAAAGAGCGAGCGGCAAGAGGGGCATTAATCTAGAAACGGCGGTTTCGGTGCGTGCCGACAACAGCCGTTTCTAGATTAATGCCTTAGGAGTTGTCTATAAATAACCTGTCCCTATTTCATGGACAGTTAATAAATCAGACTGCACAAATTTCTTGCAGATAGAGTTTTTTGAAGATACAATTTAGAATTGATATTATACAGCTGAGGGAGATTTTGATATGCAGTTTGGTAAGTTACTTGGTGGAGCATTTTTGGTTGTCACACTGGTTATTGGGGTAGATGCAGTCCAAGCTTCTAGCCATGGTGAAGATCACAGCAGTGCGGACTCAAAGGTTGAAGAACGGGAGATGTTGATGGAAGGAATCGGTGGCTCTATGGGGGCACTGGGCTGCTATGTGAAAGGCCAATGTGATGAGCTGAAGCCAAAGATAGCCAAACGGCTGGCAATGGGTATTGCAGCAATGGCACAACCCTCAGTTGAGGCCTTCCGTACACCAACTCCGATGTCTAAGGTGAAGACGACGGCAACTCCTGACATTTGGAAAAATTGGGATAAGTTCGAAGACGGGTTAATGATGATGGGGGATCGTGCCAAAGAGTTAGCTAAAGCAATCAAAGGTGGTGACAAAGTAGCCGTTAAAGCAGCTATGGGTGAATTGGGAAAAACCTGTAAAGGGTGCCACGATGATTTCAGAGAGAAAGAATAGGCTCGCGCAAATTTTTTAAGCATAAAAAAAGCCTGATGGGAAACCATCAGGCTTTTTTTATGCTAGAAACGGCGGTTAGCGGTGCATGCCGCCAACCGCCGTTTCCGATTTATTGCTTGAAAAACCAAATTACACCTTGAACCAAGCCGATGGCCAGACCGATGCTCAAAATAGCCAACCATTTATTGCCGGAGTAGGGTAACTCTTGTTGAGAGACTTGCTGCTCTAAAAATCTTTTTTTCCCGGTGATCATGGGTCGTATCAGGTTATCTCGAAATATCAACAGATAACTGAGAGCAGCAACGATATGAACGGCGATCAGAAGAAGAATGACCGAAGAAAGAAACTGATGTATCTCGGTTATATTGTTGCTCATCGAGGATTCCAGCAAATGGGCGAGGGGAGCATCAAAGTATAAAAAGGTGTCCTCTTTGGTAAACAGGCCCAGTCCGCTTTGAATCAGGAGCGTTGTGAGCAGAATAAGGATCATCAATCCTCCAGCGGGATTGTGGCCAACGTGATGTGGTTTTTCTTCTTTATTGCGAAAGCTACCGAATAAAGAGGCAATGTAGGAAAAGACATCACGAGGTCCCTTGATGAACTGGCTGAAACGGGCTGTGCTCCCGCCGATGAATCCCCATACAATGCGATATATTATCAGTGCAAGAATGGACTGACCAAGAATGCTATGCCTTTCAATCATTGCCTCCTTGGCTGTTATGAAGGCTGCTATCACCAAAGCCACCAGTATCCAATGAAACAGTCTGGTTGGCAGATCCCAGATAGTGATGGTTTGTGTGGCAACCTTTTTATCCAGGTCAGGTGTTGATTTTGAGTTTTGCAACATGATTCACCTGTTTAACTGACTATTGATGAAAAATAAAATTGGCGACCAACTGCAGAATTTAGGTGGTATTGTTAGAGCCATCATCATGATCTGGCAAGGATTTCCCGAACGCCAAATTACGAATTTTTACTGTTTTGCTCTGGTGGTTATAAGAAAAAGCCCTCTAAGAAGTTAATCTTAAAGGCTTTTTTTGGTTGCGAGAAGAGAGACTGGCAACGGAAATTCTGAGAGTTGGTTCTTGGTCGTTTTTTAGATTATTGATTTCGTCACTGAAAAAGAAAAATAAACTCGGATATAGTTTGTCCCTGTTTTTTTCTTGACGACCATAACGCAGACTGTTAGAGTCTTCGTTATGGCACACATCACTTCCAGAATCGAATATGGTATACACTGTCTCCTGTGGCTAGCAAGCTCTGGGGAAACGCCGCTTAGCAGCAGGGATTTGGCTGAGTTGCAAGGAGTTTCACCCTCATTTCTTGCCAAGATATTTCCCAAATTGGAGAAAGCTGGTATCGTTTCAGCACAGGATGGTGTCCGAGGGGGATATCGGTTGGCACGCCCCATGAAGGAGATCACCTTCCTCGACATCGTGGATGCGATTGAAGGTCATAAGCCGCTTTTTGATTGCCAGGAAATCAGGGAACGATGTGCTCTCTTTGAGGGGGTTCCTCCCAAGTGGGCTACTCAGGATGTTTGTTCAATCCATGCAGTCATTCTGAAGGCGGAACAAGCGATGCGTGATGAATTAGCGTCCCATTCGTTGGCTGACATTTCTCAAACCGTGACTTGCAAGGCACCTAACGAGTTCCCGAGTCAAATTCAGGAATGGATAGCCCATCGTGTCAAGAGTCGCAAACCGGGACGGCCACTCAAGCCTCCCGATCCAATATCATCTTAATCAACAGGACTCTGATTCGACCCTGTCGTCACCTAAAACCTGAGTGGAATTTTCTTCAGGGACGTTGATTGATCATCAAAATCCGTCCCAAGGGATTTCTGTTGCCAAAACGATCAACTTATGGAGTTTGAAATGAAAAAAAACATCATCATCGCCGGTTCAGGATTCGCAGGTCTCTGGTCTGCTATTTCTGCTGCACGGGCCATTGCATTGTCTGAGTCAGAAGATAAGGTGTCTGTCACCGTAGTCTCCCCCAAAGCTCATCTGGTGATACGACCCCGTCTTTATGAGGCGACCATCAATGGTATGGACCCGGATCTGACGCCCTTGTTCAAAGAGTTAGGGATTCATCATTTGGCCGGAGTGGTGAAAGAAATTCAAGCAGATGCTAACAAATTGATCGTTGAAAGCAGCGACGGTCATACGCAAGTCATGGAATACGATAAATTTATTCTTGCCGCCGGCAGCCGCTTGTTTTCCCCGAACATCCCAGGCTTGGACAAATATGCGTTCAATGTGGATCAGATTGAGTCAGCGCAGAAACTTGAAGCACATATTGGTGAGCTGGCCAATAAACCGGACCTCCCAGCCCGCAATACTGTAGTCGTCGTCGGTGGAGGGCTCACTGGCATTGAAACGGCATCAGAGATGCCTAATCGCCTAAGGAAAGCGTTCGGAGAGAAGGTGTCAGTCCGGGTGATCATCGTGGATAAAGCTTCGAGCATTGCTCCAGACATGGGGCCAGCTCCACGTCCCGTGATTGAGGAGGCACTGATGGAGTGTGGTGTGGAGATTATCACCAATACATCCGTCTCAAGCATTGACCAGAATGGTATCACTTTGTCCTCTGGAGAGCGTATCGACACTCTCACCGTGGTTTGGACTGGCGGTGGGCGGGCCAATCAACTGACCGAGCAGATCCGAGGAGACAAAGATGACTTTGGCCGAGTTTACGCTGATTCCTATTTGCGGGCCAAGGGTGAGGAAGACATTTTTGTCACTGGTGATGTTGCACATGTAGCTACTGACAATGAAGGAAACGTTGCTCTTATGTCATGTCAGCATGCTCTGAGTCTCGGAAGAGTCTCGGGCCACAATGCTGCCGCTGAACTGACTGGCCTGTCCCTACATCCCTATAGCCAGCCGAAATATGTCACCTGCTTGGATCTGGGGACTTGGGGTGCGGTATACACAGAGGGCTGGGACCGGAAGGTATGTCTGACACGTGACGAGGCCAAGTCGTTGAAAATTGATATCACGACGAAATGGATCTACCCACCGACTCCGGAGCGTGAGTCGGTATTTGCTGTTGCTAACCCGGACTATGTGATCGTTCCCTGATAATCCTAGATTCGGCAGTTGTTAGACAAACGGCTGGAGCGATATCCGGTCAACATAACGGATACCGCCAAGATGTTTACGGCCAGCAAATTCCCACAGGATCCCATTGCTATTGTTGAAGGCCACGACCTGCCCGGTTTGGAAGGGGCATTGGTTCACAATGACGAACAGGGAGAGTGGGCCATTTTTTTCAACCTAGGCAATCCCTCAAAGCGGCGGATTCGTTTTACGCTGGCTCATGAGTTCGGCCATTATCTGTTACACCGTCGGAGTCATCCCGAGGGTTTCCAGTGCGCTCTATCGGAGATTCCTCTTCATGATCGACAGATGACTCGTCTTGAACAGGAGGCCGACACGTTTGCAGCGAATTTTTTGATGCCGATAGAAGATTTCCAAAGACAGATCTCTGCAGATGAGTTTACCGATTTAAATATGATCGGTTGTAGTGCCGACCGTTACGGCGTCTCATTGACCGCTGCCGTTCGGCAGTGGTTGCGTTACACCCGGCAGCGAGCGGTGTTGGCAGTATCACGGGACGGTTTTGTTCTCTGGTCCGAAGCCAGTACCACCGCCAAAAAGGCAGGAACCTGGTTTCCCAATATTCGGAAAAAACCGTTTGCTATTCCTGCAGAGTCATTGGCGGCCAAGCGGGATATCACCAACTACCCGAAGGATGGCGTCCCCATGCCCAAAGGGGTGTGGTTCAAGAAGCATGAGGTTTTAGAGATGGGAGTCCACTCTGATCAATACGAGATTGTGATTACGCTGTTGATGTTGGATTTTGACAAAGATCCGGTAGGTGGTTGGGAATAATATCGTGGACGCTAGCCGTAAAATAATCCATATCGATATGGACGCATTCTACGCCTCTGTCGAACAGCGGGATAACCCGGAATTGCGAGGACGCCCTCTTGTTGTCGGAGGAAAAAGCGATAGAGGCGTGGTGGCCGCTGCCAGCTACGAAGCGCGGAAATTCGGGATTCATTCTGCCATGGCCATGCAAAAGGCACTGAAAAAGTGCCCTGATCTGGTGGTGGTTCGGCCTCGGATGAGTGCTTACAAGGCGGTATCCCTGCAGATCCGAGAGGTCTTTCTGGAATACACTGATCTGGTGGAGCCGCTCTCCTTGGATGAAGCTTTCCTGGATGTGACCCATAATAAGAAGGGGATGGCCTCAGCCTCGATGGTAGCCCAGGAGATCCGAGCCAAGATTCAAGACCGCACTGGCCTGACCGCATCCGCCGGAGTATCCATCAATAAGTTTCTGGCCAAGGTCGCTTCGGACATGAATAAGCCCGATGGTTTCACTCTGATTACCCCAGATCAGGCCGATGCCTTCGTGGTGTCTCTGCCGGTCGAGAAATTTTTCGGTGTTGGCAAGGTTACCGCTGGGAAAATGCATCGCTTGGGCATCAAGACTGGGGCAGATCTGTTAAAGTGGTCTTTGAATGATCTGAGATCAGCATTTGGAAAAGCGGGAAAATCCTGTTACCATATTGTGCGCAACGAGGATTCCCGCCCGGTCAATCCAAACCGGGAACGTCATTCGGTTGGGACCGAAGATACGTTTGAGCATGATCTCCATGACCGGGAAGAGATGCTGGCCCGTCTGGATGCTATTGCCAAAGAGGTGGTACGACGAATGGAAAAGAGCCACTTCACCGGTAAGACGCTGACCCTGAAGGTGAAATTTGCAGACTTTCGACAGATCACTCGTAGTCGGACGGTTGACCATCCCATCATCGATGCCAGAGCGATCATGAAGTGGACCCGTTTTTTGTTTGCCACGGTAGAGATTCCACCACAGGGAGTGCGACTGTTGGGGTTGACTATCTCCAATGCCTGCGAGGAGGGAACCCAGAAAATGCGGCAGTTGGTGTTACCGTTTTTTTCTGAGCCGGGAGATAACATATCCAGACAATTGGGAGCTGGAAATTCAGTTACGCAATACTTTGCAGATGTTTAGAAATGTCTTGTTTTCCTGAAAGCAGGTATTTCTAAACCTGCCAAAATGAAGCCTGAGAGCCAGCAGGAAGGAGTGAGGATTTACGGTTTTTTTATGTTCGGTTTGCCTAGCTTTTCACGCCTTAACGAACATAGATTGAAATGCCAGAAGATGAGAGGTCGAAAACATCCCGCAATATTGGTATGTTTACCGACTTGGGGCTATGTGCGGTTTTTCACAAAGAGAAGATTTCTTCTGGGGAATCAAAGCAAAGCACTTTTTGCAAGAGGATCAGCCGCACAATATTGGAATAGCACTCGCAAAATGGATTCAGAAAATTTCACAGCAATAAGAATAATTCACTAATTATATGGATATTTTACAATGGCATTGATTGACCTGATTACCCCAGAGAAGGCCGAAGGGGATGTTAAAACGGCCTACGATCAAGCAAGGCCATCGGCGCGGTCCCGGAAGGCTTGCAACTGTTAGCCAGAAGCCTGGTTTACTTTCAGATTAAAATGATGGAGATCGGCTACTTCATGCAGAACCCCCGCTTTAGCCCGCAACTCATGGCCTTTATCCGCTTGCTGGTGGCCCCAGCGTACCTGTTGCGATTTCTGCGTAGATTTTAATGCGGCTAGATGTGAACCAGCATATTAGAATGATTGATATGTCTTGGCTAAAACGAAGAACCCGGCTGTTTGAGAAAATCTAACTCTTCCTGGGTGCTTGATCTGTTGAGCGTAGCGTTGCGGTGAGGAAAGCGACCAAAACGCTCTATGATTTCCAGATGTTTGATGGCCCAAACCAATCCTTCTTCGTCACCTGCTTCCTTAAACAAATCGATACAACGTTTTTGATCGGTCATATCCTCACTGTGCTCGAAAGGCAAAAAAAAGAATTTCCGCATGGGGGGTGGGAACACTTTGTCGTATCCTTTGGATAACGCTTTGTCAGCAATGATACGAGCCATGGCATCAGACTGGAAGGAACGTGGATCATTGCGGAACATGTTGCGGGGGAATTGATCCAGCACAACACACAATGCTAATGCGCCATCCGGGGTTTCTATCCAGTTGTCCAGCTTGCTGCTGAAAGCATCTTCATAAAGATTAAGAAAACGGTTGCGGATTGATTCGTCGAAGTCGTCATCTTTTTTGAACCAGATAAGACGATCCTTTCCGAACTCTTCTGAATTCTTCGGACCAAACCAAAAGGTGATGACATCATCTATTCTATCCATGTTCTATTACTCGCTGGTTTTACATGTATCGTTTCTGGAACGTTTGAGAATTTCCACAATTGGCTTGAGCACCTTATTGTGATGGCTGTGTAAGGTCTTTGTACGCCGCCGGGACATTCAACTTAGGATGAACCCATCCAAACAAGGCATATCCCCCAAATTCAGGAAGTGTCACTCTCTCAACGGTCTGTTCTAAGGTAAGCCCCTCGTTAACAGCCTTTTTAACGCCGTTTTTGATGGCTGTTAAGTAGTCAATATGCCAGCGGAGGTCCTCACGACCGATAACATGTCCATGTCCAGGCACCACGTGAGCATCAGGCGGGAGAAACTCAAAAACCTTTTGGAATGTTGTCAGCGTTTCAAGCAGATGGCCATCCAACAGCCACGGCAGCGCGGGCTTAGACGCAGCAATCGCGTTCCCCGTCCACATCACCTTTGACTCCGGCTCCCATATGAAGAGGTCACCTCCGGTTTGCGCAAAGCCAAAGTCAATCACCTCAACAATCTTTCCTCCAAGATCGAGATGAAGGCGACCGCCAGGATTGACAAGAATGTCACCGGATCTCGGAACAATCTCCTCAATGCCGCGCCCTTTCCCAAAATTGGCAATCATGAATTCCGTATCGGCTTTGAAATGCGCATCAACGTAAGCTTTAGTCTGCACATGTTGAATAATGGTCGTCTCGACAGGCAGATACATATTTCCATACGAATGATCGCCATGATAACTGGTATTGATCGCATACCGGATAGGCGTATCGGTCACAGATCGCACCAATTTCTGAACCTGTTCGAGAAGGCGTTGGTTGAGCATGGTATCAATCACTAGGACACTCTTCTCTCCAACAATGAACCCACCGCTTGTGCCAATGGGGATTCCCTGTGCTGACTTCTCTTTGGCATCAGTCGGATAATACGCGTACACCCCATCCGCCAATTTTTTTGATTTCAAGACGATGGTATTGGCATCCCAGACTGGTTCATTTGCGAGTACCATTGTTGAGGACAAGAGGAATACACAAGAAAGGATGGCGGTCATGCAGTGTAGGTGAAATGATTTTATCATGGTGTTGTCCTCTTTTGTTTACGGATTGCCTAAATTGCTCCCGGAAAATCGGTGTGGTGTTCTTGCCCTGGCGATCATCCGTCAGGCGCTTACTTGGGGAATGCGGGTATAATTGCTCTGAATTAACACTAAGCCGAACCCTTCGTCTGAAAAAAGTTCCAGGCCTTCACCTTCAATCAAATCTCCTGTTTTGACGGCTTTGCCGTTTGCAGTAGCTGAACCTTGAAAGATTATGGCAACAAAAGGCTGATCGGTTTGTATGGACTGGCCTTTGGATATGAATCCAACCTTACAAACCATATTGCTATGAAAACTGCCGTCATTGCTACCACCTAGCACTGTGGTTAGTTTTCCATCTTTAAGTTGAAAGTTCTTGTAACTAGGTGTTAGGCCGGTTTCAGGAGGCTGAAACCAGATTTGAACGAAGTCAGCCTGACTGTCATTGATACTAAACTCCGAGTGCTGCATGCCTGACCCGGCACGTTGAACTTGGACACCTGGACCTTCAATAATTGAGCCGTCTCCCAGCGTGCCTTTATGTCCAACTGCACCGTTTATAACAACAGTCACAATATCAACGTCGTTGTGGGGGTGAATTGGGGCTCCATCATTAGGCTTGAAATAACCGCTGGCCAAATAGACTAAGTCGTCTAGCCCATGGCTTATGTCATTCCGCTGCGATGCATCAGGCCAGATCAACGGGCTCATCACCATGCGGGTCTCCACGATTCCTGCGAAGCCGCCAAGGGGTAAGTCATTTCTATAAATTATCCGAGTCATTAGTCTTTACCTTATTTGAATAAATACTTGCAGAACGTGTAGATATTTTGCTGCTTCTCTTTGGTGTACTGTTTACACTTTAGCGCTACGCTGAGAGAGCCAGACCCAGCCACCAAGAAAAATGGCTGAACCTGCAATGAGTGTCATTAGTGTGCCGGGGATAAACGTCCCATACCCAGGGAAATCCACGAAAATCAAATATCCAATATCCGCAAGGCCACCCACCATGGAGGTAACCCAGATTGATATCATGTTGCGTCGCCAGACCATCACGCCACCGATGGTCGTTACAACTCCAAACCACAACACGTTCCAACCGTGTTGGTTCAAAATGCCTTCGACAGCTTGGTGATAATCTGCGTTCAGTACCTCGGTAGACACCTTCACCGCTCACCAAAACTGACCCACCTATGCTCACAAAAACGAACCCACTACTGCAGCAAACACCCCCGATGCTAAAATTCTGACCCACCTCTATTTTTGCACCCATCTTCAAGCCAATTCAGCTTTTTTTCCACAAAGACCCACCCTTCACTTTTTTTGGGCCGATGGATTCCCAAAGGAGATGATTTTATGGGGAAATGTCAGTGTGCGATTTGCAACAAAGAATTCCATCGAAAACCGCAGGCTCC
>JADFYU010000030.1 GCA_015232865.1 Magnetococcales bacterium
ATCATGAGTGAAATGTCCGGGGTTAAACATGTCTATTCAGCCGCCATGCGTGGTCAGGGCATGATCACCGTCGAGTTTGATGTGGGTGAAGACATGGAGGCCTCTCTGGTCAAGCTCTATGATAAACTTCAATCCAATATAGATCGAATGCCACCGGGGGTCGAACCGCCACTGGTCAAACCCAAATCGGTAGACGATGTGCCGGTCGTCACTCTGACGCTCTGGTCTGATGAGGTGGATGACGGTATTCTTCGGGCGCTCTCCCTGGATGTTTTACAAACTCTCAACGAGGTCAAGGATAGCAGTCAGGGCTTTATCGTCGGTGGTCGTTCCCAGCAAATTCGGGTTGAGGTCTTTCCGGAGCGGCTTTCTGGTTTTGGAATCAGCCTCGATCAGATTGCTCAAACCATCCAGGCAGCCAACAGCGAAAAAGATGTCGGCAACGTGGAATCCGGCGATGTCGGCTTCAAGGTAATAACCGGAAACTATATCCGTAGCGCTCGGGATCTTTCCCAGTTGATGGTGGGCACCCGTTTTGGTTCGCCCATCTATGTTCGAGACGTGGCCCAGGTCTTCTCCGGTCCCGAAGAGACCCGTCAACGGGTTACCTTTACGACTGGTGCCGCCCATGACGGCCGCACACCACCGGTATCAGCGGCGGCAGCGGTAACCATCGCCATTGCCAAAAAAACCGGCTCCAACGGTGTGACGGTAGCCAACGATATTCTCAGCCGGGTCGAAGAGCTGAAACAGACCCTGATTCCAGAAAATGTCTACGTTTCAATCACCCGAAACTATGGTGAAACTGCCAACGAAAAGGTCAACGAGCTTTTGTTCAAGCTGGTGGTGGCGACCTCGGCGGTGACTTTCCTCGTCTGGTATTTTCTTGGTTTTAAACCGGCAGTCGTCACCTTGGTGGTCATTCCCGTGGTGATTCTGATGACGGTTTTCTCCGCTTGGTTGCTGGGTTTTACCATTGATCGGGTGAGTCTGTTTGCCCTCATTTTCTCCATCGGTATTTTGGTCGATGATGCCATCGTCGTCGTCGAAAATATCTATCGACGCTGGTTGTTAGAGGATAACTGCTGCCACCTGATTTCTATCGATGCGGTCCGTGAAGTGGGTAACCCGACGATTTTGGCTACCTTTACGGTGATTGCCGCATTGATGCCCATGGCTGCGGTGAGTGGCATGATGGGGCCCTACATGGAACCCATTGCGGTTTTGGGGTCGGTGGCCATGTTGTTCTCTCTGTTTGCCGCCTTTATCTTTACCCCCTGGCTGGCCCAGTTGATTAAACCCAGCATGCGCACGCTCCACCATCACTCCGAAAAAGAGCATAAGGCGGCGGACCGGCTGGAAAAGATGTATCGAAGCGTTATTCCGGCCTTACTCGATAGCCGGGTCAAGGGTTACGGGTTTTTGTTGTTTTTATTCGTCGGTTTTGGTCTCTCCTGTTTGTTGTTTTATACCACGGACGTAACGGTCAAGATCATGCCGCTGGATAACAAACCGGAGTTTAATGTGGTTCTCAACATGGATGAGGGAACCGCCTTACCCAAGACCGCCAACGTTGCCCAGCAGATGACTGAGTTGATTCGGGACAAGGTTCCAGAGGTGATCGCTCTGCAAACCTATGTCGGAACCGCTTCCCCCTTTAACTTTAATGGCATGGTTCGCCACTACTATCTACGTCGCAGCTCCTGGGAAGGGGATATCCAGGTCCAGCTTCTGCATAAAAGCAAGCGGAAGCGGACCAGTCATGAGATCGCCATGGATGTTCGGTCCCTGCTGACTCCGGTGGCTCAATCCCACGGGGCCAAGATTCAGGTCGTCGAAATGCCGCCTGGACCGCCCGTTCTTCAATCGGTGGTCGCTGAGGTGACCGGACCGACCGCTGAAATTCGTCGTGAGGTGGCCGCCCACATGACCCAGTTGTTTGAAGAGGCCGAAGGGATTGTCGACGTCGATAACTATATGCAGAAAGATTTTGAGCTGTGGCGGTTTGAGGTCGATAGTGAAAAGGCGGTGCGGCAGGGCATCTCGGTCGATGCCATCAACCGAAACCTGGGCATGGCCATGGGAGGGGCACGTATTGGAGATGTGAAACGTGGCAATATTCTGGAGCCGACCTACATCGTCATTCAGGTTCCTTTGGCCATTCGCTCTAATATCACCAGTCTGGCCGATCTGCCGATTGCGACTCCGACCGGTTCCACCATCCCGTTGGGTGAGGTGGGTAAATTTGTCAAAGGGATTCAAGACCCCATTCTTTTCCACAAGGATTTGCGACCGGTGGAATATGTCACGGGTGAAGTGACCGGCCTGCTGGATGCGCCGATTTATGGCATGATGGATGTCGATGACATGATTAAGTCCTATACCACCCCCGATGGTGTTGTGATGTCGGGAGAGTATTTGGGACCGCCGGAGACCTATAGTAAGAGTGGATTTGAATGGACCGGTGAGTGGACGGTGACGTTTGAAACCTTCCGTGATATGGGTCTTGCCTTCGGCGTCGCCCTGATCCTGATCTACATGTTGGTAGTGTGGGAGTTTGGCAATTTTATTCTTCCGGCCATTATCATGGCTCCCATCCCCTTGACCCTGCTCGGGATTGTGCCGGGTCATTGGATCATGGATGCCAAGTTTACCGCCACCTCAATGATTGGCTTTATCGCCCTGGCCGGCATTATCGTGCGCAACTCAATTTTGCTGGTGGATTTTGCCCAACAGGAGATCCTTAAAGGCGAGAGTGTTCGCGACTCCGTTATTCTTTCCTGTAAGGCTCGGACCCGTCCAATCATCATTACGGCTCTGGCCTTGGTTGCCGGCTCCAGTGTTATTTTAAGTGACTTTATCTTCCGGGGAATGGCGGTTTCCTTGCTGTTTGGCTCTTTGATCTCGACGATTTTGACGTTGTTGGTCATTCCGTTGGGGTGTGTTACTTTCTCTGGGGCCTTCAAGCATCCGAATAAAGAGGCTGTTTTGGCTGGTACTGACAGGGATGGAGAGCAAGAAAAGCTTTCCTGTTCGGTCGCGGCCGATTCAACCCATAAACTCTCCGATGCGATGCCGGCTCTACCCACTGTCGAAAAACTGACAAAATCGGCGGTTTCAAAAGCGAAATCTCTGGGTAAAGAGATGAGTGAGCAGTTGGAGAGTGTCACTGATGCGGTGGATGAAAAACTAAAGAAATCGAATGTTGCCAAGGCGGTTGCCTCGGAAGCCAGATCGATAGAAGAAAAGGGGGTAGAACCGGTAAAGAGAGCCGCTGCCTCGGTTAAAAAGGCGATCGCTCTGGCGAAGAAGGCGACTGCTCCGGCCAAGAAGGCGGTAGAAAAGCAACCGATCTCAGCACAGAAGAGCCCTGCCGCTGATGCAAGTGGAGCCGTTGCTCCCTCTGCCCCCGCTAAAAAAACGTCCAGAAAATCCACGTCGGCCAAGTTGGGAGTTGGCCGACGTGGTATTCGCATGAAACCTAAAACCCCAAAAAGTGGAGAGGGATGAACTCTAATGCCGATGTTCAAATACATTTTTGGACGGATGGCTCTGATCTTCAGTCCATTTATATTATCTCCGGTTTTGGTCTTGGCCGAAGAGCCGGTTTCAGTCGGTCAACCGTTGTCTCCCCCTTCCCAACTGGCGGGGGAGGGGCTGTTGATACCGCTTTCCAGTCGTGACCCGAGAAGTTTGATTCCATTATCCGATCAGCGGTCTTCCCGCTCGGCTAGCGGCGTCTTGGCGGGGACGAGTTACGGTGGCCCCCCCTTGACACCGCCCAGCGTGGACGGCTCTGGAAATGCCCGACAATCCGAGCCAGCTCTGACAACGCCTGTGTGGACAGAGTATCAATCCCGTGGGGGTGAGGCGGACAAAAAAACAGAAAACCGGTTTTGGGCACCACCCCAAGGGTTTGCCGATGATGAAACGGAATCGGATAAAGAGCCGACCGATACCGTCAAGCCGCCGAATCTCTCTTCTCAAATCTGGTCTGCTGAACCCCCTTCGGAGGAATTTTGGCGCCTGGGGGATGATGGGCCACGAATGAGTAAAGGTACGGATGATCGATTTGATTATTCGGAGCCGGAGAGCGTACAACCGGCACTCCCTTCGTATCAGGCCGACCCTGTTTTAGATCGAAACAAAGATCGGTTACAGAGCGAAATTCGATCAGGCGGGGTGAAAGATATCCCGTATCAGAAGAGTAAACGGTTGTACGGCGTTGATGGATTGTCAAATACTCCGGCCATTCCTGGTTATCGGACAGGTGATCGGTCTCATCAAATAGAGGAGAGACCCTACGCTCCTTACAACCCGGATTATAACCGCCTTGATCCCCGACAGTCGGGTCTTCCGTTTGACCCAGATAGATATGCCTCTGGCGGCGAGCCGGTTTCTCCGCCGCATTATTTGAATGATGGTGGGGACGGTATGCTATTGAGAGAGGAGGTGAATTCGGTGCGGCCATCTCCCTATGACGATCCCGGACTGGAACCCTATATTTTGCCACTTCCAGACCCTTGGCGACTTCCAGAACCAACAGAATTTGACCAATCCGATCAGCCGCCAACCAAAAGGCCGGTCTGGAGTGATGAGGGAACCGAATATACCCGTCCACCATCTAAAGATTATGACCCCTTTGATTATGGGGATGACGGGGGCCAGGTTGAGCCTCACCCAACGACACGGTCACAATCGCTGTATGATGCCCCCTATGGCATACTTGAAGCGCCACCAGAAGGAACCTATGGAAACCAATGGCGATAGCATTTCTCTACACAAATAAAAAACATTTCGCTCTCACCGGCCTATCCTTTTGTCTGACAATCCTGATCAGTCAGTTGTCGTGGGCTGAAAGCAGCTCTCCTTGGGATTATAGCGAAGAGGATGAGGTGCGGTCACATCGGTATCCGGCCAAGCCTCCGACCCCGACCTATAATCCCTGGACGGGTAACAACAACGGCCAGGAGGCCGTATCACCAGAGGAGCGGTTTTCCTACGGAGACCAACCAAAAGCCTCTTCAGTGCCAAGCCTGGCTGAACTCTATCCGGAATCGGTGGGAGAAAAGCCAGCGCCTCGTCCCTGGGGGGCCGTGCCCCAACAATTTAACGGGCCGGACCCCGTCAATCCTGAAAAACCCAAAACCAAAATCAATCGGTGGCCAGTTCAGAAAAATAGCTCCAAAACCATTCGCCGTTCTGATGAAACGTGGATGAATCGTCGAGAGACGTTGAAGTGGAGGGGAATGGAGCGTCAATCATACAAGGATTACGGAGATCCGTTGAGCTATCGCTACGATCCGCTCATCAACGATTTGGGAATGGGTTACGATTCCGGTGCTTGGCCGGGAGCGGCCCCCGCTTGGGTGGACCCTTTGTCTCGACGACGTGATTATTAGTCAAACCCCCGCTCTGTCAATTTTATGAAACCCTCGCTATCGCTTCTGTTTTTTTTGGCCCTGATGGGGTTTTGTTCAGATCTACAGGCGGCAGAGTTGACGGCTCCGCCGGAGTTTTCTGCTGACGTGGTTCGCACTGAAATCCGGCCGGAAAAGCGGATTACACGAGGAAAAATGTTTGTCAGTCGGTATGGTGTTCGTACCGAAGGAAATAAAAATGGTCAGAAAATCGTCGTTATTTTTCGACCCAAAAAAAAGATAGTCTGGACACTATTCCCCGATCTAAAACGCTATGAGGAGAGAGTCGGCCTGGTTGTCGAACGTCCTCCTCTACCTCGTGATCCAAAAAGCCCGTGCCAAAAAAGAGAAGCTGGCTTGTATTGTCAGTTGTTGGGAGAGAGTGAGGTCAATGGGCGCATAACGGAACATTGGCTTATTTCTCGTCCAGATAAAAACAAATTAATAACAGTTATGCAGCTCTGGATTGACAGACGGTTAAAGGTAGCCGTACGGGAGCAGTTTCCAGATGGCATGGTTGTTGACTTGTTCAATATTGTTGAAAAGATTCAATCGGTCAAAGCCTTTGTCGTTCCGTCAGATTACGTAAAAAACAGTGCTAAAAAAGCAAAACCGGTTCAATAATTTTGTTTTTTAACCTGGAAACAGCGGTTGGCGGTGCGTGCCGATAATCGCCGTATCTGGAATAATGGGCTGTTTTTGGGTTGCGGCAATAAGTTTAAAATTATCATAAACACGGTTTTTTGTCCAGAATTGGAGTGTGCGTGTGAGTATGACGTTAACCCCGGAACAGCGGCGTCGGTTTAAGACCCACGGTCGAAAAAAAGGCTTTTTAAAGCCAAAAGACGAGATCCATCTCAAAGAAAATTTGTCGGCCATGAGTTTGGTGGCGGCCAACAGTCGGACGGAGGTTCTGGCGCAGTTTCCTCCAATCGATCCAGCTTCCAATCTATGGTTGGAGATCGGTTTTGGTAATGGGGAGTTTTTGGCTCATTTAGCCGCTCTGCATCCCCAGGATCGGTTTATCGGTATCGATGTGTTCTTGGAGGGGATATCGGCACTGTTCAGGCGTTTGGAGCGTCAGCAGAGCCAAAATGTACGGGTCATTGTCGATAACGCCAATGTCGGACTTATGGAGCGCATCCCTGAGCAGTGTTTGGATCGGGTTATTATTAATTTTCCCGATCCTTGGGTGAAAAAAAGACATCATAAACGTCGATTGATCCAAACAGATTTTTTGGATTTGTTGTCAAAAAAAATGCGTCCCGGTGCAGCGCTCTCCCTGGCCACCGATTGGGCGGAATATGCCGAGTGGATGATGGAACACCTGGAGGCCCATGCTGATTTTAAAAATAGTCAGCAATTCGGACTGTTTGCCCCGCAACCAACCGAGTGGATTACGACTCGTTTTCAGAGTAAGGGCCTGAAAGCCGGTCGCCCGGCACATCATTTGTTGTTTCAGAAAAAATAAAAGAGTGTCGGGCGTTTTGCATTAGCTGGCATATCAGTATATAAAATTATCTTATCAGCTTTGCAATTGCCTCCTGATCCGTCTAGTATGGCGATTTTGTATTATTGTGTTCTTCCGCATTCAATTCTGAGGGCGGGTCAAATTGATTTTTATTTGGAGGACTTTTCGTTGAACAGAATCATTTCTATTTTGCTCGCACTCTTTTCGGTATCAATGGTGTGGCCAGAGTTTGCCCTGGCTTCCGGTGGGGGAGGGGAACGCCTCCATCTAACAGACAGTTTTGTCGGCTACATGGCAATTTTGGTCTTTGTCGTCTCTTATGCTTTCGTGATGGCAGAAGAGGTCACCCACCTCAGAAAATCCAAACCGGTTTTGATTGCAGCCGGTTTGATCTGGGTTATGGTTGCTTCGGTTTATGCCAGCAATGGCATGCCCCATGCGGCAGAAGTAGCCGCCCGCCATAATATTTTGGAATATGCCGAACTGTTCCTCTTCCTCTTGGTGGCCATGACCTACATCAATGCCATGGATGAGCGGAACGTTTTTGAATCCTTGCGTTCCTGGCTGGTTCGGGCGGGTTGGGGTTATCGGAAACTTTTCTGGATGACCGGTCTGCTGGCTTTCTTTATTTCTCCCATAGCCGACAATCTGACCACCGCTCTTTTGATGTGTGCCGTTATTCTGGCTGTTGGTCGGGATAACACAAAATTTGTCTCGTTGGGCTGTATCAACGTGGTGGTCGCTGCCAATGCCGGTGGCGCATTCAGCCCGTTCGGCGATATCACCACCCTGATGGTTTGGCAAAAGGGGATTATTCCCTTCGCCGATTTCTTCGTTTTGTTTATTCCCTCTTTGATCAACTGGATCGTACCGGCTTCCATCATGAACTTCTCGGTCCCTGATCTGAAACCGGTTCCCAGCGACGAAGTGATTCCCATCAAACGGGGTGGCAAGCGTATCATCGTGCTGTTTTTGTTTACCATCGCTACCGCTGTCAGCTTCCATAACTTTTTGCACCTGCCGCCGATGATGGGCATGATGCTGGGTTTGGGATATCTGTCGTTCATGGCCTTCTACCTGAAGAAGACTCATGGCAAAGTCACTGGAAAAACCGGTGGTCGTAAAGAAAAATATGTTTATGAGACCGAAGCCGGTGGCGACCCGTTCGATATTTTCAAAAAAGTGGGCCGGGCCGAGTGGGATACTCTTCTGTTCTTCTATGGCGTTATCCTAGCTGTTGGTGGTTTGGGCTTTATCGGCTATCTGGAGCTGGTTTCCGGTGTCATGTATGGCGATTGGGGGGCAACCAACGCCAACATCATGGTTGGCTTTTTGTCAGCCATTGTCGACAACATCCCGGTCATGTTTGCTGTTTTGACCATGGGTCCGGCGATGTCTGAGGGGCAATGGTTGTTGGTTACCCTGACTGCTGGTGTCGGTGGTAGCATGCTTTCCATCGGCTCGGCTGCCGGTGTGGCTCTGATGGGGCAAGCCAGAGGGATCTACACCTTCGGCAGTCATCTGAAATGGTCCTGGGCGATTGCTCTGGGCTATGCCGCCAGTATCGGTGCCCATTTCATCATTAACGCGCACTCGTTTGAAGGGGTTATTAATATCCCCTAAGGGTTGAGTTCAATCGATAATCCAGGCGGACGGTGTTAAAAACCGTCCGCCTTTTTTTTCTTTTTCTTTATAAAAAAATCCTGGGATTCCTGGGATTGTCCGGGAGATAAAAAAAATGAGTGCTGAGCGTCCGAGTTTTTTATCTCTGGCCGGTTGGTCGGTTGGACTTATTGTGATTTTAGTCGTTTCGGGTTGGGCACCCTGGTCCATTTTCATCCATTATGGTCCCCATTGGGGGTTGTTGGCTGGTATAATAATCATTGTGCCCTGGGCCTTGTCGGTTCAATATGAGCCGGCCGGTATCAAAATCGGTCCCTTTGCGACCCCTATTATTCTTAATGCGGGCGCTCTTTTCATCTCTTGGATTTTAAAAGTTTTATGAATCGTAAAGCATCGACCGGCATTATTTTTATTACGGTATTTTTGGATCTGCTTGGGTTTGGTATGGTCTTGCCCCTCATGCCTCTTTATGCTTCAGACCCACGTTTTGCCGCCACACCGGCTGAAATTGGCTGGTTGATGGCCATCTACTCCATCATGCAGTTTCTTTTTGCGCCATTGTGGGGACGGCTATCGGATCGGATCGGTCGCCGTCCGGTTTTGATCATCGGGCTGTTTGGCTCTTCCATCTCCTATTTGGTCTACGGTTTGGCGGGTTCCCTGCTGTTGTTGTTCATCGGTCGGGGGGTTGCGGGAATCATGGGAGCCAATATTTCGGTGGCTCAGGCGGCCATGGCCGATTTGACCAGCCGGGAGGATCGCGCCCGTGCCATGGGCATGATCGGTGCAGCCTTTGGTCTGGGCTTTGTTCTGGGGCCGGCCATGGGCGGGTTTTTGTCGGGTTACGGTTTGGCAGCGGCTCCGTTGGTGGCGGCGGTTATTACCGGAATGAACGGCTTGGCCGCTCTCCTGTATCTGGCTGAAACCCGCAAACCTGATGGAGCGGATTTAAACAAAACTAGGCAACAACCCAAAGGTTACCATCCCTTTTCTCCGGCTCGCTGGCAAGCGGCCGGTCTCTACGCCGGCGCCCTTTCACTCTGCTTGCTAATGGGGCTGTTTATCACCTTGTTTTCAGCCTTTGAGGTGGTATTACCCCTATGGGGTAGTGAGATGATGGGCTGGAGCATGGGGGATATTGGCTGGGTATTCTTTTATGTTGGGGTGGTTGCGGTGATTGTTCAAGGAGGGGTGGTTCGGCGTTTAGCTCCGAGAATTGGAGAAAAACGGACGACCCAAGCTGGTTTGTCGCTGGTTGCCATCGGTTTTATATTGTTGGCGGCTTGGAGTCAAGGCGGGGTCTGGCTCTCTTTGGCGCTGATTTCAGCCGGGGCTGGGCTGGTTCATCCCGGCCTATCGAGCCTGGTCAGTCTCAACACCGATCCGGACAACCAAGGTATGATGCTGGGACTTTTTCAATCCATGAGCGCTTTGGGCCGCAGTGTGGGGCCGGTAATCGGTGGTGGGGTGTATGGTCTTTACAAGGGGGATATTTTCTTTGCTACGGCGTTGGGGGTTGTGGTGGTGCTGGTCTTGTTTTTCCAGATCAAGAAGAAAATCCTCGACGCCCGCGAAATCGGCCAGACATCCGCATAATCAGGCTGCTCATCACTCTCTTTGGCGGTCCACCCCCCCCTTTCAAGGCTTTGTCGGCCTCTTGACAATCCAGCAGGCTATTGGCCAGGTTTTTGGGGTTGATGGAGTGACAATGGTTTAAAAACTCACGCTCTTCCCGCCAGAAAATTCTTAATTTTTTACTGACGATTTTTGGGTTTTCCCCCTGTTTAAGCAGGGCTTGCCCCTGAATAATCCGTCGTAAACGCATGGCGATGGTGCCGAGCATGGCTAACGGAGCCTCGCCGGTCTCCAATAATTTATCCAAAATAGTCAGTGTCTCCTGAGTCTGGCCGTTGAATAGGGCAGAAGCCAGGCCGAACGAGCTGTATTGTACGGTCTCCCCGACCACCGCCAGCACTTCATCCAATCCAACCGTGAGATTATCGCCCAAAAATAGCTGTAATTTGTCCAGTTCACTGGAAGCCGACTGGGAGTTGCCTTCCAATCGCTGGCTGAGGTGCTGGAGAGCATCTGGCTCCACATGGTAGCCATTTTTTTTAAGATAGTCCCGTATCCACCGGCTCAACTCCCCCCCTTCAAGAGGATAAAATGGAATGGCCCAAGCGGATTTGCTGGCCTCAAACCCTTTGCGAATGGCGTGGCTGGCCTCCAAATTTTCGGCTTGCAGAACAAGCAGAGTGGTTTTGGCCGGTGCTTTTAGATAGGCCAGCAGGTTTTTACGTGCTTCCGGAAGGGTTTTGTCGGCCTCTTTTAATAGAATAAATTTTTTTTTGCTGAGAAATGGAAAGCTCTGACAGGCACTGAAAAATCGTTCTTGGTTCAGATCTTGACCAAAAAAAGTCTCGGCATCAAAGTCGGCGGCACTTTCATCTAAGAGGGTTTTTTTTCTGAGGGCATCGATATGGTTGACAATCAATCCCTGCTCCAGACCATAGAGGAGTATAGCTGGTGGGATCTCCCCGCTTTTCAAGCGAAGCAAAAGTTCGTTGGATTTTACTTTCATGGAAATCAGGGTAAGACATCTTTTGATGATCTACAACAGCCCAAGCAACGGTTTTGAGCGAATAGGGCCATTTCTTTTTAGGGCTGATGACTGTTTGAGGTTTGGCCTGACAGACTTTCAGCCAACCTAACCTGAATGTGCTTGGATAAGTTGCCAGGTATTATCCAGAATTGGACGATTTATCTTGATTGGTCAAAGAGTGGCTGCGCATATTGAAGCAGGAGCGCAACTCCTCGGAGAGTTGTAGATTGTGTTGATCGGCCAGAATTAAACGATGACCGATGGCGCGAGATAGATTGGAAAAAATCTTGGCGGAAAGTCGGGGTTGAAAGCGGGCGATGTTTTGTATGCTTTTCCAATTGATTACCAACAGTTGGCTCTCTTCGGTGGCAAGAGCTTCTGAGGTGCGTTTAACCCCTGTCACCACCGATTGTATGCCAAACAGGTCGCCCTCTTTGAGTTGGCGGATGGTGGCCCGACTTTGGTTGTTGACCACTTTCAGCTCGACCGATCCGCTCAGAATAACAAACATATCCGTGGCCATATCACCGGAGATAAAGACAATTTCTCCCGGTTTGTAGGTTTTTACCCGGCTCATGACAATCATTTTTTTTATGTGCCAATGGCGCATTCCGAAAAAAAGCTCGCACTGTTCCAAAACCCGTGTTTTCAATCGAACAGAAAGCATTTCCCAGACCGACAACAGATGAATATTCAGCAGCAGCATGGGGGTGATGATAAAGGTCGAAAACAGAGCCAGTAGCATGACCATGGAACTGAGCAGTCCAAACCAGACCAGAGGTGGAAAGCTGGAGAGTGCAAAGGTTCCAAAGCCAATGGCCAAAGCGATGGAGGTGGCAAAAATGGGCGATGATTCATCCCGAATGGTTCGGCGCAGGGCTTCTTGCTCATGATGATGTGTGCGCAAGTGCGTGTTGTAGCGGACCATGAAATGGATGGTGTTGTCGACACAAATGCCAATAGCAATCACGGCGACCATGGCGGTTCCGGTATTGAGGGGAATACCCATAAACCCCATGACGCCAAACAGAAGGATGATGGGAAACAGATTGGCGATAATGGCCGATAGTCCGGCTCGATAGTTGAGAAACAGCAGAGAGATGATGATGAAAATGATAAACAGCATCAGAAGGACGGATTTGGCCTGGCCGATGGCCATGGCATCCGCTGCCCGACTGTTAAGAACACCCTCACCGGTAATTTTTACCATCAAACCCGGATCGACGTTTTTAATCAAACGTTCAATATCGCCCAGAGCCAGATTAAGTACGTGGGTGTCTTGAATCGCATGGCGAACAATAATACGTGCTGTGGAAAAATCTTTTGAAACAAAAGCCTGAATCTGTTCATGATCGAGAAAAAGCATATATTCTCGAACCAGATCATCAGAGTCCGGTAATAACATGAGCTCCTCTGGAGACTCTTCCATGACCACGTTGAGTAGGGCCATGATATCGGCAAAGGAGAAGGTTTTATCGAAGTGTCCGGTTTTATCGACCGCTTGTTGCAAAGATTGAATTTGGTTCAGGTAGTGGGCTTTGAGAAACGTGTCGCGGATACCGGCATTCAAGACGATGGAAAAAGTCTGCATTCCTGCCAGATCTTTTGTCAACCGGTCGGCCTGCAGTTTGATGGTCGACTGATTGTCAAAATAGTCCATGGCGCTGTTGTTGATTCTCAGATGAAAGGCGCCGGTGCCGATGGTCAGGGTAATCACAAAAATAGAGAGGGGAAGGGCGAACCCGCTTTTGCTAATCCAGTCGCACAGCAGGCGTTCTGTGCGGGAGTTCTCACTTTTGCGGGTATGCTGTTGTTGGGACTGAGAGCCAACTTGAGAAAGAGTTGCCGGAATCAGTAGAACTGTAATGAAAAAGTTAAACAATAATCCGGTGGAGGCGATTAGACCAAACTCCTGTAATAGTTGAATATTGTTTAAGACAATAGATAAAAAACCCAGATATGAGGTAATAAAGGTCAGCAAAATGGCCAAGCCGATTCGTTTTCCCATACGATTGATGGATTTTCTTTTGTCTAGTCCGAGTTCAATGCCAGCATGATATTCGGCCAGAATATGAATGTCCTCCGTCGAGCCGACGATGATGAGCAGGGCCGGGACGATGGAGGTGATGACCGTGATGGGAATATCAAACGCAGCCATCAAGCCCAGGGTCCAGATGATGCTGAGTAGAGCGGTAATCAGGGGGAGAAATGCGGTGGTCAGGCGGCGTTGACTGACTAAAAGCGTCAAAAACAGCATGATCAACGAGAGGGGAAGAATGGTGGTCTGCTCCTGACGAATCTTCTCATTCAACAGTTTGGTGACACTGGGATTGCCGATTTGAAAAACCGTCTCCAGTTTTTTATGAAGGGGGGCAATGGCTGTTTCAATGTCTGAAACAAGCTGCTCTTCATAGCCGATATGGAGGGCGCTGGCGTCCATTATTATATTAACGGCCATGCTTTTTCCATCTTTGGATAGTAAATTATTCTGAATCAGCGGGTTTTTCAGGGCCGCCTCTTTTATCTGTTCTGCTTGAGACTCTTGTGAGGGTATATCAGCCAAATAGGGTTTGGCGCTTAAGTTGCCGTTGATGCTCTTGAGGTGGGGGATAGAAAACAGCGAGTTGGTCTCTTTGACATACGGACTTGATTCTATTGCCTCAATGGCCTCTTGGATGGCCTTTAGTCGATCGGCTGAAAACAGATGTTGGTCATGCAGATATAAGATGGTAATGCTGTCGGAGCCAAAACGGTCCAGGGTCTGCTGGTAAAAGGCCAGTTCGACAGAATCCTTGACCATCATATCCTGGGCGGAAATATTGATTTTTAAATCTTTGATGGAGGTTCCAGCCAGCAGGGTGCAGAGAAACAGAACAATAAATAGTGCCGTCGAGTGATGGGACGAAAACCGGATGATTCTTTCCATGGTCCATCTATTCCAAAATAAAAGAGCGGGAAATCTGTTACGGTCAAGTTGAAACTATAGTATAATGAAGGTGATCATGAAAAAAAATGAGCAGAGAGCGATCCGTTTCAGGTTATTGGACTATGATTCATCCGGTTTGTTCCCTGTTGAGCGTCTTAAGCCTGGATTCGGCAGTTGTCCGCACGCAATCGGCCCAACCTCTTGATTCACTTGGCAAACTGGAAATGAGAGTTAAATGAAACATTTTTTTCTGACTAAAATTGGTTTGATTCGGTTTGTTCTCTTATTATCTCCGGTTGTTGTGCTGGGCTGGACATCTCCTTTATTTGCCAGTGGAGTCACGGTTTCGGGCGGATTTCAAATGGGTGGTGGAGCAATCCAAGAGCAGGGGCCATTGGTGCTTTCTGCCGAAGTTAAAAAAAGGGTTGTCGAGGATATGGCCCAACTCAACCAGGATTTTGCTCTCATTCTTCAGGCTCTGATTATAGGGGATCATCCATCTCTTGGCCGTCGTGCAGATGCCATTGAACAACTGACGGCCCATGAAGATCAAAATCCCGAAAAAAGGTGGTGGGAGGATGAGGGCTTTCCTCCTGAGTTTATTCGTTTGCGGCGACGGTTACACCGGTTTGCCGCCCAACTCACTCGTGCTGCTCAAGATCGGGATCTGGCAACGGAGCAGTTTTTGTTCAATCGGATGTTGGATACCTGTGTGGGTTGCCATCAAACCTACTCCAATTTTCGGGCCTCCGCAGTCAACCCGGCTGAGTCGGGGCATTTAGGCCTCGGACCCGGTAGATAAGGATCATCTTGATTACTGTTGAGGATGTTCATCCCCGCTTGAACTAACAAATCCGGCCGTTGTGCCAAGTGCGTGCTGTCAACTGCCGTTTCTAGGTTCAGGGCAGGAGTATCAAGGATTTTTTATCAACCAACATCTGGCCAAATTGTTTTTCGGGCAGTGGCTTGCTGAAATAATATCCCTGAATCAGGTCGCACCCTCTTTCGGAGAGCAGTTCCAACTGCTCTTTGGTTTCCACCCCTTCGGCAACAACTTTGAGGTGGAGGCTGTGAGACATGGAGATGATGGCTGAAACAATCTGGGCATCGTCAGAGTCTCTGGAGAGCTCCCGAACAAACGAGCGGTCAATTTTGAGAGTGTCGATGGGAAAATGTTTAAGGATACTCAATGAGGAGTAGCCGGTGCCAAAGTCATCCATGGCAATGGAAATGCCCCGATCCTTGATTTTTCGGAGGATGTCGATAATCTCGTCCACATTCATCATAACCATGCTCTCAGTGATCTCCAACTCCAATTTTTCCGGGGGAAGACCGCTATCACGCAGGGCGGAGTCGATTCGATTCAGCAGGTTTTTTTCTTTGAGTTGGCGAGCGGAAAGATTGACTGCGACCCGAATGTCCGGACTATGAGTGTGCCAGCTAGCGGTTTTAAAACAGGCCTCGCGCAAGACCCAGTCCCCCAATGGCACAATGAGGCCGGTCTCTTCGGCAACGGGTATGAAAGCATTGGGTGTGAAGAGGGTTTTGTCCGCATTTTCCCAGCGTATTAACGATTCCATTCCGGCAATAAGACCGCTGGAAAGATCGACTTTGGGTTGGTGGTGGAGAATAAACTCCCCCTTTTTTATGCCGGTGCGCATGCTGTTTTCCAGCGTGAGCCGACGATTGGCCCGTTGGTCCAGGTCTTTGCTGAAAAATTGAAAATTGCTGCGTCCCACATCCTTTGCCCGGGTCATGGCCTGAGCAGCATTTTTGAGTAGGGCGTCGGGATCATTGCCATCTTCCGGGAAGATGGTCAAGCCGACCGAGGCGGTAAAGTGTAGCTCTTGCCCGGCCAATGGAAAGGGTTTGGCTAAGACCTTGAAAAGCCGTTGGGTCATCTGGGCCAGTGTTTCAGCACTACCGGTATTGGGGTGAATGATGGAAAATTCATCCCCACCCAACCGACAGACGGTATCCTCCTTTCGGACCGTCTGCTTGATCCGTTCAGCAAACATTTTCAGCAGGTCATCCCCGCAAGCGTTGCCGAGACTGTCGTTGACTTTTTTAAAAAGGTCGATGTCCAAAACGGCGACGCCAATCCGGGTTTTCTCGCGTTTAGCCTGTTGAACCGCCTGCCCCAATCGGTCCAGAAACAGCCCCCGATTCGGCAGGGAGGTGAGGGGGTCGTGGGAGGCGGAAAAGGCCAGCTTTTTGTCCCATTGTTTGATCTCGGTCAGGTCGGAAAAAAAACAGACAAAGTTTTTAATTTTACCCTGATGATCAAAGATAGCCTGAAGGTTCATTGCGGCTGGGAAATGGTCGCCATTTTTTCGGCGATTGATCGCCTCACCAACCCAAATTCCTTTCTTTTTAAGAGTTTGCCAAATTTTCTTGTAAAGATCGGAATCCTCTTCAGAGCTTTGGAAAAGATTGACGGACTGACCGATCATCTCCTCTGATGTATAGCCGTAGAGTTTGCTCAGGGCTTGGTTGACGGAAATAATCCGACTGTTGGCGTCGGCGATGAAGATCCCTTCGTGGGTTTGATCCAGCACGATCTGGATGAGGTTTAGTTGATTTTCCATGGAACGAAGATCGGTGATATCGTGAACGGTTCCAATCATGTGTAAAGGTCGGCCATTCAGATCTCGTTTGACCCAGCCTCGCTCAATGACAATTAGCTCCTGTCCGTCCGGTCTGATGACCCGAAACTCTACCTGATAGTCATGATTGGGGTCGGAGAGCGCAAGATCGATGTTTTTTTGTATTTTTTTACGATCAGCGGGGTGCGTGTAGCGAAGAAACGCTTCGTGAGTGGCTTCAAACACCTGAGGCTGTAGACCAAAAATTCGAAAGGTTTCATCGGTCCAGGAGATCTGGTTTTGCTCAATATCCCAATCCCAACTACCCAACTTGGCCACTTTTTGGCCGACTAAAAGGGATTCTATTGTCCGTTTAAGGTTGTCAATGTCGGTCAGGGTTCCCACATAGCCCGATAGAGTGCCGCTCGAATCAAAATCCTCGGAGAAATGGCCTAATGCCCAGATGGGTTGGCCTTGGGTGTTTTTCAGGCGAAATTCGCAAGAGAATGGCTTGCCGTTACCGGTTTGGTTGCGCCAGGCCTCGCTGACCCTTTGTTGGTCTTGTTTATGGATGATGGTTGTCATCCAGTGTTTTCCAAGAGCTTCCGACAGGGGTAAACCGGTTATTTCAGACCATTTCGGATTGATGAAAAGAATGAGACCCGTCAAGTCGATTTTAAAGAGTGCGGTTGGAGAGGACTCAATCAGCGAAAGAGTGAGCGAGCGATCACGCATGGTTAGTCCAAGTTGTCAGTTAAAATGGTGTTAATCATTTGGAGAGGTTGTCGCCGGTTTTTAGGATAAACGTTTTTCGCTTGGTTACAGTGAAAATTGTAATAGATCAAAACCATTATAATCTCGTTAAGTTTTGCTAATATTAACCACTATATCGCCCAATCCGGGTTGTTGGAGTCTGTTTTCGGCATCAATATTTGATCAAATCGGCCGACAGGAGAAAAAAATGTAAACAATCTGGTTGGCTTGTCTCTGTTGACCGTTTGGATGAGGATAGATCCAGAGGCTCAGGCGCACAGCTTGAAATTTAAAATGGGCCGACATAATAAACCACCCTAATTGTACCAAAAAAAGGTTGTCTGGACAATACCTTGATTTAAATTTTTCTGCAATTAAATGGTGCGTCGGATTTTTGGTTTAAGCGATAAGGGGCGGCTCTATTTTTTTTCAGGCTATAATCCTAGAAACGGCAGTTGTTAGCTCATGCTTGGCATAACCTCGTGATTTATCTAACTGTAATGGAAAAAAAGTCTTATCACCCATTGGGTGACTTCGATTTTTTCTATTACAGTAGCTAAACCAATATGTTGCACCATTCATACACTCCCAACTGCCGTTTCTAGGACGATCCGTTCGGCAGCCCTGATTTTACATGAATTTTGTCGTTAATTTGTAAAAATGATTTGTAATAATCCATAGCTTGATTTGTGCTGAATATTCAGGTAGTCTGGAGCATTAGGATGTTCGTACAATCAAGTATAAAAAATTGGTGTTGATGAATTGTGGTCTTGAAATCTGGGGAAAAGATGTGGACAATTCAGAGGCGAAAAAAGGGGTGTTTGAACAAGATTTGTCAAAAATGACTCAGGCTGAGTTGATTGAGCAAATCGAAAAAGATTTTAACCGGTTGTGGTTGGAGCACATCGAAAAAAACCCCAAAGCCATCTTTCCTGAGGCTTCTCTGGAAGAGTCGAACGATAAACCTAATCATTCCCCCGAACCGATGGCCGGAGATCGGTGCGACTCCTTCATCAGTGAGGGCAAGTTGACAATAAAAGTCACTGGCCGGTGTTCATACGAAACCTGGAAAAAATCAAAAAACCTGATCAAGAACGAAAAGATTGACGCCTGCGAAGTTGATTTTTCCCAGGCGGACAACATCGACAGTATCGGTATCGGAAGCCTTCTGGCATTGAAAAACGGATTGGGAAAAGGGGTGAAGATTGTTCTCTCCAACACCAATGAATCGATTCTCAGGGTGTTGCAATCCTCCCACCTCGACCGCTTGTTTACGTTTGTCTGACCCCCCCCTCTTTTAGGATTTGTTCTCTTCGATCATGCCACGGATAACGTCGCTTTTGCTGACGACGCCCACCACTAGTTCTCCGCGCATGACTGGAAGCAGAGAGATATGCTCTTCACTGAAGGCTGTGGCCAGTTCGCTGAGGCTGGTGCTTTCCAGGATGACGACCAGTTCCGATGTCATGAGATCGGCTGCGGTGCGGGCGGAGGCTTTGCGCAGATCTTCCTGATATTGGTGCTCGCCGGAAATGGGGATCACTGCATCCAAAAGGGTGATCATGGTCGGCAGATGAATTTTTTTAACACGATCAATCAAATCCCCCTCTGTAACGACACCCAGCAAGATATCCCCATCCAGGACCGGAACGCCTCGAATTCCTTTTTCGGTCAACAGTTGAGCTAATTCGAGTACCGGCATATCCGGTGGAACGGAAATGACATTTTGACTCATGATCTCTCTGGCTTCCATGGGACACCTCCTCAAAGGCAAAAAATATTGTACTGATTTTTATTATTCTAAATTCGGTAGTTGAACCTAGATTTGGCTGTTGTTCGCACATCACTGGCACAACTTATTAATTCACCTAGCAAATCAATAAGTCTCATCACCAATAAGGTGACTTCGATTTTTCCTGATTCACCAGATAAACCAATATGTTGCACCATTAATGCACGCCCAACTGCCGAATTTAGAATTATACACCAACCTTATCTGGATTCATGTTACTTTGTAACTCAAAAGGTTACAATACAAATCTATAAGGATATGGGATTTTATCCCGGTATGCTTCGAGTTGTTCAGAATCCAGGGAAATGTGTAGAATTGCCTGGAAGTATATTATATTTATTGAAATTATGTTAAGGTTGCACCGAGCAGAGCAAATAAAACCAAAACGGTTCACCGCCGGACTGCCAACCGTTGTTTTTCGGATAAATGGCCTCAAGAAGATACGTTCCTTTTGGAGGAATTATTTAATATGAGCGATCCAGATCAGGGAGAACAAAAAAGTGTACTGATCGTTGATGACAGTCCGGAGAGTATTGACACCATGCGGGCTATTCTCAGCCCATTTTACCGTATTCTTGTCGCGACCAACAGCGACAGCGCCCTTAAAGCGGCTCTATCCAAGACTCCACCCGACCTGATCTTGTTGGATATCATGATGCCGAATGTGGACGGCTATGAGGTGTGTAGACAGCTCAAGCAGGAGAGTCAAACCAAAGAGATTCCCATTTTGTTTGTCACGGCCAAGACCGCTGTGGAAGATGAAACAAAAGGATTTGACCTGGGAGCGGTCGATTACCTGACCAAACCGGTCAACAGAGCCATCGTTCTGGCTCGTGTTGACACCCATATCAGCCTCTATCAGCGCAACTCCGAACTGGCGATGGCCAATACCCGATTGAAGGAGTTGGATCAGCTCAAATCCCTCTTTATCGCCTCTATGTCCCACGAGTTGCGAACCCCCCTCAATTCCATCATCGGTTTTATCGGGGTCATGCTTCAGGAGCTCACGGGAACTTTGAATGATCGACAAAAAGATCATTTGGGCCGGGCATACGCTTCGGCCAAGCATCTGCTGGCTTTGATCGTCGATGTGATCGATATTTCAAAAATTGAGGCCGGTCGGCTGGAGATCTATCTTGAGCGCATCGAGTTGGACGAGTTGGTTCAGGAGGCTTTGGCGACCATTGCCTCGGATGCCGAAAAAAAAGGGCTGGAAATCATCAGCAATTATCCAGAAACCCAATATCTGATCACGGATCGAAAGAGAGTATTGCAGTGTCTGCTCAATTATCTGAGCAATGCGGTAAAATATACCCAACAAGGCCGCATCGTTCTGGATATCTCTGTGGTGGACTCCTCCTTGCAAATAGCCGTCACCGATAGTGGCATTGGCATTGATCGTGAGGATATATCCCGACTTTTTGAAAGTTTTGTCCGGTTGGATGCGACGCGAAAGATGAATATTCCAGGAACCGGCTTGGGCCTCTATTTAACCAAAAAAATTGCGACTGATCTGCTGGGTGGTATGGTTTCAGTTTCTAGTCAGGTCGGGGTTGGAAGCACCTTCATGCTTTCGATTCCATTGGACTTAAGGCCAGAAGGCTCCGGGCAAAACCGAGGAGAGATTCCATGAAAACCGCATTGGTCATTGAAGACAATGATGACAATATGGAGCTGATTGTCATTATCCTGGAATCCTGTGGCTATGGGACGATTCGAGCCTATGATGGATTGACCGGTGTACAGATGGCCGGGGCTAACCGTCCCGATTTTATTATTCTGGATATTCAACTTCCAGATATTCTGGGCATGGAGGTTCTGGAGCGCATTCGTGACCAGGAGTTGCAATTCGGGTCCATACCAATTCCGGTGATCGCCATGACCTCTTATGCCATGAGCGGCGATCGTGCACGGTTATTGGCTGCCGGTTGTAACGGGTACATCGAAAAGCCCATAGATCCGGAATATGTTATTGAGCAGATTCGGGGAGCCATTGGAGAGTTATGATTAATATTCTCGTTGTCGATGATGATGAAAATGGGCGCATTCTTCTCCAGACCGTTTTGGTGTCCAGTGGTTATGAGGTGACCTTGGCCGCTAACGGTGAAGAGGCTCTGACCTTTGTACATCAACAGCGACCCGATCTGATCATCACCGATATCCTGATGCCCAAGATGGATGGTTTTGTGCTCTGTCAAACCATCAAGGAGGATGAACAGCTCTGCACCATCCCCGTCCTGTTCTATACCGCTACCTATGTCGATGACCGAGATAAACAATTTGCCCTGAGCTTGGGAGCCTCTAAATTTATCCTGAAACCCCTTGAGGTTGAGCGTTTGATTCACATCATTCAACAGATCATCCAGACCCATCTGATAGAAGGGGTGCCGGTTCCAAACCTGCTTGACAATCCTTCGCAGTTGGATCGAATGCGAGCCGAGACCCTCTCGCGCAAGCTGGTTACAAAAACCAAGGATCTGGAGCAAAAAAAACAAAATTTACGAAAAAGTGAACGGCGGTATCAATCTATTCTGGAGGCTACATCCGATATAATCTGGGAGCTTGATCTGGAGGCAAATTTTACTTACATCAGTCTGCAGGTGGAGGAGGTTTTGGGCTATAAGCCGGCTGAAATTATCGGGCTATTATCTGGATTTGATCTGATGCCAGCCCAAGAGGCGGAAAAGATGCGTTCTGAGTTTTTGGAATTTGTCAGTTCGGCCAAACCATTTAAGGGATTGGTCAATATCAATCTGCATAAAAATGGTCGAAAAGTTGTGTTGGAATCCAATGGCAGCCCCTTCTTTGACGATAACGGAAAGCTGATGGGGTTTCGAGGCGTTGACCGGGATATTACCGAGCGGGTTCAGGTTGAAAAACGGCTGATCGATAGTGAAAACCGTTTTCGCAGCCTTTACGAGAATGCACCTCTTGCCTACCAATCTCTGGATAAAGGGGGACGTTTGATCGCCGTCAATAATGCTTGGCGACGGGTTTTGGGCTACAAACAGTCTGACGAGGTTGTTGGGCGGTGGTTTGGTGACTTGCTATTACCGCCATCCCAGGCCCAGTTTAAAAAGCAGTTCCAAAAATTCCTCTCTAACGGCGAAATCCATAACGTTGAATTTGAGCTGATTTGCGCCAATGGATCATCTAAACAGATCTCTTTTGAGGGGCGCACGACCACCGATGAACAGGGAAAATTTATTCAGACCCATTGCCTGCTTACCGATATTACCGAGCGCAAGCAGTTGGAGAGTCGACTCAGCCAAGCTCAAAAAATGGAGGCTATCGGAACCTTGACGGGGGGGATTGCTCATGATTTCAATAATATTCTAGGATCGATTCTCGGCTATAACGAGCTTGCACTCGAAGAGGTCCAAGAGAACGAATCCGTTGCGTATTGTTTGAGCCAGGTCCACATTGCTGCGCTGCGTGCCAAAGATTTGGTCGCCCAGCTTCTCTCTTTCAGCCGACAATCCAAGATTGAAGTCAAACCTTTACAGGTTTCTCCTCTGTTAAAGGAGATGGTCAAGCTGGTTCGTCCGACCGTTTCGACCAATGTTCAGATCAATACCCACCTATCCTCCTCCGATTGTCTGATCAGCGCCGATGCCACCGGCATCCACCAAATCATCATGAACCTCTGCTCGAATGCCGCCTACGCCATGGAGGATACTGGTGGATGTTTGGATATATATCTGGAGCATCTCTTTCTCAATGAGCAAGAGGCTAAAAACATGCTGCTTTCCACCGGTTCCTATGTTCGCCTCTCCTTTGCCGATACCGGGTCGGGGATAGAAGCAACCAATATCAGCAGGATTTTTGATCCGTTTTTTACCACCAAGGAGTTGGGTCGGGGAACCGGGCTCGGATTGTCCGTTGTTCATGGGATCGTCCAGAGCTATGGCGGTGCCATCACCGTCGAAACCGAGTTGGGCAAAGGCACCACCTTTCGGGTTCTTTTCCCCGCCCTGAAGCCACACCCTGATCCTATTCCCCTGAAACTGCCCAGCGTCAGAAAAATCTGCAACACTAAAAAGACGGTTCTTTTTGTTGATGATGAGCCAGGGTTGGTCGAGGTGGGGAGCATGCAGTTGAAAGCAATGGGCTATAGTGTCATTGCCAGCAACGATTCCCAAGAGGCCCTTGAGATTTTTAATAATGATCCGAATAGAATTGATTTGGTCTTTACGGATCAATCCATGCCTCGTCTTTCTGGTTTTGAGTTGGCCAAAAAAATCTTGTCTATTCGGCCCGATTTGCCTATTTTTATCTGCACAGGCTTTAGTCAAACCATTACACCGGAAATGATACGAAAAGCCGGTATCCGGGATCTGCTGATGAAACCCCTGACCATGGCCGATTTATCGGCTGCCTTGCAAACCGATACCAGACAAGGAGAAAATTGATGCCAAATATTCTTGTCATTGATGATGACGAACAGTTTTTGACCTATCTTCATCGAATTCTGACCAATGAAGGCTATGAGGTTGGAATCGCCTCCGATGGACAGCAGGGTCAGGCTTTGATTGATAAGGAAACATTTGATCTGCTGATCACTGATATTTTTATGCCGGTCAAAGATGGAATTGAGGTTTTGAGAGAAATTCGCAGAAGAAAACTCCAAATTAAAATAATTTGTATTTCCGGTGGAGGACAAAACTGCTCACCGGAAGAGACCCTCAAAATTGTTCACCTGTTGGGAGCAAATAGAATTATGAATAAACCGTTTACCAAAAATGATCTGTTGCCGGTTATTCGGGAGTTGTTGGGAGACGGGGAGGCATCAGCCTGAATCCGGTCGTTATCGGCACGCTGGCTAACAGACCTTTGAGTCACCGGAAAAAGCAGAATAACCAAACAGTCGTCCTATTCTTCCTCAAAACTACCGAACCTTTGTTCAATCCGTTTTTGTCGTATGGACAGGGTTCAATAAAACCTCTCCCTCAATCAATCCTGTTAGCTTAACTTCTTGCCTGTCACCGTCAATCACCTTGAAAACAAAGCTATATGGAACCCGCCATTTGGTCGCAAACTTGGTCTGGATCGTGACTGTTTTTGGGTTTAAGCGCACCACTTCTCCATGATGTTCCTGCTGTTTATTGTCATGAAAACCGACTTGATCACCAATCTTGAGCCGGTTGCGATCAACTTGGTTTTGAGTCAAATGGATATCCGTCTCAACATTATCAATATTGACCATGTAAAATTGAATGCTCCATCGCTGACCGTCCGGCATATTTTGGACCGTCAATTGGCTGCGGCGTAACTCAATGACGATGGCCGGAATCAGGCGGTTTTCCCGTTCATTGAAATAGGTGATCTGCTGGCCGGGATACAACCGTCGTTTAATGGCATTGATGCGGTCGGGTTGATCTAACATCTTGGTGATTCCGGCATTGAGTCGATATAGATTAAACAGGCTGCTCTGTTCCAGTTCGGTGATGAGTTGGGTGTAGTCCACGGTTCAACCTCAGAATATTCAAGTTTATTCAAAATCGTGCTGTCCGACTATTGATGTTTGATATAGAATGTTTCGAGTCTATATCAAATTATAGACGTATATGTTTTATATCGCACATGATTTTTTTCTATTATCCCTGCCTGCACCTCGAGTCTGCTCGTCTCATACCCAGGCTGGACAAACAGTCAGAGACTTATCGCTATGAAAAAACCGATTACCATACTCAATCAGAGCCCATCAATCTGTGCCATTGATTTTGGCAGTAAAAATTTTAAATTTGTTGTCGGTCGGCAAATTGGTGTCGATATTGAGGTGGATCTTCTCAAAAAAGAGCCGATGGGGCTCGGACAAGACCTGCTTGACCGATTGATTGGTAAATTATTATAGTTTGCAGAATTACTTGGATCGAGTGTATGTCCCGGCTCTGAGGTGTTGTGGATTGGCTAAAATGGCCAAGAAAAATATACTTGGGGCGGTTGATCTCAGGGAACTGGTACAGTGGGGCAACTAAGCAAAAGGTGAGCTTATTGATTGTATACTACATCATTTTTATCTTCATGCTTCACACCCCCTTACTGGGTAGCAGCGATGCTTTTGCGACAGCAGACGGCCCGGATTATTGGCGTGTTACCATCTCCAGTGGCACGCTTAACATCCGTTCTAAACCCCATTTCAAGGGCGCTCGTATCGGCTCTATTCCTACTGGTGAGACGGAGTTGCGTAATTTAGGCTGTACCAGAGAGATGACGTTTAGCCAATACCAGTCTGCAACTCCGAGTGAACGCATTAACGCCAAATACCAACGATGGTGCAAAGTCAATTACCAAGGAACCATTGGTTGGGTTGCGGGATGGTTTTTAGCGGAGTAAACCTAACCCAAGTTTAACAGACTATTTTATAATTCCTTCAAAACCAGCATATTACAGTGTTGATTTTTTTGGAGTGGCACTACAAATGCGCAATTCTTTGTTTTTTGTGTTCAGACGACCATCTTTTTCACCCCACCTGGGCGCGTATTGATACCGAGTGCCTGATAGATTTTTAGCTGTCCTGTCTCGGCCTTGGTGGCTTTGCGTACATGTAGGGTGCGTCCGTCAGTACGGCAGAAGGTGGCCGTTACCCGAGACTGGCTGGCAAGAGTGTCTCGCAGAGTGCTCCAACGATCACAAATCCCCTTTTCACGCAATTTCAGACGAATAGTGAGTATGGGAAACCTTGGGGACCATAAAACGGTAGGGGAAGGGGTGATAGAACTACGGATCACCTACGGGCCAGGTGTTACGTCCCAGTTAATTCCCAATTGAACAAGGTCAAACATCCCACGGTCCTTGGTGGTTGTTTCTTGAATAAAACTTTAAATTGAACGGGACGATTTTCTTCGTCCTGAAGGTCAGGTAACCAATAAAAAATGCCGATCATCCTTGTAAGTTGTGCGCCTACAAACGCCACCACAATCAAGGAGATCGACAATGTCTGGTATTCTCGCAAAAATCACCTCTTTGGTGCAACATATTCAGCATCTCTACGACTATCTCTGCCGGTCTCGGTTGCGGTGATCCGGTCGAAATCTGGCCTTGCAATGGAAGCATTTTCTTTTTGATCCTCGATACATCGGAAATCTCCTATGGATTACCAATGATGTGCTAAAAATATCGGTTTGATGGAAGGGAAGATCGAAATAAAGAAGAGGAAGATAACGGGAGAAGAAAAAATGAAGAAGACGGAGGAAGAAAAGATTTCTATCGAATTTTTTGAAGAAGAGAAGAAAACGTGAACCGCATTTTCATCCCGGTGGCATTTCTACAGATTCAGACCGGCGCTGGCATATGGTGGAAGGTGTGCGTTATGTCAATAGAAAGGGTTGAAAAAAACACGTTAGATCAATAGAAATGATGCTATTTTTTGGTACAAAGGTGTACAGGGGGGGGTAACCAGACGAACCTGTGATACGCAAATTATTGTTTGTCCTATTTTAGGGAATGGTTGTGGTGGAATCGGAGGGGGCTGGAGTTTCTGACAATTTTTTCTGTAGATATTTTGTGCAAATTGCAAAAAAACTATTGCATAGCAATTCAAAAAAGCGGCAATTAAAGCAGCAATTTTTCGGGCAGGAAAGAAAATATCTTAGCCCAAAATCAGTCTAAGATATTGTTTTTACTTGGAGCCACCTTTCGGAATTGAACCGAAGAACTGCTCATTACGAGAGTGATGTCAAAATCTGGATAACGGCAAGATATCAAAAAAGAAACTGACCTTTTCAGATAACAATAACCTCAAAATCTACCCGCTGGAAAATCAAAGAGTTATAAAATCCTAATTTAAGAATATTAGACAAAATAACGCTTGGAGTTATGTAGCCAACAGGCTACAATGGAACCGATGAAAAATATCAAAATACTGGAATATTTGACCAAGGATGGCAAAGGGCCGTTTCTCTCGTGGCTGGAAGGTTTACGGGATATTCGGGCCAAGGCTCGGATTCGTACCCGCTTGGATCGGGTGAGTATGGGAAACCTTGGGGACCATAAAACGGTAGGGGAAGGGGTGATAGAACTACGGATCACCTACGGACCAGGATACCGGGTCTATCTTGGGCGGGATGGGGAACAGTTGGTTCTGTTGCTGTGTGGTGGTGATAAATCCACTCAAACAAGAGATATCACCAAAGCTCATGAATATTGGGCAGACTACAGGAGTCGGAAAAATGCCATTAACTAGAGATTATCAAGAGTCCTTAATTGAAAGCTTGTCTGACCCTTTGGAGGCGGCTGAATATCTCAATGCGGCTTTGGAAGAGGGAGATAGAGAGTTGTTCCTATTGTGCTTAAAAAACGTTGTTCAGGCTCAAGGTGGAATGAGTAAGCTTGCCAAGGAATCTACCCTGAATCGGGAGAGCCTCTATAAAATGCTGTCAAAAAAAGGGAACCCAAAGGTCAGTAGTTTGGATTCCCTTCTTCATGCAATGAACATGCGGTTGGTCGTTCAGCCGATTGAAACAGCATTATAAGTCTGCCGATTTTTTTCATCTAACGTATTTTGCTAGTTGTAATAGACATCATGTATTGACCTGCCCGTCCTCAAGATCGTGGGTTAAGATTGGGGACAGGTAAAATCCATCAATCACAGAGCCACATTGAGGAGAGCAGGTCATGAGAGATTATAACGCATATGTAGGGTTGGATGTCCATAAATATACGATTGCAGTAGCAGTGGCAGTTCCCAACGGTGGAGAGCCAATCTATCGTGGAGAGATAGCTCATACGACAAAGGCTCTGACAAAATTGCTTCAAAGATTAATGGTCTCCTATAGTGAGAAGATAGCTTTTTGCTATGAAGCAGGCCCAACGGTACTGGGCTCCTAACCTTCGATAATCTGTTCCAGTAGGATGGATATTAAGCTAAACTGAGCGCATGAATACTCAAAATATCCCCTCATGCCCCCAGTGTGGTGCAGATGACCTGATCGTTCACAAAATATACACCACAGTTCACAATGGTAATCGACTGATGCATAGATGCCGAAAATGCGGTACCTATTTTTCTGAGACCTATGGAACACCGATGGAAAACATCAAGTCCCCAATCAGCAAAGTTGCATCGGTTTTGAGGCTTCGAAGTGAAGGTTTAGGATTGCGAGCCACGGGGTGAGTTATGA
>JADFYU010000031.1 GCA_015232865.1 Magnetococcales bacterium
TTATTTTTTTCTTTGCAAGATAGGTTAACAGCTCGGTATTATTCATGCTAATATCAAACATTGAGGTAAGTCTCTCTATTTTTGAGACCATCGACTCGACTGTGACATAATTATTAAGAATCTTCCCAATAAATCCGGGGTACTTTCATGAAAATAAATGAAGAAACCAAAAATATCGGTATTGTCGGCGGCGGAAAAGAGGGCAAGGTTTTGCTGGATTTTCTCTCGAAAAGCGATGGGATAAAGATTCTTTTCATTGTCGACTCCGACAGCAATGCTGCCGCCATGGCCACCGCCAGCAAGATGGGTGTCAAAACCATGGCCAAGCTGGATATGGCCATCAAAAACTTTCCGGTCGACATACTCATTGACGCAGATGTCAACGATGAAAACAAGCAAATCCTTCAACAGCAGGATCAGCATAACGTCGTGCATGCCTCCGTCGCTCTGACACTGATCAATGTCTTGGAGGCCGAACGGGGCAAGGCCAACAAACGGGTTTTCACCGACCTCTCCGATGTTCGTCAGGAGATCGACCGCAACACGCGCGATGCCTCCAAAGCACTACACGGTATCGAAAAAATTTCCAACGAACTGGAAGTTCTCGCCATCAATGCCGGAATTCAAGCCTCTCGAGCCGGTGAATTTGGTAAAGGTTTTTCCGTTGTCGCCGGAGAGGTCAAGAGTACGGCGCGTGTAGCACGTGATCTGGCAAACGACATCGATCGAATTATCGGGGAAGTCTCCTCGTCATCCCATAGAATAGAGCAGGCCTTGAAAAAAGTTATGTAAAACCACTCCGGACCAGGAGCCTCTCCTGGTCCGGCTCCGGACCAAGCCCCCCATTTAAACGGATTAGGTAGTTGAACGTGCGTGCATGGCACAACAATTTGGTTTGTCAGGTGTATGGGGAAAATCGGAATCACCTTGCTGGTGACGAGACTTTCCTTCATTATACTTGATGAATCAGGAGGTTATGTCCGGTCCGTGTGGACAGCGGTGGAATCTAGGCTCAACAGCCAAAACCAGATAAAACCTGAATTCGCAGCTTTTTTTCTAATATAACTCACATCAAACGTGATGAAATGAGCAAACAATGAAGCTGGGTATTACCGGCAAAATGATTCTGACTTTTACGCTACTAACTCTGATCCTCTCCGGGCTGGTTGGTTTTGCAGTGTATCACCAGAGTGAAAAAATTCTCATCGAAAAAGCCATCATCGAATTTGATGAAGAGGTTGATATTCATGGTCAATTAACCATTGATTATATCAATCGAATCCGCCGTGATGTTCTGTTTCTCTCACAAACCCCGCCTATTCAAGGGATTATACGGGCCAAACAAAACCCTACGGGCGTTGACCCCCTTGACGGTAGCAGTGAAGAGACGTGGAAACAGCGACTGACCACTATTTTTCAACAATTTTTACAAACTCATGACGAATATCTGCAAATTCGATTTATTGGTCGTACGGGCAATGGTCGGGAGATTATTCGGGTTTTCAAAAAATCCGGTGTGATTCATGCCATGCCCGAAAAGCATCTGCAATCTGTAGAAGAGGAAGATTATTTTCGTAAAACCATCGAGCTGGCTCCCGAAAAAATCTACCTCTCGCAGATTGATCTGATCAAAGAGCAGGGTCAGGTAGCGGTCCCTCACACACCAACCATGCGTATTGCCCGATCAATTCAAGACAGTACCGGGTTGACCTTCGGCATGATCGTCATCAACATCGATTTTAAACCGGCCTTCAATAAACTGATGGCTGCCGTCACACAACCCGTCAACCTGTTTTTGGTCAATGAACAAGGGGATTTTTTAATTCATCCCAACCCCGATCTGGCTTTTGCCTTTGAGTTTGGGCCGGCTCAACGGATTCAAACTCTGAAACCAGAGTGGGCGCATCTGATGGAGGAGTTGGGAAAGAGGTCCGACCAAGCTCCTGGAATGAGCCATGATCATAACCGGATCATGGCCCAGAACAATCAGGATGCCATTATCCGGGCCAGCCGGATTTCCTATGATCCGGACCACCTGGAAAGATATCTTGGCGTTATCGTCCAAGCACCGCGCAAAACCGTCTTGAAAGAGGTCTTGGTGGTTCGTCAAAACAGCATTTTACTGACCATCGCCTTGATTGGCATCGGGTCATTTTTGATTTTTTTCCTTGCCCGGTATCTGACCAGGCCTTTACAAAAAATGACTAAAATCATTGAACAATTTGATCAAAACAAGGTCGATGGTTTACAAAATCTTCCCCTTTCTCAAGCGGATGAAATAGGCCGACTGGCTCGCTCTTTCAAAGAGATGGGGATTCGATTCATTGACAACCACCGTGAGATTGAAGACCGCAACGAACAGCTTCGGACCATTATCGATACCGCTGTTGATGGCATAATTGTCATCGATGAAAAGGGCTCCATCCGCAATTTCAGTCCGGCTGCTTGCCGAATGTTTGGCTATGCCCCCTCTGAGGTGATCGGGCGCAATATCAAAATCCTAATGCCGGAGCCTTTTCACTCCCAACATGATGGCTATCTGCTGAATTATGTAACGTCGGGCAATAAAACAATTTTGGATACTCTCGGACGAGAGGTGGTCGGACAACGTAAAAATGGGCAGACTTTTCCACTGGATCTGGCCGTATCGGAAGGCTGGAATAAAAATGGACGCTTTTTTACCGGTTTTGTTCGCGATATCAGCCAACGAGTCGAATCCGCCGAAGCCTTGCATTCGGCGGAATTGCAGCGCCTTCAGACCCAGCGGCAGTTGGAAGCCATTTTGACCAACATGAAGAACTTTGTCTTTTTGAAGCACCACAAAAAACAGTACGTTTACATCAACACCAAATTTGAAACCCTGCTCAATCGCTCAAATGAGCAGGTTCTGGGAAAAAGCAACAGCGACCTGTTTCCCGAATCCCTGGCTCGGCAAATGACGGATGCAGATCAATGGGTCTGGCAACGGGGATTAAACAAGGAGTGTGAGCTGAAGTTTCCTGGCATCGACGGAGACTGCTACTATGAAGCCATCTTTTTTCCTCTTACCCTGCAAGAGAGCGACATCCCTCTGGTCTGCTGTATTGGCACCGACGTCACCCAACGCAAGCAATCGGCGCACGTCTTGAAAATTGCCAAGGAAGAGGCGGAATCGGCTACACGTGCCAAGAGTAATTTTTTGGCAAATATGAGTCATGAGATTCGCACCCCCATGAACGCCATCATCGGCCTGAGCTACCTCTGCCTGCAAACCGATTTAAACAAAAAACAGCGGGATTACATCCAAAAAGTTCACCGTTCAGCCACCAACCTGCTGAATATCATCAACGATATCTTGGATTTCTCTAAAATTGAAGCCAACAAGATGGTTTTGGAATCCATCGTTTTTTCTTTGGATGAGGTGTTGGATAATCTGTCATCAATCATCACTTTCAAAGCGCAGGAAAAGGGGCTGGAGTTTTGGATGAACACCTCACTGGCCGTCCCCGGCTTTCTCATCGGCGATCCAACCCGTCTGGGCCAGATTCTGACCAACCTGACCAATAACGCTCTAAAATTTACCGACCGGGGTGAAATCAGCCTCTCCACCGACGTGCTGAGTAAAAGTGAGGAGAGCATCCATCTACAATTTCGGGTCAAAGATAGCGGAATCGGTATGACCACGGCACAACAGTCTCAGCTATTTCAAGCCTTTACACAGGCGGATCTCTCCACAACCCGGAAATACGGCGGCACCGGCCTTGGGTTGGCCATCTGCCAACGGTTGGTTCAAGAGATGGGCGGCCAGATTCGGGTCGAGAGTCAGCCTGGGGTCGGCTCCTCTTTCCACTTTGATGTAAAACTGGGCATCTCCAAGCAGATCCCTGAAAAACCGCCTCAAACAGACACCGGGAACACTTTTGCCGCTCTCTCCGGGGCTAAGATTTTGTTAGCCGAGGATAATCTGCTGAATCAACAGGTTGCCTGCGAGCTATTGGAACAGGCCAACATAACCGTCATCATAGCCAATAACGGTCAAGAGGCTTTGGAAAAATTGGAGCAAGAGCTGGTTGATGCCATTTTGATGGATGTGCAAATGCCGGTCATGGACGGGATAGCCGCAACCAATCTTATCCGAAAAAACCCCAAATGGGATCTTATTCCCACCCTGGCCATGACCGCCAACGCCTTATCCGACGACCGGGATCAATGTTTAAACGCGGGAATGCAAGACCATATCGCCAAGCCAATCAATCCTGATGTTCTTTATTCCACCCTACAGAAATGGGTCAAACCCGCCACACCCAAACCTCTGCCGGACGCTAAAAAGAGGATAAAAAAGAAGATAAAAAAGAAACAGGATAACCGAAAATCTGTTCCAAATATTCCCGGTATAGACAGCGCTATCGGCCTACATCGTATCGGTGGAAGAGTTAACCTATACTGCAAGCTTCTCGGCAAGTTTTTAACCAGCCAGCGTGGAGCCGTTCTTGCCATAACAGAGGCTCTGAAGGCAGGCGAAACCGAACGAGCCCAACGGCTGGCTCATACCTTGAAAGGCGTTTCTGGCACCATTGGTGCGGAGAACCTGTATATTCAGGCTGGGTCTCTGGAGTTAGCCATCAAATATTCAGCCGGGGTTGAGCTATTGGAAACCCATTTGAACTCGGTTGGTCAAGAGTTGGAACAGATCTGCCTCTCCCTGGAAAGTGAACCGCATATAGAGGTGTTGACAACTGCTGAAATTGAACCGACAGTCGGGATTCAAACCGCTGAGAATAAAATAAAAAGAGATGCATTGTTAAATCAAATCGCCCATGAATTGAAAACCTTTGATTCGGGCGTAGAGAATACTCTGGAGACACTGCGAAACATCCCCTTGGACCAACCGACGGCAGAATGCTTGCTCAAAATGGAGCCAATGCTGAGTCAATATGACTTTGAGGGGATGTTGAAAATGCTCATTGAGTTTGCTGAGCACAACACCATTGATCTGGAAAAATCTTGATGACTTCCCACGTCAAAATATTGAGCGCACGACCTTTGCTTTGGCAGGCTCTTTTATTTGCAATCTATTTTCAAGCCTCCCTCTCCTGGGCCGCTCAATCGGCAGATTCAGCAAAACAAACAGAGCGGGAATTGGCCGTTGTTTCTGTTGCTTCCTTGGAAAAATCAACCGATGACGCTTTTAACCTAGATTCGGCACCGGCTTCCTTTTCCAAGTTGGACAACTCGTTTAAACTGACTCCAGAAGAACAGGAGTGGTTACAGGCCAATCCTGCCATAAAAGTGGGCATCAACAATGCGTGGCCACCCATGGATTATGTCGGGGTGGATGGTCAACCCCATGGGATCGGAGTCGGGTTTATTCAAGCGTTAAACCAACGTCTGGGCGGCGTATTACAGATTGTTCCAGGTAGCTGGAAACAGATTTATCGGGATGTACAAACCGGGCAACTGGACGCCCTGATGGATATTACGCCCCGCGAGGATCGAAAACCTTTTTTTAACTTTACCCACCCCTATATCACGGTTCCCCACAGTATTTTTGCCCACCACAGCAACCCACAAGCCGGAACCATGCTGGGATTGGCCAAAGGCAGTGTGGCCGTTGAGAAGGGCTTTTTCATTGTCTCGGTCCTTAACGATGAGTTTTCGACCATTGAGGTTCAGGAGTATTCCACTACCCTTGAAGCCCTGCAAGCTGTCTCTAAAGGGGAAGCAGACGCCTATATCGGCAATCGGGCCGTCGCCATTCATACCATGCGGGAGGCGTTGATTAACGACCTCGACGAGTTTTCAAGTTTTAAACAGACCGCCTCCATCAATGCCATCGGTGTGCGCAAGGATTGGCCTATTCTCTACGATATTCTTGAGAAGGCCCTGGATGATATCAACCCCCAGGAACGTAAAGAAATCCTGGAAAATTGGACCGAAAAAAAACCGGATCAATCCTCAAAACTACTGCTAACCCATGAGGAGCGCACCTGGTTAAACAATCATCCGGTCATTCGGGTCGCTTCCGATCCGGCCTTTGCCCCCATCGAATTCCGGGATGAAAACGGCCATTTTCAGGGTATTTCCTGGGATTATCTTGAGACCCTCTCCAGCATCCTGGGTATAACGTTTGAAGCCAAACAGGATAGAAACTGGCCTGAGTTGATTCAGGACATGGAAAACCGGCAGGTAGATCTTTTTTCCGCTGCGGTTCCCACTTCTGGACGGAAAAAAATGGCCTCGTTTACTGCGCCGTATCTATCATTACCGACAGTCATTTACACCCAGAAGGGCGAGCCTTATCTGGGCGATTTATCCAGCCTGAATGGAAAAAAAGTGGCGGTGGCTAAAGGGTTTTGGCTGGAGGAGTTGCTCAATAAACGGCACCCGGAATTGATTCAAATCCCTGCCGCCAACGTTCGAGAGGCTCTATTCAAAGTGGCCCACGGCGAGGTGTACGCCTACGTTGATATTCTGTTGACGGCCAGTCATTATATTCAAGAGGAAGGGTTGGCCAATCTTCAGGTCTCCGGTCATACCCCCTACCGCATGAACCTTGCCATGGGTGTGCGCAGTGATTGGCCCCAGTTGGTCCAACTGCTCAATAAGGCCATCAACCAGATGGATAAACAGGAACGCCTGGCCAAAATTGGAAAATGGTCGGCACTCACCATCAAAAAAGATGCCGACAGACGACTGTTTTGGCAAACCCTGGCCATAGCCGGTGCCGTACTTTTGGTTTTTCTTTTCTGGATCTGGAGTCTTCAGCGGCAGATTAACGAACGAGAAAAAGCGGAAAATGAGATGAGAAAGCTACTCATCGCCGTCGAGCATAGCCCTTCTGCTGTATTGATCACCGATACCCAAGCCATCATTGAATATGTCAATCCGGCTTTTACCAAAATTACCGGATATAAACTAAGCGACGTGCTGGGAAAAAATCCAAGCCTGCTCCAATCCGGCCAAACGCCGCAGCACATCTATCAAGCACTATGGACCACGCTTCGCAAGGGCAAGGAGTGGTCGGGTGAACTCCTGAATCGCAAAAAGGACGGCTCTTTTTTCTGGGAGTCGGTCACCATCGCTCCCATCATCAATCAGGAGAGGGTCACCACCCATTATATCGCAGCCAAAGAGGATATCACTCAACGCAAACTGGTTGAAAAGGCTTTAGCCCAAGCCAAAGAACATGCGGAAGCGGCGACTCGTGCCAAAAGTGATTTTCTGGCAAATATGAGTCACGAAATCCGCACACCCATGAACGCCATCATTGGAATGTCTCATCTGGCGCTAAATACCGATCTGGACGATAAACAGCGGGATTATATTGCAAAAGTTCACTCCTCAGCTCAATCTTTGCTCGGCATCATCAACGATATTCTCGACTTTTCTAAAATTGAGGCGGGGAAATTAGACATGGAGTCGGTGCCATTCAATCTGGATGAGGTGCTGAATAATCTGGCCAATTTTATCTCAACCAAAGCGGAGAAGGTGGGACTGGAAGTCAGTTTTTATATTGACCGGGATGTTCCGCTCCGCTTGATCGGCGATCCGCTGAGGCTGGGGCAAATTCTTTTAAACCTGCTCAACAATGCCCTGAAATTTACCCTGGAAGGCAATATTGTTCTATCCATTCATCTGGAAAAGCGCACTGACAGAAAATTGGGACTTCATTTCAAGGTGGAAGACTCCGGTATTGGTATGGATCAGGAACAGCAAAAACGCCTGTTCAAAGCCTTTTCTCAAGCTGACTCTTCAACCACCCGAAAATTTGGCGGAACCGGACTGGGATTGACCATCAGTAAACGTCTGGTTGAAATGATGGATGGTCGAATCTGGTTGATAAGCGAGTCAGGCAAAGGAAGTATTTTCCATTTTACGGCTATTTTTGGCCGAAATGATATGGATCGGCGCCGGTTTAGATTCCCCTCCAACAGCATGGTCGGCATGCGGGTATTGGTTGTGGACGACAATCCCGTCGCCCGGAATTTACTGAAGAAATCTTTGGCTTCGTTCTCCTTCGAGGTCAACACCTCTGACTCGGCCCGGTCAGCCCTATCGGCAACCCAAAAAGCCGTTACAGAAAATCGACCCTTTGAAATCATATATCTGGACTGGAAATTGGCCGAAACCGATCATCTTCAGACCATCCCGGAAATCCGGCGCTGTTGTACACCGGATAAAACACCGGCGATTATTTTGTTGACGGCCAACACTCAGAGTAATCTGGATACCCTGACTAAAAAGTGGGACGTTGAATTTATTATCAGCAAGCCGACCAATCTTTCCAAACTATTCAATGCAACCATAGCGGCACTGGGCCATCAGAGCACCTTTTCACAGCCGGAGATTGAACCTCTCATTGAAATAGAAGAGGCGACTGAACTGTTGCAGGGGGCCACGGTTCTATTGGTTGAAGACAATGAGATCAATCAACAGGTCGCCCAGGAGTTGTTACAGATGGTTGGCATCACTGTTCAAACGGCGGACAATGGTCAACAGGCTGTCGAGGCCATCGAACAGGACGATTTTGATGCCGTACTCATGGATATTCAAATGCCGGTCATGGATGGTTTTGCCGCAACCGGCCAAATCCGAACCAACCCCCGCTTTGAATCTCTGCCCATTATCGCCATGACCGCCAATGCCATGGCTGGAGATCGGGAGAAGAGTCTGAAAGCCGGAATGAACGACCATCTGGCAAAACCGGTGGTGCCGGAAGAGCTGTATGATATCCTCATCAACTGGGTCGTCAAGAAATCAGACCCGGCTGAATCCGCTTCGACACCGCGTTCTTTTTATCCAACCAAACAAAACAGGACCGAAACAGTCCTCTATTCTATTTCAGGTTTGGACTGTAAAAAAGGGATGCAGAATGTTGGAAATAAAGCTGATATTTATGTCAAAATCTTAAAAAAGTTCATCCTGAGTCATAACGACTCCGCACAACAGATGATACAACAGCAGCAGCAAGGAGACTATGCGGCATTAGAACGCTCGGCTCACACTCTCAAAGGTTTGGCTGCGACCATCGGTGCCAACAACCTATCGGATCTGGCCGCACAGATTGAACATTCGGCGAACAATCCCGATCGATCCGAGGCGACACTTACAGCCCAGATTAGCCAATCCGGCGAACTACTTTCGACAATCATCGCTGCAATCAAAGAGTCGTTACCAGCCCAGGAATCGGATTCTGATGATCAAGAAAAGAGCGGACCTGACCACGATGTAAACCCGGAACAACTCGCCCTCCTGTTCCAACAAATCCACTCCTATGTGAACGCCTATGATACCATGGCAGAGAAGATGGTGACTGAGCTGATTCTCTTGGTCGGTCAAGGATCAAGAAGAAAAAGAGCGCTTAAGCTCCAGGCAGCATTGGATGGATATGATTTTGAAGCCTGCCTGACCCTTTTACAGGAGTGGGCAGACGACGAGAAAATTGACCTTGCCAATCCGGACCGGTGACTTCAGGATGAACTCAGACGATTTTGCCAGAACCGAACCAGTGGGGTGGCCCAGGGAGCGGACAGAACCGTTTGATCTCCTAAAGGTTGATTGGGCCATCGATTGGCTCCTTGACTAAAAGGGGTGACCCGATATCGGCTCCGGTTCTCCTGCAAAAACGCCAAAAGCCTCTGCCACCGTTGGCGCACTTGATGGTTGGCCTTAAAACGGGGGCTTTCTAGATTTTGGTTTGAAGCAAACTCCGAAGGGTGGGTCAAAATCACGACCGGTCCCGACTGCTGACGCCACGCCGCCTCCAGAATCGCCTCCATTTCCTGCCAGGTCGAGCCGATTATGGTGAGCAGTCGCAAGGGAGCTGTCGGCCAGGGAAAAAGCCGATAGGAGCGCACCGGAACTTCCAAAAGACCCGCCACAGCGTGACACCCCCCCACCAGCCCCCGCAACGCTGGCTCCGAAGGCCAGTTGTAACCACTACCGACGCAAGAGGTCAAAGAAATCCCAGCCCGAGCAACCGCTTGAAGCACCGGCAAATCCACACTCAGACCACCCGCCCGGAATGCCAAGGGCGCACGACCGACTATTTGTTTGAACAACTCAACCGCCTCAGCCAACTGTTCATCCAAAAGTGAATCATCCAAGCCAACCAAGGTGTCAGCGGGAGAGCGACCCCGCCAGGTTTTTTCCCAGTCCGTCTGGGAGAAGACCCGCCAACAGGGATGCAGGTGCAGCTGGATATCTTGACCGGCCTGCTCCATGGCCGTGGCAGCCTCCTTTAGCGGTTCCAGACCAAAACAGTGGGTCTGAAACACCTCCAGAAAAAAGGTGGCGGTCAATTCCGCTTGATTTAAACTCTGAAGAATATAGCCCAAACCCAGGGATTCTCCCTCTTTTGTCCGCCGCCACATGGCCTGCTCGCCAAGGGGTCGATAGCGTTGGGAATCCATAAACGCTCCGTTGATATCCCCTTCTACATCCACCGTCAGTGACACATCCAACACCTGATCCATCGCCTTTTCTCCCCTTCCGCCTGGGTACCGGATCATCCGTTATCCTTGGATAGGATGGTATAGACTTGGCGTTCGGTCAACTCAAAAGCCACCGCCAGCTCCGCAACCCGCTCTCCCCCATTGTAGCGGCGGATCAGTGACCGGTTTCTAGCTAATTTTTTGGCTCGGCTCCCCCGAACAATGGTCAGGGTCTCCCCACCAAAATAGGCACTCATCAGCCGAGCGGCTTCCAGCCCCAATAGATCAGCCAATTTATGTTGAGCCTTGAGTCGTCTTGGAATAAACAGTCGGGTTCCCCCACACCGGTTTAGCAAAGTCAGCGCCCCTTGCAAACCGACCACCTCTTTGATTTCAACCAGGGAGCCTGGCAAATCTGACTCTTTAAACTGGGGATCCATAACAAACTCTTCAGCCCGGCTGCTCTCATTTTTCTGGCCAACCGTCTGAGCAGCGCCAGAACAACTGGCTGGATTTTCTACATTTTTTGCTGTTTTCAACCCGACTGCCATTGGTTTGGATGCGGCAGTTTTGTGGGTAGGAATGGGGCTACCATTCAATTGATCAGGTGAATCGGAAACAATGGAAGTCTGCTTATTGCCATCCTGTTTTTTTTCTGATTGGCCCGGTGAATCAAAAGGCTGTAGCCGCAAGGTGCGAACAACGGAAAAATCCTGGCTTTTCTCTGTTTTTGGTTGAACCGTGATGTTTTGATTGTTCATCATTTTTTTCCTTTTTTGTTTATGGTTCCGATGCACAATTGCATTTTGAACCTGAATTGGGCCGTTAATAGTGTGTACAGGGTTTGACACGTTGGTTTTTCGTCATAACCGACCTCTCAAACAGCTCTCTTTTTTTCGGTACAGATAACGACCAAAGCTGGGTTTCAGCGACTTTTCTCCTCCAAGTTCGGTTTTATACCGCTTACTTCACGTAGATTTCTAAAAATATTGCTCATCAAAATAATTCTTACTAATTGTCATTTTTATTCAATTCTGACATGCTCTAATACAATATTTTTCTATTGTTATTTCTATTATCGTCTTTCTGGTTCGGTTTATTTACTTTTTTTTGTGATAAAAAAGACTAAACTTAATATAGACATTATTCGAGTTCGGTTTTTTTATTGGTACGGTTCACAACTTTAAGTTATAATCATAATCAGTTCGTAAAATATAGGAGGACTCATTATGGATACAGAGGGAGTCAAACCAGGACTCAGAGAGCGCCTTGGCGAGATTATTGGCACCCAAGCGCCCCATTCCTGGGCACGGGATGTGGGCATAGGCAAGTCCACCTTTGACGGAATCTGGAACAAAGGAGCCAAGCCCCAACTTCGAACCCTCATGAAAATCGCTTGGAAAACAGACATTTCGTTAAGCTGGTTATTGACCGGAAAAGGGGAGAAGCAGCTCAACCCTCACAATGCTGCCAATCCAGCCATCCTCTTCAGATACCCGCAGATTGGTGAACCCAGGGCGAACTATCAGCTGGAAAACGAACCATTCATTTTGGTCCCGCGTTGCATGAGCCAAATTGTCGACAATCCGAACGAATCCGTTCAATTGGATCATCGGGTCGATCTGATCGCTTTTAAAAGTAGCTGGATTACTCAGGAGATGGGGTTGGAACCCAAAGAGTTGGCTTTGGTAACGGTTCGGGGAGACTGCATGGCCCCAACCATCAATGATGGAGATCTGCTGTTATTGGATAAACGAGAGAATAGCGTGGGTAGTGATGGGATCTATGTGGTTCAACGCAATCAAGACTTGGTAACAAAACGACTACAAAAAGGCTTTGACGGATCACTCATGATAAAAAATGACAACCCGGCCTACGAAACCCAAACCCTCTCCTCGGAACAGACCACCATTCTTAAAATCATCGGTCGAGTGGTCTGGACAGGGCATAGACTTTAACCTCAGAGCTGTGAAAAAATAACCCTAAATTCGGCAGTTGGCCGTGCGTAAGCGATTCGATCCATTGATCCTAGATGGAGAAGTTGCCATCACCTTAATTCAGGATCAGACATTCTCCTGTTTTGCCCAGGGCGTGCCGACAACTGCCGTTTACTGGTTAAATCTTATTAATTACACTCTTTTTTATGGAGAAGACAGCCCTGGCCGTCGCCAAGATTACAGGCGGTTTTTAAATCCAGACACATTTTTCCGGATTCCATCAAATCCTGGTAGGCAAAGGCTCGGGCAAAATAGAATTCAGACACATCACCGCTCAAGGCGATGGCTCGATCATAATCCTTGACGGCCATGGTCATTTTTCCCACCGTCGAATAGGCGTTGCCGCGCTCGAAAAAGTAGATCGGCTCCTCACTACGGCCTCTGATGGCCTGACTCAAATCAATGATAGCCCGCTCATATTTACCCATTTTTGCCAAAACCTGGCCGCGCTGAAACAGGATGGAGAAAGGTGATTGACTCAAGCTGAGGGCTTTGTTTAAATCCACTTCTGCCTCCTCAAAACGGCCCATGGTACCCAAAGTTTTACCCCGCTCTTCATAGCCTTGGGATTCGGTCGGCTTTTGGTCGATCAGTCGATTCAAATCCTCAAGAGAGGCCGCAAATTCCTTTAGTTGACGGTTGGCTATCGCCCGATTCAGCAACGCCTCTGAAGCCGTGTTGTCAACCCGCAAGACCAAGTCAAAATCGGCAAGAGATTGAGCGGGACTGCCGGCTTTCAGGTAGGCCATGCCCCGCCCCAATGCCGCATCCAAATCCATTTTATTTTCAATCAGCGCCTCACCAAAAGAACGAATGGCTGATTGATACTTACCTTTGTCCAGCTCTCTCTTGCCCTGCCAGTAATATTTTCTCCCGCCCGGCGAACTGGTTTTTTTCGCCGGCTTTTCATTTGTCTTGACCAAAGCTGTTTTTTGAACTCGCTTTTTGGGTGAAGGTTGAGCCTTATCTGCAACCATCGGCTTTTTCTGAGCTGATTCCTTTCGTTTATAGCGCTGAAGCGACCGGCTCAGAGCCAAGGAGAGCGGTTCTGAGGGGGTCAAATCGGCCGACCGACGCGGCTCGGCCTTATCCCAGTTCAAGCGTGGAAACAGGTGTGGATCAAGCTGTGATAAAAATTGACTTCCCGGCTGTTTTTCCGCACGCTCTGTTCTCTGAGCCGAAGCCATTTTTTTCTGCTCCAACGGCCGATCAACCGGCTTCGGTGCCACAGTTGAAGGGCGGCTTTCAACCATATTTGCCAACTGAGACACCGGTGGCAGACGAACTTCTTTAGTCAAATGAGATGCCCGTTTCGGCATCGAAGAGGTCCTGGAAGAGACCACCTGCTTCGCCTCAGCTGCCGGTTTTTTCGCCACAACCGTTTTGGCCGCCTCAACCGGTTTGACTTTAGGGGTCGTTTTGGCCGCCTCGACCGGTTTTTTCGCCACACCCGTTTTGGCCGCCTCAACCGGTTTGACTTTAGGGGTGATTTTGGCCAACTCAACTGGCTTGGGCAGCGTCACCGGTTTAGCCGCAACCGCCGTTGCAACCGACTTTTTCTGGTGAGGCGGAGCGGACGGCGGCGGGGTCACAGAATCGGACCTGTCCGGTTTGACCTTCCCTTCGGCTTGGGCAACCGATGAACCCGGATGCGCTGGCAACTGGACAATCAGTTGATCCGGCGGAATGTAGGATGGCGGCGTCGGTGGAATATAGGACGGTGGCTGACCCGGCGGAATATACGACGGCCAGGTCCGCTGGGCGGTCTGTATGTCGCTCTGCGGCTGCTGAACAAAATGGACAAACACATCGTTTTCAAACAATCCGGCCTGACGGCGACCATCCGGCCAAGTTTTTATCCCATATCCATGTTGACGTCCACTGACCCACTCTCCCACATATTTTTTTCCAGAACGCCAAACAAAGGTTCCCTTGCCATGGCGAACACCGTTGCTGTACTCCCCCACATAGATGTCACCTGCTGGAAATTGAAAACTACCGGCGCCATGCCGGACGCCATTTTTAAAATCTCCAGAATAGCGGGAACCGGAGGGCCAGATGAACGTACCAAAACCATCGGCACAGTTGCCTCGGACACACTCGGCATACACGGAAGAGGATGACCCCAACCAACCACAGGCAACCACAACAGTGAGCAGAGCCTGCCGTTTGATTCGAGTCGCTCTCATGGATTCATTGATTCTATTGAAAAGGCCCATAGATCACTCCACCGCCAAAGTAACCTGCCCAACTTCCACCGGAATCGGATGGACAGCTGGTACAGCCGTGACGGGAACGGTATATTCCATTGCCCCGGATGGGGGAATATATCCAACGGGTTGAGCGTCAAATCCAAATGACGACAACGGGGTGTCAGAACCAGGTGGAATATAGCTTGGACTTGATTGGGGATTCGACGAATTGGCGGAGAATAGATCACCCCATTTTAGCACCCCCTCCTGGTTTTTCTCAATTCGGTCGGAAATCTGCTCCAAAGTATCCCAGATCGCTTCATTTCCTTGACGACTCAATGCCCCGGTATCCGTCTCAGCCTTTGGCCGAGAGTTGGAATTTAATCGGCTGATTAAAAGCGGTTTTGGAATGGCGGAGATCACGGCACTGACAACACTTGATTGGCGCATGGCGATAATTCGAGACATGGTTTGAACATCAGCCAGATTCATTTGCGGAGTTAACGGTAAGGGGTCAACACCCAAGGTCAGTTGGATTCGACCCAATGCACTCTGCATTTCAGCAAAAGCCTCGCCCTGATCCAGACGGGACTGAATGGCTCGGGACCGCTGCTGAATGCGTTGAATATCGGTATTGTTGACCCGATGTTTATCCGACTCCCCCTCTTGAACCATTCTCACTTGCAGCGCATTGACATCTCTGGCAATGCTCAAATCCCGCTTGGAAAGATGATAATTTTGCAAAGCCAGACGCAATTGAGTCACGACCGCCATGCTAAAAGCCAACCGTTGGGAACGAACAACCTCTTTTTCAAGCTTGGCGATCGCCACTTTTTTCGGGGTAGAAGCCAGATTGAACAGATCCCATGACAGCCGGGTTCCGACCAACCCCCAGGTCTGGTTTTGCAAATATTGGTTGCTATCATGGGCCAACCCCTCGGTCAAGACCAGGTTGGGTAACATTTGCAGCAGAACCTTACGCACTTCCAGAGCGCTGATCCGCTCATCATAATCGGATTTTCGCAATTCCGGCCTGTGTAACAGAGCAAAATGGTCCAACGCAGCCTCTGGTAGCAGAATCAACCCTTCGTCCAAGACCTCCTCCTGACGTGCCACCGAAGAGAAGACCGTTCCCGGCGGCAGGTTCATCAGAACCGCCAGTTGACTCTTGGCTTCAACCAACTGTTTACGCATTTCCCACAATTGATGGGTGGTATCCAATAATATCTGTTGACTCTTCAAGGCGATGGTCGGCACCTCCTGACCAGCAGCCTCCAGACGCTGAACATCGTTTCGGGCCGCTTCGGATTCCGCCAACAACCGGTCAATCTCCGGCACCAACAGATCGGTCAAAGCCGCCTGCCAATAGCGGGTTCGAACCTCTTGGATGATATTTTGCGTGGATTTTCGGCGCTGTTGGCGATGGATCAACACCCGGTCCGCCTTTTGACGAGCCTGAACATAGCTCACACCAAAATCCAGAACACTCCAGGTCCAGGTCAAATTGGCCTCCCCCTGCTTGTTATCCGCACTCATCAACTGAAGGTTGCTGTTTTTTAGGTTGGTGACATGCTCCTGATTTCGGAAGGTATACCCGGCTGAAGCGGCAATAGACGGCAGCAAGTCCCGTTCAGCCAACCCCAAATCTTCAACCGCAACCGCCTCCTCCATCTGCTTGACCCGTCGTTGCAGGTTATACTTGACCGCCCGCGCCATGGCCTCATGCAGACCGATCTGATAGGAGGTCGGCTCCTGATCGGTAAACAGATGGCCCAAATCGCTTTTGACCCGCTGCTCTACCGACTGGGTGGTAATGGGTTCCGGCTTGACCGTACAACCTGACAGTCCAGAAAAAACAGCCAGACAGACCGATATAAAACCATATGAAATCAGCGGTTTTATAATAATTCCAGCCGCAGTTGAATGATCACGATTGGCAAACACTGTTTTTTTTGTCCTGTTCAAACAGATAAAAAAATTAAACCGGGGTTGGCGACAAAAAAATGGTGATTTTCGTCGATATCAAACTAAAAACAGATATGAAAAACTTTCCTGCACCCTCGGTCATAGCGGATCGACAGTTCACCAGATAATTGGAGCTAAATTGATAGATACCATTTAGTTATATAGATATGACGATCCATTTTCCTCTCCAAATGACTGAAAGAACACCCTCATATCCTGAAAAATATTATTCTGATACAGATCCGCAACGATAGTGATGCAAAAAATATGCCTTCGTCGTTTTATCGTTCGTACAACACAACCAACTCGTAAAAATATTTGACATACACAATAATTGGTGGATAATTCCTTTTATATGTGTTTTGAAAGGGTTTTCTATTTTGAATTTCTGGAACAATAAAAAAATAATCCTCATCGTCAGCGGCGGAATAGCCGCTTATCGTGGAATCGACCTGATCCGCTCCTTTCGAGAAAAGGGGGCCGGGGTAACGGTCATCGCCACCGCTTCGGCTTTGGAATTTGTCACCGCCCTCTCCTTTCAGGCTCTGTCGGGTGAGCCGGTCCATACGGAACTGTTCCAACCAGGCCGAGACGATGCCATGGATCATATTCGCCTGACCCGAGAGGCGGACTTGCTGGTTGTTGCACCGGCCACAGCCAATCTCATGGCCAAAGCGGCCCAGGGTCTGGCCGATGATCTGGCTTCGACGGTCATACTGGCTCATAACGGCCCTCTGCTGGTGGCTCCAGCCATGAATACGGTCATGTGGGAAAAACCGGCGACTCAGCGCAACCGCTGGCAACTGGAAAAAGATGGCGCCCACGTTGTCGAACCGGCCTCCGGCACCTTGGCCTGTGGCGATGAGGGTGCCGGCCGATTGGCCCCGGTCGAACAGATCGTCGAGGCCGCCCATGCCCTACTCACCCCCAAAATTCTGGCTGGTTATCGGCTGTTGATTACCGCCGGACCCACCCACGAAGCTCTGGACCCGGTTCGTTTTATCGCCAACCACTCCTCCGGCAAAATGGGCTGGAGCATCTGCCGGGCGGCTCTCAGAGCTGGAGCCACGGTCGATCTGGTCCATGGACCGGTCACTCTGGTCCCACCAATTGGTGCCAGGTGCCACCCCGTCACCTCGGCCCAGCAGATGTATGAAACCTGCCTGGGCCTCTGGCAAGAGGAAAATGGCTGCGACGGGGCTATTTTAACGGCGGCAGTTGGGGATTTTCGCCCAAAAAAGCGACTGTCGGACAAGATAAAAAAACAGTCGAATTCGACAGAGCTGGAGCTTTCGCTAACCAGTAACCCCGATATTTTAGCCAGCCTCGCCAGATCGGCTGCTGGCAGGTTGGTGGTGGGGTTTGCAGCGGAAACGGGAAAAGCCCTGGAACGGGGCCGGGAAAAAATGCAGCGAAAAGGGTGTGACCTGCTGGTCATCAACGATTTACTGGAGAAAGGAGCGGGATTTGGGGTCGACACCAACCGGGTCAGCCTGCTCAATCAAGCCGGAGAGATGACCCACTGGCCCCTACTCTCCAAGGCGAAGGTCGGCGAAAAATTGATTCAGACCATCGCCTCATTATTCGACTCAACCCGGAGAGCGGAATGAACGCCTCGCCATTGATTGTGACATTGAAAATCCTTGCCCACGGTGTGGGGCTGGATCTGCCAAAATATGAAACGATCGGCTCCGCCGGCATGGATCTGCGGGCCGCCGTTTTAGAGACTGAGCCGATTATCCTGAATCCGGGAGCCAGAGCCGTTATTCCCAGCGGATTAGCCCTGGCCATTCCCCTGGGTTGGGAGGGGCAGGTCAGGCCCCGTTCCGGGCTGGCTCTAAAAAAGGGAGTGACGGTGCTCAATGCGCCGGGAACCATCGACTCGGATTATCGCGGTGAATTGGGAGTAATTCTCATCAACCACGGTCGCAAACCGTTTACCATCCGACGCGGTGAGCGAATTGCACAGTTTATAATGGCCCAGGTCAGTCAATGTCAGTGGAAAGTTGTCTCAGAACTGGATTCAACCCAACGAAATGAGGATGGATTCGGCAGTACTGGGCAATAATCCTGAAAACGGCAGGGGTCGGCACACACCGCTCACCACCGTCTCCAGAGATGATCTAAAATAAGGTTATTTTAAATATTCGCATGAATTTGTATTTAAATTAAGAGTGTCCATCGATCTAGGCAACGACTCAAAATCATTTTTTATATGTTTTGCACAATTAGTTTTGGTGAAACTGGGGGGAAAAGAGAGAAATGTTGAAATTTTCAAAAAAATTACTCTATGCCATTGAAGCAGTCACCGATATTGCCTACAACTCCGGCGGTGAGCCGGTGCAAATTCGGGAGGTAACCAGCCGTCAGGGGGTGCCTCAACGCTATCTGGAACAGGTCATGCAACGGTTGGTCAAGGCTGGAATACTCAAAGGTATTCGCGGCCCCAGAGGCGGGTATCTTTTGGCTCGGGAGCGTGCCAAGATCAGTGTTGGGGATATTGCCCGAGTGGTGATGATCGTCGAAGAGGACATGGAGTCGGGATTACCGGACGACATGGCTATCGGTCCCATCGGACGTCAAGTCATCCGCCCCCTTTGGGCAGAATTTCAAGAGCAGATTTTGGAGATCATGGACGGCATCAGCGTCGAGGAGTTGACCACCCGGGCATTCCGCAACGGTGTGCCCAGCGAGGTCTATAACCGGATGACCTACTCCATTTGAGCGGCCCGGCCCACATTCTGATGATCGGAGCCGGCGGTTTGGGTTGTGCCGTGGCCCTGGCCCTGGCCGACAAGCCAATAAAGAGCCGTCCACTCAAAATCACCTGGGCTGACCCGGACCGGGTCGCACTTTCCAATTTGCACCGACAGGTGCTCTTTACCCAGGCTGATCTGAATTTGGAAAAATCGGTACGCGCTGCCGAGTGGCTGGCCAATCAGAACACAACCATCTGCGTAAAACCGGTCGTTCGGCGCCTGGAAAGTGTCGAAGAGATTGCAACCCTGGCTCAGGGATGTGAGCTGATCGTCGACGGTTCGGACAATTATGCCACCCGGTTTCAGGCCAACGATGCGGCTGTGCAACTGAAAACCCCTTTGATCCATGGAGCTGTCATCGCCACTCAAGGGCAGTTGATGACCATTTTACCGGGCCAATCCGCCTGTCTGCGCTGTCTCTTTTACGAGTCACCCGATCTTGGCGAGGCCAGTTGCCGTTCAGAGGGAGTCATCGGTCCTCTCGTGGGTGAGATTGGTCAATTGATGGCTTTGGAGGTCAATAAAATTGTCAATTGCGTTGGCAAGCCGCTGACCGATCGATTGCTGACCGTCGATTACAGCCGACAGCGACGTCGAGAGATTTCGCTGCAAAAAAGAAACGACTGCCTGGGATGTCAATCATCGTTATCCAAGATAAAATACCACGGGGAGAGTTTGGAGAGAAAATGGGAAAAATCTACAACGATATCATAGAGACCATTGGCCATACGCCACTGGTCAGACTCAATCATATCGGCTCCCACCTGGATGTGGAGCTGTTGGTAAAGCTGGAATCCTTCAATCCCATGGGGTCGGTCAAAGATCGAATAGGTCATGCCATGATCCGCGCCGCCGAACTCAGCGGTCAAATGCGCTCGGGCGCCCGGATCATTGAAGCGACCTCCGGCAATACCGGCATCTCCCTGGCCTTTGTCTGTGCCGCCCGAGGCTATAAACTGACCTTGACCATGCCGGACAACATGTCTTTGGAGCGACGTAAGCTGTTTAAACTTTTGGGGGCGGACGTTGTTTTGACTCCGGCCATTTCCGGCATGAAGGGGGCCATCGATAAAGCCATGGATATTTTGGCCAATGAGAGCAACGCTTTTATGCCCAGCCAGTTTTCCAACCAAGCCAACCCGGACATCCATTTTCAAACCACCGCCGAGGAGATTCTGGCCGATACCGATGGCCAACTGGATGTGGTGGTTGCCGGAATCGGAACCGGCGGAACCCTGACCGGAATTGCCCGCCGACTTAAGCAGAACCTTCCAAACTTGAAAGCAGTGGCGGTAGAGCCGGAAAACTCCGCCGTTTTATCCGGCGGCATGCCCGGCCCACACAGTATTCAAGGAATTGGAGCCGGGTTTATTCCGCCTATTTTGGATGTGGAACTCATCAATCGGGTTGTTCGGGTCAGCGATCAATTGGCGGTGCAAACCGCCCAAACCTGTGCCAGAAAAGAGGGGATCGCCTGTGGCATCTCCTCTGGAGCGGCGGTGGCCGCTGCCTTGGAACTGGCTCAGGAGCCAGACTCCCAGGGCAAACGATTTGTCATTATCCTACCGGATATTGCCGAACGATATTTTTCTACCCAACTTTTTTGACCATGGCCCAAACAACCGAATGGATGGATCGATACTCCCGGCAGATTTTGCTGCCACAGATCGGCGGTGTCGGGCAGAAAAAACTTGAGGCGGGTCGGGTCGCCCTGATTGGAACCGGTGCCGTTGCCCGCACCCTGCTGCTCTACGGCGTTGGAGCCGGAATCGGCCATTGGTCTCTTTTAGAACGAAACCCTACCGATGCAGGCAGATGTATTCAAAGCTTGATCCAGCACTCCAAACTGCAAAACCCGGCGGTGGCTATAGACCCGTGGAGCGGCTCGGACAACAGCCCGGAGTCCCTCTATGACCCCCTGAACACCCAGTCCTTCAACCTTGTGTTAGAGACCAGTGCCAATGCTCCCGACCAAAAACGGCTGATCGCCACCTGTCGTCGTAATAAAATTCCGCTGTTACTAGCGATAAGCCGGGGACAATTCGGCTGGATCGTCGCCAACCCCTGCCCAAGCTGTTTTTCTGGGCCGCCGCCCCTTTCAACTGGCACGGTATACGGCGCCGACAATCCAATGATTTCCAGCTTGTTAGGCTCCCTTCTGGCTCAGAGAGTCCTGAAAATTCTCCTTGAGCAGACGGCTCCGACCGCCCTTCACCCCTGGGTGACCGGCTTTTGCGCCGAGACCAGTCGCTATTTTACGCCGACCCTCCAACCCACCCCCAACTGCTTCGATTGCGTGCGGACAACCGCCTAATCCAGGAATATAGACCATGCCTGACGACGAATTTATCGATATCACCACGGAACAGTGTCCCATGACCTTTGTTCGGGTCAAACTAAAACTGGAATCCATGCAGAGCGGTCGACGTCTGCTCGTCCGCCTGAATCGGGGAGAGCCCTTGATCAATGTTCCCCGCTCATTACAAGACGAGCACTATCAAATCTCCCAACCCCAACCCGACGGAGAGGCGATGGTTTTATTGGTGACTAAACCCTGAAATCCTCCTCTGATCCTGACTGTAAGGGCTGCGGAAACAGAATCTGACTATTTATTTCAGCAAGAATGCAGCGCATTTTTTGTTTGACTGTTTCCCTTTTGTTACATAACATTCATAAAAATGAAAACCATTTACAAAAATTTGACGGGTTGGTGAGCAGAGTTTTTCTGTTTTTCTATTGAATCGAGTGGTCGTGCCGCTGGCGTGTGAACAACAGCCGAATTTTGGGTTAACAAATTACCAATATTCAGGGCACATTTGGGGTGATTGATGTTGTGGGATTCAAATTTTGCGCTGGGAGTTGAAAGAATAGACCAGCAACACAGAGCCATTATCGAACGCATTCACCGGCTGGATGTCGCCTTGAACAGCTCAGTCACGTCGGTCACTCTGCCCCGTATGCATGAAGCCCATGATTTTTTGGTCGGATATGTCACCGAACATTTTCGCGAAGAGGAGGCGTTGATGGTTGAGGGAAACTATCCCGACCTTGAACAGCACATTGCCCAACATCACGCCTTTGAAGCAACGTTACACAAATTTCGGACTGATCTGGATAAAAGCGGTCTGATGAGTCTGGCTGCCAGTCAACTGGTCAGCTATCTGTCCAACTGGTTTATCAGCCATATTCAAATCGAAGACCCCAAGTATCTCCCCTACATAAAAAAACAATCTTAAGCAGTCGTAAAAAACGGCGGTTGTCGGTATGCACCGCCAACCGCCGTTTCCAGACTAAAGAATGCAGCTTTGTGCGTAGACGACGGCATCGTTGGGTGTCCAGTCGGCTTTGGGTTTGGTTTTGATCTGCTCACACCAGACCTTTGTTCCCACCTCCTCCTGCAACATCTCCGCACAAAACTTTTTCATGGTCTGTTGGGTCATGGTCTTACCGGGACCAATGATCTTTTCAAACTTGGCGCTGTATTCCGGCGGTAGAATCAATCCCCCCTCCTGGAGACCATAACTGGCGACGGAGACGCCGATGATCAGCAGAATGATCCAGAGTGCCATGGAAAACCCCTTACTGATAATCTTGAAGCTGCCGACCAGTACCAACAGCGAGCCAACCACCATCCAAACTCTGGCATCTACCCCTAATTGTGACAAAATTGTTTCCATACCACCACTCCCTAAAATCTAGTCCGATTAACCTAGTGCTCTTGCTCTCGTTAATTGACAGGTTAAAATCTGCACGACCATCAGTTAAAATGGGTTGGTTTTTTCAGGGCTTTGCCCCGCACCCCACTGGGGCGAAGAACCGCCCCAGACCCCACCTTTTTTTTAATTGTTTTTTTGGCCTTCGGCCTGCCCATCAATTGATGAGTGCCAAATTTAGGATTATTCTGTTGAACCCTGGTTTACCTCTTCAGCAGCCGGTTCTTGTTCAAGAACCAACTCCAGGAATATCTCCATGGGATCTTCGCTGGGACCACGGATAAATCCATTTTTCTTCAGTACTTTGAGCATGGGTTTATTGTCCGTCCGAACCAAGGCGACCAGTCGGCTCAGTTTGCGAATCCGGGCAATGGCAATCATTTTTTTCAATAGTTCGTCAGCCAACCCATTTTTTCGGCTACTCTCCCGGACCACAAAGGCCACCTCGCCATAGTTGCCCTGCTCAATATGGTAGTAGCGACCAACGGCATGGATTCTCTCTTTCGGTCCCCGACGCCGGACCAAACAGAGAGCGAGATCTTTGGTCTGATCGACATTGACCAGGGTGTAGGCCTTCTCGCGAGACATGCGGTTGATGCCATAGCGATAGCGGAGCATCAGGGTCTCTTGGGTGTGAGAGTAGAAAAATTCTTGAAGAATCCGTTCATCCGATGCCCGTAGCGGACGTAGGAAAAACTTTTTCTGCTTCATTTTTAACTTGATCATTCCCGAATCACCCAGCTCCACCACCCGAGTCGGGCGGGCGACCTGGTAATCCGGTACCCAATAGTGGGTCCGAACCTGTCGCAGCAGTTCTTCCCGAAAATCAGGATGGGCGATCTGAATCAACTCCAGCGCTCTCTCGCGGATACTCTTACCACGCAAGGAGGCGATACCATATTCAGTGACCACATAGTGAACATCACCCCGTGACGTCACCACACCGGACCCCGGACTGATTGAGGGAACAATGCGTGAAACCGTACCATTTTTGGCCGTGGACGGAAGGGCGATGATAGGACAGCCATTTTTACTCTGAGCGGCACCGCGAATAAAATCGACCTGACCGCCGATACCGCTATAGAGGCGACTGCCCACTGAATCGGCCACCACCTGCCCGGAAAGATCCACTTCAATGGCGCTGTTGATAGCGATCATCCGATCGTTCTGAGAGATAATGGCCGGATGGTTGGTGTATTCGGATGGGTGAAATTCAACGTGGGGGTTTTCATGGACAAAATCGTAAAGCCGTTTGCTGCCCATGCAAAAGGAGGTAATGACTTTACCAGCATGCAGGGTTTTGCGACTGTTATCCACCACCCCCTTTTCCATCAGATCGACCAAGCCATCGCTAAACATCTCCGTATGAATTCCCAGGCGGTGATGGCCCTGTAGACTCTGGAGAACAGCGTCGGGAATTCGACCGATACCCATTTGCAGGGTACTGCCGTCTTCGATCAGCATGGCGACGTTGTGACCAATACTCAAGGTGATCTCGTCCTGAGGCTTGGCCGGCAACTCCAAAATCGGCTCATCTACCTCGATGTAGGCATCAATCATGCTAAATGGAATGAAACTGCGGCCAAACGTCCGGGGCATGGCCCGGTTGATCTGAGCGATGACCACCCTGGCTGACCGGCAGGCGGAAGAGACCACGTCCACCGAGACACCCAGAGAACAATAGCCCTGAGAATCCGGTGGCGAAACCTGAATCAAGGCGACATCGATGGGCAGAATTCCCTCTTTGAAGAGAGAGGGGATTTCTGATAGAAAACAGGGGGTGTAGTCGGCAACACCGCTGGCCACCGCTTCTCTTGATCCCGGTCCGAGAAAGAGGGAGTTGACCTTGAACGAATGCCGATATTTCTCACCCGCCCAGGGACTTCCACCCAGAGTCAGGATATGCACCACCTCGACATCCTTGAAATGGCTCGCTTGTTTGAGAAGTAGAGACATGAGGGTGTGGGGACAGGCGGCATTGGAACCCAAAAATATTCGAGCCCCCGATTTTAAATAGGTACGCCAATCTTCCAGTTTTTTTGGTTTATTCATACCCATCTTTTCCTTCTCCTTTTACCAACCAAAATATGATCATCCTTGTTATCTGAAATCAGTATAATATAACGGCGCAAACCAAGAATAAATCACAAATTTGTGACATACTTTACACGCCGTATTTATTTAAGCCATACTGGGAACCACCTAATAATCAACCCCATCTGTGGAGCCTATTCAACCCATGAAAAAACTACTCTCTATCGCAACTCTCTTTACTGCCTTCGTCGGTTTTTCAGCCCTGGCCAATGCTGAATGTACCGTCAACTACACCAGAACCGCTTGTGCTGGTCAGGAGGCCATCTCCTACAAAAAGTGTGACGGCAATCAATCCTGTTCAAAAGTCAAAGAGGCCGACTCCGCACTCGCCTGCTGGCAGGCCGCCGTCAAATCTTGTAACAACGGTCGCTTGGACATTACCAAATATAAGCAGATCACCGCCACCTATAACGGACAACCCCTCACCGGTGGGTTTGATGATATGGGCAATCCGTCCGAGACCGGCAGCAACTTCTGCTGGAGTGGCCGTCCCGACCTGAATCAATGCGAATAGATTGATTTCAGTCAGGAAAATTATAAAGGAGGGTCCAGGGATCGGACCCTCCTTCTTTTTTTATCATTGACAAAACGGCACAAGAGGCAGAGTTTGTCCTGCCCGGACGCACTCTCCTTTACTTTTATCTCGGCAGATTGGCAGCGTTCGGTAGAGCCAATCTCTTTGATATTTTTAGGAACAAAAGAGTTTTAGTGTCTGATTTTTCTGATTTACCCCTCATTCCATCCCTCCATACCGCGTTAAACAATTTAGGATTCCAAAAACCCACTCCCATTCAAGCTCAAGCGATTCCGCAATTGCTCAAGGGGCGTGATCTGTTGGGCATCGCCCAGACTGGAACCGGTAAAACCGCCGCCTTTGCCCTGCCGATCATTGACAGATTGATGCGACGCAAAAGACGTGCCGGACCAAAACAGGCACGGGTTTTAATTTTGACCCCAACCCGCGAGTTGGCCTCGCAAATCGATGCCAGCTTTGCCGAACTAAGCCGAACCTTACGTCTGTTACGGGCGGTGGTTTATGGTGGCGTCAGCCAAAACCCACAGATTCGTACCCTCTCCCGTGGCGTCGACGTGCTGGTGGCCACACCGGGGCGACTGCTCGATTTAATGAATCAAGGCCAGATCCGATTGGACCAACTGGAAACCTTTGTCCTGGACGAAGCCGACCGCATGTTGGACATGGGATTTATCAATGATATCAAAAAAATTATTGCCACTCTGCCCGATAATCGACAAACCCTGCTTTTTTCGGCAACCATGCCGAAAAATATTGAAGAGTTGGCCAACTCTCTGCTCAAAAAGCCGGTTCGGGTCGAAGTAACACCTCAGGCGACGACGGTGGAGAAGATTAAACAGGTCATTCTCTATGTGGATAAATCCAACAAGCGCCAACTGTTGCAAAATCTGATCGAAAAACAGAACATTCAACGGGCTTTGGTCTTTACCCGGACCAAACATGCGGCCAACCGGGTCTCAGAAGACCTGGAAAAAGCCGGGATCAAATCCTCGGCCATCCATGGCAATAAATCTCAGGGCGCACGGGAAAAGGCTCTGCTCCAATTTCGCAAGGGGCAGGTTCGGGTGTTGGTGGCAACCGACATTGCCGCACGTGGAATTGATGTCAGCGACATCAGCCACGTGATTAACTTTGACCTACCCAATGAACCGGAAAATTACGTTCATCGGATCGGCCGGACCGCTCGGGCCGGACGCGAAGGAACCGCGCTCTCCTTTTGCGACGCTGGGGAACGGTATTATCTGCGAGAGATTCAAACCGCCATACGTCAAAATATTGAAGTGGATATCGACCACCTCTTTCATTCCCAATCAGCGGCAACGGCCCCCTATACCAAACCAAAACCCAATGGCGGTGGTGGACGGGGCAATGCACCCAGTCGTTTTGCCCGCAACGGCAATGCTTCCGCAAGCCGCAAGCCGCAATCAGGCGGCGGTCGTAGAGCTCCGGTAGAGACCACTGGCGGACGATCTGGGGCTGGAGCCACTCCTGGCAACAAACGCAGCGGCCCGTTGCCCAGCAAAAAATTCTTCAAGCCCAAAGCAAAAAAAGGGGCCAGAACCTACAGCTAGTTTTTTTATGATTTCTTCGTTTTACCTCGGCGCTCACTCCACTCCAAACAGACGGCGTGAGCGCCGAAAAATCCGACGCCAAACCACCCCCCCCCCTTACTTTCTCTTTTTTTTGCTCATGCCAGATAGGGTCAAAATGTTCCACCCCCTGAAATCATTGATTTTATTGTCGCAAAACCGCTAAAAAAAATTTCAATAAAAATTTACGCTCTTGTCCTAGGTCAATTACGGTTTCGATCCGATACCGTAGACTCCCGAAAAAAATCATTTTCCACCCAACAGTAACGGAGTCAATTTATGAGCAAGTTCACAAAGAACTCTGCACGGAACATGTTCTACGGAGGATCTGTCTTTTTCTTCCTTGTCCTGGTCGGCTTGACATTCGACACCACGAATAAGCTGCCCGAACGGGACCACCGAGAAAACATTACACCCCAGGTGGCACTGGGTAAGCGGGTCTGGGAGGTCAACAACTGTGTGGGCTGCCATACCATCATGGGAGAAGGGGCCTATTTTGCTCCGGAACTGGGCAACGTCTATGCGCGTCGGGGGCCGGACTACATTAAAGATTGGATCAAATCCCAACCGACCGAAGTAGAGGGCCGTCGGCAGATGCCACAATTCAACCTGACCGAAGAGGAGTTGGACGCCATTGTCGCTTTTTTGAAATGGACCGACGAAATTGACGATGCCAACTGGCCACCCAACATTGAGGGATAGAGGAAGATTTGACATGA
>JADFYU010000032.1 GCA_015232865.1 Magnetococcales bacterium
TACCTATGAGACCGGCTTTAACACGGGTGCCAATATTGTTTACAATACCATCGATATGTCTGGTGGTACGGGTAATGACACGTTGAATCTCACGGTTTTGGCCAGCCACACCGGTGCTCAAGTTTATCGCCAGGAAGCCATTGATCCCAATGGTCAGACTTCTTCGACCATGCTTGGCGAGGCTTACATCATCGGCAATGACTTTGCCCTGACCGGATCGGATGGGGACGATATTTTGAATGCCGCCCTGATGGCGTATGTCCAGGGCAGTGGCGTCAATGCGAATCTTGACGCCAGTATCAGCTCCAACACTCTTTCGATGTTCGGTGGTGATGGTGATGACACCATCTCCGTGATGATGGATGCTCAAGCCACTGCATCCGCGACCACCTCAGCCGATGCGCTGGCTTATATCGGATATAACCGGATCAGTCTGGAGGGCAGTGGTGGGGACGATAACCTCAGTGTCGGCCTCTCGGCCATCGCATCGGGCATGCCTGTTCTGGATGTTTCTCCCACTTCAGTACAATTGGCAACCTATGAGACCGGCTTTAACACGGGTGCCAAAATTGTTTTCAATACCATCGAGATGTCTGGTGCCTCTGGAACAGATATCCTGGATGTCGAATTAGCGGCGTTGGTCCAGGCTGACAGTTCTTATGGTACTGCTTTGGCGCACGTCACGAATAACCTTGTTGTGATGAGTGGTGGAACCGGCAGCGATACCCTGAACGCCTCCTTCAAGGCGAGCATCGAATTGGGGGCTGACGTCAATTTTGATCAGGTCGTTGCCAATGCCTACGTCGGAGACAACGTTTTGCTAATGACTGGTGGCGAAGGAAACGACGCCATTCACGCCACATTCTCAGCCTCGGTCATGCCCTCTTCGGCCGGTGTTTTCAATCCGGTCTTGGCAGTCGAAGAACATATCGATGGGGCATATGCTGGTACCTATTCGACTACTAATTTTGTGGCCAGTGTTTACAACAACATCGTTGATATCAAGGGTGGATCAGGTACGGACAGTATTACGCTGATGCTTGGTGCAGAAGCGATTGGTAGCGGAGCCAGTGGTAATCAAACCGTTTCTGCAATTGTGAGTCACAACAACATCACGATTTTTGGGGATTCGGACGGGTTTATTGTCTCGGGAGTGAATATCGATGAAGCCAGCGTTTCACCTGTTCAAAATGAAGCGATAGCCGTAACCCTGTTTGCCGATGCTTCGGCTACCAGTGTCGGATCTTCAGCGAGAGCTTACGCAGAGGTTGTGCAGAATTATTTGACCTACTCCTCCTCTTCTATGGCCGGTATCCAAGGTAACGAGGGTGATGACACCATTTCTGTCATAATCAATGCTGGTGCCAATGCGACCGTAAGCGGGGAGGCGAGCGCGATTGCCTGGGTGAGTGTTTCTGGCAATGATATGTTTATCGCCGGTTCCGAGGGGAATGATACGATCACCCTCAACATGAATCTGAATGCTTCGGCCTTGATTGTCTCTCCAGTCAGCAACGATTCGATAACACAGGATACTACTGAAGGGGGGACGACATTGGCCAGTGCCTGGGCAACGGTTTCGTCACACGACGTAACAATTGATGGTGGTTCTGGTGTGGATAGTATTGGCATCGAAATCGGCCTGCTCGCATCGGCGACGGTATCGAATGCCTCCCTCGATGCAAAGGCGGTCGCAGAACAGTATTCTGATGATATCGTTATATTGGGTGGGGCAGGAGATGACACACTGTTGAGTTTGAGCGTGCATGCGACGGCCAATGCTGCGGTGTATCCATCCAATTTCATTCATGCACCGACTGTCGAATCACCATTAATCACGGAAACGGCCACCGGTAATCGTGTGAATGCCTGGGCTGGTATTTACGATAACCACTACTTTATTGATGGTTCTTCAGGAAATGATGGAGCGATCTCCCTTTCGCTGGTTGCACAAGCTCAGGTAATGGGAGATATGGGGGCTTATTATTCATGGGGGACGGGGAGTAGCTCGTCGAGCGGTAGTGGCGGTGCTTTTGCCTCTATTTCCAATAATACCTTTGCCGTTAATGGTGGTAACCAAGATGCCGGAGAGGATGTGATTTCGGTAACCTTGTCCGCGCATGCCGTAGCGACCGGAACGGGGAGCCATGCTTATGCGCAGGCTATCATCGGTCAGTCGGGTGGGGAAGGTAGTGAAGGAACTGGAAACACCGGATCGATGTATGGTGGAGATGGTGATGATACAATCTCGCTGTTGATGAGAGCTATCGCATCGGCCAGTTCATCCGTGACAAATCATTCCTCTTTTGCGGCCATTCTAAGCAACAATATGGTCATGGAGGGTGGTGGCGGAGATGACATCCTGAATCTGACCATGAGCGCTGCGGTTGGCCTGACTGCTGCGGAAGGTGGTAGTTCTGGTACTGCGGTCATGTCCGGCAACCGCATTACCATGTCTGGTGGCTCCGGCAACGACATCTTTAACATCAGCCTGCTCAACGCAACGACGGGTGGCAATAACGATATCAGTATCTTCGGTGGGACAGGATCGGATGTCATCAACTTGCTGGCCCCGACAGGTGCCGCAGGTAATGCAGCCAACGATCTGGCCAGTTTCATCTTCAATTACACCCGTGTCTCCGAAGCTGGGGATCGTTATAACGGCTTTAGCAGTCTGGATGACATCACCTTCCAGTTCAACTCGGCAATTGGTGCGGCTGTCGATCCTGGAACCAGCTATTTCAGCTCTTCTGAGGCCAGATGGAGCTTCTCGACAACCTATAGCAATGATACGGTGATGAAGTACAACAACACCGGAAGCAACTGGATTACAGTGGCCTCCTTCGATGACGATATTGGCTTGGGTTACGATAATCTGTCCTTCAATTTTAACACCTGAGAGGACTTTCACCCGTAACATCCAACCAAACCCTTTGCATTTTCCAACGCCGCCTTGAACAGGCGGCGTTGGTTTTTTTAAAGTATCCAGGTTAAACCATAAGAGTAATCCCTGACGAATCCAGGAAGGAATGTGAGATGACACCGGCAGAACAAAGCATAATGGTTGCAATGGAGCATATTGGTGCAGGCCGCCATAAAAAGGCTCATGAGATCTGTAGCAAGGTGTTGGAAGAGCAGCCCATGCATGCTCCGGCACTGCATATCATGGGGCTGGTCTATTTCAAGCAGAGAAAATTGGATGAGGCGATCGAACATATTAGCCGTGCGGTCCAACTTGAGATGAAAAACCCGCTTTACCTGGGTAATCTGGGTGAGATTCAGCGCCGGGCCGGCAAGCCCAAGGAGGCGTTGATCTCCTTTGAGCGGGCTTTGCTGTTGATGCCGGAATTTCTCAAGGCCCATTTGGGTCTGGCCAATACTCTGCGTGACCTGGGCCGTATTGAGGAGGCCGTGGCCCGTTTTCGTCTGGCTCTGGCCATTGATCCCCGGTTTGCGCCGGCCTACCACTATCTGGGTGTAACCTTTTTGACGGAGGAGAGGGTGCGGGATGCTCTGCCTTTGTTGCGTAAGGCTGTGGGGCTTAACCCGGACTATATGGAGGCGTGGTTGAGTCTGGGGTCGGCCTTGGAGAGTGATGAGCAGACCGATGAGGCACTAAAGATCTTCCGTAAGATTTTGGAGCGGGAGCCGAACAATATTCTGGTCCATAACAATCTGGGCAACATTCTTAAAAACCAGGGCAAGATTGACGAATCCATCGAGCATTATCGGCAGGCGCTGGCCATCAATCCCGATCAGGCTTCAGCCTATTACAATCTTTCACGGGCCAAGGTTGGCTCTGATGATGCGGCTGAGCTAAAGCGGATGGAGGAGTTGTTGGAACAGCCCCGTTTAAACTCCGACCAGAAAAGCAGCATTCATTTTGCCTTGGGCAAGATTTATGATGATCTGGGCAACTATGATAAAGCCTTTGAGCATTTTTATTTGGGTAACGAGATGGATACCCGTGGTCAGCCGTTCAGACCGCGTGTTCACAGTATGGTGGTGGATCGGGTTATCAGCGTTTTTTCCAAGGAATTTTTTGCCAATCGGCGCGGGATGGGCAGTGAATCCCATCAACCGGTTTTTATCGTCGGCATGCCCCGTTCCGGCACCACGTTGGTTGAGCAGACCTTGGCCAGCCACCCGGAGGTTTATGGGGCCGGGGAGTTGAACCACATCGGTCATCTGGTCGCCTCGATTCCTGATCTTCAGGGACGTCTGGCCGGTTATCCCGATAGTGCCATGTTGGTGGATGCGGTAACGGCCTGTAAACTGGGTGACGATTATGTCTCGCGTATTCGGACCGTGGGTGGCGATGCCAAACGGATTACCGACAAGATGCCGGGCAATTTTCTCAATCTGGGTTTTATCAGTCTGTTTTTCTCCAATGCGCGTATTATTCACTGTAGCCGGGAGTCGATGGATTCCAGTCTTTCCTGTTATTTTCAGCATTTTACACAGATCATGCCTTTTTCCAAGAAACTGGAATTTTTGGGCAGCTATCAGAAGGATTATCTGCGTTTGATGGAACATTGGCGGCGGGTGTTGCCGTTGCAAATGATGGAGGTCAACTATAAGGATATGGTTGCCGATCATGAGGGGATGACCCGCAAGATTCTTGAATTTCTTGATCTGGATTGGGATGACTCCTGCTTGAAGTTTCATAAGACAGAGCGATCGGTTAAAACAGCCAGTAACTGGCAGGTTCGTCAGCCGATCTATACCGGTTCGGTAGACCGTTGGCGTCATTACGAGAAGCATATCGGGCCGTTGGTTACGGCCCTGGGGTTGACGGACGACGATATGGCTCGCAAGCGGCGGGAATTTGAAGAGTGGGAGAAGAGGGTCAACCCTCCGGAAGCGCTCGAAAAGCCAGAAGCGGTCGGAAAGAAATAGACCCGGATTCAGCAGTTGTCCGCACGCAGTTGGCACAACCTCTTGATTCTTCCTGGTGAACTGGAAACAATCGAAGTCACCCACCGGGTGACTTCGATGTTGATCTGACGGGTCCACCGAGGAGGTGGACGCCGGTTCTCTGTTTTTTAGCGTTCGGTCAAGGCGATCTGTTTTGTCTTCAGAATCGGCTTGAGCAGATAATCCAGAATGGTCTTTTTGCCGGTCAGAATATCGACCGTAGCGGTCATGCCGGGAATGATGGGATACTCCTCCCCATCTTTTTCAAACATATTTTTATCGGTTCGCATGTGTATCTGATAGCGACCGAATCCCCCCTCCCGATCATCAAAGGTGTCCGCCGAGATATCTTCCAGTTTCGCATCCAAATTTCCAAAAATAGCCGAGTCATACGCCGTTATCGCAACTTTGCCTTTTAGACCGGGACGTAAAAACGCCACGTCTTGAGGCGGAATCCAGGCCTCTATCAATAGATTGTCTTCAATGGGGATAATTTCGACAATGGTGTCTCCAGGCTGGATGACACTGTTGACCGTGGTAAAATGGATGCGATTGACGATGCCGTTGACCGGTGAGATGACCTCGGTTCGTCGAACCCGATCCTCCTCGGCCATCGCTCCCTCCCGAATGTTGGCCAATCGCGCTTCGCGCAGATCGATTTGGCCCAAGGCCTCCCGCTTATATTCCAACCGACGGGCATTGATTCGACCCAAGGCCTCCTCTTTGGCGGCCTGACCACGTGGAATAGCCAAACGGGCTTCATTTAGCTCACTCAGCCGTTCCGAATGCATGCGCTCCATCTGAAGAATCTCGCTTTGAGAGGTGGCACCTATTTTTAGAAGGGGACGATTTAACTCCAACTCCTGTTTGAGTAAGCTGGTCGAGCGTTCCAAGCCACGAATTTTTTCGTTTAACTCGGTCAACTCTTGATTTCTTTGCGAAACGAGCTGTTCAAGAATATTGATATCGTTGTTCAGCTCTTTTTGGTGCGTGAAAAAAAGAGCCTTCTGGTTAATGGCCAACTCGGGGGCTTCTTTGAGTACTTCATCGGGAAAAACCGGATCTTTCCCCGAGGCTTCCGCCTGAAAACGGGCTTTCTCCGCCAGATAGGTCAAATATTCCGTTCTTCTTTTTTTAAGAGCGGAAAGGGCGATGGTGTTGTCAATTCTCAGAATGATCTGCCCGGCCTTGACCCGGTTCCCCTCTTTGACCATTAGCTCCGACAGCAGGCCCCCTTCGAGGTTTTGCACCTCCTGGGTTTTGCTGGATGGAACCACCCGACCTTCGGCACGGGTTACCTCATCCACCTCGGCATACGCCGCCCAAATGATAAAACTGATAATCAGGGAGATAATGCTGAATAATAACAAAGAGGTGGCCGGATTGATCCGTCTGCGTCGAGCCGCCTCGACAACCGGCAAAAGCTCCAACTCATTCCAGTGGTGTGACTTGCTCATGCCGGATCTCCCAGCACTTTTTGTTGGTTGGCTCGTTTTTGCGGGGATTGTTGGGCCTGGGCAAACTTGGCCATGACCTCTTTTTGAGGTCCGTCAGCGACGATCATACCTTTATCAATGACGATGATGCGCTCCATCAGTTGCAGAATGCGAGGGCGTTGTGTAACCACCAGCAAGGTTCGACCAGCCAAAACCCGAACCAGATTGCCGATAAAAGCCGACTCCGAGGCCAGATCCATAGCACTGGTGGGTTCGTCGAAGAGCAGGATTCTTTTGTGGCTCACCAGAGCGCGGGCCAGGCAGACCGCCTGCCGTTCGCCGCCGGAGAGTGCCGTTCCCTGTCGTCCGACCTGACGATCCAAGCCCATGGGGTGGGCGCGAATCGCCCGGTCAAAGCCGGTAATGGCCAGGGCGCGCATAATCTCCCGATCAGTGAGATGGTTGCCGCCCATGCTGACGTTTTCGCGTATGGTTCCTGAAAAAAGAGAGTTATCCTGTGGGACATGGCCGATAACCGAACGGGATTCAGCCGGTTCCAACTGCTGAACGTCGGTTCCATCCAGCAAGACCGAGCCGGCCTGTACCGGGTAGAGGCCCATGACCAGTTTTAGAATGGAACTTTTTCCCGAGCCGAACGGACCGATAATGCCGATCCGTTCCCCGGTTTTGATATCCAGGGAGAGATTTTTCAATAGGGGATCATGCTGACCGGGATAACGAAAAAAAACATCCCGAAACTCTATGTCTCCGCGAATTTCTGGACGGTGTAACAGTTGTCGTTCTGGGGGCCGCTCTTCGGGCATGAGCATCAGTTGATTGAGGGCGGTTAATGAGACCTTGGCCATCTGCATGCGAGTGAAGATGCCGGTAATTTGCATCAGTGGTGCCATGACCCGGCCATTGAGAATGGAACAGGCAATCAATCCGCCCATGGTCATTTCGCCTTCGGATATGCGATAGACGCCGGTAACAATAACGCCGATATAGGAAACCTGACCAATGGCACCGGAGAGGAATGTGATGAAGTTTGCCGTACGACGCTCTCGCGCTGCGGTTTGGGACATGCTGTCCACCATCAGTTCCCAACGGTTCTGCATCAACCCTTCGACACCCAGAAATTTGATGGTTTCCAGCTGCTGGACGATCTCGACGATGAAGCCCTGTTTTTGGTTGGTCTCGTTGTAATAGGCGCTCATATAACGGGTCAGTGGCCCTTGGTAGAAATAACCCAGAAGAATAATCAATATTGCCGCCGTCAAGGGCAAAATGGCCAGGGTCAAACCACCGATATAATAAATAAGCGCAATAAAGATGAAGGCAAACGGAACATCGACGAAAGCGACCAGTGTGGCCGAAGAGAAAAAATCCCGGAGGGACTCGAAGGAACGGACCCGATTGGCCAGAGCACCTGGAGAGCCGGTCTGAGCATTGAGACTCAAACGCATGATTTTTTCAAAAATCTTGCTCGAAAGCAGCGTATCCAGATTGCGCCCGGTACTGTCGATAAAGTGATATCGCAGATTTTTCAGAATAAAATCGAAGGTGGTGGCCAGAGAGACGCCAATCGCCAGCACCCATAGGGTCTCCATGGCATGGTTGGGGACCACCCGATCATAGACGTTCATGACAAACAGCGGTGTGGAAAGGGTGAGAATGTTTATGACCACCGAAGCCAGTATCACCTGACTGATTTCGTACCAGCGACCGGCAATCTCTCTCCAGAACCAACCATGGGCCTGGGTGCGCATATCGGGACGCGAAAGATTCATCTGGTAGCCGGGTCGGATAAACAGTGCCGCTCCCTGATAACGCTCATTCAATACATCCAACGAGAGGCTGGTTGCGCCGGGGGCTGTCTCCGGGAAGATGACCTCTGCCATGCCCTCTTCGGACCACTCCACCAGCACGCAGGCTTTTCGATCCTTGAGCAATAATACGCAGGGAAGGGTCAAGGAAGAGATGGAGGCCAGCGGGACTCTGATCATTCGACCTTCAAAACCGATTCGTTTGGCCGCTCTGAGAAAAAAACTGGGGTTCATCAGGTTGCCCGGCATCGGCAATCCGGCTACCAGGGTCTGGAGTGATTGCGGTTGATTGAACAGTTTGGTAATAATGCTCAAACACTCCAAAAGCGGGTCGGAAATGGTTTCGGCTGGCACCCGGATTTTATGAGGGGCACCGTTTTCGTCCGCTTTGCTGAGAGGGGCTGTGGGAGCCTTTTGGTTCATAGGGGTTTCAATCTCGTAAAGTGTCGCTAGATGGTTTGGTCTGTTAAATAGCTATGCACTCTAACATTTTTTGACAAGAAAAGTCTATTTGTTTGGCTGTGCGTGTGGTCAACAACTGCCGTTTCCAGGTTCACATGGAATGGCAAAAATGGGGATAAAGAGGGCGTTACACGGTGGCCGGATGAATTTTGGAGATAAACTCTTCAAATTTTCCACCTTTCTGGCGCGGGATGATATCCAGATAGCGTAAATCCAGTTTGAACGAATAGCCGAGGGTTTCATGAAACAAGCCGACCAACTGCGCCTCTTGATCTGGGGTGAGCGGCTCGGAAACGACCAGGCGAACTTCTATGTTTTCGCGGGTGTGTTGAATCATCTGTACCTGACGGATGGCGGCAATTTTTCCATAGCGACTCAAACCGAAAATAGGCCAGGCCCGATCGCCGGATGGAAGAATCAACAGGTTGCGGCTGCGTCCCATGACCTGATTGATTATCGGCAACCCGCGCCCACAGGAGCAGGTCTCCGGGCCGGCCTCGGCATAATCTCCGATTTCGTAACGGATCAAAGGGGAGACAAAGTTATGCAGTGTGGTGACGACTACCCGACCGATCTCTCCCGGCTTGCAGGGTTGGTCGGCATCGTTGAGGATTTCGACCAACAGGTTTTCCGACTGAATATGGTAGTGGGTGTTCTCCGGGCATTGAAGGGCGATATATCCCACCTCTTCGGCACTGTACATGTCTGAAACCGGAACGCCCCAGACTTCCTGACAGGCCAAACGCGCCTCGCTGGAGAGGCTTTCGCTCAAGGTTCGCACCTCTTTGAGATTGGGCAGTTTGCTGTTGGTCTGTCGAAAATGTTCGGCCAGGGCATGAACGTTGGTCGGGTAGGAGAGTAAATAATCCGGGTTGTGCCGAATCAGCCAATCGGCCTGCTGTTTGATGGTGCTGGAGGCAATGTCCATGACCATGGCCTGGCCCGTATTGAAAATCAGTGTGGTCGGCGGTCCCCAGTTGGGGTTGACGATCCCATCAGGAGGCGGAGCGCCCCGGTCATTTTTGATCAGGCGGATGATGGCCTGCTTCCCACCAACCTGACGTTTATGCCAAAAATGATCGCGTATGGTGATCGCCTGCCAAACCAGGCTGGATATGTTGTTTCGGAAGACGGTGACGGGCCGTCCGGTGGAGCCGGAAGAGATGCTGGGGTTGCCGGGTCCGTGGCCTTTGGGTTGTATTTCGCAATGCAGATTTTTTCCCGCATTTTGCAGATCTTCCCGAGTGAGAATCGGCACCTGTCGCCACTCCTCCAGGGAGGTGAACAACGTCGCCGGGTTTTCCTTTTTCAGGTGGGCCAGTCGTTTCCAGTAGTAGGGCGAATAACGACGGGAAAAATGGACCAGTCGGTTGAGCTGTTTAAACTGTTCGGTCAAAATCTGCTCGGGCTTAAGCCATTGGGTCTGTTCCAGTTGCAGCAGCATGGACATCAGGCCGGTGGCCTGAGGCGAGGAGATGGCTGGCCAGGACATGCTTGGTAGCATGGAGCGAAATTGATTGATCGAGGAGGGTTGGGGAGAAACCGGTCTAGTTCGCCGTTTTCCGGGTAACACATTGGTCAGTTCGGGATGGGGCGGGTGATTGTGGTCGATATTGGGCACAGCTATGCTCCCTTACGCAAAACAGATCATGTCGGGCGCACCAACCGGTTTCCGCCCGAACCGAACCCAAAGCCGAGGAGAGGATCGCCAATCCCGGCACTTCTCTTTCCAGGGCCAAAGGTTCCACTATAAATTGATCACAGGTCTGACAGTGGAAATGGATCACATTCTGGACCAATAATCACCAAAAATATGCACCGAGAGAAAATACCCGGCCAATACATTGATTGCAACTCCAATGCTAAAGGCTGAAAATGATTGAACAGTGACCGATTTTAGCTCTCGAATCCGGGTGGTCAGGCCGATGGATAAGAAACAAAAAATAAAGGCCCAGCCCCGGAAGGCACCAATGGGAGCCAGCAAATGTGGTTTGATCGAGTTTTCAAACTGCTCGGCTGAAACCGTGCTCGTAACCACTGTTACCAGGAGGGAGGCAACAAAAAAGCCGATGATGAATTTGGGGAAACGTTTCCAGATTTCGCCGCTATTGACTTTGGTTCCGCCATTGGGTGCGTTCCAGATGGTGGTCGCGATAAAGGCCCAGACCAGAGACCAGATTCCGATCCAGAGATCCCGGCCAATAACTTTCATCAGGGTAAAGGATTTGATGGCAGCCTCTTCGTTGCCGGCCATCTTTCCGTAGGAGCTGGCGGCAGCAAACCCGGCTGCGTCAGCAAATTCGGAGGTGCCGATCCAGGCGCCAGCGACGCCAGGAGAGAGACCCATGGCCTGAGAGGCAAAGGGGAGGACGATGATCATGACCAAAGCCCAAAACACAACCAGGGTGACAGAGGTGTAGATATGCTCTTTTTTGGCTCCGACCGCTGCGGCAATGGCCATGGACGCCGAGACACCGCAAACCGATCCGCCGACGCTGATGACGGCAGCCAGTCGACGGTCCAGGTTGAACAGACGGGTGGCGGAAAAATAGATGGTCAGGCAACTGAGCAGAGAAATGAAGGTGGCTTGGATGATGGCCACCGGCCCGGCGGTTAGAATCAGGGTGATGGGAAACGTGGCACCCAGAAGGATAATGCCAAATTTGACGTAATACTCCACCCGACAGGCCGCATGTATCCACTCCGGCAGTTTGAATGCGTTGGCCAGAAAAAGACCGACGAGCAAGGCAACCAGAGGAGGTTCGAGATTGAAATTGGCCGCATTCTCCCAGCCGCTGACGGAAAAAATGGCCATGGAGAGAATGTAGAGAAAGAGAAAACTCGGAAAAAATCGACCCAAGGCGATGCCCATCACGCGGCAGGAGACGCCGAACAATAAGATCCAGACGACAAACTGACGCAGATAGAGCAGGCCATTTTGCGAAAAATGGACAAACAGTTGGTCAATCGATTTCCATTTGAGTCCGCCCGGATTGATGGCCAGAGCTTTGATCAGAGAGTTTTCTCCGTCGAAGGTGAGCAGATCCAGAATGACCAATCCCAAGCCCAACCAAATGGCCCACCAATCCTCCTTTAAAAAATAGGGGCTGATTTTTAGAGGAGGCCCGGCTTGAACGCGGCTTGGTCCTCCCTCGGTGAGGGGGATGCGTGCCAAACCGGTTGTCAAAGAGAGTGCGCCGATGAAAATAGCCAGGAGTGGAAGGATTCCCCTCAGGAGTTCAACGGTCGGCCACCACCAGACAAGAAGCCCCCAAGCCCCGAAAATAAGAGAGAATATTCCAAAGAAAATGCTGACCACTCCGTCACCGTTAGATAGAAAAGTGTTGTCGATATTTAAAAATCCATCGAATTGAAAGCCCCCAATGTTGCAACATTTTTAGCAAAAATACCAGATAAAGTCAGCCATTTTTCATGAATGTTTGTCGGCAGGCTGTCTATTTTTTTAGTTTGGTGAAAAAATAGTGGAAAAAAAATTGGGAGTTTAATAAGATTGCTCGTTTGAAACGTTTTAACATAGGGCAAAACAAGAGATTCTTGAGAGATTGATTAATATTATACCATGGATATGGATCGTTGGTTCTGATCCATCTATCTAAGAGAAGGAGTTTTTGAGCATGTCATTTAATCTGGCGATGGTATTGGCGAAAAGTGTCGGTGGTGTTGGTGTCTTAGGTGGGGTTGTCGGTGGTTCTGCAGCGTTGGCAAAAAACTTCAAACGCAAGAGAGCCGGTGAGATTACAAACCAGGAGATGGCCATCGATACCAGTAAAGAGGCTGTCGGTGCTGGTGTGGCAACGGCATTCAGTGCTTTTTCCGCCGGTGTGGTCGGTGGGGGCTTGGTGATCTCCTTGGGTACGGCCTTCATTACCGCTGCTGTGGGTAAATATGCTTGGGATCGAGGTGTCGAATACGTCGAAGCCCAGATCAAAAAAAATAACCAGGGCGAACTCAAAGACGAAATGGATGAGGCTTTTTCAGAAGAGTCCAAATTGATCAGTACCAAGCAAGAGGAATCTGAGCCGGCTTGAAGAGGCTGAAGTTAATTCTTGCTAGTGCTTCAGCACTCATCAATTGATGGGCAGGCCGAAGGCCAAAAAAACAATTAAAAAAAAAGGGTGGGGTCTGGGGCGGTTCTCCGCCTCAGTGGGGTGCGGGGCAAAGCCCCGAAAAAACCAACCCGTTTTAACTTATGGTCGTGCAGATTTTAACCTGTCAATTAACGAGAGCAAGAGCACTAGACTCCTTAGGAACTGTCTCAGTTCCTAAGGGATGACCGGATCGAACCCATCCGGGTCGCCGTTCGGCAGGCAGACAATGACGGTGGTTTGTCCCGGTATATGGGTTTGTAGTTCTATAGTTCCGTTTTGTGTCCTTGTCGCCAGCCAGGCGGAATAGGTTCCCAGTCCGGTCCCCCGATTCTTGCCGAATGTGACGTATTTTTCAAAAAAACGGCTCCGAATCGCTGGGAATACTTCGCCGGAATTGGTTATGGAGATTTGGCTCATGGTGCCTTTGGCCTTAAGATCGATGGAAACATGTCCGCCCTTCGGCGAGGCTTCGATGGCGTTGAGGATCAGATTGTAGAAAATCGGATAGCAGAGCATGGTCTCCCCGACGATGGGGAAGATTTGACGATCAGGAGAGGAGCCGACCCCCTCAAATGAGACCGTAATCCGGTTACTCCTGGCCTGGCTGCCCAGATCGGTCACAACCTTTCCCAAGAGGATCATCAGGTCGAAAGTGCTGGCTTGCAGTCGATAGGTCTCGTTTTCCATTTTGAAAAGATCCAAGGACCGATTGATCATCGCCAACAGGTTGTAGCCACTCTTCTCAATCATTCTGAGAAGCTTTCGATGTTCGTTGGACAGATTATCGCTTTTCAGCATGAATTGTGGAATGCCGATAATGCCGGTGAGTGGGCCTTTCAGATCATGGTGGGAGAGGCGTTCCATATCCTCACGAATCTTCATCGCTTGCTGAAGCTCGCTGTTTTTCTGCCGGAGCGTCTCTTTGGTTCTGTGAAAGTCTATGGTATTGCTGGAACGGGCCAAGATGACCGAAGGGTGGCTGGGTTTGCGGATGAAATCCACCGCTCCCAGTTGTAATCCGATCGCTTCGTCTTTAGGGCTATCTTTAGCGGTCAAGAAGATAACGGGAATTTCTTTGGTTGCGGGATTCTCCTTTAGATGACGGCACACCTCATAGCCATCCATTCCAGGCATGACCACATCCAACAGCATGAGATCGACACCGCCTTGGGCTGCAATTTTAAGAGCCAACGGACCATTGGTCGCCACTTTGATGGTGTAGTATTGATCCAGGGCCGATTTAACCACATCAATGCTCTCCGGTTGGTCATCGACCAACAGAATTGTCCCATTGATTGAGGAAGAGCCATCAAAACCCCGAACCATCAGAACTGAACCTCGACCAAGGTAACGTCATCATCCACACTGGCAGAACCGATGTGGGTCTCAAGCAGAGGCAGGAGGTCTGTCAGCGGGTTGTTGGTCTGGCTGCTCTGTTCCAGGAAAGGAATAAGTCGTTCCAAGCCGTAGAGAGCCTCTGTTTTGCCGTGGGCCTCAATGATTCCGTCAGAAAAAATGTAGAGTCGGTCTGCCGGTTTCAGTTCCAGAGAGGTGACCGTTATATCGAGATTCAGCTCTTGCAGGATTCCCAACGGAGGTAGTTTGGAGGGAAATTGCTCCAGGAGTTTGCCGTTGCGAACCAAGAGGGTGTTGGGCAGACCGGCATTCCAGAGTCTGGCCTTGGTTCTGTTCAGAGAAACCTCGACCAAGGTGGCCGCAAAAAAAAGACCGGAAGGCATGCGGGCAAAAAGCTGGCTGTTGATCTCCTGAAATATATCCTCCCCTGAAAGGCTCCGGTTGGCCATTTGATGAAGAATGTAGGTGACAAGAGGGCCACCGATGGCAGCCGGCAGTCCATGGCCGGTAAAATCTCCAAGCAGGATCAGTTGTCGACCGTCGGGGGTAAAGAGGGAGAGAAGCAGGTCGCCGGCGGTCTGTTCGACCGGAGAGATCAAATAGCGAATATGGCGTTCGTCAAAGGTATCCGATCCTCTCATCTTCAGAATGATTGTTTCGATGACCTGACGCTCACTGGTCAGTCGCCGGTTTTGGCTCTCGACCAATTTTTTTGCCGTTTGCAGAGCGATATGGGTTTTGACGCGGGATAAGACAATGGGGATGCTGAACGGCTTGGTGATGTAGTCAACCGCTCCCAACTGCAATCCCTCTATTTCGTCGGACTCGCCGCTTTTTGCCGTAATGAAAATAATGGGAATTTCACGGGTTTCAGGATTAGACTTGAGTTGGCGGCAGACGTCGTATCCATCCATGACCGGCATCATGATATCCAACAGGATCAGGTCCGGGTGGGGGCGAACCTGTGCCGCCTTCAGGGCGGTTTGTCCATTCAGTGCCGGCCTGACTATATATTGAGGAGCGAGAGACCCTTTGAGAACATCAATGTTTTCAGGAATGTCATCGACGACCAGGATGATCGGTTTTTTTGTGCTGCCGTAAGACATGTCGGTCTTCCAATTTATGCTGAATGATCCTGATATTGTTCCATTATTTTTATTATTTCTGGTCTCATTTCAATAAATGCCTGGGCGAGTCGGGGGTCGAAATGTTCACCTGTTTCCTGTTTGATCAGAGCCAGTGTGTCATCCACAGACCAGGATTTTTTATAGGGCCGTATGGAGGTCAAGGCGTCGAACACATCGCCGATGGCCGCCAACCGCCCTTCCAGGGGAATAGATTCACCGGCCAGACCACGCGGATAACCGTGCCCGTTCCATTTTTCATGATGGGAATAGGCGATGATTCCGCCCAATTTCAAGATGGCCGCATTTTGCTGACCAATGATATTCCAGCCTATTTTCGGGTGGGATTGTATGACTTTAAACTCATCAGGGGTCAGTTTTCCCGGTTTGAGCAGAATGGCATCCGGGATGCCGATTTTTCCCACGTCATGGAGCGGAGCCGCCTGGAAGAGAATCTCCGCCTCTGGCTCGCTCATGCCTGTTTTTAAAGCCAATAATTGTGTGAACCGGCTCATGCGAATGATATGCATACCGGTTTCATTATCTCGATATTCCGCAGCCCGACCCAGTTGACGAATAACCTCAAGCCGGGTTTTTTCCAACTCCAAATTCCGTTCTTGCAACTCCAGTGTTCTTTTTTCGACTTGATCGGCCAGATGTTTTTTCTGGTCGTTTAGAGCCAGATGGGTTTTGACGCGGGCCAAAACAATCGGTGGACTGATCGGTTTGATCAGATAGTCGGCGGCTCCGAGATCAAATCCCAGTTTTTCATCCGCCACTTCGGCTTTGGCCGTGACAAAAAGAATGGGAATTTGGCGAGTCCGATCATCGGCTTGTAGCAGTCGGCAGATTTCAAAGCCATCCATGATCGGCATCATGACATCCAGTAGGATCAGATCGGGAGGAGTGGCTGAAAAGGCGATCTTCAGGGCCAGACGGCCATTGGTTGCCACCAAAACCCGATAGTAGGGGTTGAGGATTCCTTTGAGGATATCGAGATTTTCAGGAGTGTCGTCTACGACCAGAACCGATTTTCTTATCCGTTCACTGGAATCAATCACTCTTCTACCTCCACGTTGAGTGGAATGCCTTCTTCCTGCGCCCACTGCTGCAATTGGATCGAACAGGCGTCATAATCGTATTGTCCCAGTTTGTCCAGTATGAATTCAAGGTGTTTTCGTCTCTCACCGGTTCGAGCCAGGGGGGTGATCTGCTCAATGACCTGCTCTACCGATGAATCAAAAGCGTTCAACAACAGCATGGCTTGTTGAAGGAGTGGGGTCAACTGCTCCGGTGTAACCGAAACCGACTCTTCTGCTAAAACGGATTCAGTAGAAGAGTCGGTTTCGGTCGATTTTGTTGGCAATGAATCTTCAATGGTCGAAATAATTCGAGACAACTCCGCTTGTGTCTCTTTGATCAGCTTGGAAATCCGCTTTGATTTTTTTTGCTCTTGCACCGCTTTTTCGATGGTTGCCGCCAACATTGCCAGGGTGGTTGCGCCAATGGTCGCACTGACCCCTTTCAAGGTGTGAGCGGTTTGAATGATCTCCTTCAGATGACCATTTTGCAAAGATGCAGCCATGATTTTTGCGGCATTTCGTTGATTGTTTGTGTATTTTGTTAGTATTTTCAAGTAAAGATCCTGATTTCCTCCCACATTGCGGATTCCGGTTTTTACATCGATTCCTGCCAAATCCGGAAAAGCCACGGCATCGGGACCATGGCTTTGATCGGTTGTAATAACGAACGAATCCGGTTGATTGGGAGGTGTGCCGGGTTTTGCGCGGATGTGACGAATCAGGGCGTCATATAGCCTGGCCGGTTCGATGGGCTTGGCGATATGGTCGTTCATACCGACCTTTAAACATTTTTCCCGATCACCGGCCATGACATTGGCGGTCATGGCCAGAATGGGAAGCACGTCGCTGCTGATTTGCTTTCTGATCTCCTCTGTCGCGGCAAAACCATCCATGACCGGCATTTGCACATCCATCAGAACGGCGTCAAAATGACCGCCTATAGCCAGGTTGACCGATTCCAGGCCGTTATTGGCCACGGTAACCTCAGCGTCCATTGCTTTCAGGATCTCTTGAGCGACCTGTTGATTGATTTCATTGTCTTCAACCAATAAAATGCGGGCTCCAGATAACTGTTTTTTGGCGTGCTTTAGCGGGACCAGTTCGGAGCGGGCGACGATTTTATCCTTGGAGTATTTCATCTTGGTGGTAAAACGGAAAGTGCTGCCAACACCCGGTTGGCTTTCGACTCGAATCTCTCCACCCATCATTTTGACCAATCGTTTACTGATGACCAGGCCCAATCCGGTGCCGCCATATCGACGGGTAATGCTGGTATCGGCTTGATGAAAGGGTTGAAAGAGCGAGGCGATCTGGTCGTAGGTCATGCCGATGCCGCTATCTTGAATGCTGAACTGAAGAGTAACCTCCTGGTCAGACTGTTCAAGTGGTTCTACCGATAAAGAGATGCGGCCACGTTCGGTAAATTTGACCGCATTGCCGACTAAATTATTGAGTACCTGCAACAGGCGAAAAGAGTCACCGATCAGATGGTTTGGAATGGTGTCAGCACTGTTAAAGCTGAAGGCTAATTTTTTTTCAGAACATTTTACCGTGAAGGTTGCGTTGACACTGTCCAAGATTTCCGACAAGGTAAAGCTTCGTTGCTCCATACTCAGTTTGCCGGCCTCAATTTTGGAAAAATCAAGGATATCGTTGATGAGTCGCAACAGGGAGTGGGCAGAATTCTCAATTTTTCTTTGATAATCCCGCTGCTTTGACGACAGTTTGGTCTGGCCGCAAAGATGGCTCAAGCCGATGATGGCATTCATGGGCGTGCGAATTTCATGGCTCATGTTGGCCAGAAAATCGCTTTTGGCCCGGTTGGCCATTTCTGAATCGTGGCGGGCCTTCTCAATTTCCATCTCGAATGTCTTGCGCTGGGTTATGTCATGGATGATCCCCAGCATCCGTTGTGGATCTCCTTGCTCATCTCGAAAAATGATCCCCGATTCCAAGACATGACGGACCTGTTTATCGGCTCGAATGATGCGATGCTCAACCGAATAGCTCTTGTTTGTTGAGTTCAGGGATGCCTGAATATTATTTTTCACCTCGTTTACATCATCCGGATGAATATGGCTCAACAAGAGCGAGTAGGTCGGATTGATGGTTGATTGATCCAGTCCAAAAATTCGGAACACCTCCGCCGACCAAAAGAGTTGGTTCGTTTCCATTACCCATTCCCAACTACCCAGATGGGCGATGGATTGTGCCTGCTCCATGATTTGTTGGTTTTTTTGTGCAAAGGATTCGGCTTGACGGCGAACCAAAATTTCGTTTTCCAGGGATTGGTTGGCCTTGTAGAGATCTTGGGTCCGTTCGACAACCCGAGATTCCAGGTTATCCTGGATCTTCCAAAGTTCGATGGTCTGCTGTTTAAAGGTCTCTGCCAACTCCTCTAACTCATCACCGGTTCCCACCGGGCCAATAAACAGCCCCTCTTTTCGGGAACTGTTTCGAACCTGCTGGCAGAGCTTCAAAATAGGGGCTGCGGTTCGACGGCCGATTCGAAAAGCCAGCAGGATGGCCCCGATCAAAATGGCCAGAATCAGTAACACCTCGTCGATCACCGTGCGATGAATCGGTTCCAGGAAGGAGCCTTCATCGATGGTAATCACCACACGCATTTTCAACTTATAAATCCACTCATCCTCTTTGGTGGGCAGGATGGAGAGGGTGATAAGATCTTGGCCTGTGGCTATGGGTTCCTTGTGGAGGGGAACGTCATCGAAATAGAAAAAGAATTGTGCGCGTTCAGAGTGTCTGGTGGTTCTGGCAAGAATTTTCTCCAGGTCAAAATGGACCACTACAGCCCCTTGAGTGGTGTCGAAATATTGAATGGGATAACTGAAGATCAGGTTTTTTTTATTTAGATCGACCATGATGGCGGAACGGTCCAATCCCAGCGCCTCTCGAAGAGGAAGGGAGTCGTTGTAGTTGGCTGGAACATCCCGATCCACAAACAGGGGAGCGCCGCTATAATCGACCAGGATAAAAGCCACCACATTGCGACCGGCGGCAAAGTTTCTGGCCAGTTGCGGCAGATACTCTTCGCGTTTGTTGCGGTCGATCAATGCTTGAACGATCAGGGGATTCTCCGCCAGTTGCTGAATGTTGGCGGCCAGTTCATCCAGATGGGCATTCAGACTTAAAAACTGGTCTTCAGCCTCCTCTTCGTATTCCGCAATCAGATTGTCCCGAACAATCTCGACCATATACACGGTCATCAAGCTGGTCACCAACAGCAAGGACGCGCCGACAAAGGTAGCGAATTGAAGAATCAGACGGCTTTTCAAGCTTTGCATCTTGAATGGAGAGATCATCGGCTATCTTCCCGATCCAGCATTCACTGGAAGCAGGTCTCCCTGGCCTTGAAACCGACCCAGCTTGATGTCAGATTGATTCAATGCGTCATGGTTGGTTTGAGAAAAGGTCGGTTGATAGCGTTTGACCCGGCCTTCATGGGGGGGGAGGGATTCCAAGGCATTTCGTATGGCCACCCGATCGGCAATTCCGGCTTTTTCGATGGCCACAGCCAACAGATGCACCAGATCATAAGCGTTGGCAAAACCCGAACCGGCCTGCAGCAGAAGGTCTGGCTCGGTATGAAAAAACTGGCGATAATTGTTCAGGATTTTTTGGCCCTTTTCATTGATTGGCGGTGAAAGAAAAATGGTTTGAGGAACGATCACTTCCCGTTCTTCCCGGGGAACCAGGAAAGGGATGCCGAACTCTTCGACCAGCTTTTTCTCCTCACCGATGATGGTGCTCTGTTTGCCAGCCATAATGGCGACAAGATTGGGGAGTTGATTGAAAAAACGAATATTGTCAATACCTCTTTCCGGCACGCCTTGGTGATCGCGGGTCAATAAATGCAGTTTGCGACCCAACACGCCACCGTGTTGGTTGATCTCATGGCTGGCCAGGGTCGCGCCCTGTTTAATGGCCAGGGAGGCCAGAGGATTCATGGTCGATAGATCGGCGTCCAGCCCGATCAGCAGGGGCCGGTCCTGTTCTTCCAGATCTTCTAGTCGATCCAAAGTGATGTATTCCTGAGCAAGAGAGACCACGTCCGAGCCGAGGATTGCCTCAAATTTTCTGGGGATATGGGCCATTTTTTGTTGAAAAACGTCGATTTGATCAGGGGTGAGCAGGCTGACCTGAACCTCCTGATTCTTGATCTGTTCCAACAGATCCTTCTCTCGGCGTTGGGTCTCTTCCCGTTCCCAGCGGGTGATTTTTTTTGCGGTCTGGATCAAGATGTTCTGATCATTCAAGGAGAGGGCGTCCAAACGCTTTTTACTGATGGAAAAGACGTAACCCAAATAGGCATGGCTACTCAGGGTCAGGTGGCTCTGAACCGTATGAAATCCCATGGAGACGATAGCGATCAGCGGGTTTTCCTGACCGTCCACCACCCCGTTGGCCAGCGCTTTGTGGGTGGCGTGAAAATCGATGGGTATGGTGACCGCCCCCATGCTTTCAAACTGTTCTTGAATAATGGGGCTTTTCATGATGCGCATTTTCAGCCCGTCAAAATCAGCGGGGAGACCAAGGGGTTGATTGGCGGTAAAATGTTTGAAACCGTTTTCCCAAAAGGTGACGCCCTTCAGGCCGATCCGATCCAGTTTTTGTAAGAGCTTTTCTCCGAATTGCCCATCCAAGGCGGTGTAGAGTGTCTGTGGCGTGTTGAAGAAAAAGGGCAGATCCAACACCTGCATGGCGGGAACGGCGATGCTCAGTTTTGCCGTTGGCGTTAAGACCATGGCCAACTCTCCACGGCGAGCCAACTCCAACATTTGATTGTCGTTGCCCAACTCTTGGTTGGGATGAACACGCACCTGCAATCGTCCGTGACTGGCTTTACTGACCTCTTTGGCAAAAAGTTCGGCTGCCTCATGCAGGGCGGTTCCGATCGGTATGTTCAAGCCCAACCTCAAGGTGTTGGATTCGGCGGTCTGGATGCGAGGCTCTTCTGAGGCGGTCCGGGTATAGATTCGAGCCGATAGAATGAACAGAATAACCAGCAACATCGCTGTCAAGATTGTCGTGACCTGTCTCTCTTTCATTGACTGCCCAAACCCTCGGTTTTATCCAAAAACAGGCCGATTATAGCCGGTTTCTTCTGTTGGGCCTTTTTGAATTTGGAAAAGTGAATTTTAATCGGCTTTTTGTGCACGTCATGATCTGGAAAGAAAAACTCTTTTTGTATTTCATGGAGTCCGGGATCTTGAGTCAAGGTTGATAGGAGAGGCTCTAATTTTTCGGATATTTCCACGCCAAACAGGTTGTGCAGTGTCCACTCTTTTTGGTCTGTCTGGGAGCAACCGGACATTTTTTCAAAGGCTGTATTGAAAGAGATCAGTTTTCCGTTTGTCTCCAGGAGAAAAATGGGTTGGGGGAGCATGTCGATCAGCTGTTTTAGCAGCCTTTTCTCATCCTCCAAGGCTTTCTGGGTTTGCAGACGTTCTGTGATATCTCGAATAATCCCCACCGTTCCAACATATGGCCGGGATTGAGTCGTTTCATCTGGGGGCGATAATCCATAAATTCCGGTACTATTGACCTCGACTCCCACCAAATTGTCATCAATATTTTTAAACTCGACCATCTCGGCCGCATCTCCCGATTTGGTTTTCAGGCGAATTTCCAGCCCGGTGGTCATACGCAATCCACTGCGCCGTTCATCGAATACTTTTTGATCGGGGTTGACGGTCCCTTTTCCAATGCGTTCGATGATGGTGTTCAGACAAGAGAAATTGATGTCGTCCTGATGGATGATTTCGGTAAAATGTTTACCAATCAATTCGGATTGTTCGTAGCCCAGTCGGTTGATCGATTTGTTCAAAAAGGTAAAACGGCCCTCGGAATCAATTTTATAAACGATATCCGGGATGGTCTGAACCAACCCTTTGAACCGCTCTTCGCAGGAGGCCAGTTTTGCCAGATTTTCGGTCAGCTTTTCTTTGGCATCGATGAGTTGAATGGTGTTTTCTTGCAGTTTCTGATCAAAAAACCGTTTAGCCAGATGGCTTTTCACGCGGGTTTGAACAATGTGGGGATTGATGGGCTTGGTGATATAATCCACCGCGCCCATTTGGAAGCCTTTTTCTTGATCCTGGATACCCGTCTTGGCGGTAATGAAGATGACGGGAATATCCTGGGTAGAGGCGTCCAGTTTGAGTTGTCTGCACACCTCAAACCCGTCCATCTCCGGCATCATGATATCCAGCAAGATCAGGTCTGGTTGCGGGGTTCGCTGCGCCAGTCGCAAGGCCAACTTGCCGTTGATGGCTGGACGCACGACATAGTCGTCAATCAGCGCCTGTTTCAGGATATCCAGATTTTCCGGTGTGTCATCCACAATCAAGATGGCGGGTTTTTCTGGCGTGACATCGGCCGTCATTGGTTTATCTCGATTTTCAGATTGTCGATACACTGTTTGAGAAGGCTTGCGGCCTCTTCAAAATCATATTGGCCAATCTGCTTTTCAATTCGATCTATCCAGGAGAGTAGATCGTTGGAAATGGATTCTTTGCGCAAAGATTCCAACGTGCTTTCCACGGCGGCATCATAAACGTCCAATTGTTTGACCGCCGTTTGCAAGAGGGCTTTCTGCCGCTCCGTGATGCCTTGGTCGTTGTTGGTTGGCGTCTGTGTTTCCGGTTTTGCGATGCGCTCGTCCAATAGAGAACAGAGATTATCCAACTCGGATGTGACCTCATGCAGGTGCTCTTGGATTCTCTTCGGTTCGTCGCTGGACTTGATGGCGAACTCCAAGGCTCGGGATTGTTCCTGGAGATGGTCGGCCCCAATGGTCCCCGAGACTCCCTTCAAGGTGTGGGCCAATCGTTCTGCCGTAGCGAAGTCCGCAATGGACAACGCTTCTCGGATCTTCGTTGCCGCCCCGCCTTGATTGGCGCGAAATTTGGTGAGAACGGACAAATACCGCTCCACGTTGCCACCCAGACGCATCAATCCTGTCTGTGTGTCAATTCCCGGTAGATCCAGAACTGGATGTTGTGTGTTCTCGTCCGCTTGTTTGTCGTCACTCTTGGTTGATAAATCATAAGGTTGTGGGTTAGCCGGTTTGACCCATCGAGAGAGAACCGAAAACAGGTTGGCCGGGTCCACCGGTTTAGCTATATGGTCCTGCATCCCGGCTTCCAGGCACTGATCACGATCACCGGACATGGCGTTGGCCGTCATGGCCAAAATGGGCAGGTTGGCAAATTCCGGTTGTTTGCGAATCTCCCTGGAGGCGGTCAACCCATCCATCACCGGCATTTGTACGTCCATCAATATCCCGTCAAACGATTGTTTGCCGATGATATCGATCGCCTGTTTGCCATTTTCAGCCACGGTTACGGTGATGTTGGCCTGCTCCAGTAGCTCTCTGGCAACCTGTTGATTGATCTCGTTATCCTCGACAACCAAAATCTGAGCGCCGGAAAGGACTGAAATATAATTCCGGCTGGCTCCATAAACGACCCGATGCTCGTCACTCTCGGCTCGGGCCTCCCCGAACACCTCCATTATCGATTCAAAAAGCAGGCTCTGATTGATGGGTTTGACCAGGAATCCATCAATCTGAGCTTCGATAGCAGCCCGTTTGACCACCGCTTCTTCACCATAGGCTGTTGCCATGATCATTTGAGGTGGCTTGATCAAACCCAGTTCGTTTCGGATTTTTGTGGCGGTGGTAATGCCGTCAATTTCCGGCATCATGTAGTCGATGACAACCAGATCAAACGGATCACCAGCCATGTCCGCCTCCTGAACAGCAATGATTCCCTCCTTCCCATCCGACACCTTGCTGACCTTGAAGGTAAAGGAGGTCAAGAAATCGGCGATGACGTTGCGAGCGCTCTCGTTGTCATCGACGACCAATACCTTCATGCCGCGCAGGTCGGTGGTTGGTATCAACACTTTTTCCGACATCCGGTTGGAAACCCCCAGAAGAACGTCGAAAATAAACTTGGAGCCGACACCCTTTTCGCTCTCTGTACGCAATGTGCCGTCCATCATTTCGACCAGCCGCTGAGAAATGGTCAACCCCAACCCGGTTCCACCATATTTTCTGGTAATGGAGACATCTGCCTGGGTAAAGGCTTGAAAGAGCCCTTTTTGTTGCTCCGGGGTCATGCCGATCCCGGTATCCCGTATGGTAAATTTCAGCCGGACCGTGTTTTCCGATCGCTCTTTCACTTCGGTTTGGACGGCTACCTCGCCTTTTTCAGTGAATTTAATGGCATTATTACAAAGATTGATCAAAATCTGCCCTAATCTCAGAGGATCACCAACCAAGCTGGGTGGAATATCGACGGCGGTCTCCATGAGAAACTCCAACTGTTTTTCTTGGGCCTTCATGGAGATCATGGCGGACATATTGCCCAGAACCTCCTCCAGGGTAAAATCAATTTTTTCCATGTCCAGACGTCCCGCTTCAATTTTGGAGAAGTCTAGAATATCATTGATAATGCGCAGAAGAGAGGTGGCCGAGTTGTGGACCTTGCGAATGTAATCTTTCTGACGAGCGGTCAGACGGGTTTGCAGGCAGAGATGGCTGAGGCCGATAATGGCATTCATGGGTGTCCGAATTTCGTGGCTCATATTGGCCAGAAAATCGCTCTTGGCATGGGCGGCCGCTTCCGCCCCCTCTTTGGCAACAACCAGACTCGCTTCCAAATCCTTCATGACCGTGACATCGGTACGGATGGAGACATATCTGAATGGTTTTCCCTTTTTGTCCAAAAAGGGAACGATGGAGGCGCGAACCCAATAAGGCTTGCCGGCTTTGTTGAGGTTTTTTACCTCGCCATGCCAGGGTCTCCCGTTGGCAATTTGTTTCCAAAGTGCTTGGTAGAATTCAGGTGAGTGTTCATCGGATTTGACCATTCGGTGGTTTTTTCCAAGTAACTCCTCTTTTGTGTAGCCGCTTATGGCAATGAATTTTTCGTTGACGTAGGTGATGTTACCCTTCACATCGGTAGCGGAGACAATGGCATGTTCATCCAAGGCCAACATTTGAAACTCCAACTCCCGCCGTGCCGATCCTTCAGACTCCTCGGAGATGCGCCGCGACACAACCAGCAGTGAAATCAGCCAGGAGAGCAGGATGCTGAGAATAATCCCGCAGACGATAATGACCCCGGCCACCGGGTTGTTGGCCCAATCGCCCCAGATGAAACGGGTCTCGTTGATATGAATGACCGCCTTCCAATCCTGCTTATCCCATTTCACCTGCCGTTTGATATCCGGGCGTAGCTCAACGATCAGACGATCAAATATAAAGTGTCCCTGATCGCTCTTCAAAGAGCCTTGATTCCTGGTTTGCAAAAACTTCCAGATAGTCGGAAATTTTTCTGGAAAGGCGGGGGGACGATCAAACATGAATCCCCATCGATCGGCTTGATTCGGGCTGATCAGCAGGTGACCGTTTTGATCTGTCAGATAGATGAGGTTACCTGATTTGTTGAAAATCTCCAAGACCCGGTCCAGCAAAATGCCTCCAAGATAATTTAAAATCAGCACCCCTTGTTTGTTGCCCTGTTCGTCAAATACCGGGGCTGCAAAACGGATCATGGGTTTGAACGGTTTTTCTATTTTTCCCTGCTCGATATTCAGGTCAAACCGGGAGACGAAAAGCTCTCCTTTCGACAGTTGCAGGGCTTGCTTGAAATAATCCCGATCGGATTTGTTCTGGAGTTGGCTCTCTGGCACGACCAGCGCCTGGCCGTCTGCCCCCAGGTTGATACGAATCTGCTCCTGTCCTTGTTTGTCGATCAGTCGAACCTGATCGTAGGTTCGCCTCTCTTGGGCGATCGTGAGAAGGTGCTGCGCCAGCCCGGATTTTGTTTTGTCACTGGCAGATCGTACAAAATCTGCCAGGTAGCTACCGGTCAAAATAATGTTCATGTCGGTTATTGTGGATTCAAAATGATTGGCGGCAATTTTGATAACCCGTTCAATTTCATGTTGTGCTGCCGCTTTTTGTCCACTGTTTTCCGTCGAACTGTAAATATCGGCCGCTATCCAGGCAATAGCCGAGAAAAGGATGGAAATCGTTAAAAATATACTGAAAAATGTCCGAGAATATTGTTTGTCCAAAATGGTTAGCAGAGAGATGTTTTTCTGGTTGAAATTCTCCTTTATCTCAATTACATAGGTGGAAGAGAATGTGGCGGTAAGCAGAAAAAGAAAAACAAAAGTGAGACTGACGCCCATAATGATCGGAGAGACAACAGGGCTGGTTAACGTTTGCACGGTATCTTCGGGGAAGATCCAGACGGCACTGATGCTGCTATAGTGAATGGCCGCCAAAGCCCCTGCCATCAATCCGGCCGCCAGATGTCTGGACAACAGGGATTGCGGGTTTAAACCGGTCATTGTTGTCAGATTGGTGGCCGATAGGGCGATTACGCCAAAGAGTACCGATGAAAGAAGTGCGAGTGTCAGGGGCAGTGGATCAAATACGATCAAGGCGTCGGTGTGCCAGGAGGCGATGCCCAGATGGTGCATCAGATTGACTCCAAAGCCAGCTATGGCCCCTCCCATCCAAAATTGAGCCGGAGAGAGCTGTTTTTTGCTGAGTAGAGACAATATCCAACCGGCTGTTAACAGGCTGGGAATGATGGATAAAAGGGTCAGGTTCAAGTCAAGCTGAAAGGATATGGGAAGTTTACAAGCCAATATACCAATAAAATGCATGGTAAAAAGGCCGCCACCACAAGACAAAATACCAAAAAACAACCACAAATTGCGTTTGTTCGATGCCTCCCGACTGCGAATATATTTAACGACTTCCAGTCCGGCATAACAGCCCAGATAGGCAGCAATGATCGAGAGTAGAGCCAAAGGTAAATCATGAAATGGGGTGATAGCCAAACTTCTGTCGGCCCCTGACTCAATAAACTTAACTAGCATAAGAGATTCTCTGTTTTTGGATTATATGTCTGATGAAAAATATAAAGTGTGATCATTTGTCCGTTGTTTGGTCATTGTCGAGGAGGACGCATCCACATCAGCTGATTGGAAAATAAAAAAAGACTGGTTCCCCAAGAGGTTGTTCTTTGTAGATGTCGATAAAAAATCATCCTGTTTTGCACCGCCATAATGTTACCGCTCGATTGTTCCGGGGGTGACTCCATGAAAACAGATTATCTTGATGATTTTTATGGTGATAATGCCAGCCTATCATTGTAAGGATTTTTCAGTAGAATGCCAATCAAAATAACCGTCATCCAGACCTGTTTACTGGATTCCCGGCCATTGGGATAAACGGTAATGCGCGCCAAACTGCCTGAATGTTGGTTCAATACCGCTATACTAAGTATTGTTAATGATGTTAATGTATCCTTGGAGAGTTGGACAAATCGGCTCAGTCTGAGTTGATTGCCAAAATCCTGAAAAGGCAGTTAGACATGGGTTCGGGTAGCCACCGTTTGTTAGATTATCCAGATTCAGCAGTTGAACGTGTGTGGTTGGTGCAAGATACTGGTTTGCCTGGTGAATGGGAAGAAAATGCTGTCACCTGATTGGTGATAAGGCTTTCTTCCCATTCGCTAGGTGAATTAACCTAGATCCGGCAGTTGGAAGTGCGTAAGCGGTGCAACATATTGGTTTATCTGGTGAACTAGAAAAAATCGAA
>JADFYU010000033.1 GCA_015232865.1 Magnetococcales bacterium
TTTATCGCTTGGCCCGTTGAATTTTACGCACCCCCTCCTCCAAGGCCGAAAGAAATCGGGAGCGATCCTTTTTGCTGAAGGCACCGCCTCCGCTTTTAAAATCGCCGGTCTCCCGCAGATGGGCGTGAAGCTCGCGCATGGCCAGAGCCATGCCGATACCCTCCTCGTCGAAGGGTCGACCACTGGGCCCCAACACCAGACTGTTTTTCGCCAGACAGCGACTGGCCAGGGGAATGTCTGCGGTAATGACGATATCCTCGTCCCCAACCTGTTCGGCAATCCAATCGTCGGCTTTATCGGCCCCGGCCCCCACCAGCTTCTGCCGAACGACCCGACTGGAGGGCAGGCGCATCCACTGGTTGCTCACCATAAAGACCGTCAACTCATGCCGTTCGGCCACCCGCACCGTCTCCTCTTTGACCGGACAGGCATCGGCATCCACATAAATCTTCACAATCGCTCTTCCTTTTCGCCCAGGCCTCGCCTGGCGGCATCACCGGTACGCAACAGGGCCAACCGGGTTAGGATGGGGCCAACCAGCTGAAACAGCACCGTCGATCCCACCACAATCGGCAGCAGGGTGTCTTTCAGGTGGGGAAACTGCTGGATGGCGACCAAAGCCATACCCAAAGCGATTCCGGCCTGAGGCATCAGGGCCACCCCCATCCATTGGCGCATGGGCGGTTCCGCTCGTGCCGCCCGACCTCCGATCCAACCGCCCAGAATCCGCCCCAACACCCGGAGTGCGACATAGCCAAGACCGATCAGACCGATTTGCGGCAGGGATTCCGGTTGCAAAGAGGCCCCGGCAAAGACAAAAAAGAGGATCAGGAACGGCCAGGCGATATCCTCGATGGCTTGAAAGATCGAGACACAAGTGGCCGGCATCAGATTGACCACCACGACCCCCAACATCATGGCCGAAAGCAGGAAAGAGACCTTGAGATAGATAGCCAGGCCACCGCATAAGAGGACAAAACCCAGAGTCTCCATAAAGACCCGTTCTTTTCTGGAGGGGCACTCCCCAGCGTGAATCAGGGAGAGGGTCAGAGCCATCAGCAGGCCCACCCCACCACCGACGATCAATGCCCCACCAATCTCCCAGAGACTGTGGAGCACGTGTTCAAAACCGGTACCTCCGCCCAAAGAACGCGCCACGGCCAAGAGCACGCTGAAGGCGATGAGACCCAAGGCATCATCGATGGCGACAATACCCATCAAGGTTTTTGAAAACAACCCCTTGGCCCGCGTCTCCTTGATGACATCGACAATGGCGGCCGGATCGGTTGCGGTAGCAATGCCCGCCAACAACAAGGCGATTTCGATCGGCGCCCCCAGCAGCAACAGACCGAACAACACCACCAGAACGGAAACCACGACGATGGTAATGGAAAACAATAAAACCAATTGACCGTGTTCTCGCACCGCCTCTTTGGTAAAGTGCCCCCCCAACAAAAACCCAACGATTACCAAGGCGATATCCGCCGTCACCGAAAACCCCTGATGCTGCCCGCTTGGGGAGATGAGATCCAGTCCGAGAGGCCCCATCAACAAACCGATGAGCAATAAAAAGCTGATACGGGGGATTCGAATTCTCTCCCCCAACAGATCCGCCAGAACACCCAACAAAAAGATACCACCCAAGATCAGAAGCAACGGGGCGGGATTAGTGATCGAATTTGCCTGCAAAACGCTCCCCTTGTAACAAGACCGTTATCCTAGATTCGGCTGTTGTCGGCACGCACGTGGCACAGCCCACTGATTCTCCTGGCAAAGCAAAAGAAGACCTGATCACCAACAAGGCGACGGCGACTTCTTCTATTTCAGCAGACAAACCAATGGATTGCACCATGCACACACCACAAACCGCCGTTCCCAGGTTGAAAAAACTTCATGAATAGCGCTATATTTTTCCAAAAAAATTGAGCCTTAAACCAAGTTATGCAAAAGTAGACTGTATTCCAGGCCCAATGGCAATTATTAATTTTGCTTACGAGTCGTTCTGAAGGAAATCGGTTCCTTTTAACATTGAACCTAGATTCGGCGGCTGAATGGGGTCAGGCTGATCGGCCCGGCTGGATTTTAACTATAGAAATTTCAGCTTTTGTCGATGAGAAACCATTGCGATCGATTATTTTATCCTCATTTTACGGGACAAAACAACACTCATGAGAGTCACTTCATTTTTTCTTCTGTTTGGATTTTTGCTGCTGTCCGGTTGTCAAATGACCAGCCACAACCGGTGTGATGAGAGGAACCCCCACGGGAATGGCGCAGAGGGTCAGCAAGATTGTTTGAGCCATAGCGGCACCACTCGAATGATTGTTACCGAAGGCCCCAGTGAGAACTGGATTTTTCTCGATGAATGGCAGGCCCATCAACTCAAGGAGAGCGATCTCTCGATCACCCGCCCACACTCGCGCTACACCGAAATCTGGCAGGCTGCCATCGATGTGGCCAACCGCCAACTCCTCGGTTACGACTGCTATAGCCTGATTCATACCCAAGCCGGGAAACAGAGCGGAATCATCAAAATTGAAAAGAAAACCGGCATCGATCAGTGGATAACGGTCGCTACCATCAGCCTCTCTCCGGCGGCGGTGGACCGGGTCAACTATTGGCTGCGAATTCATGGCCACGATAATGCCCTGCCCGGTCTGGACGGAACCGGTATCGAATCCATTCTCATGGAGAGCCTGATGGCTCAATTGAAAGGAGAGCCGATTGCCGCCAAGACCTGTGAGAAACCGACGGTCGCCGCCGTCGTTGAGCCGCCCCCTGAACCAACCGACTCGGATGGAGACGGGGTAATCGATGCATCGGATCGGTGCCCGGATACCCCCGCCGATCAACCCATCACCCCGGACGGTTGCTGGCAGGTGGAGCCTATCCTGTTTGAAACCGATCAGATCGTCATTCGACCCCGGTTTCAAACCCTCCTGGATCAGGTCGCCGGGATTCTTGTGGCAAACCCTCAACTCTCCATGCTTCTGTCGGGCCATACAGACAACCAGGGCAGCGAAACCCGTAACGTGCTTCTCGGCAACGAAAGGGCGTCAACAACATATGACTATCTGATGAAAAAAGGCGTTTCTCCGCAACGCCTTTCTGCCGTCGGCCACAGTTCCAACAGCCCGATCACCAGCAACGAAACCCCGGCAGGACGCAGCCTGAATCGCCGGGTGGAGATTGTACAGCAACCGACCCGGACAGAAAAACAGGCACAGACGCCCACCAACCCTGAATCCAACTAGGGGCGTCGTTGAGCGGACCCTCTCTACCGGCCGACAGCCAACGGGAGTCGGCATTCAAAAGCATTGTTCGCTATGCTGCCAGCAACCTCTACCGACAGGTTTTGGGCTTGATAACCGCCATACTCCGGCCCAAGCTGTTGACGCCGGAGGTCTATGGGTTGTGGAATCTCCTGACCGTCATCCATAACTATGCCACCTACGCCCACCTCGGCTCTCGAACCGCCATGCGCTACCGGATTCCGCTATTGGAGGCTCAAAAAAACCACGCCGAAATTGAGCCGGTAACTGCCAGTGTCTTTTATGGCTCTCTGGGGCTGAACCTGCTCTTTGCTCTGGGCGTCGTGCTGGCCACCTGGATTCCAAATCTGACCACCCCTGAACGCATTGGCCTGATGATCACCGCCGGAACGGTCATCACCTCCTGGTACTATGAATATCTTATCAGTCTGCTGAAGGGATATCAGGATTTCAGATCGGTCAGCGCCGCCAACGTCGTTCGAGCCAGCAGCCTGTTTATCTTCACCCTCTGCCTGATTTGGTTTTTCGGCCTTTATGGGGCGCTCATGGCGTTGCCTCTGGCGACCATGGCCACCCTGCTCTACCTGCGTCGGGTTCAACATTTTCCGGCTCTGAACGGGTTTGACAAACAGGCGTTCGTTCAACTCGTTCGCAGTGGCTTTCCCATCATGATCTTCAATCTGGCCGGCACACTGCTGCGAAGCGTCGATAAAATCGTCATCGCCTTTTTTCTGGGCAATCGCCTGCTGGGCTTTTATGGAATTGCCACCATGGTGCTGGGCTATCTTCTCAGTATTCCGGGGGTGACTCGGGAGGTGACCGAAGGTCGCCTGATGGAGGCGATCAAAGATGGGGTTCAACCCATCCATTTTCACGAATATTTTTTAAAACCGGTCTTGACCTCCGCCTTTTTGATGCCGTTTTTAATTGGCCCGGCCTTTATCTTGCTGCCGGTGGCCATTCCCATTCTGCTGCCAAACTATCTGGCTGGAATCGAGCCGGCCAGATTGATGGTCCTGGGCAGCTTTTTTTTGGCCCTCTCCTATCCGGTTCGGGGTATCATCGTCGCCAACAACTGGCAATTGAAGGCCCTGTTCATCACGGTAATTCCGGTTTTATTCGACGCGGTTTTGAGTATCCTTTTCATCAAAGCAGGCGATGGAATCGTCGGGGTGGCTGTGGCAAGCTGTCTCTCTTTTTTTCTGCTTTTCTTGTTGCTGTTGGGGTTTGTCATTCGTCGGTTTGGCATTCCAGTGGGACAAATTCGGGCAAGCCTGTTGATATTGGCTTTATCCTTCCCCCTGATGTGCGCGGCAATTATTGGTATTGAGCACTGGCCTCTACCCATGCAAAGCGGAGCGGTTTCAACGGCCCTCATCAAAACCGGACTGTTGATTGTTTTTTCCCTGGTGCCGTTGCTGCTGACCGCCCGATTCGGCTACACCTCGCTACCCAGAAAAATTTCAAAACTGTGGAGAAACTCCGCATGAGCTCTTTTTATCTGAATGTTCACGATCTGTTCATCGCCTGGGCTGAATCCCTGCCGCCGGAGGTCGCATCGATATTAAACCGTCGGTTCGAACCGTTTGGCCACATCGACGTTCCAGTGCCCAAATCCCCGGATTTGATCCTCTCCCCGCTGACCGCCCCCCCCAGCATCACCGGAGCCGGACGGCAGATGGAGGCGCTCTACGGATTTTGGGTAACCAGCTACCGGGAAGAGCCGGCCTTGATTTTTTTTCGTAAAGGGGCGGTGGATCTCATGGTCACGCTCTCAGAACCGATGCACATTTTTTTTCGCCCAAGAGCCGGAATCGCCGGAAAACTGCATACGGCCCTGACCTTTTGCCTGAAGATGGTTTTAAGCCAAAAGGGTCGGCTGTTTGCCCATGGGGCGGTTTTGCGCCACCGGGACCAATGCCTGATCATTGCCGGACAGCGTGGAATCCGCAAAACCCAACTGGTTTTGACCCTGCTCCATCACGGCTGGCACTATCTGGCCGATGATAAGTTTATTCTCGATCGTGGGGTAGCCCGGCGTTATCAACAGCGGGTTCTTCTGCGAGACCACCACTTTGACGCTCTGCCCTGGCTGGGCCAACGTACACCGGGTTACGACACCTTCAAAAAAGCCGCCCCCTGGCGAAAACGGGGGAGAACCCTGGCCCGCAATCTGTTACACAAAAAATTATTGCCCTCCGAAGATCGGCTCTTCAATCGGGGGTTACAACCGACCATCGAGAATCTGTTCCCAGAAAACCCCCGATTGGAAACGGTCATTCCAAGTCAGGTCATACTGCTGTACAATGGCCCCGAGCCTTCGACCGTCCGCCTCTCTTCAGCAGAGGGAGTGCGGGATTTGACCTTGATGCAACAACTGGCCTACGAAGAGTTCAGCGGCATGGAGTGGATGCTGGGGCTGTACGACAAACGAGCGTTGTCGGACTATTCCGGCTTGATTCAATCCAACTTACCGCCTGCCTGCATTTTTTTTAAAATGATCGTTCCAGAAGGCCAGCCACCTGAGGCCCTGATCAACGAGGTCAACACATGCCTTCAGTCAGCATCATAATTCCGACCTATCATCGACCAGACGATCTGGGTCGCTGTATCCAATCCATTTTGCAACAGACCCGCCTGCCCGAAGAGCTGTTGATCATCGACGACGGGGCGTTGGAGCAGGTTCCCCTGCAACCGGCCTGTGAACAGGCCGGAATCCGGGTGGTCTATCATCGCAAAAACAGCCCTGGCCTGACGGCATCCCGCAACGTCGGCATCGATTTGAGCCAGGGGGATATCATTTTTTTTCTGGATGATGACGTCGTCCTCTACCCGGAATATGTCGCCGCAATTTTAGAGGTCTATGACCAGCAAGGGGGAGCGGATCTGGGCGGAGTCGGTGGGGTGATCAACAACCACAAACCTCTGACCGTCACCCGCCGTCTACGCCATCTGTTCGACGTGTTTTTTTTAGCCTCAAGCTTTCGCGAAGGGACGGTATTGGCTTCTGGATTTTGTACCGACTATGGCACATCAGGGCAGCAGATCACCCAAACTCAACCGGTGGATTTTCTACCCGGCGGCGTCAGTTCGTTTCCTCGCCGGATTTTTGAAAAGCACAGGTTTTCAGAGAAATATAAAGGCTATGGATTGGGAGAAGACAAAGATTTCACCTTCCGTGTCGCCCGTGACAACAATCGACTGCTGATCACCCCCCACGCCCGCCTGGACCATTTTCACTCCGGCCAGATGCGTTATGACAAGCGCCGGATGGGCCGGGAGTCGATTCTGGCCCGATATCTTTTTTTTCGGGATTTCCTCGATACCGGCCCCCGCTCCCGCCTTCCCTTCTGGTATGCCATCAGCGGATATCTACTGGCCCGAATACTCATTCTGATCCTCTCCGGCTTTCGCCATGGCGAGGCCGGACGGGTGGCCGGCATGTTTGGAGGGGTTTTAGAGGTTTTAAAAGGCCGGGCCCCGGCCCCCGGCGAGACCGCCCCAGCACCTAAAAAGGAGAGACCATGACCGTTTGTCGCCGTTTGTTCGCCCGACTTCTTCTGACCACCCTCATCAGCCTGACCGCCAGCCCACTGTTGGCGGCTGGCAAGGGAATATGGATCAGCCCGGCCGACATTGCCCGACTACCCACCACAGGCAAAGCCTGGCAAGCCCTGAAGAAGGCCGCAGATTCACGCCTGCCGACCCCCAACCTCTCGGATCAGGAAGACATGGCCAACGTCCAAGTGATGGCCAAAGCCCTGGTCTATGCCCGCCTTGGAGAGGAGCGCTATCGTCAAGAGGTCATTCAAGCCTGTCTGGATGCCATAGGCACCGAAGTCGGCGGCCGAACCCTGGCTCTGGGCCGGGAGTTGATCGCCTACGTCATCGCCGCCGATCTGGTCGGCCTGCCCCCCGAGGCCGATCAACGCTTTCGTTCCTGGATCAAGGCCAGTCTGGACCTGGATTTGGAAGGACAAACCTTGCGAAAAACCCACGAAAAACGCCCCAACAACTGGGGCACCCATGCCGGCGCCAGCCGCCTGGCGGTCGCGGTCTATCTGGATGACAAACAGGAGTTGGAAAAGGCGGCCCGAGTGTTCAAAGGCTGGGTCGGCGATCGAAAGGCCTATAACCGATTTAAATTTCGCGCTCTGACCTGGCACCCCGACCCCGCCAACCCGGTAGCCATCAACCCCAAGGGCAGCACCATACAGGGTCACTCGGTAGACGGACTGCTGGCAGATGAGCAACGTCGCTGCTGCAACAAACAGTTCCGCTGGCCACCTCCCCACGAAAACTATGTCTATGAAGGGTTGCAAGGCGCCATGGCCCAAGCGGTAATCCTCCATCAGGCCGGATATAGCGATGTCTGGCAGTGGCAGGATCAGGCTCTGTTACGCGCTTTCAAGTGGCTGCACGACGTGGCCAAATATCCGGCCAAAGGCGATGACATCTGGCAGATTCACCTGATCAACCATTATTACGGCCCGCAGTTTCCAGCCGAAACCCCGGCCAAACCCGGAAAAAACGTCGGCTGGACCGACTGGACCCACGGCCAGCAGGTGCCGAATCCAGGATGAAGCATCACCCCGCCGCCGCCCCCTTCTGAAACAAGCGGCCCAGCTGACGGGTGTTCTCTTGCAGATGGTAGTGTTGCAAAACGTGAAGGCGGCCAGCCTGACCGAACTGTTGACGCTGTTGGGGGTTGTTGGCCAGAACGGCAAAGGCGTCGGCTAGCCCTGCGGCATCCTTGGGAGAGGCCAGCAGGCCGGAATGGTTGTGGATGACCAGCTCCGGTATGCCGGAAATGCGGCTGGCAACCACCGGCAGCGCGCAAGCCATGGCCTCCATCAACACAACCGGGATTCCCTCCCGCTCGCCGTGAGAACCCAAAATGCTGGTCAAGGTGGCCACATCGGCTTTTTGCATCATTTCGACCACAACCGGCCTGGGTTGAGCGCCGTAGCAGATCACCTGGCCGGTGAGTTGCAACCGTTCAACCTGCTCTTCGATTTCCGCCCGACGCGGGCCGTCACCAACCAATCGACAGCGAAAATCAATCCCGCGACGGCGTAGCAGAGCGCAGGCCTCGACCAGATAGGCATGGCCTTTGACCTCGCGCAGAGAGGCAACGCATAAAATTTCCAGCGGGGCCGCCGGGGCCGGTTCGGACGCGGGTTTGACCTGAAATATGGCTGGGTCGATTCCGCAGCGAACCAGTTGAATCTTGCTCAACAGATCGGCACCGGCCTTTTCCAGGATAAAATTCCGGTTATAGTCGGAAATGGTCGCCACAAAGGCCGACGCCTGGATTTTTTGCCGGAGCATGGTCTGATCTTTATGAAGATCACTGCCATGGGCGGTAAAGCTGAACGGAATACCGGTCAGGCGATGAATGATCAGCGCCGCCACGGTGGGGTGGGTCGCAAAATGCGCGTGAACATGCTGGATATCCAACCGCTCCATCTCATAGGCAAAGCGGAGTGACTTTGGAAAGATGGAGAGGGCGCGAATAAAAAATTTAGGGCTTGAAATGGTCCCGAAGGCCAACTCGAAAAATGTTTGACTCAGGGACCAGGGACGCCGGAGCAGGTAATAAAACAAGGCTTTCAGAATATCCAGGGAAAAAAAGGGCTGAAACCGGACACGGGGCAAAATTCGCTGTGCTTCCGGGTGCATCACCGTGGTTTTTTCCCGCAACAAGGGAAAAATTTCAACCTGGGCACCGAGATGCTCCAGGGTTAAAATTTCATAGAGAATGAAGGTTTCGGTAATTTTTGGAAAGCGGGACATGAGGTAGGCGACGCGAAGGCCGAAAAACTCACCCGCCGAACTCAACCGCTCTTGACTGGATCCCATTTATCAAACCGCCTTCCTCGCAAAAAGTCCACCAATCCCCGATGAGTGCCAATCATACCCACGGTAAAATAGTAGGCCTTGGCCGAGAGTTTGGCCAACAGACCACCCCGACCCCCCCGGCTAAACAAAAGCGGGTGTAAAGCCGCCAATAGGTAGCCCCCCAGTTGGGCGGCCAGCAGCAGCATGAACAGCGGATGAACCGACAGGAGACCGATGGTTCCGATCAATAAAAAAGTCAGAGCCAGGGGCAGAAGGCGGCGAAAGATTTTGTTGATGGTCAGGCCGATGGCAAAAAAACCACTGCGAAACGGGTTGAGCACCACCCGGTTGACCCAGATCCCGCGCAAGCTCCGAGAGACAATACGCCGACGCCGGCTCACCTCATGACCGCCGCTGCGGGAGGGGGTGCGGATGGTGGCCAGGGCCGCCGGTTCAAAAACGAATCGTCCGCCCTGGCCGACGACAGAGAGTCCGCTAAACAGATCGTCGGTCACCCCGCCCGGAATCGGCTGAAACAGTCGGCGACGAATGGCATAGAGCTTCCCGTCGTTGGAGGTGATGCTACCGACCTGGCTCTCCAGCATTTTGATGGTGGAATCAAAGCCGACATATCCGGCCTGAGCCTCTTCCAGACCCGTTTGGTCCCGACAGATGGTGCGCAAACCGCACACCCCACCGATCTGGCTGTTTCGAAAGTGACCGACCAACGCCTTGATGGCCGATTCGACCAACAGAGCGTCCGCATCGGAGAAGACCAGGATCTCCCCGGAGGCCGCCTCAGCCGCTCGGTTCAGTCCGACAAATTTGCCCAGATGTTCCGACTCAATCAGGCAAGAGATTCGAGGGTCGCTCCGGGCCGCCAGAATCTCTTCGGTTTGATCCGTCGAGCCATCAGAATAAAAAAGCAGGTTGAGTCGATCTTTGGCATAATCCAACGCTAAAAAATTGTCCAGTTTGGCTGGGATCAGCCCGGCAGCGTTGCGACCGACAACAATCACCGTCACCGTCGGCCACAGCCAATCCGGCTCGGAGCGAGAGTTGTCCGCCGGATGCAACCAGGCCAGCAGCCAAAGCATCGCCGGATAGAGAAAAAAAACAGCGAGGGGAACAATCAACCCCAGAAAAAACAGAACGGCGCTAAACATCAACCACCTCGCCCGACTGCTCTGCGGTCCAGTCAGCCGCCAGCCAAACCGCAACCTGGGAGAGAGGCAGAGCCAACAACAGGTATTTATGGTAAGGCTCGCTGAAAATAACCAAAAAAGTCAACAATGAAAGCAGGGAAACCCGGTAATGACCGGCCAGGGATGCCCATTGACCGCCGCCCTTTTCTTGAAACATCCGTTTGCACTGTGAAAAATTACGCACCCCCTGAGTAACCAGCAACAAAAAGAAGACAATGCCGAAAACTCCGGTTCCGACAATAAATTCCAGGTAGGTATTGTGGGCAAAGCGGTGCAGGGTTTTACCCTCTTTGGCAAATTTTTGCGCCTCGGGAGATCGGGCAAACACCTCAGGAAAAGTTCCCGGACCCGAACCGAACATCGGACTATCCAGGAAGGCCCGCCCCCCGACAATCAGGTAGGCAGTCCGTCGTCCCAGAGAACGATCCTCCCACTGCCCCAAACTGGCGTGACGATCCCAAAATGAGTCGGGCATCAAAGGCAGGATGATGGCGGGAAGCAGAGCGACACCCAGCAGCAGGAACCCCAACTGCCTGGGTTTAAAACGGTGGCGGTTCTCGATGGCCAACAACAGAACGGTCCAGGCCAGAATCACCATTCCGCTTCGAGAGTAGGTGGTTAACAGACCGATCATATTGATGACAATCAAAACGAGCATGGCCAGTTTATGGACCATATTCTTGCTGTAGATCCAGGCGTGGACGATCAGCGGCAGGACAAACAAAATCATCATCGACATGTTATTGGGGTCACCCGCGCCGCCACGACCACGAACAAACGCCCCGCTGACCTGCTCGGAAGAGAACCAGGAGATCCCGAAGAAAAAACCCAGAATAGCCAGAATCGATCCGAAAGAGATGCTGACAATCAACACTTTAGGCATGGTAACAGTCAAACTGTTAAAATTAACGAATGCCAAACCAAAGAGGATAAAGAGAGAGGAGACCGCCAACAAAAACAGGTTGTGATAACCGGTGTCGGGATATTCCGAAAAAACGGCTGAGACCGCACTGACGGCAAAAAGGCCCAAAAACCAGGGCCAGATATTGGCGTTCAACCGTTTGGGCGGGTCATCTTTCAGCAGAATACGGGCCAATAAAACCAACAACAAAAGAGCCGCGACGACCCAGGGAATATTCACCCCACCCACTTTGCGGAACTCTCCGAAGGGAATCAAAAAAATAATCAGGTAGTAGCCCAGCTGAGGCCACCGATAAAAAACCAGCCAGCCCAACAGCGCCAAAGGGGGGAAAAGAGCCAGGAAAAAGTATGGCGTCGCCATGAGCGCAGCAGAAAGACCAAAGATCAGTGCAATCAGAATATAGTTCATTCCTGACTTCGCTCAAACACCTAGAAGATGCTCTTTTTTAGAAAATATTTATCGATGATATAACGGTTTAGGGGTGAATCGATGTTATAATGCACGACGATAGCCGTGGTATAGGGAGGCCGATCGATGGAACGGGTTTTATAAATCTCCCCTTTAAATTTAGCCCGCTTGATTTTTGTCTGCCATTGCGAGGTGCTGAAAAAACGAATGCTCAAACAAACATTGACCTCTTTGAACTCCGGCTCTTGATCCAGATAGATCAGCATGAACTCTTCACTGATATCGCCGAGCAGAAAATGACCTTTCTGGCAGCTTTGATCCAAGTCAGCCGGAGAGAGAGAGACCTCGACCCCTTTGGGGCGTAACCGCTCAAACGTGCGGCTTTCGATGATCTGCCCTAACCGTCCCAACCGAATCAGTCGTCGCCAGGTGGCTTTGAAAAGCTTGACAGCTGAATAGCGGGCCATATGGAGGGTGGCATACAGTCCGAGCAAAAAGTCGAGCATGAAGGCCTGCTTTTTTCGCACATAGATATTGTCAACCAGGGTGCGAATTTTTTTGGGAGCCGTATGGGGTGTAAAGAGTTGAGCATACCCCATCAAGCCCGGATTCACCTCAAAGCGTTTTTCATATCCGGGAATGGCCTTGCATTGGGCCTCATAGACGGCGGGTCGTTCAGGGCGAGGTCCAAAAAAATCCATCTCTCCCCTCAAGACGTTGATCAGTTGTGGAATTTCATCCAGGCGAACATCCCGGAGAAAGCGACCGATGGGAGTCTCCAATTTTTGTTTGGGATCTAAAACCTTACCGCCGACAATCTGTTCGGCATTGGAGATCAGGGTTCTGAATTTATACATATGGAAAGGAACTTTATCCTTGCCCATACGCAGGCTCTTGAAGAAGACCGGACCACCATCCTGAAGTTTAATCAAGGGGGGTAGAATGAGAAATACCGGAATGGACAAGATCAGCAAAATCAAACAGAGCAGGTACTCCAACAACCGAGCACCTGAGAAAGATTGTTTGTCATAGCCACCAAATGAGAGATATTTCAGCAAGAACGGTACTCCGTTTACGACAATTAACAGCCAATATCCTTATCAAGCGGATATCAGAATTGGACAGAGCGGATACAAACGACGCATCAAACATGGCATTGTAGCATGAAATTCACCAGGACAAAATGGAACTTTCTATTGTTTTACAAATCATTACGAGAGATTGTTTGAGATTTTCGACTCGTCCGGATTGGGACGACCAAACAACCGATCAGAAGGAATGAATACTCTCCTCGACCAACTCAATAAAAAATTTATCTTCGATCACCTTTTGGTTGCGATTCAGCGTCTGTTCATTCAGCGCCTCAAACTCCAACCCTGGCCGTTTTCCGTCGGGCTGCACCGTAGACAATACAGGGGAAAATTTCAGGAAATTGCCCGACAACTCCGGTTCCGCGATGCTTGTTGCATTGAGCTGATTTGAAGAAAAAGGCGGCCAGGACATCAGAGAGGCCAACAAAACGGTAACCCCGACCAAAAGCAAGACGGCTACGGAGGGAGTCACCCCCATCGACCCTTTTTTGATCGGCTTTTCCGGTGTCGAGCTGGGCCGCACTTTGGGTTTTTTAAACTTTTCATCCCGCTCTTCCCACTCCGGGATCGAGAAGATGAGGGGTAACTGAAAATAGCGCGCCACATCTTCCGCCTGTTTAATGGTGTGATCGGAATATTCCTGGAAAAAGCCCAGGCTCAACCCCAACAGAATACCGGCAACCAAACCAAATGGAATCAAAATTCTCGGTTGTGGAAAAACCGGTATTTCTGAAGCGGTGGCATTGACCAAAATCGATACATAGGAGTTCAAACCGGCCATCTCCGAGTTGCTGATGGTGTTGGTTTCCTCATTGCGTCTATGGAAAACCTCATAGGAGAATTGCATCAATTTGGCATCATTTTCGATCACCCGCAGAGCAATTTCTCCCTTTTTGATCTGAACATTTTGCTGATCAATGGCCTCTAGTCGATCGGTCAAATCGCTGATATTGGTCTCGATGATGGAAATCTCGGTGCGCAGGTTATCGGCATAATTGCTCACCTCGTTTCGCAACTTGGTGAACATTTTGTCCACCTGTGCAGCCATGCTCAAAGCGGCCGGACTCTCTGGATTATACCGCTTCAAAACAGATCCCTGCTCGGCAACCACCTCCAGCAGTTTGGCACTCAACATCAAGATTCCCTGATTGTTGATGAAGGAAAAAAATTGAACCTCCTCACTTTGAAGTTTTTTATCCAACAGATCGACCATCAACCGTTTTTCCACCAACTGGGTGCCCAACAGATCGATTCGGGTCTGAAGATCTTTTTTGATCAACAGGTTGTTTTCAATCTGCAAGGTCGGAGCGATGGCGCCGGTCTCTTCGATCATATTTTCCAGGTTCTTACGCATATCCACCATTCCAGAACGATAGCGATCAACCTGTCCGGTCAGGAAGGTTCCGACCTCAAACGGGTTGTAGACCTTGGTTCGATGCAGGATGTATTGCTCCATGATCACCTGCAAAACCGTCTGCGCCATTTTGGGTGAGCCGGCCATGAACATGACATCAATAACGTTGGAGGTGGCCACGACCTGCGCGTCAAACTTACTTTTGAGCCGCTTGACCCGCTTGTCGGGATCTTTGGAAATCGTCTCCAGAATCTGTTTTTTACCCATCTTATCCAGCGTATCCAACGCCGCTACAAACACATCGTTGGAGGTGAGAATGGCAACTTCGGAAAACAGATCGTTCTTGGTCACCGAGATGGGACGAAGCTGGGCCTCCTCGATGGCTTCAAGGTTTTTTTCTATTTTTTTGCCCTTCACCAGAATCGAACCGGTCGCCGAATAGGTCGGAGGCCAGAAAAAGGCGATGAGCAGAGTGACGCAAAAAAACAGAATCGCTGTTTTCAGGATCAGGCTCTTCTGGGAGAAAAAGATAAAAGCCAGTTCTCTTCTGTAATTCTCGGTATTGCCCATGTTTCCACTCTTGATTAAATCATTAAACGCTTAAAACAAGCCGTTACCGTCCTAAAGAAGAGAGATCGACCCGTTCTTTGACGTATTCAATCCCACCTATTTTTGCAACTGGTGATCAATCATCGGCCGATCACTGATGGCCCAACTGGTGCCGATGCTCCAACCACGGAAGAAGACGATGTCACCCAATTGGCGCATCAACTCCGCCACTTCGGAAATCCGGGTTCTCGGGACCAGAATGATATCGTTGGGCCTGAGCAGAAACAGATTGGATTTCAGCTTGGTCAAGTCCAACAGGTCAACACGGGTCGCCGTCACTTTTCGGCCCTCGGCCCGAATCACCATGACATTTTCCAATTTGGCGGAAGAGGTATAACTGCCCGCCAAGGTGATGGCTTCCAAGACGGTCGATGGACGATGAATCGGATAGCCTCCGGGTACTTTGACCTCACCCAACACATAAATAACCGAAGCCGCCTGCTTCTCCAGGAACAGATCCACGTGCAGCCCGGCCAGATATTGATCATACTTCACATCCAGCTCTTTTTTGACCTCCGGGATGGTTCGCCCCGCGACAAACACATCGCCAACCATGGGAAAGGTTACATATCCATCGGGACGAACCGTAACCAGCCGGCTCAAACCCCGAGAAGCGGTATGCAGATCTTTTTTCAACTCATTGATCCGATTACGAAAATCTGCAACAACAATGTAGAGATCCGGGTCATTCAAGATCGTGCTGTATTCCTGTTTCAACTGCTGGGTCAGTTCACCCAGGGTCAAACCGGAGGCCATCACCTCCCCGACATAAGGCAGGGAGAGCCGTCCATCGGGACGAATCTGCTGAATTTCATTCAATTCCGGTGCATGAACAAACTTGACGGTCACCAGATCATCAGCTGAAAGGGTAAAATCGTTGGAGTTCCAACTTTGAATCTGGAACAAAACGTCCAACAGATCGCCGGGACTCAACTCATAGGTGGCAAATACGCGGGGAATGCCCTCCTGGGTGGTGGGCACACTCAACACGAGCTGATCCTGCCCTTTTGGAAAATCTGGGCCTTTCGCCGCGCTACAGCCAATAGCCGGCAATAAAAACAGGAGTAAAATAGCTGTTCTAAGATTCATTGATTTAACCATTATCTCTCTTTACTTCGACCCAACTATCGGCAATTCAGACAAAATCGTAGAGGCGCTGATTGCTAAACGCCCCTATAGAAAACGATATGCCCAACTGGGAATGTAATATTTACGCCGATTCATAACGATACCCAGCAAGTTTCCACCAACACCAAGCATCCGGTCCTTGACCAGATTTATAACCTGCTGTTTGGACTTGCCACTTGAAATAACCAATAACACCCCGTCAAACTGTTTGGAGATTATCGCCACATCCGAATGGCCCAGAAAGGAGGTCGAATCGAAGATCACATGGGTAAACTCCCCTTTGATCCGCTCGAAGAATGAGATGAAATTGGGCGAGCGAAAAACCTCCAAGGAGTTCTTGACCGCTGAACCAGCCGTCAAAACAGAGAGGTTGTCATACTCGGTCGATTGAAAAACCTCCGGGCCAAACCCCTGGCTGCTCTCCCCCACTTGGTCGCTCTTCAGCCCTGCCAAAACCACATCAGAGAGTCCGGGATATTGATTCAAACGGAACATTCGATGGATGGATGGGTTATGCAAATTGCCGTCGACCAGCAAAACCCGGTTGTAAGGCTCATTGGCCATGGTCACAGCCATGCCAATGGCCGAGGTGGTTTTGCCGTCTTTAGGAGCGCAACTGGTGATCAGCAACGAGCGGATATCCCGCCCCCCGGCCGCATTCAAGATATTCCCTTCAATGGCCGACAGCTCCCGAAAGTTTCTTTCGGTAGCCGCCCGTAAATCCGCATCCAATACGCCGGAGAAATCGGTTGAGATGCCACTGGTTTGTGCTGCTTTTTGGTTCAAGGGGTCGTCTCCTAAAATTAACGCAACCATTTAATCTTAAATCAAATGTCATTTATTTATCATTAAAAACAAGCAATATACATACCATTATAAACAACTGACAGAATATTCCAGCAGTAGCCCACTTGAACCCTATCGGTTTCTTCCATTGGTCAGGCAACCTGAAAGTCAGCAAAAAACGACGATTTTTTTGAATTAATTAATAATTTTCTTCTTTATATTAATTGAATGGTATTATTAAAATAGCCCGGATGTTCATTAACAACCGACAATAAAACCCAATAAAAATAACAGATTCAATATCCTATTATGATATAATTAGAGAGAAACATCAGACAAATTCAAATAAAATCCACCACTAAAGCCCCTTTCTGCCGATAGGGTCATCAACCATTTCCAGGTTTATGAAGCTGGGCTATAGTGGTCGAAATCGGAGAGATCATTAACCCTGGATTCGGTTGCAAGATGGATATCACCCAGCCCCGTTCAGAACCACCGGATAGCCAGCCATCCCTGTGCGTGGTAATCGATACGGAAGAAGAGTTCGATTGGTACGCCCCCTTTGATCGGCAGGCCGTGGCGGTAACCCATATGGCTGCGGTTGCACCCGTGCAATCTCTTTTTGAGCGCCATGGCATCACCCCCACCTACGTGGTCGATTATGCCATCGCCTCTCAAGAGGCCGGGGTTGCTTTGTTAAAAGCCTTTCAAGATGATAAAAAAGCCCTCATCGGCACCCACCTCCACCCGTGGATCTCCCCTCCCCTGACCGAAGCCCTCTGCCTCTCCCACTCCTATCCGGGCAACCTACCCAAAAAACTGGAGCAGGAAAAACTCAGCCGACTAACTGAGACCATCGGCCAGGCTTTTGGTCAAATCCCGACCATTTACAAGGCCGGTCGTTATGGTTTTGGACCAAACAGTGCCGAAATATTAACCAGCCTGGGTTATCTGGTCGATCTCAGCCCCGCCCCCGGTTTTGATTTTCGAGCCGACGGTGGCCCCAACTATCTGGATGAGAGCAACCATCCCCGATTTTTGGATGAGACCTCCAACCTGTTTTGCCTGCCGGATACCGGTGCCATTATCGGAGCCTTGCACCGGTTTGGACCGACCCTCCACCCGCTTTTGCTCAACCCTCGATTGGCCGCCCTGCGACTGCCGGGTATTTTTTCCCGTTTGCGTCTGCTGGAGCGGATTCGTCTCTCGCCAGAAGGGTTCACCTTGGCGGAACTCAAACGGTTGACCCGATTTTTACTGGCTGGCGGTATCCGCAGTTTTCACTTCAGCTTTCACTCCCCCTCCTGGCAACCGGGCCACACCCCCTATGTGCGCAATCAATCGGATCTGGATCGGTTCATGGCGATTTTGGAAGGGTATTTTGACTTTTTTCTGCGAGAACTCGGTGGACGCAGCCAGACCCCGCTGGAGATTCGGGACCGTTTTCTAAATACGCCTTTTCCTGGCTGAACCTCCTACAGCAGCTTTTTCAGTCGATACAAAACCGCCAACGCCTCCCGCGGGGTCAGGTCGTCCGGATCGAGTGCTCTCAACTCATCCAGCGCCGGCTCGTGGGGGGTATCCATGAACAGGCTGAGCTGGGTCGGCACCACATAGCCGTTGGCACCACTCTCCGACTCAGACTGCTTTTTGGCCGAGGTCGGAGCAGCCTTTTTCTGGTCGGCCTCCTCCAATTGCAACAGCACCTCCCTGGCCCGAACAATCACCTCCTTGGGCAATCCGGCCAGCTCCGCCACATGAATCCCATACGAACTGGAGGCGGCACCAGGGACGATGGTGTGCAAAAACAGAATGGAGTGACTGGACTCCTTCACCTCGACGGTATAGTTCACCACCCCCGGCTTGAGGCGTTCCAGTTCGGTCAGTTCGTGGTAGTGGGTGGCAAACAGGGTGCGAGAGCGACAGACGCCATGAATCCGCTCGACCACCGCCCAGGCGATGGAAAGACCGTCAAAGGTGGAGGTCCCCCGGCCAATTTCATCGAGAATAACCAGGGAACGGGAGGTGGCATGGTGCAAAATATGAGCTGTTTCGGTCATCTCAACCATAAAGGTCGAGCGTCCCCCGGCCAGATCGTCCGCCGCCCCGACACGGGTAAAAATTCGATCGGTCAGACCGATGACCGCCTTGGAGGCCGGCACAAAAGAGCCGGTATGGGCCATGAGAACGATTTGGGCCACCTGTCGCATAAAGGTGGATTTTCCCGCCATATTCGGGCCGGTAATCAGGCCGATGCGATTGTCACTGGTATTAAGCAGGGTATCGTTGGGAACAAAATGGTCGTCGGCCATCAACGCCTCCACCACCGGATGGCGACCCTGCACAATCTGGATGATCGGGGATTCGTTCACCTCGGGACGATGATAATCCCGCTCTTCGGCCGTCTGGGCAAAAGCGGCCAGAACATCCAGCGTAGCCAAACCAACTGCCGTCCGCTGTAGAGCGGGCGCATGTCCGGCCACCTCCTGACCCAACGCCTCAAACAGCTCGACCTCCAGCAGAGCCAGCCGTTCTTCTGCGCTAAAAATCTGCTCCTCAAACTCCTTAAGCTCCGGCGTCGTAAAACGAACAGCGTTGGCCATGGTCTGTTTGTGCTGATAGTCGTAGGGAACCCGATCTCGATGGACGTTGGTCACCTCCAGGGTATACCCGAAGGTGCGATGATATTTAACCTTGAGGCTGGAGATTCCGGTTCTCTCCCGCTCTTTGCGCTCCAACTCAGCCAGCCCCTGCTTGCCGCCGCCGGAAAGATCCCGCATCCGATCCAGCTCCCCATGAAACCCGGTGCGGATGACGCCCCCCTCCTTGAGGGCCACCGGCAGGGTGTCGGCCAGGGTCTGCTGAAGTCGGTTGAGCAGATCCTGGTGACCGGCCAACACCTTTTTGATCCCCTGGAGAATCTCTGGCGCCGCTGCCCCCTCCAACTGCCGGATCAAAACCGGCAACTGCTCCAGGGTCGTCCGCAGAGCACCAAAATCTCGTGGCGAAGCTCGACCCAAAACGATCCGGCTCAGCAGTCGCTCCAAATCCCGCACACCGCGCAATCGCTCTCGAATCTCTTCTCTGGCCGCCGGGTTGTCGAACAACAACCAGGAGACCCCCTCTTGACGAGCGACAATCTGCGCCACCTTTTGCAGGGGACGGTTAAGCCACTGAGCCAGCAATCGGCTGCCCATAACCGTCACCGAACGGTCCAACACCGCCAACAGGCTGCCTTTGCTCGCCCCGCTCAGAGAACAATTGATCTCCAGGTTGCGACGGCAGGCGTCATCCAGGATCATCGAGTCATCACTATAGGTTCGACTCAGAGCGGTAATATGGTTCAGAGCGGCCCGCTGGGTCTCCTGGCAATAGGCGATCAAGGCGCCGGCGGCTGTCTGGCACAAGGGGGAGTCTGCGATTCCGAAGCCGTCCAACGCGGCGACGTTAAACTGTTTTTTAATGAGATCCGCCGCCTGATCTCGATCAAACTCCCACAGGGGTCTACGGGTCATCTTTCCCTGCCAGGCCTCAATGGCTTTTGGCGGCGTCCAACCCTCCGGGACGACAATCTCCGCCGCACCCAAAGCCGACAAAGCCGCCGAAGCCAGCTCCCAGGAACCCGGCTCTCCGACTTGAAATTGTCCGGTCGAAAGGTCCAGAGCTGCCAGAGAGGGTGAGTGATTTTTTTTCTTGGCCGGGGCGATGGCTACCAGAAAGTTGTTGGTTCGGGGGTTCAACAGACTCTCTTCGGTCAGCGTCCCCTTGGTCACCACCCGCAACACCTCCCGGCGCACCGGTCCCTTGCTGAGGCCGGGCAGTTCCATCTGTTCACAGATGGCCACTTTATACCCGGCTTCCACGGCTATTTTCAGATAGGAATCCAGTCGATGCACCGGAACACCCGCCATCGGAATCGACAGGCCAGCCGTTTTGCCACGGGCGGTGAGCAGAATATCCAAAACTACGGAGGCGACCTTGGCATCTTCAAAGAAAAGCTCGTAGAACTCCCCCATTCGATAGAAAAGCAGGGCGTCGGGATGCTGCGCCTTGATCTCCAGATATTGGCTCATCATCGGCGTATGCGGGGATGAGGCGGGTCCGCTCATGAGCGTAATCGATAGACCAGACCCGGCGGAAGAATCAGTTCTGAGCGTTCTGGAACTTCGATGCAAACACTGCCGTTCATGACGGGATCATCGGTTATGCCATTGTAATCGGCATGACGTTTGTCGGAGGTTGCAATCCAGGCCGGAATGGGCGTATTGCGAAAACGGCCGACGGTCTCCCCCCGCTCCGTAATGGCCCAGGGGGCCTTGTGATAGAGAAGGGTCACGGTCTCGCCTCGCATGGAGTTTAAAAGTGTGGGAGAACTTTTCACCCCAGGTTCCAGACGGGGAACCGGTTGACTGGCCGGACGAATTGGCGGCTGGTCGGGAGCAGAAAAGGGGCCTGTCGTTTCGTTGTTGGGCCAATCCGGATGAACCGGGTCTGGCGGTTGCCGGGTCTCGGACGGAAGATTGGAGGTTTCCGGGCCTCGCTCTTCGCCACCAAAGGGGGCGAACGGGTCCGGCTCTGGTTTTCTGTCCTCATCCTCCGGTTCCGGGTGGGAATCCCGCTCTTCGGGCCTGTTTTTTGAGGAGGTAGCCCAACGCAAAGTGTACCAGATGTAGACCAGGAACCCCATGGTCAACAAACCATCCAGATCCATTTCAGAACCCGGCTTTTCAGCCTGATTCAACAAACCGGACACCAAAAAAGCCACACCTGCTCCGATGATCAACGTTTGAATACGACCCACAACGCACCTTTCCCTGTTGTCAAAAATCAAAATAAATGATGACATACTATACCGCGAATCAGCGGGGAGATACTACCAACCGAATACCATAACCTGGATTTTGTCCGCTGGGCCGACTCCGATACCGATAGCTGCATCGCAACTGATCCGGCTGACTGTACCAAGCACCGCCCCGCAAAACCCGCAAATAACTCCGCTCATCCCGGCCCAGGGGATTTTTTTCGGGAGAACGGCTGTAGAAATCTTTTTCATACCGATCGACCAACCATTCGTAGAGGTTTCCGTGCAGATCATACAGGCCAAAAGCATTGGCCGTGAAGGAACCCACCGGCAAAGTACCCTGCCGATCGAGCGCCGCTGATCCACTGTTCTTCCCGCCTTGACCTTTAAAGTTGGCCTGGTTCGAATCGATGGTCAGCCCCGATTGATAATCCTGATGACCACCGGCCCGACAGGCATACTCCCATTCCGCCTCGGTCGGCAACCGAACCCCCGAGACACCCCGCTTTTCAAGCTGTCGGACATACTGCGTCGCCTCATCCCAAGAGACGGAATCAACCGGGTAGTTCTCCCCTCGTTTGAATCGGGATGGGTTGTTTTGGTTCCCCATGATCCGCTTCCACTGCCCCTGAGTCACCTCGTATTGCCCCATTCCAAAGCGATCCAAGCAGACCCGGTGTACCGGTTGCTCGTCGGAATGGCCGTTCTGACTGCCCATGTCAAAACAGCCGCCCGGAACCGTAATAAAGGCGATGGTGCTGATCGGTTCAACCCAGACATCGGGCTGAATTTCAGCCAATTTTGCTGCAACTTCCAGTCCGACAACCTGGGCATCACGCGCTTGTTCAACCGGCCTGGACTTGGGAACCGGGGTCGCCATGAGCACCGAAACCGGTGCTATCGAAGGGAGAGGCGGTTGCCGTTTTTGATCGACGACATCAACCGGTTTTCTAGTCGGAGGTTGCTGAACCGGCAGCACCATCTGATTGGTCGGTCGGCTCGATTTTCGGGAAATCGGCTGTGGCTCCAGGTTTAAATCCACCACCGTATCCTCCTGAAGGTTCAAGGCCACCTCTATGGAGCTATAATCTGATTTTTCCAGTTTCAAGACATATTGGCCGAACATTACCTGTTCCAAAGTCAGAGGTGTGACCCCGACATCCCGGCCATTCAACAATACGCTGGCCCCGGACGGGCGACTCTCGACCATTAAATTGGCGGCGGGCGGCGGGGGTTGTCGTTCCGGTATGTCGGCCAGAATATCGGTAACAGGCAGATTGATTTGCGGATCGTCGGTCAACAGGGAATCAGCGGCAGGCTGGTCGGATTTAGCGTAAAAACTGACGGGAAAACCCGGCTTTTGAACGGGGTAAGCCAAAAAGATGGAAAGAATCAGTGAGACAAAGATCGCCAGCCCGCCCAGAAAGAGCAGCACCCGCAACGGACTCTCGATGGGGGAAAAGAAAGGCGGATGATCCAAGGCATCGACAAAAGATTTTGCCGATAAATAGCGTTTGCTCGGATCTTTGGACAATCCACGGGTCAGCACCTCATGACAGCGGGCCGGCAGTCCGAAAATCTCCGGTGGAACAAGGTTGCACACCGCGTGCATCAGGGATTGCGGATCGGATTGGACAAATGGGGGCCGCCCGGATACCAGCTCATAAAACAGTACGGCCAGACCATACCGATCAGCCGCCGGTCCCGGTGGCGGGAAGCCGAAAAACTGCTCGGGTGCCATATAACCGTGCAAACGGGATGCACTCTGCTTGCCCCGTTTCAGATGGGAAAAACGGATCTCCTTGGCCAGCGGTTCGGAGATCAGACAAAAGTTAAGAATTTTGATCTCCCCCGACGGGGTGATCAGGACATTCTCCGGTTTCAGTTCACGGTGGAGGATGAAATGGTGGGTATGGTCCAATACATCGGCAATCTTGCGACAGATATCAATCGCCTCTTTGAATGGTAGCTTGTAATCGGTGCGGGTCATCCGATAGTCGCTCAGGCTGATCCCATCCACATGTTCTCGGACCAAAAAATTTTGATTCTGCTCGGCATCATACTCCAGGCTGTGGGTTTTGACGACATTGGGATGGTCTACCGCCTGTAGCAGTTTCAAACTGCTGCGCAGGTCATTCATGGCCAGCGCACTGTCACAAATCTGCTCAGGAACGGTTTTTAGAACGACCGACAACCCGGAAACCTCGTCGCGAGCGCGAAAAGCATCACCAAACAGACCATTTCCCAGATGTTGCTCTATGATGTAGCGATTGAGCAGGGTGGATCCAATTTCCATGCAGAACTCTCTCTACTGTCGTTGAAACCGGCAATAGAGGAACGATTGCTCTCCCCCACTCGGTGTAACGTGTCTCTCCAAAATCGTATCCAATAGCTGCAAACGGTCTTTTCCCATAGATAAACCGACCCAGTCTGGAGCAAAGCGTGACAGACGGTCAAAAGGAAAATTCAACCCGTGGTCCCTGTTCATCATCCGCCCTGGCCGCTACCGGCAGACAACCGAACACCCGGTCCAAAGCCACGTTGGCCGAAACGGTCAGATACTCAATGACTACCGCAGAGCGGCTCTTGGCCAGACCAAGCATGCGATCGGAGAGTGCAACCACCGCAGCCGCCCCTTCCACCGAAGCGAATTTTCCCGCCGCTGCGGCCCCTTGTTGCACTGGAATGGTCGCCACCGGGACGTCGACGGGCTTGGTCTCGGCCACGGTTCCGGCCATCGAGATCTCAACCTGGGATTTGCTGAGCACTCCCTCAACCTGATAGTTCTGGCGCAGGGTCTCAACCAAAGCCAGTGCCTCCGCCCGATTGGCAAACTGCCCCACAGAGACCGCCTGCCAACGGACACCCTCTCGACCCGGCAGTTCCCGAATCAAGGCGTCATATCCCCGCTCCCTCCATATTTTTCGGGCTTTTTCGGCTCGACTGAGAGATTTGAAGGAGGAGACCCGAACCGTATAACCGGCGACGCCCTGGGAGCGTTGACGAGCATCCGTAGTGACCAAAGCCGCCGGTTTAATGGATGTGGCCTTGGCCGTAGAAAATTGTTGGGCGACAAATGTCTGGTTGTCCATGGCGGCCAGAATCGGCTCGTCGGCGCTCACCACCTTTCCGCATGCCGTTATCCGTCGGCCTTTTTTGGTGCCCAGATAAGTCGCCAGTTGATCCAATCGTTGTCGGCCTGACTCGGTCAATGTAGCCGAACCGGCTGAAAAGAGGAGCGGTGCCAGGTTTCTCTGCTCTTCCGCTTCTATCGCCGCTGAACCGACCATCTCCAACGCCGACAGTGCCAGGCCGAACGGACCCAAGGCGGCTATGGCCGTGGTTTTGGCCGCCTTGGCTGACACCTTGCCCATCACCTTGCCGATGGCATCGTTAAAATCGACATTGGGCGCATCCATCGGACCGGTAACCGGCAGTTTTATCTCGATATCGCCGTTGCCATCCCGGAGCAGATCCAGAGCGGAGTCCATGGAAAGCGGCAGCTTCTTGGCGATTTCAGCCGATTTATCCGTATTGGCCGAATCCATCTTGAACATTTTCAAAGTCAGTTTATTCTCGGCTTTGATCTCATTTTTGGCCAACTTCATGTCGCCATAGATATCCAGGCTGCCGCTGCTAAACTGATAACCCAACTCTGGCACCACATAGGGCGAAAAAGGCGGCAGGGAGACCGCTTTGACAAACCCTTTGATCAAAACATCCGGGTCGCTCAGTAATGGCTTGCCATATCCGGCAAAATCAAAGGTGCCTTTTTCGCCAACTTCACCCACCAGCTTGAACGGGGTTTCCTGTTCCGGGGCCAGACTATCCAGACTACCCAGACTCAACTCCGTGATCTGACCAGACATGTTGACGACCGGCTCAACCCCCTCGTCGTAGAGGGAAAATTGAATCCCCTCCAGGAAGGTCAACCCGCCCAACTGATAGGAAAATGAAGAGTCGGAAGCGCTCGATTCCGCCACGACATCCGCCGCTTTTTCCGCACCGGGACGAGCACTCTCCGCTTGAACGCTCTGTTCGGTCTCGCCCGTTTCAACCGTCTCGGCATTCGATTGAGCCTGTACGGACCAAGGCCACTGGCCCGTCACATCCCGATGCAGACGAACCTGACTGCCCGAGACCGTCGCTTGGTCCAGAGTGACCCGTCCAGCCGGATCGTAGTGGAGACTCTTCAAACCGATTCCATCGACAGCCAACAGGGGGGCGCTCTGCCCCTGCATCAGCAGGTTGAGATTGGCCAGACTGATACCGGCAACGCCAACCTTTTGGGAAAGATCAAATTTTACACCGTCAACATGCAAAAAGCCAAGGTTCATGACCGCCGGTTTCTCCCCGGCCATCTCACCACTGATCCCGTGAACTTGGAGATCGCCCTCTCCACCCTGCTGCGTGACCGACCCCTTCCAGGACAGGGCATCGACCCCACCAGTGATCGGTTGTTGAATGCCGGAACGCTCAAAACCGACCCCCTGGCTTTTCAGTTCGCCGGTCAACAGACCGGTCGGCGGAGCGTCGATTGGCAGATCAGCCTTGATTTTACCGTTCCAAGCGAGGGATTGCACCCCAGCCAACAGCGGCTGCTCGCCGGATTGTTGAACCTGGATCTGCTTGACTTCAAACGCGCCATCCAAGTTGGCATGAACGGCCGAATCGGCTGCCAGAGTGGTCTGAATCGATCCGTTCCAGGTGGTCGAAGGCAGCTTTAGATCCAGCGCATCCTGTTGCAGGGAAAAGTGGCTCAGCGTGATACCGCCGTCAATTTTGAAAATCGAGTCGGCTTGAGGCGAATAGTTCAGATTCACGCCCAGATCGGAGGAGAGCTGACCCTCCAGAGAGGCCGGAATAGCGTCGGCATAGGGTTTGGCCAGGGCCAGGGAGATTCCCTTCAGCTTGAGATCGCCGTCAAAGTGGATGGGAACATCAAAGGGGGTCACTTTTCCCGTAACGTCAACCGAAGCCGGTCCCATTCCTACCTTCAACAACAGGGCCAACTGGCTTTTGGTCTGCAACAATCCCGGAGAGTTGACCTGAATCTCTTGAAGATAAACCGTCCGATTGCGCCCGCCTTCTTGCAGGTGGACGGTCAGCTTTTCCAGAAGCAATTCAGCAAATCCCACACCCAGAGCGTCGATATCGGTTGCCGCCTCCTGTTCCTGAGGTTTTGGCTCAGAGGTCGGCGTTTTACCCGGACCAGGAGCGGAAGAGAGATCAACACCGGCCAACCGCCAGCCGCCGGATTTCAACTGCTCAGCCCAAAGCTCCCCATCGGCAATACGCAACTGGTCCAGAACAAACTGTTGTTTGAATAAATGATCCATGGAGAGATCCAAAACCAGGTTTGACAGGTGCAACACCGGTTTTTTCTCCCGCTGAAAAACCAGCTCCGTCAGTTCCACCCGGCCATTGAGCAGGTTTATTCCACCCCGCTCCAATTCAACTTGAATACCCGGCAACCCCTTCTCAAGGCCGAATTTCATCCACTGCGTCGAAGTCAACAGCAACCCAACCAGCAGAACAGTCGGAACAGCGAAAAGAATGACGAACCATTTTTTCATGAATATCCCCGAAATTATGATTGAAACTGTCCATTTTCTTCCAGATGTATCCAGATAAATATGCGTCAATTCAAGTGCCATGGCAACCAAAACCATCGAGAGTGTGGCCGCCCATTCTCTTCCGGATAAAATGAAGATTTGACTTTTACCGCCAAATAGCCTACGAACGGGTCATTATGATAGAGACATTCCCCAATCCAAACCCAAACCGTGACTACCGGATCGAGATGAACTGCCCGGAGTTTACCTGTGTCTGCCCCAAAACCGGCCAGCCCGATTTTGCCCAGATTCGTATCTCCTACATCCCAGACCAGAGCTGTATCGAGCTTAAATCTCTCAAACTCTACCTCTGGAGTTTTAGAGACAAAGGCCATTTTCACGAAGCTGTGACCAACCAGATTCTGGATGAACTGGTGGCCGTCGCCTCACCGCGCTCCATGACCGTGGTCGGCGATTTTAATGTTCGTGGCGGCATCTCGACCATCGTCACCGTCGAACACAACAAACCGG
>JADFYU010000034.1 GCA_015232865.1 Magnetococcales bacterium
AGTTAACGAAACCTTGCCCGGTATTGGATTCCCTATAATTGCATATTTGTTGACTTACTCCTGCCACTCGGTACTAGATACGGCAGTTGTAAGCACGCAATCGGCACAACCTCTTGATTAACCTGGTGAACTAGAAAAACCAATATGTTGCACCGCTTACGCACTCCCAACTGCCGAATCTAAGATTATTTCAATAAATCCGATATTTCCCAAATAGCGCACAACGAGCCTCAAATTTGACTGACAACCGCCGCTGACTCTATCACAGTCCACATCTAAGGGGCTGGTCACACCAAAATCCGGGTTTAGATGCTGCGAAAAAAAAATTAATTGTCCAGATTGCGCCGGTTTGATTCGCCTTCTCCTGGTACGACGGTCAAAGAGAAAGGTGCTGGCTTTTTTTCTTAGTCCTCTGATGCGAAATCATGAATGCTGAAAATTTCTCCGGTGGTAAGGGCCGGCTAAAGAGATAGCCTTGAATAGAGTCGCACTTATGTTTCTTCAAGAAGCTGAGTTGTTCTTTGGTTTCGACCCCTTCGGCTACGACGCCCAGTCCCAGATCACGGGCCAGATTGATGATGGCTGAGACAATGGCGGCTTCGTCCGAGTCCACGGTCAGGTCACGGACGAAGGATTGATCGATTTTCAAGGTGTTGAAGGGGAATTTTTTTAGATAACTCAAAGAAGAATATCCGGTGCCAAAGTCATCGATAGAGATGGAAATCCCCATCTCTCGAAGTGCTTTCAAGGTTTTTGCAGCGAGATCGGCGTCCTGCATCACGATGGATTCGGTGATCTCCAGTTCCAGATGATTCGATGAAAAGTTGTTCTGGTTGAGTACGGACTCAATGGTTTTGATCAGATTGGGCTGCTGGAACTGGCGAGCCGATAGATTGACCGCTACCGTTAACGATGGGAGTCCGGCGTCAAGCCAGGTTTTCGTCTGTTTGATGGCGGTTTGCAAAATCCACAGACCCAACGGCTCAATGAGGCCGGTCTCTTCAGCCAACGGAATAAATTGGGCTGGTGAGACCATTGAAGAGCCGTTCTGCCAGCGTGCCAGCGCCTCCATACCTAAAATTTTATGGCTGACGAGATCCAGTTTCGGTTGATAATGGAGTTGAAACTCCTCGTTTTCCAGAGCGCGGCGCATGCTGGATTCCAAAGTCAATCGACTGGAGGCTTGGGAGTCCATCTCCGGTTTGAAAAATCTATAGACGCCGCGACCGCTCTCCTTGGCTTTGTACATGGCCATGTCGGCATTTTTGGTCAGGGTGTCGAAATCATCGCCATCTTGGGGGAAAATGGCGATGCCGATACTGGCTCCGATATAGGCGTCCTGACCCTCCAGGATAAAAACCTTGCGCAGAGCGGCAATGATATTGGTGGCGATCTGGGCGATCTGATCGGTTTGGTTGATTTCGGTCAGGATGACCGTAAATTCATCTCCCCCCAGTCGTGCCACCGTATCGGCTTTACGAACACATTCGGTAATTCGAGCCGATACCTCAATCAGCAGTTGATCACCTGCGGCATGGCCCAAGGTATCGTTGATGTGTTTGAACCGGTCGAGGTCGATGAAAAAGACCACCACGTTCCGGTTGTAGCGTCTGGAGACCTGGAACTCATGAATTAAACGATCCCGGAACAGCAGACGATTGGGTAGTTTGGTCAAAGGATCATAAAAGGCCAGTTGTTCCAGGTTTTTTTCCGTGGCCTTGATATGGCTGATATCGGAAAAAATACCGACATAATTGGTGATGACATCCTTCTCGTTGCAGACGACGTTGATGGTCAGCCATTTGGGGTAGATCTCGCCGTTTTTCCGACGATCCCAAATCTCTCCCTGCCACATGCCGTCGGCCTGAAGCTTTCGCCACAGGGCACTGTAAAAATCGTCATCGTGTCGACCGGATTTACCGATACTGGGATTTTGGCCAATCACATCTTCCCGTTCAAAGCCGGAGATGGTGGTATAGGCACTGTTCACATTGATTATCCGGGCATCGGCATCGGTGATGAGAATGGCTTCGCTGGCATTTTCAAAAACCTTGGCAGCCAAACGCAGACGACTCTCCGCTTTTTTATGCTCGATCACTTCCGCTTGTAACTGCTGGGTGATTTCGCTTAAATCTTCCGTCCGTTCCAATACCCGTTGTTCCAACTCGTCATAGGCTTTTTCCAGAGCGTCTTTAGCCTGTTTACGTTCGGTGATGTCGTGTATCACGCCGGTAAAGAAGGATTTTCCATCTTCATCAAAGGTGCTGACCGACAGCTCCAGAGGAAATCTCCCTCCATCCCGACAGATTCCCTCCACCTCTCGAATGCCGCCGATAATATTTTTGATCTGGGTCTTTTTGTATCGGGCCAGATAGCCGTCATGATTTTCCCGGTTGGGGGAGGGCATGAGAATCTTGATGTTTTTTCCCAACAAATCACCGGAATTGTAACCGAACAGGTTCTCCAGAGCCGGATTGACCGAGACCATGGTTCCTTTTTCGTCAATGGTGACAATACCATCTACCGCATTTTCCATGATGGCCCGGAACCGGGAAGCGCTTTTAGCGAGGGCCCGGTGTTGGTTGGCACTGTAAAGCGATACCACCAGGGCGATTACAATGCCAAGCAGGGTGGCCAGTCCACTCAACAACAGCATGCTGGAGCGGTGGTTTTCGGTTTTGTTGGTCAGTTGGGCCATGGCCGTTGCCATGTTATGAAGGGCTGTAGCCGAGATCATTTCAAGGGGAGAAATGGTTTTTTCGATGTTGGAATGAATTTCCGTGGTGATGGATGATATTTTCTCGTTTTGGGAAACCAGTGCCAAAAAACCGCTCTTATAGTTGTCCAGCAAGGTGTTGAACAGGGTGATGTCAGCCGCTTTAACAGGGGATGCACCGATGTATTCAGCTAGGGAGCGGATTTCCTCTTGCACTTGCGTGACATATTTTGTGGCGCCGCGAAGCAGGTAATCCTTTTCTCGACGGCGCAGCATGAGAATATTTTTTTCAAGATGGGTACCGAGCAAGGGGAATTGTTCCGCTATACGTCCGGCCATGCTCTCCATCTTATGGACGGCATCACGAAACTGACCTTGGAGGCCGGAATCATGATCCAATCCCTTCACTGTCCAGGCTGCGGTAATGACCAGGAACAAACGCTGATAGTCGGTCAATAAGGTTTGAAGTTGGAGCAGGCTTGTTTTGTTTGAAAAGCCACTGGCTTCCAGGGTTGAGAGGTCGGATAGAGCCTGTTTGATGATGCGCTCAAACTGATCCAGGGCGTCCGACCGGGGAGAGAGTAGAAATTTGTTCTCCTCGTTTTGGGCAGCGATAATTCCCAGACGAATATTTTCGACGATGGTTTTTTGCTGGTCAACATTGTCTCGAAGCTGTTGGTACTCCTTTAAAGCTTGATCCAGCGTGATATGGTGTCGCCAATTGACAAAAAGAAACAGGGAAACAACCAACAAAAAACCAATACTGATTTTCCAACCGACTGTTCCTTCACGCAATAGAGATTTATTCACAGGCCATTTCTCATTTTTTAATGTTTATCTGTTTAAAAAAAACTATTTCCAAGATTATAGCGGATTTTGCCTCATCCTAAAATGATTCATCGTGTTGATCTATGTTTAGTGTTAATTGACAGATAATTGGCGCAATCTTCTTCGGTTTCCTCTCAATCCTTCTGCTTCTCCTTCTGGCGTTTTTCAAGAAAACTGTTGAAAAAATTCTCTCTCATTTCCGTATTGACCGACGAAGAAGCGATTGTCGCCAGTTGATTGAACCGTTTTGATGGAGTGGCCGTGGATTTTTTTTGCTCCTGAGCGGGTATTATGGGCATTGGCGTTGGGGACAATCGATTGTCAATGGTCGTGGATGTCGCGGCTTGCTTTGCTTTTATTTGATTCGCAGAAACCGCCGGAACACTCCACATCAACTCTTGGGCGGGTCTCTTTTCTGCCGGAATCGGCGTGGCATCAAATCTGGGTTTGGTTGTCATCGGTTTTTTTCGAACCGGAGCTTCGCTGACGGCAACTTTATGTTTCTCTTGGGAGTGCGACGCTGTCTCCGGTTGCTGAAAGGTTCCATCATCGATGGGCACGGTCTTCATGACTGGCAACGGAGCGGCCGACCGGGCAACCTTGGCCTCTTGTTCCGCAATAAAAGATTGAAACACACTCTTTTTGACTGTGTCAGAATTGATTTTGGCCGGGGGAGAGCCCGGTTTTGTCGCCGACAGATCCTGGACCTGTTTTTGCAAAATGTTGGCTGTTTTCAAGAAGCCTTTGTCCAGATTGAGCACCTGTTGGGCTTCTGGATTGTGGGCGATCATGAGCTGATTGCTGCGATGGGCAATCTCTCTTAGTAGAGAAATGATGTCCGGGTTGGACAAAGGGGTGTCCTGTTTGATCCGGTCTATCAAATCTTGGATGGCGCCGGCAAGATGGCCCGATTGTTTACCGAACTGTTCCAGTACATAGAGCTTCATGCTGTTCATCAGCTCAAGCAGGGATTTGCCATCGATTCCTTTGGCCGAAAGAGGACCGATCTGGGTCATTAACTCCTGTAAACCGGACAGGGATGTCCCCTTGACCGTTTCAGGCATCCGATAGGGGGGATCCGCCTGGGGTTCGACTTTCAGGGTGGTTGGTTGCCAATGGACCAACTCCTCTACCTGCCCCAGGGAAAGGGTCGGTTTTTGTCGGGCATGCGCAGGTTTGGCCGGTGGCTCCTCGGGTTTGCTTGTCGGGCGCGCATCCGGGGGTTGGGGTCTGGAGCTGAATTTTTCATCGATCCGCTTGGACAGGGTCGTCTGTAGCGTTTGGTTTAACAGGGTCTCCAGACGGGATGTCTCACTCTTGATGGCACGACGTACCATCTCGGAGGAGAGCTGTTCCGCCTCTTTTTGCAGACGTGGATCGGGCTTGGGTGCACGGCTGACGCTCTCCAGGGAAGAGGCAATGCGGGTTGTCTCTTCCTTGATGATTTCAAGCAGTTTTTCCGGGGTCAGGTCTTGCCTCAGTTTGTCGATTGCACCATGAATGACCTCACGCAGCGTGTGGGTCTGCTGTAGGTTTTGTCTGACCAACGCTTCGATGGTTTTGCAGGCTTCGACGGTGGAGTGTGTCTCGATTTTTTCCGACAGTCGATCACCCTGGGCGATGACGGTATCGAGCAGCTCTTGTTGGTGCTCGGTGGGGTCGTAGTGTTCAACCAGGCGGTCAACCTCCCCTTTGACGGCTGTGATAACGGGTTCATAGAGGGTGTTTTGAGAGAGCTTTTGGAAAAGATTTTGAGATTCCGACTCAATGGCCTGCAGGAGCGGTTGAAGGTTGACCGGATTGTTTCCGGTCTGTTGAGCAATGTGTGTAACCGCATTTTCTAACTGTTTGGATTGGGATTGGAAAATCCGGTTGCTCTCCTCCTTGACCAGTGCGAAGATCGGTTCCAGACTGATCTGTTCGGCCAGGGTTTGGGTCAGTTGACGGGTCTCCTGCTTCATGGCGGAGAGCAGCGCGCTGAAATCGACGCTTCCCCCGGCGCTCTCTCCGACTTGACTGGCGATGGCATCCAGCCGTTCAGAGCGGTTTTGCGCCAGCCAACCGCTTTCCGCCTTGATAGCGGCCAAAATAGGTTCCAAGCTGAGCTGTTCCGACAACTCCTGGGTCAACCGATGAGTCTCGCTTTGGATGAGCTCGGCCAACGGTTGAATGTCGGTCGAACCGCCCGCAGCTGTTGCCACCTGGCTTAGGATCTCCTCCAATCGATCCGACTGGCGTTGAGCCAATTGATCCATCTCCGAGCGGATTACCTCCAGCATGGGCGAATTGGAGAGCTGTCGATGGATGGTCTCCGCCAGCTTCGCACTCTCCTGTCGAACTGTGCGGATGATCAGATCCAGGTTGACCGGTTGCGATTGTCCGATCTGAGTCCATTCGTTGATAATTTCGGCAAAGGTGCTGTGCAGGGTTTTAACCTGATTCTCTGCCATTCGATCCAGATGGCTCTCCAGAGAATCCATGAGGGGGTCCAAAGAGATTTTTTCGGAGAGTTGTCTGACCACATTGGCACTCTCCGTCCGAACCGAATCAATGACCCGATCCAGAGCCGCCGTATCACCGCCGCCGATCATAGACCCGGAGAGCGCATTTTTAAGGTTGATGGAGAGTTGATCGGAAATAATCTCACCCTGGGTCTGTAGGGCCTCCAGCATGGGCGTAATCATGACCTGCTGGGTCAATCGATCCAGCAGATGGTCGTTTTCACTTCGCAATGTTTCCAAAATACGGTCAGAAATTTTTGAGGATTCCAGCTGTTGCATAACCCGATCACTGCTCTGTCGAACGGCCTCCAGAATCGGTTCCAGGGAAAGGGTTCCAATCGGAATCGTCGTCGTGTCCGTCTGTTCGGGCCGAATAGCCCGTAGGGAGGTGTTGAGGGATTCGGCAAGCAGGATCGTCTCGTTTTGTATGGCGGAAATAACCGGGTCCAGGTTGACGCTGGGCGAGCCGTGATCTCTAGTCACCACCGAGATCACCCGATTGAACTCCTGTTTGATGGTTTGAATCAAAAGTTCCGGGGAGAAGGAGCCGACGATTTGTGCTGACAGCTGGTCCAGAGATTTCTGCATGGCCGCACTCTGCTGTTGCAGCAATTGATCCCCTTGGGATTTGATGGCCGCGACAATGGCGTTCAGGTCAAATGGGCTGTTGTCATTCTGGAGGGTTTGATTCTCCAATGTTTCCCCCAGAAGACGGCTCTGCTTTTCTATCAGTTGTGTCGCCTGATCTTTCATGGCCGAGACAATCTGCTCAAAGGAGAGAATCTCCGTCTGGCGTCCCTCTTCGATGAGATCGGACAGTTGTGCGACCTCCCGTTTGATGGTCCGAATGATGGTCTCCGGCGAAAAGAGGCGGCCAATGCCGCCGATCAGCTCATTGAAAGTGGTTCTGACGCTCTCTTCCTGATGAGCCTGCCAGCGTGTTCCCTCGGCCTGTAACGCCTCAATGATGGCATTGATGGTCGGAGTGTTTACCGTCCCGTCATGCCGACCACTTTGCTGGATTTCCCGTAAAATCTCCTGAACCGATTGGGAGTGGGTCTCGGCCAGCAACGCCCCCTGTTCTCGAACGGCCTGCAGGATCTGATCGACAGACCAACCCGCTCCTTCTTTGCTTTCCTGGCTCACTATCAGATCTTGGATGGTCTCTTGAAGCACATTTGCCAGTTGAGCGGTCTCAGTTTTGACTACGTCGATCAGCGGGTCCATGGAGGTGAGTGCCGCGCTTTCCAGTGTGGCCTGGGCAAACGCCTCGCGAATGATGTTCTCGTGGCGGTCTCCCAATAAGGCCAGCTCCTCCTGAACGGCAGAAACAACCGGGTTTTGTCCCGAATCAAACCCATCATCCCGGTTGTTTAAACGCCCCACCAACTCCTGTAGGCTCTGCGACTGGTTCTCGATGATCCGGGCTGATTCGGCCTGGACGATGCGAACCACGGATTCCAAAAGTGGCTGATCCGAAGACTGGCTTGAAATAAGCTGGGAAGAGAGATGTACGGTCTCTTCCTTAACCTCGGCCAAGCCGAAAAGTATCTCGGTAAAGGCTTTGTTGATAACCTCTTCTTGACGAGCCAACAGGCGTTCATTTTCACCTTTGATGGTGGCTATCAGTGGCTCCAGAACAACCCCGTCCTCTCTTCCCTGGACGGCGATATCTTGCAAAACTTCCTGAAGAATGCGCTTTTGGTTGTAAGCCAACTGCTGCCCCTGGGCATTCATCACCTCTAAAATTGGATTGAGGGATAGCCCGGCCAATTCGGCCTGGATGACCTGTTGTTGATTGGTCATCAACTGTTCGGTCTCCCATTTAAACCGTTGGCCGACATCTTCCGTCACGCGATCGGTAAGGGTGCCGACGGCATCATCCAGGGTCGATTTCCAGTCGGTTTGTTGATTGTTGGCCAGTTGCAGCCCCTGTCTCTTCAGATCATGCAGCAGCGGTTCGATGGAAGAGTCCCGTAAGGCCGCCATAATGGCCGAGGTGATGGATTTCTCCTGGGTTTTGATCTGATACGCCTGTTGATCCTGGAGAACTTCAATGACCGAATCCAGTGAATAACCCTGTTGCAGAGTCGTAAGCAGGGCGTCCAAGGCCATGCGGATCTGCTCGCCCTGATGATGCAACATCCGTTCATTTTCAGATCTGATGGCAGCCAGTAGCGGCTCCATGATCTGTTGGGCACCTTGATTGGCGTTGTTTGTAAAACTTTCCAAGGTGTCCAGCAGTTCATGGTAGGGGCTTTGAGAGTGCTGTTCCCCTTGAACTCGAATGGCCTCCATGATCGGCGCGAAAGGCAGTTCGGAAACCTGCTTTTCAATGCGGGCGGTTTGGGCCCTGATGACGGCGATGGTCTCTTGGGGGGAGAGAGCTTGATTGAGCCTGTCCACCGCCTCGTCCATGGCCTCTCGAATGACGTGGCTCTGACGGGAGATCTGTCGCTCGTTGGAGGATTTGATCGCGGCCAGAATGGGTTCCAGGGTCAGCTCTCCCTGTCCATCGGTAACGGAGATGTCGGCCAGCAGATTCTGTAGGGTTTCGCTTTGGCTTTGAATCATCTGTTTGCCCTGCTCCTTGACGGCGTCAAGGACAGGCTGGAGTGAAACGTTGGCTATTTGTTGGCTGAGATTCTCCATCTGCGCGTGGATGGCCTCCAAGGTGCTTTCCGGGGATAATGCCGAACGCAACCCGGAAATATCCAGACTCAACGCCTCCTGTTTTTTGGCAAGACGATTAGTCTGAGCGGTGACGCTGTCGATGAGGTCGGTGGGGGAGAGGGCGGCGTGCAGTTGAGCCAGATCCCGATCCAGGTTCGCCTGACCTTGTCGCAACGGTTGAGTCTCAGCCTGAATGATTTTGATCAGGTTTTCGGGTGATAGAAGGGCGCTCAGCCTGGCGACCGCGTCATTAAGGGTATCGCGGATGATTGTTTCCTGGTGCAACATCTGTTGTTGGCTGGAAACCTTGGCCGCAGCCAGTAGGGGTTCAATGGTTGGGGAGCCTTGGCCATCACGAATGGCAACTTCACTCAAGATATTGTGCAGGGTTTGGCTCTGATTGCGAGACAACAGCTCACCTTGAGTTTTCAACGCATCCAAAATCGGCTCTAAAGAGAGGGTGGAAATTTTATTGACGATTTGAGCCGATTGGCTATGAATGGCGGATAATACACTCTCCGTCGATAGAGAATCGTGAAGACTGGAAACCAGGGCGGTCAAGCTCTCCTGTCTTTTCAAAAGCTGTTTGGTCGTCAACTTGACCGTCTCTACGAGGCTGTCGGGGGAGAGATTGTCGTTGAAATGGATCAGATCATTTCTTAGCAGTTCCTGCTTTTTGGCCAGAGAGCCGATTTCGGTTTTGATCGTTTCGAGCAGGTTGTCGGGCGAGAGTTTTTCCAGAAGCGTAGCCGTCATTTGCTTCAACGCGTCACGGATGACCGCCTCTTGGCGGCTCTGCTGTTGGCCGTCCAGTGTTTCGATGGCGTTTAAAATCGGTTCGACTGCCATCTCTCCCGGTTTGGCGGCTGCCGTCAATGATGTCAACGCCTGTTTCAAGGCTTGAGTCTGCTCTGCGGCCAATTGATGACCCTGTTCGTTCAGGGTGTGCAAGACCGGCTTCAGGGAGAGATCGTCTATTTTGTCCAGCAGCCGATCGGTCTGGGATTTTACCGCCAGAACGACGGTTTCCGGGGAGAGACGATCGCTCAGATCGGTCACGATATGGCTAAAGGAGTCCTGTTTTTTGGCAAGGCGGTTGGTCTCTACCTTCAAAGCGTCGATTATTAAATCGGGATCGAGAGATTCGTTGAGCTTGGCGATATCCTCTTTCAAGGCCGCCTGCTTCTTGAGCAGCCGATCGGTCTGCTTTTCAATGGATTGCAAAATGTCGTCCGGTGAAAAACGGTTGCTGACCTTAAGCAGCATATCGGAAAAGGCCTCGTGAATCTGGGTGCTCTGATGGACTAAAATTCGTTCACTTTCACTTTTGACAGCAGCCAGCAGCGGGTCGAGTGTCATCTCGCCGTTTTCACTTTGGACCACCACCGATTGAAACGCCTGTTGGATGGCCTGATGTTGGTTTTTCATCAAGTCGATGCTCTGCTCCTTCAAGGCATCCAAGATGGGCGAAAGGGAGAGGTCCGAAAGCTGTTTGACCAGTTGAGAGGTCTGGGATTTGACGGTTTCGATGACCTGATCCGGCGATAGAATTTCGGTCAGGTCGGTCAAGTCCCGACTTAAAACCTGCTGGGTTTTGGCCAGCCGGTCGGTCTGACTTTTGATGGTCGCAAGAATGGTCTCCGCGGAAAGGCTCTCGCTCAGCTCGGCCAGTTTTCTGTTCAACGCATCAAAGCGTCTGCCCGACTCTCTGGCTTCGCTCTGGAAGGCCGACAGAAGTTGGTCGGAGGCCAGGGTCGTATGGAGTCCGGCGATCTCCAGGCTCAAGCGTTCTTGTTTTTTATCCAATCGGCCGGTTTCTATCTTCATGGCTTCAATGATCGCCTCGGGGGAGAGGGCGGATTTTAGATCGGTGACGGCGTTTTCCAGGTTTTCACGGATCAGTTGTGCCTGTCGGGCCAGTTGCTGTTCGTTGGCAGCTTTGACCGCAGCAAGAACCGGATCGATGTTCCGTTGTCCATCGCTGTTGACCGTGGTGTCGGAGAGCACGTTTTGCAGGGTATGGCTCTGGGCCAGGATCAAACGGTCGCTTTGGTCCTTCATGGCGGCCAGGATTGGGTCTAAGGTCAGGTTGGAGAGTTGGGCGACCAACAGGTTGGTCTGACTCTTTATGGCCTCCTGAACCGAATCGACGGTGAGAGATTGATTGAAACCGGCGACGACGTCGCTTAACAGCTCCTGGCGTTTGAGCAGCAGTTTGGACTCGGCGCGAACGGTCTCGATGATTCGATCCGGTGCCAGGGTTTCGTTCAAGCTGGCGATATCCCGACCCAAGGCGTCCTGTTTTTTGGCCAGGCGGCCGGTTTCTGTTTTGAGGGACTCGATGAGGTTGTCGGCAGACAGAGCCGAATTCAGCCCGGCGATATCCCGACCCAAGGCGTCCTGTTTTTTATCCAGCCGATCGGTTGCGATCTTCATGGCTTCGATGACGCTTTTGGGCGAGAGGCTGTTTTTCAACTCGGCGACCACGCCGCTGAAAGCCTCCTGGATAAAACGGCCCTGGCTCTCCAGATGGTTGAGATTGGCGGTTTTAACGGCGGCCAGCAGCGGATCGATGCGGATTTCACCCCGGTCATCCTGGACGGTAATTTCGGCCAGGATATTTTTCAAGGTCAAGCTTTGGTTTTTGGCCAGTTGTGCGCCCTGCTCCTGGATTGCGGTCAAAACCGGTTGCAGGGAGAGGTTGGTAAGGGGTTCCAACAATCGGGCCGTCTGGCTCTTGAACGCCTCGATGACGGCGTCTGCGGATAGGGTGTCGCCCAGTCTGGCCACCAGGCTGTTGGTGGTCTCCTGACCCTTGATTAACATTTTGACCTCAGCCCGAACCACGTCGATGATCTGCTCCGGGGCCAAAGCGTCGTTGAGTCCGGCGATATCCCGACTGATGGACTCTTGGGATCTGGCCAGTCGATCGCCCTCGGCTTGGACTGATTCAATGATTCGATCTTCGGAAATAACAGATTTCAGGTCGGATACAATCCCACTCAAAGCCGTCTGAATTATGGCTTCTTGCTTTTGAAGTTGTAACTCGCTGGCGCGTTGTATGGCAAACAAAAGCGGTTGAATGGTGGTCTCACCGACTTCTCCTGTAAGAGGAATTTCAGAGAGGGTCTCGTTCAACGCCTGAGTCTGGTTTGAGGCGAATTGGTCGCTCTGTTGTTTTAAGGCGACCAGCACCGGTTCCAAGGAGAGTTCCGAGAGACGATCCAGCAGCAATGCAGTCTGGCGTTTAACCTGGTCGATCATTCGGTCTGGAGTCAATGAGTCGTTCATTCCAGAGATGAGGGTGGACAACTGTTGTTGCTGTTTGCTCAGTTGTTTGTTCTCGTCGCGGATCACCTCGATAATCTGATCGGAGGTGGCGGATTGATTGAGATTTAATAGGTCTCGACCCAGGCTGTCCTGCTTTTTGCTGAGGCGATCGGCTTCTGATTGGATGGTTGCCAGGATGCGTTCGCTGTCCCAGGTCGCATTCAGTCCGGCGATATCCGTGCGAATGGCGGCGTGTTTTTTATCCAGGCGGTCGGTTTCCTGCTTGAGGGTTTCGATGATCGGAAGCGGAGAGAGAATCTTGCTAAGCTCATGGATGGCCTCTTGAAGGGCTTCACGAATCATGGTGCTTTGCCGGGACAGTTGATTTTCGCCAGAGGCCTTGACCGCAGCCAACAGGGGGTCCAGCGTGAGTTGACCATCGGTTCCTCGGATGGCAACTTCGCCCAAGACACTTTGTAACGATTGACTTTGAGCCGCAGCCAACTGTTCTCCCTGCTGCTTCAGTGCGGCCAGAATCGGTTCCAGGGAGAGTGAAGAGACGGCGTTGAGTAGACGGTTGGTTTCAGTTTTTAATGTGTCGAAGACCCGGTGGTCTGCAATAGAGTCGGTGAGGTCGGCCATGGCACCGATCAGGGAGTCCTGGCGTTTGTTCAGTTGTTGGGATTCCGCTTTGATTGCCGCCAGAATCGGATCGGGTGAGAGAGAGTCGTTGAGACCGGCGACGATACCGTTCAAGGCCTCCTGGCGTTGTGAAAGTTGTCTGGTCTCCTGACGAATGGCGTCGATTATTGTATCTGTTGCCAGCGTTTCGTTGAGTCCATGAATCTCCAGGCTGATTTTTTGTTGGGTTTTGGCTAGACGGTCACTCTCTGTTCTGATGGTCTCAATAATGGTCCCGGAAGCGAGAGATTGATTCAATAGAGCAAGTTCCCGGCTTAAGGCGGATTGATTCTCCGCCAGGGTTTGTGTCTCTCTTTGAACGGACTGGAGAAGAGCGTCTGGTGACGAAGGGGTCTTAAGCTCGGTGGATAGACCCTGAATAGCCTCACGGATGAGCGTCTCTTGTTGCTGAAATTGTCTTTCGCTTTCTGATTTGATTGCAACCAGCAGCGGATCGATGGTAACCATTCCATTGTCACTGGAAATGGCCATCTCGCTCAACGATTGCTGTAAAGCCTGGCTCTGTTTGAGAGCCAGTTGCCGGGTTTGTTCTCTCAAGGCATCCAGGATGGGGTCGATTGAGAGGCCGGTCAATTGAGCGGTCAGTTCGGCACCTTGGTCCTTTACAGCCTGCAAGATTTGATCGGGAGCCAGGCTCTCTTTGAGACTGGAAATAGCCCCGTTGAGATCCTCTTCTCTTCTGGTCAACTGTAAAGAGGTCTCTTTGATGTGGGCGATGAGTTGATCAGGATTAAGGGATTTTTGCAGCCCGGCTATATCCTGGCTGAGCAGATCCTGCTTGCTGGCCAGACGGTTGGTTTCGGATTGAATGGTTTCAACGATACGATCTTTGGAGAGCGAAAAATTGAGATCGGCAATTTCGTTGATGAGACGTTCTTGTTTTCTGAGAAGTTGGCCGACTTGGGTTTGAATGGCCTCCGTAATGTTCTTGGGAGAAATAGTTTGGCTGAGTCGGGTTACCACCCCCGCCAAAGCGGTGTGAATGGTCTCTCCCTGATGGGCTAGAATACGCTCACTTTCGGCCTTGACCGTGGCCAGCAGCGGTTCGATGCTCAATTGACCATCGCTGCCACGCACGGCGATATCGCTCAGTGCCTTGTGCAAGGCTTGGCTCTGACTTTGGGCCATCTGTGCGCTTTGGGTGTTCAGTGCCTGGGTGATCTGCTCAAGAATGGGTTGCTCTTGCAAAAAGGTTCGAATTTTTGATCCTTCCGCAATAATTGCCCCCAGCAGAGCGTCTTGATTATTTTGGTGGACTTTTTCTGTTTTTTCTCCAAAGCTGGACGCGGCCAGGTTTAATTGTTGACTGGCTCTAACCAACTCTTCGGCGGTCTCTCCCACCTGAGCGCGGATTTGTGACGTGATCTCTCCCAACGCTTCACGCATGGCCCGCTCATTTTTTTCGAAGAAATGAGCCCCTTCCTGATGTAAGGCCCCGGCCACCAGTTGCAAAGATTGCGTGGCAAATTTTCCGGCATTTTCCTCAAGGGTGGCAGCGGAACGGTCGAGGCGTTCCGATGTCTGCCTAAGCCGTTCGGTCTGTTCGTCCAGTTGTATACGGAGTTGTTGGCTGGTCTCGTCAAACAGTTTTCTGGCTACTTCGTCGTTCTGCCTGGCAAACCGCTCGCCTTCTCGCTGGATAAGCGCGATGATCGGGTCGATGACGGCTCGTCCGTTGAACTGCTCAATCAGGCTGTCCCGGCTGGTTTTGACTTCTGTATTGGCCGAAAGAAGGGGAGCGTGTAGTTGACCGGCGAGGGAGATGGATTGGAGTTGTTGGATTACCGCATTCATTCCCTCCTCTATTTTTTCCCCTTGCCGAACCATTTGCCGGTCCATCTCTTGCCGGACTGAGTCCAGCTGTACAACAGTCAGACCATCCGTTGCAGTCGTGGAGGAAATCTCTTGCAGTGATCTGCGCAGGATTTGTTCCTGGTCGCGGGCGAGTCGGGTCATCTCCTCTTGAACAGAGTGGATGATGGGGCGCAGTGAGTCGGTAATCAAATCAGAAAATTTATCGTCCAGGGATTCTGATTTTTTGTCCAGTCGATCCGTCGCCCGATTAAGAGTCTCCTGGCCCTGTTCAATCTGTCGCTTGACCGTATCGGAAATCTTTGTGAACAGAGTGTCCAATGACTCTTCCTGGAGTTCCTGGAGCCTTGTCCGGTCCAGACGAATCTCGTCCGAAAGCGGGGTGATGGCGGCCAAAACCTCTCGGACGGTTTTTTTCTTCAGACCATCCATGGTCTGTTCCAGATGCTTGATGACGCGATCAAAGGAGAGGTTCAGGGTTGTCAGGTCTAATCCTGAACCATCTGCATTGGCCGGGTTGTACAACCCATTGAGGTTAGAGAAGTCAATCCGTTCCATGAGAAGGTTTCGGAAAAAAACGATCTGTTGCGTCTGTTCATCGTAGCGTCGGCGTTGACCCCACGAGAAAACCAGGCCGGTAAAAACTCCGATCAAGGCAGGAAAAAATTTAAAGGAGACCCCGTTGAGAAAGCTGCCGAGAACTATTTGCGATTGATCCACGTCACCAGCCCCGAACTCCTGGGTTACTGAAAAAAGGCCGGTAATGAGAATGGCAAAGGAGAGTAGAAAACCGGCTGTCATGAGATAGACCGGCATGGAGCGGTAGTAACGCAAATCCAGAAAATCATCGATCAGGGGGGCGGCCTGAAAAAAATGGTCGGCTTGCTGCGTGCTTCGAACCACCTCGGACTCCTCAACGGTTATGAGCTGCTTTTCAAAGCTACGCCACGCCTGAGCCATCAGTTTGTTTTCGGTCAGTTGGTTGTCAATTTTCTGAAAATTTTCGGCAAACTGTTTGGGGTCCGGGTGCTGAAGCAATACTTGAATGGCGCTGTCCAGATTTTGTTGAAGAGGAGATAAATATCTAATTCTGAAAAATAGCCAGCTGCTAAAACCCCAAATCAAAATAATTTCACCAAACATCCAGGATGCCCAAGGTTTGTTGAGAAAGAGGAGAGGTGTTTCAATCATAGAGAATGCTCACTGAAAAGTATCAGGATATTTAAACTAAGATTCGGTCGGTGATCGCGCATCACGAGCAAAACCTTTAAGTGCACCGGTCCAATCTGAATAAGTCTTGCGAGGTGACTTCGATTTTCCAATTAACCGGATAATCCATACTGTTGCACGATTGATGTGCGCCCAACTGTCAGACCCAGGCTGAAAGAAGCGTATCGTTTCATTCTGAATAGAGTTGGTGGCGTGCCGTTTATACTTTTGTTAATCGCATTAAAGAATACACAAAAAATCCATTTAAATATATGTCTGATCGATAGCGTTTTTTAGAAAACAGGTTAAAAATTTCCGAAGGGCGTGTCTGGTCCGTTCTGATTATCTATAACTGTCAATCAACCTATAGCGTAAGTTAGCCATCGTACACCGCGAACGGATGAAATAAAAGATATTTTCAAGATAAACCCATTGAATAGTTTGAAGAAAAATTATTCACACGTCTTTACGGTCCAATAATTGCATTAATCTGTTTTGTTCTGTTTGTGGATATTAAAAATCATCTGGGCATAGATCTGCGCTGGGCGGTTGCACCGGGGAAAATAGGCTGATTGAGTTATTTGTCGGTTTATACAAACAACCCGACAGTCGGCAGATTGTTGAGGGGAATTTTTTTTGTAAATCATTTTTATCAATTGGTTGTGTCAGCATAATGGGGTTGGTTTCGAGTTTGGGTATAGATGTCGGGTGCGAGGATTTTTCGGTTGGGAGTGTAATCGATGCAGGATGAAATTACTTTGGAAGATTTGATTGTATTTCTTTCAAAAACAGAAGGATTTAAAGATCTTTCCCGGCAGGATGTTGAGACATTGATCGCTCCGGTTTTCAGTATTGCCACCTTTGAAGTGGGGCAAATAATTATTCATGCCGGAAAAACAGGCCGGAACTCCTACTTTCTGTATCGGGGGCGGGTTCGGGTCGATTTGAAACAAGAGGGTCAAAAAAGCCGTCATTTTTTTATTGAGCAAGGGGAGTTGTTCGGGGAAGTGGCGCTGGTCTCAAAAGAAAAACGCAATGCGGATGTGGTTGCGGCAACGGAGGTGGTCTGTTTGGCAGTTGAGATTGAGACCTTTCAGAACGTTATGGCCAACCATTGGCAGATTGCCAAAGCGGTGGCCAAATTGATCGGAGAAAGAAAAATAGAACGATTGACTGTCAATCTGTGAACGATGAACCGAGGTACGAAAACGATCGGTACAAATTTGAAATGACCCGTAAATTCATCAGGTTAAATTTTTTAAAGACGACTCTTGGCATAAAGAGACAATTGGGTAAAAAAATTCAATGAAGAGAAATCATACCATTCCAGTCATAGAAGTTGTCATGAGTCTGGGAATACTCTACCTCATTGCTTTGGTAGGATGGCGTCTCTATCAGGAGGTTTCGGTTGAATCGTCTCTCACCCCGTCGATTTCCAGGACAGTCAAGGGGGCGCCCGCTGGTATGTACGATTATCAAACTCCTCAATTGAGTCCGAAAGAGTACCGGCGAATTATTGATCTCGAAAGGGAGGTGGCGACACTCTCAGCCAAACAGAAAGCCCAACAGGCCTATGCCGAGCAGGTTATCGATCTAGCCAAAGATGTGGCAATTATATCTGCTAACCAGTTGGTTCAAAATGAAAAAATAGAAAGTCTGGTCGACCTGGAAAAAGAGTTCGCGACCCTGTCAGCCAACCAATCTGCCCAGAATCACTCATTGGATCGGTTGCGGGAGCTGGAAAAAGGCATTGCCCTGCTCACCGCCAACGAAAGTATGCAAAAAAACTATGCCAAACGTTTGACAGAGGTGGGCCGTCGGGTTGCCTTGGTCGAACGTCTGCTTCAGGATAAATCCGATCAGCCGGTTTTGCCTGCCATCGAGGTTCGTCCGAATAATCGTAACACGGCAAACCTGGATCAGCAGGAGATGGGGAAAAACAGCACTGTCCATTCATCCGACCGGCCATTGCAGGTCGATGATGGTGGTGTAGCGGTTAAGAAAACCGGATTTTTTATTCCCGTTGGCTGTTTTGTCTACAACGATTATGCGCAGAAACTAACCCAAAGATTGCAAGGGTGGCAGTTCCCCTATTACCGTAAAAATATTCTTTCCGACTCACGCCATTTCAATTGTGTTTTTGTCGGTCCGATTCCCACCATGGATGCGGCAGGAAGAGTTCTGAGAACGCTGCAAGAGGGTGGCATCTCCAAGGCAGTGGCCGTCATCGCCTACCAATCGAAATAGAGTGGCTGCTGTGCCATTTACACGCTCCCAACTTATGGAACAGTCGGGAACTTGATAGGGGTTTCGCTTAGTCTTTCTGATCTGGAAGGGGTTAGAAAGGGGCGGAGGTTTTTGGTAAACTTGGCCTCTTCTCCGGCAAGCAGATTCAAGATGATCATATTGCCGGATAAACGGACAATTCGGCATTTAAAGGCGTTTTCTTTGGGTTTTCCACTAAAATTAAAGCCGATTTCCATCTGTTCCTGAAGTTGAATCGGCTGATGGTTGGTTTTCATGCAGATTCCATTGGTGCTGACATCCAAAATTTCGCCATGAATGACTTCCGAGCCGATGGCGGACAGAAGTTCGACCGAGCTTAGAACGTGAACCCGCTCATGCTTTCTTCTAGAGTCAGGCAGGTAGGAGTCGCACATTTTTTTCTCGATCTCATTTTGCCGCCGTTTGGCTGACTCCTCAACCGTCTCTTTTTTTGTCAAACGACGATCCGAATAAAAGGGCATGGATAGTTCTTCGAGTATGGCTTCCAGTTTCTTCAGCAATGTTTCCGCCTGCCGGTTGATAAAATGCAGGGACTCTTCGTTGTTGCTGTCGGATGTCGGCGGCATGGTGTCCACGCTGTAGGACATATGCTCGACAGCCAGCCATGTTTGATCGATCCAGTCACGGTTGTCGATCAAGATTTTCAGGGGTTTTTGCGGGGGAATGGATTGTTTCAATAAATCCCACTCTTTCAAGCTAACCTGTTCCAGATATTCTTTGATGAGTTGGCAATTTTTCTGGGCCTCTTGCACGCTCAGCGAGGTTCTTGTTTGAGTGAAACTCTGCATGTCATGAATTTGTGGTTCAATCTGTGCCAGTGCAGCAGCCAGCCCCAGCCCGTCGCGTTGGTCGTTGAGATAGTCAACGGCATTTTTTGAAAAGGTGTAAAGCTTGAAAATTTGATTTTCCATCTTTCTGAACAACTCGACTGATTGTGGCTCGCCCAATGTTGGGGATTTGAGTATCAGGTTGATCTTGCTTTGGAGTGTCTTCAACTGAGTTGGCATGGAGCGTAAGAAAAGCCGGCTATCATCCAAAAAGTTGATTTTATCCTGGTCGATCCGGGGGTCATCTGTCTGGATGTGTCTGATTTTTTTATCTAAAAACAAGAGTTCTTCGGCTAACTCGTTTGTCTCCTTCAGTTGAGAAATCACCTTGCCGGATAATTTATCAAGGAAGGTCAACGTGAAAACCGTAGCGTTCAGTTGTTCTAATGTGCTTTTCAGCATGACTTCCAGCATTTTTATTTCACCAAGCAGGGTCAGGTTTGACTTTCGGTTTCGACAGAAGAAATAGGCAATGATCGGATTGGATTCAATCTGTTCGATCTGATCTGTCTGCTCCATTTCTTGATTCTCCAGGGCTGATGTCGGGGCATTCCAGAGTTGCATGATGAACTGTTCGCAGGTTGTGACTTTATGGGTGAGTTGATCAAAACCCAGAGATTCGGCGATCAAGGTTCGATTTTGAAGATGGCTGAGAATGGAGTTGATCGGAGAGATATAATTCCGTCTGATTTTTGTCAGGATGAAAACAATGGCATCCTGCTCCTCTACCAGGATTTTAATCAGCCCATAGGATCGCTCCAGACGGTGTTCCTGTTGGTCGATCAATTTTTCCAGGTTGGCAACATCCTGATCATGATTCTCCTGCGTTGGTTTTAAAAAAAGGTTGGAGACCTGTTCAATACCGGATGATCCGATGATTTTGGCCAATATATTTTCATCTAGCTGAAAACCATAAAAGGTGGACAGACCCAGAACAACCTTTAAGTTCTCTTTAAGATTTTCATGCTTTTCCAGTTCGGTTTCCAACTCCAAGGCTCTGATGAGCATCTCCCGATTGGGTATTTTGTCCAACAGGTGTTGTAGGGGGGTGAGGATCTCAGAATGAATTTTTGGAAAGCGGTCAACCGTCAGCCATCTTTCAAGTAGAGCTGTGAATTTAGCCAGACCGTTTATTTGCAAATCAGAGTTTGTGTGGGACAAAGCGATAGATTTTGTCCAGCTAACGCGCATGATCGGACAGGGTTCTACCGGTTTGGTCAAGGGTTTCTTGAAAAGAATCTCATAATAGGTTTTTAGAACTCCGAACAATTTTTGAATGTCGGAGGGGGATTGGGTTGACGGCCCGGTCTGTGCGGCCTGTTTTTCCAGATTGGTATCGGATGGTTGGGAAAGTTCGTGACGGTAACGATCCAACCGATCAAAAAAATCTCTTTCTGCTTCAAGTAGAGACTTTGTCAGTGAGTTATGAATCCGGTCAAAATTGTCTCGCCCCGGAATAAAACGATTTTTTATGCCGGGAAAGATATATACGATCAGTTTGGGTATAAATTTTTCACGCTCCCGGATTAGTTTTCTGACAGCAAATTGGCGGTTGTTATACTCTCCGACATGCTGCATTCGGGTGTTGAGAAATAGACTTTGAAACCAGAAACGACTGTTTTCAAAACAGGTTCTGCTTTCACGATCTTTGCACTTTGGAAAAATATCTTCAAGAAACAGGTTGTAGCTGTTCCTGAAAACCAGATTGCCAGGGCAGGTCGTTTTTGGAATCAGTGGGCTGATTTCGGGCCTGACGAAAAATGAGCGCAAATGGGCAACATACTTTTCCTCCCAATCGATAAAACGTTTCATGTTTTCATTGAGAAAATGTCGGTCACGCCGTCCCCATCTGGCGACCATGGCGCTGTAGAGGATCGGATCGGACAGATCCATGAATACGGCGAAAAAGAGAATGATGAAAAGGGCGCTTCCGCCCAGCAGGGTTCCGTGTCTCTCCAACAGCAGTTTTTTGAGTTCACCCAGACTTCTCCGTTTGGCTTGTGTAATCATCCCTTGTTTTAAGTGCTCAATGGCGTCTACTTCAGGAATTTTAAAGTTGATATCGATGACATAAGCGTTGTTGGCCGGCGTGCCGATTTTATCAATTTTTGTCAGTAGAGCGATATATTCACTGGCCAGTTGATTGATCTCTTGGGCGGCCTTGGCAAAAGCCTCTTTGTTGTCCTCCAACAGTTTGACGACCGTCTGAACCTGATTGTTGATGTGATAGGCCTCAAGTTTTAAAAGGGTCGAAAACTCCTCTGGAGAGTAGCTGTTTAGAGATATTTGGTCCGACAAGGTGGACAGATTTTTTTGTACAAGGTCTCGGGTGGTATTGAAATGCGCGTCGTAGGCCTGGGTGATCGTATTGATCTGATCTTCTAATGAGGTGCTGAGATCCAGATTTGAACGGGCGAGAATGTTGTCTACTCTGCGGATAAAGGCCGTATTGCGGTAGGCATTGACGACATCGTGTTGTCCCGGTTTATAACCACCGTTGACAATAAAATGTTTTGCCCAGTATCGGGGGCCTTTGCTGGCTACCCCGCTGGAGGCGGACCCGGACTCCTCATCCTCTGGAACTTGTTTGAACTGTTGGATGGCCAATTCGGATTTTTTCTTGAGAGTGGCCTTGAGATCAAAGAGCGAGTCTGGATTGTCGGTATCAATTTGGTCCGCCTCGCCCAAAGCCTGATTGACTTGTTGCTCAATTTTTTCAAGTTGATAGGTAAGATCCTGGGTTTTGGACATCAGCAAGACGATTCCATCATAGTTGGTCCAGATGGAAATGCTGGTCAAAAAGAGAGACAGGGTGATCCAGCGTGGAAATCGTTTGAAGGCGTTCCAAAACCCCTTGAATACCTGGCCGGTTTCGGCGACCCCCTGAAACAGACGGCTTTTAAAATCCAAGATCACGGAAGACAAAGTGACCCCAATGATCAGAGAAAGCAATATCCGGGCTGATTCATGGCTTTCTCCGACAAAGGCCGACCCGAACAGTTCGGTGAAGAAGGTTGATTGAACAACATCGGTCACCCCTTCTGCCGTAGTCAGGGTTGAGCCGACAAAAAGCAGCAGGCCAAAACTGATCTTTCCGATTGAGGCAATTTTTCTCAAGGTTTCGATCAGTTTTTGTTCGCTGGAGATCAGCGAGCCTTCCCGGCCCCAAATGTGACTTAATGAGCGGGAAGATTTGATAGGTTGGGGGATTTTTTCTTCCCAGCCATGCTGTTCGCTTATCAGCATTCGCTCCATGGCGGTCATGTTGATTTGATAGAGCAGAGCGGTGAGTTCAAAAAATGGGTTTTCATCCAGCATGGCTTCGCTTCCTTTTGCCAAGCCGTTGCGGAATTCCTTTAATTTTAGTGCTGTACCCGAGTTTGGTTGGTCAGATATCTTGCCGTTTTCATTCAGAAGATCTGCCCGGAGTTGCCGGGTATTTTTTGTAAATTTCTGGATCAGGTTCGGCTCAGCAAACTTGAATAGCGTGCTGTTATGAGTGGTTGGATCGTTCTGAGCGTTGTGGATTCCCTTGATATGGGTTGGGAAAAAATTGATGTGATCGCTAACTTCCAGGCCGGGATTAAAACACTGGCTTACGGACTTTCCGTAGTGAATAAAGATGGCGTTATCTTTGAATTCGGCACTATTGATCACAATTGGTAATCCTTATTACTCATGTTGGTACAGAGGTTAAAATCAATATGAATCGATTACTCCGTGCTAAATTCAATCGAAGTCGTATTGGTCGCTCCTCGACAGTTCAACCTAGATTCGGCAGTTGTAAGCACGCAATCGGCACAACCTCTTGATTCACCAGGCAAACTAGAAAAAAGTCTCATCACCAATAAGGTGACTTCGATTTTTTCCAATTCACCAGATAAACCAATATGTTGCACCGCTTACGCACTTCCAACTGCCGAATCTAGGTTCAATCCAAGCGAACCGGAGGCTTTTTCGTGGGGGGACTGATCCGGTGTGCGCTGTCAATCTCCACATGGGATATGGCCCGACTGAGGGATCTTCCGGTTTCCACCACATTGCCAACCATGTCGCCCAACAGTCGGACCATTCCTTGCCCCAAATGCTCGACGGGTACATACAGCCACTCCTGATCTTCAGTCTGTTCAGAAGAGCGCAGATTTTCTCCCGATCGAACTTTTTTGGCTGTCGGTGCGATGGGCTTCTCTCGCTCTTTCAGATGAAAAGCCATGTTGAGGCGGGTAGTTGGATAAATGTGTCCATAGGGGTTGATCGATATCTCATGCCGCTGCATTTTATCCTTCAGCCCGGTATTGGATGCGGTCTCTGTTTTTCTGAAGGGAGATGCCGAGTTGGCAATCTCTTTTCTGACCAGGCGGTCTTGGGTGGCCATGAGCGTTGAAAACTCTTTCTGGATAGCCCGTTTCTGAATTTCAGTCCAGTGTTGGCTTTCATTTTTCAAGGATTTGGCTGTGGAAGTGAAAACGGATTTTTCGAGTTCAGACGTCAAGGTGCCCAGAGTTCTTATCAGAGTTTGATCGTGCTGTAATGTGACCTCATCCTGTTTTTTCAGCAGACGCTCGCCCTCTTCACGAATGGCGGCTAAAATGGCCGTGATATCGCGGTTGGTGTCTGTGGTTGCGGAGTCCAAGACTGGAAAAGTGGCCGTAGATCGGGGAATGTTTTTTAAATACCCGCCATCCGGTTGCAGGGGAGCGCTCTTTTTTTGGTTGAACGGGAGTTGAACCAGCGGTGAATATCGGTGATCAATATCGATGGGTTGTGGCGGAATCCATTGAGATAATAAATGAAAATATTCCCGGTGCATGCCCAGCTTTTCAGCGGCCTGGCGCATTTCACGTGTGGGCCAAAGCAGCTTGATCCGTTTTCTGAAATTAAGATCCATGGGCAGAAAAAATTCGTCTGATATAGGCTGGACCACCGGATCAGAAAGTTTTTTTGTCGTCATCTCTTTAGATTTTTCATCTGTTTTCATGATGATTTTTCCAGAACTGACCAGATCTCCCCAAGGTTGGTCGCTGCCGGCTTTGTCTGCGACAGCCTCAATCTCATCCTGGACCTCTTGTGTCGCTGGTTGGATCGTCAGGGGTGGATGGTCCGCTGGTTTTGTCGAGTGCGAGCCTTTTACAGGCCACAGCCCGGTGAGGTCACTATTGAAGCGGCTTGGTGTCGTCGTCTCGACGGTTTTCTTTGTTGATTGCTGCACCTCCGATACCGGCGCAGGCGGCTGGGGAGGTTCGGGAGTTTGTGCCGCTTGAGTTATCGGCTCTACCGGTTCTGGGCTGGGAGGCCGTTCCGATGCTCTGTCGATTGGCGTCGGCGGTGCCTCACTGTCTTGAAGAGTCTCCTCGGATCGGGTCCAAGGGGAATGTCCGATTTCAGATGGCGGTTGGACCTTGGACCGGGTTTGAACTTCCGGTTGAGCTTCAAAATGGGTCGGAACGGCTTCTGGTTGCTCTTCGGCCATGGTGTCGAGTGGCTCTGCCGGTTGCCCGATCGGTTCTGGCGGGTGAGTGGAATAGAGGGGTTTTTTCGGCAGCGGGTTTTTTGCCGACCAACTGGAAAGCAGTGGGCCATAATCCTGAGCAGTTTTGGGGCTGGGCGTTGATCCGTCTGGGGAAAGAGTGGTTGAGACGGCCGCCGACTCCGATCCTGGATCTGTTTGTTGAGTTTGAAGTGTCGGCTCCGCCTTCTCCCAAAGCGCAGAGGAGACGGGCGTAGAGTGCTCCTCGGGACTTGCTTGATCCGGCGTACGCTCTTCCGCCCCCCGTGCCAGCAGGCTGGCCAATGCTTCAGTTGCGGATTGAAAAGCGTTTAATCCGTAAAATCTTGGGTCAATATCCATGGTTACTCCGATGCTTCCAACTGCCGAATCCAGTATTGATGGTTGGCAATACTGCTGTTAAAGATCACCGGTTAGAACGGCTCGGTCACTTTAATACAATAAACCCTCATTGTATCATGCTACTTCTCTAAACATGAACAGATTTATTTGTTTTTAAAAGAGAATGATTCTTGTTTGTTCTACATTGTGAGACAGGAAATCTCTTCTGTTATCGGGCAGGATAGAGATATTTTTTTCTTAACTGTTTGAAATACAATCCTGGGAATCACGGATTCAGGTTATCGGAAAAAGGCGGTGTCGTTTGACAAAAAAATTGGTTTGTGCCATATGGATCAGCCATTCTGGCGTTTTCAAGACAACCCATTTTTTCGGCACCATGAACGAGGCCAAACATTTCCATGACCATCCACTCTTCCTCAAGCGCATCTCAGCGTGATTCCGTCATTCCAAATCAAGGAGTCGGTCATGCAGCCACTGTCAAGCCCGTGATCAAAGTTGGTTTGGTCGGTAATCCTAATTGCGGAAAAACCTCACTTTTCAATAAATTGTCCAAAAGTTCCGGTAATATCGGCAACTATCCCAGAGTGACGGTCGAGATTCAAGAGAGCCGGTTTGAGTATAAAGGTTACGAAATTCATCTGTTGGATCTGCCCGGCATTTACTCCCTGACCTCACTTTCACCCGAGGAGCGTATCGGTCGGGATTTTTTGCACTCAGAGATTGCGGATGTCGTCATCAACGTGTTGGATGCAGGAAATCTGGACCGCTCTCTCTTTTTGACCACTCAGTTGTTGGAAATGAGTCAAGCCACCGTTTATGTTCTGAATATGATCGATGAAGCCAAATCCAAGGGGATTCAGATCGATAACGCTGACTTTTCCACCATGCTCAATGGTCCCGTCGTCGAGACCAATGCCAAACGGGGAGAGGGGATGGGGGCGGTATTGGATGCGGTCATAGAACTGGCTAAAAAACCGCATGAATCCATCAAGCCGTTTATTTTACCCTACGATAGCCACCTGGAGGCGGCGATCAGACAGGTTCAATCCTTGATTACCCAACTCCATCCCGGTGAAATGGATCAGCATCAATCGCGTTGGTTGGCGATCAAGCTTTTGGAGGGTGATGATGAAATTTTGCGTCGGGAGGGAGAGCATAACCATTTGATCGAATTGGTCCGTCGGGCACGCTATGATCTGGCTCACAGTCATGATGAATCCTGTGACACTTTGTTTGCCGATGCCCGCTATGGTTTTATTCATGGGTTGTTGTTGGAGGTTCGGCAGATCACCCTCAGTTCGGCCAAACGGATGCAGATTACCCGTCGTATCGATGATCTGCTTCTGCATCGATTGTTGGGGCTGCCCCTGTTTTTGGCTTTCATGTGGTTGATGTTTGAATCGACCTTCACACTCGGAGCCTATCCGGCGGGGTGGATCGATACGGGAGTACGTTGGTTGTCGGCGGGAGCCGGCAGTTTGATGCCGGACGGATTGGTTCGCGATTTGATCATGGAGGGGATGATCATGGGGATCGGGGCTGTGGTGGTTTTTTTGCCTTATATCTTGATTCTATTCTTTTTTATTGCCATGTTCAGCGAAACCGGTTATTTGGCCCGAACCTCCTTTTTGCTGGATCGGATCATGCATGTTTTTGGTCTGCACGGAAAAGCCTTTATTCCGCTGGTCATGGGGTTCGGCTGTAACGTGCCGGCGGTGATGGCGACCCGAACCATCGAAAGCCCACGAGCCCGCTTGGTGGCGGTTTTGATCAATCCCTTCATGTCCTGTTCGCAAAGATTGCCAGCCTTTATTCTCTTCAGCGGGGCCTTTTTTGCGGAAAATGCCGGTAAGGTGATCTTTATCATGTATATGTTGAGCATCGCCACGGCCATGGGTGCGGCGGTCTTTCTCAGCAAAGTGGTGGTGAGGGGAGGGAAAGAGTCCTTTGTCATGGAGTTGCCGCCCTATCGATTGCCGACTTTCGGTTCTATCGTCACCCACATTGGAACACGTGCCTATGATTTTATCCGAATGGTCGGAGGGGTGATTGTGGTTGGTTCCATAACCATCTGGTTTTTGCAACAGTTTCCGCGAGATGTGGTTTATACCCTCGACTATGATGCTCAAATTTCTCACGCACAGAGCCTGTCCGATGCTACGGAGCGGTCGACGGCAATCACTCAATTGCTGCGCATCAAAGAGAAGGAGCGGATGGAAAAAAGCTATCTGGGACAGATCGGCCAGTCCATCTCACCTTTGTTTTCTATCCAGGGATTTGATTGGAAAGATTCCGTGGCTATTTTGTCGGGAATTTTTGCCAAAGAGGTGGTTGTAGCCAGTTATGGCGTTCTTTATGGGCAGGATGACGGCGGTGAAACCGGTTCCGAGGGGTTGAGACAGGCTATATCCCAAAGCATGAAGCCGATCAACGCCTTTGCCTTGATGGTTTTTTTGCTGCTCTACTGTCCCTGTTTATCAACCATAGCAGCCATCAAGCGGGAGTCCAGTTGGCTTTGGGCCGGGTTCTCCGTCGTTTTTTCCCTGTCCATCGCCTGGTCCCTGTCGGCCCTGATCGTCATTCTAGGTGGAGCCTTTTTTTAATCTGGAAACGACATGGTCCTTTCCAGATTGAAAATGGGCTACACCCTTGGGTTTCTGTTGACGGGCGGTTTTATCCTAGTACCGAGTGGCAGGAGTAAGTCAACAAATATGCAATTATAGGGAATCCAATACCGGGCAAGGTTTCGTTAACT
>JADFYU010000035.1 GCA_015232865.1 Magnetococcales bacterium
GCAAAGCCCCGAAAAAACCAACCCATTTTAACTTATGGTCGTGCAGATATTAACCTGTCAATTAACGAGAGCAAGAGTACTAGGTTTAATAGTGGGGCAAACAGACTTGCTTTCTACTCGATACTAACACGTAGCAGACCCCATCAATAGTTCCATCGTCCAGGAGTCTGTCGGACTGGACTCTTTATCTCTTAATTCGGTAAACTAACGAATGGCTAACCGGCTTCAACAGTTCTGGCCTGTTTGGTGGCAGGCCCTGCGTCCCAAAACATTAACCCTTGCGGTGACACCTGTGCTTTGTGCCAACGCCCTGGCCTGGGCCAGTGTTGGATGGGTTGCGCCGCTTCCCATCATCCTGACCCTGATTGCTGCGATTGGTGTACAGGTTGGGACCAACCTGTATAACGATGCCGCAGATTTTGAACGAGGGGTCGACCTGGCCGACCGGATTGGTCCGACCCGTGTGGTCGCCAGTGGCCAGTTGCAGGCCAGGCAGGTCTATCGAGGCGCCCACTTTGCGTTTTTACTGGCCTGGCTGGCGGGTGGCTATCTGATCTGGCAGGGTGGCTGGTTTATCTTTCTTTTGGCGACACTCTCCACCCTGGCTGGCTATGCGTACACGGCTGGTCCTAAACCGATCTCAGCCACTCCGTTTGGGGAATGGACGGTGTTCCTGTTTTTTGGCCTGATTGCCGTGATTGGGAGTTATTATCTTCAGACGAAAACAGTTGATGGGGCGGCAATCGTTGTCGGTTGTCTGGTTGGTTTGCCGGCGGCGGCGGTGTTGATGGTCAACAATTATCGGGACTCCTCCAGTGATGCCCGAGCCGGACGTCGGACCCTGGCCATTGTTACCGGTCCGGTTGTGGCGGCTAGAATATATGCATTTCTGCTGTTTTTCCCCTTTATTTTGCTGCCGCTTCTGGGGCAGTTGATTCCCGGATTTTTGTCCTGGATCTGGTTGCCGCTATTGATGGTCGTGGCCGCCTGGAAAATGGTTTCAACCTTCAAAAACACCCCCGTCTCACCGATATTCAACCGCTTGTTGGCCGATACCGCTCGCTATCAGGCCCTGTTTGGACTGTTGCTGAGTCTGGCTCTGATTCTCTCCACGGCTTGGTAGATCCGAACTCCAGATCAGATGAAAAAGCGAGCCAGCTCATCCCAAAAAAAATAGAGGGTTGTTATGAGCAGATAAAACAAGGTTCCGCCCCATTGAGAAAAAGCAACCTTCAGGTCGGTGGATGAGGGGATGGCGTTTTCCAACAGGATGACCATAATAAAAATATAAATCAGGTAGGAGAGGGGGGCCTGTTGAATCAGGATGAAAAATTCTTGATCGATGTAATAGGCCAAAATAACCAGCAAAAGGGGAGCTAAAGCCGTGGGCAGGGCGTTGTAGAAGCGAAGATTGGCAAAAGAGACGCTACCGAGGACCAACCCCCCGCCCAGTTTGGCTTTTGGCCAGACCGAAAAACCACTGGGTCTGGCCAGCAGGAGCCAGCCGACCAGATAATGCGCCAGCTCATGAAAAAAAGTGCCAATCAGATTGATCAGACCGATTAAAAACCGATTGGCTGTTGTTATCCGTCTGATTCGAGCCATCAGCAGAACGACAACAATCAAAAACAGACGATTGTCCGGCAGATTTTGAATCGGATTGAGCAGGCCATCAATCAATTGTCATCCTAATAACTTTAGTAAAAATGCGGTTATGGACTAACCCAAAGCATGACCAGGGGCATGGTCAACATGGCCAGCAGCGCTTGACCGGAGATGATCGCCGCCATCAGTGGTGCATCTCCGCCCAACTGCCGAGCCAGGATATAAGCTGAAGAGGCTGTCGGCAGGGAGAAAAACAGTACGATCACCTGTAGCTCGACCCCAGAAAGTCCGACCTGTCTGCCGATAAACCAGGCCAATAACGGCAAAATAAACAGTTTGATCAGGCTGGATCGGGCCATGGCCGGCAGGCTGGCCCCCAAAGCGGTCAGATTCAACCCGGCTCCCACCGCCAGTAAACCCAGAGGCAGAGCCGGTTGAGAAAGAATAGATAGAAACGGTCCCGACCAGTGGGGTAGACCGATGCCACTCACATTGAGCAGTATTCCGATTAGACAACTGACAATCAACGGGTTTTTTGCAATATTTTTCAATAATCCAACGGTTGTTGCCGATTTTTGTGGCGATTTTAAGGCAAAAATGGTCACACAAAGCACATTGATCAGGGGAATCATGACGGCGATAACCAGGGCGGCAATAATCAAGCCCGGTTCACCAAAAAGCTGTTCGGAGGCCGCCAGACCGACATAGGTGTTGAATCGGATGCTGCCTTGAAAAATAGAGGTAAAGGCCGGGCCACTGTCGGCCAGCCAGCGGGAGAAGAGCAGGAGCAGCACAAAGGCTATTACAAGCGGCAATACCACCGAAAGTAATAGGCTAAAACCGGCCACCTGTTCGAAAGGGGCTTGAGCCAGTTTATAGATCAGCAAGGCTGGGAACAGGATGAAGTAGGTGAATTTTTCCGCCAGCGGCCAGAAGGCCTGTTCGGGAAAACGCAGATGGTTCAGTCCCGCTCCGGCCAGCACAATCAAAAAAACCGGACCCAGCGCATCCAAAATACTGTTCACAGTTCGGTCACGATCATATCCGGAATCCAGGCTGGATGTTGTGTAATATCGGAGTAGTGCTGCTCATGATGAGAGTAGAGCGTGGCTGGTCCGGCGTTGTCAATAGTTTATAAGATATTGTTTTATCAGTTTATTTGTCGGTCGCTACTTGTAACCGTTTTATCATGCTGACCTCTTTAATAAAATTCAGTATAGCAAAATCTGGTTGTGATTTGCCCGGATTCTTTTGCTGCCAGACTTGTAAAACCCTAAATTCGGCAGTCGCCCCATGCGCCTGGCACAATCCGTTGATCCATCGGGAGGTCAGAGAAAACCTCCGCACTAATCTAAACTATTGCTATTAATTAGTAATAATTTAGATTTATGACTGGATAATGTTAAAGTGGGGGGTCTAACAATAAAAATAAACCTTTTTCCAGGCCAGTTGTGCGCCTGGAAAGAGAAAATCAACGCCAATGGGCTCGGGTTTTCCCGTGTTTCGCAGGTTATCGAGCCGTTGTACCTAGAAACGGCGGTTGACCAATAATCCAGGGTTTAAAAGAGTTGAAAGCTGGTTGCAAATTGTGGATTGTGGTTCTTGATGGTGATATATTCGCCTAAAAAGAGCGGAATACGTCAGTCTGGATCTATTCTTAGAAGATTGTTGTGTCACCAGAAGTTGCAAGAGCAATGACCACACAGCTTCTTCGAAAAAATCTTACATTCAAGTTGAAATGAAGCCCTGTTTTAACACATCCAATAGTATCGTAGAGCATGGGAGGAAGGTCGTGGCTAAGGATTTGAAACATAAGGAAAAGGCAGTTTTTCACGCTCCATGGGAAAAGGCTTTTGATCGCATTCTTCTCCCTTTTGAGGAGTTCATCCACCGCCAGACCACCTCCAGTCTGATCTTGATGGCTTCGGCATTGTTGGCTCTTGTCTGGGCCAATAGTGGTTTTGCAACCTCCTATCAGCACATGGTCCACACCACCATTGGCCTTCAGATCGGTTCGTGGGGGTTGGAGAAAACGCTTCACCACTGGGTTAACGATGGCTTGATGACGCTGTTTTTCCTTTTGGTCGGATTGGAATTGAAACGAGAAATTTTGGTGGGGGAGCTTTCCGACCTGCGGCAGGCGGTTTTACCCATTGTTGCCGCCATCGGCGGGATGGTGGTACCGGCCTTGTTTTATTGGATGGTGGTGCCGGGTGGCAACATGGCCAGCGGTTGGGGTATTCCCATGGCCACCGATATCGCTTTTGCCATCGGTGCCTTGTCTCTTTTGGGTAGCCGTGTTCCAAAAGCCCTGGTTACCTTTTTGGTCGCCCTGGCTATTATCGACGATCTTGGAGCCGTGATCGTCATTGCCGTCGCCTACACAGAGCAGATCCATGGCGGTGCGTTGATGGCTGCCGCTCTTCTGCTGGCTCTGTTGATCGCCATGAACCGCATTGGAGTGCGCAGACCCTTGCCCTATTTTTTCATCGGGACCATTTTGTGGTTTGCCCTGCTTAAATCCGGTGTTCATGCGACATTGGCTGGTGTATTGATGGCGTTGACCATACCCGCCAAAGGCAAATATGACACCGGTTTGTTCAGTCGTCGGGTCAAGGATCTTATGGGCCGTTTCGATACCAACGCCAATGCCGACAAAAATATTATGACTAACAGTCAGTTACAGGGTATTGTCCAAACCTTGGAAAATGGCATTCATCGGGTGGAGTCGCCGTTGCAGCGTTTAGAGCATGCCATGCACTATCCGGTGGCGTTTTTGATCATTCCGTTTTTTGCTCTGATCAATGCCGGGGTTCCCGTCGACTTCTCCGCTTTGGGTTCCATTCTTACAGAGCCTGTGACCTTGGGGGTCATGGTCGGTCTGGTAGCGGGAAAGCTGGTTGGTATCTCCGGATCATGTTGGCTGGCTTTAAAAGTGGGGGTTGGTCAGTTACCGAAAGATGTCCGGTTTACACAAATTATTGGGGTCGGGTTTCTCAGCGGTATCGGCTTTACCATGTCCATTTTTATTTCTGAGTTGGCGTTCAGTCAAGAACCCGGCTATCTGCTGATGGCTAAAACCGGTATTTTGTTCGCCTCATTTCTTGCTGGTATTGCGGGCTATTTCTGGCTTTATTATGCCAGCGAGCCCAAACAGAAGCTGGATGGCTAATTGGATGGAATTGGCAGCCTGATAATCCTGGATTCGGCAGTTGCCCGCACGCAATCGGCACAACCTCTTGATTCACCTGGCAAACTGGAAAAAAGCCTCATCACCAATAAGGGGACTTCGGATTTCTCCAGTTGAACAGATAAACCAAACTGTTGTACCGCTACCCCACGGCCAACTGCCAAATTTAGGATAACGGGAATGCAAGTCATAAAAAGGATTTTATGGCTTGTATTCAATCAGTTTGGGACTTCCCTTGAGTTTTTTCATCTTTTTCTCTAGCCGGATGATTTTTTTTAATCTCTTGGCCTGTTTTTTTGCAATCTTTATATCCGACTTCAATGCCTTCTTTTTCTGTTTGTACTCCTTTTTGACCGCTTTCTTTTGCTTTTTAAGGCTGGTTAGCGCAGATGATTTTTTGCCCATAACGGCTTCCTTTACCGACAATAGTTAGCACACTTTTCGTGTTCCGTGGTGGACCGTTTTTTACCCTCCGGTCACCTCCTATGCTCATTTAATGCTCAAAAGTTCGACATCAAATATTAATGTGGCATGGGGTGGTATCAACCCCCGGCCCGCTCCTTGAACGCCATAAGCCAGGTCGCTGGGAATGTAGAAAGTGTAGCGGGAGCCGACCGACATGAGTTGAAGACCCTCGGTCCAACCGGGTATGACCGCATTGAGAGGAAAGGTGGCGGGCTTGCCTCTTTTCCGGGAGCTGTCGAATGATCGGCCATCGAGAAAGGTTCCGTCATAATGGACGGTTACTTTTTCGTCGGATTTGGGTTTGGGGCCGTCGGCACTCTTTTCGATTGAATATTGAAGTCCGGAAGAGGTGGTAATGACCCCTTCTTTCTGTTTGTTTTTGGCGAGGAAGGCGGTGCCCTCCAGTTTATTTTTCTCCGCCAGAAGCTGGCGACTGCTGGCGTGTTCGCTCTCACCGCCAAAAAAAGCAAAAGCCAGTTGAGGGGAGCATAAAACCAGGAAAAAAGCCGCAAATAAACATCCAAACTGTCGGGCGGAAGGTAAGAAGACACGCTTTAACATATTTTAGTTCCTATAGATGTCGCTAATTCCATGATACCGAAGCTCTTCGGTTCGGTTGATCAGCCTTTGGCTGAGTAATTCGGCGATTCGAGAGAGGACCACATAGCCGATATCCGGGTTGTTCTCCATGTATTGACGCAGTTTTTCGCCATCGATAACCAAAAAATTGGACAGCTCAATACACTTGACGACGGCCGAGCGTTTTTTTTTGGTCAACCAGGAAACCTCTCCAAACAGCTCTTCATCCAGAGAGGAGAGCGGGATTGTTTGGGAGTTGTCAGTCGGTGCAAATTTTTTCCCGACATCAACACGACCACTGATGAGTAGAAACAGGTCGGTATTGTTACTCTGTTCCTCCGCAATAATCGGAGCATCGGGCATCACGGTGATCATTTTTGAAAAGGTTGCAATCTGATGCAACGCATCATCGTTGAGGCCAGCAAACAGTTTTGTTTTTTTTAGTGCGTTAATCATCGTGAGCCTTTCTTGGCAACCGGCTGGACTGTTGTAAGGGAACACATTAGACAAAAACAGGCTACCATATTCTGGTTGTCTTGGCAAAAACTGACGCAGCGAGGCGTTGGTAGGTCAGCAGGCCGCATTACTTTTTGCCCATAACCATTAAAACACCCCGTTCATTGGCCTGTAAGCGGTTACGATGCAAGCGAATGGCCGGGTCATCCGGAAAACGTTCTGCCAACTCGTTAAACAGTTGTAAAGCCTGCGGCGATTCTTCCTGTAACCGTTTAAAACCGTCCAGATAGGCTTTGATCCGTGGACTTTCCCACGCCTCTTTACTCAACGGCTCAAATACCTCCACCGGTTCAGATTTTCCTTTGAGGACGAGGGAGGCGATCGGGCGACCGATAAAATCCGGACATTGACGGCAGGTGTCGGCACTGATGCAGACTCGTGTTCCGAGATGTTTGTTGACGCTTTCGAGTCGGGATGCCGTATTGATGGGATCACCGAGTGCCCGATAATCCAACATTTTCGTTCCGCCAAAATTGCCGACCAAAACCTGGCCGCTATGAACACCGATACGGGTCTTACCCAACGGAATCCCCAGCTCAGTCTGCTCCTGACTAAACTGTTGAGCGAAACTATCCATGTCGGCGGCACAGGCAATGGCACGGGCAGCATGGTCGGGCTGAACAATCGGGGTGGAAAACAACACCGCAACCGCATCGCCGACAATTCGGTCCACAGTCCCTTCGTGTTTAAAGGCGATCCCGATCATGGTATCCAAATATTGGTTGAGAATGGAGACGATCAGGGCTGGATCATTTTTTTCCATCAATGTTGTAAAGCCAGCCAGATCGGTCATGACAAACGAGCATTGTCGGTACTCTCCGCCTAATTTAAGATGATCGGGATTGTCCTGGAGAAACTTGACCCGATTGGGAGAGACGTAGCGGGAAAAAGCATTATAGATCCAACGTTGGTCTCGAATGGATTGGAAAAACTTGGGTATCACCCTGGCGAAAAACAGAATAAAGCAACCAATAGCCGGATAAATCGGATCGAAAAAAAGAGAATGTTCGGTGAAAAGAGTCCAGCTCAGAAAAAAAATAGAGCCGGTGATGGCCAGGGTCAATAGGGTCGACCAGATTGGATGTCGGCTGAGAAAAATCAGTTGAAATGCAATCCAACAGCCTAAAAATAAAATAAAAACAGCATCGTTTATCCATTGGGGTTGCAGGAGATAGTTGCCAAGCAACAACTGCTCTATCAATTGCAGATGAATTTCAACGCCGGACATCATTTCGCCCAAGGAACTGTAGGCTCGGTCACCCAGACCTTTGGCGGTTGAAGCGATGATGACCACATGGTCAGAAATTTTTTCCGTTTCTACCTGACCACCCAGAAGATCGGCGGCTGAAATATAGCGATCCGGATCTTCAGGACGATAATGCATCAATATCAGTCCATTGGGAGCGACGGGACGCTGAACCTGCCCCAGTTTGATGGAAACCAGACCGGGTATTTGCGGAGAAAGATCTGGCTCATCTGAAGATGTCGTCTGCACCATCAGGTTGGGAAGGCCGAGGAAAATTCGTACCGCTTCCAGACTCAAGGTGGGGTAGAGATTCTCCTTGACCTGAAAAATCAGGGGAATTCGCCGGAACACCCCATCAACATCGCCCGGTAAAGACAACACGCTGTTACCGGATGCCGCCTGTTCGAAAATGGGTAGATTAGGCGTGGCGGCCTCTTTGGTTGGTAGAAAGGATCGAATATCGCCACCAAGAGAGATAAAACTGCTTTTTACCAGAGGGTCGGGACGAGTGTTGGGGGTATTGTTGATCACGAATCCAGTAACGGTAGGGGATTGACTGAGACTGTTGGCCAATACCAAATCATGGTCTGGCAACTGTCGTAGCCAATCGGATAGCTGGGGATGGTCCGGCCATTGACTGGACACCCAGGCCGGGGAAGTTCGGTCCTGTTCGGAAAAGAGGATGTCAAAGACGACCACAGCAGCCCCCATAGCAGACAATTGATCGACCAGTTTTGCCATCACCGTTCGCGGCCAGGGCCACTGGCCCAATTTTTCCAAGCTCTTTTCATCAATTGCAATAACCCGAACCGGAAGTTGATCCGGATTGTCTCTTTGATGAAGCCTTTGGAGTTGATCAAACGCTAAGTTGCTGATTTTTTGACGGGCAACCGGGTTTTGCAGTTGAATAATCACCAGGGCCATCATGACAGCCCCAGAGATCCAAAACTGGGGCTGCAACAGAAGACTGAAGATTGAGTTGTTTTTCTTCAATGGTCATTAACCTGGGTTCGGCAGTTGAATCGACCTAAGTGATACAATATCTGTGTTTAACCTGGAAATGGCAGTTGGTGGTGCGTGCTTGGTGCCAATCCATGGATTGATCTGTTTCATGCCGACAACTGCCGATTCAAGGGTTAAGGAGGTGGAGGTGGAGCACCCCCACCTCCTGGAGGTGGGGGTGGTGGGGCCCCGCCAGCAGGTGGTAAGTGTGGAGGCGGTAATTTAGGGGGTGGCGTTGCTCCCGGATCAGCACCGATGTTCATGCCGCCGGGCAAGCCCGATGACTGAGGACCAGGATGCGGTACACTGGCTGAATTGGTTGTGCCTGAATGATGCTGTTCAGATTGTGAGGTGGAATCAGGGTTGGTGGAATGCGCCGTGTTAGCCTCATGCCCCTGTTTATCCTCCTGGTTCAGTTCACCTTCTTGGTGTAGTGGTAATTGGAGTCGATCCATATTGAACGGACGTTTGGTCAAGGTCGGTCTCATATTGCTGTTGGAGACAAGTGCCGATTGGCTCTCCTCTACCAAGAGGGTTCCGCCCTGATTGGTCAGCACTACCTTTCCTTGGACGACGTTGACCTGAAGATCCTGGTCCATCATGGCGTAATAGTTGGTGCCGCGAACGCCCAACATGGCCATTCTGGTTTTTACACTGTAATTCTGATTGAATTTTTTGCCAATTCTGCCCGTCAATGTGTGGATGGCACCGTGAACCAGGTTGAAATGGCTGCGATCCTTTTTGGTTTCATGACCGGAGAATTGATAATCATCAATGCTAAATCGGGTGTTCTTGTAGAGAGTCAGCATCATTTTATCGACAAACCGCAATTGAGCCTGGCTTTTCCGGGTCACAATGATATCACCGGAAAAAATCTTGGAACCCTTTTCCAGAGCACGGGATTCACCGCTATTTTTTTCCGCCGTGACTGTCCCCCTCAAGGCGATGACCCGGGCGATAAAAGGGGCCTCTGCCCAAGCGGAAATGGGGGCGAGAGAGAAAAAGAGGAGAAGCAGAAGGGTTGATGGGTAAAATCGCATGATTAAAACTCCCGCTTGACGGACAGAATAAAAAGAGTTCGATTGTAGTCGTATAGGGCCATGTTTGACCGATTATGTGAATGGGCGAGAGCCGGTATAAAGTGCCATTTATCGGTAAAGGAGTGGTCCAGGGAAGAGCTGATGGTCCATTGCTGATCGTTTCTACCATACTGATAATAGAGGTCTTCCCCATCATATTGACGGGACTCATAAGTCAGGCTGGAGGATAAAACGGTACGTTCGGAGGTATCATAGGCTCCGCCCAGTTGAGCGCCCCACAGGGTATAGCCGATATGGGAACGGTCTCCCCCTGTTTTGTCCTGCTCCTTTCCACCGTACAGACCATAATAGAAGGAACTCTCTTGGTCGGGATCTCCGTATCCGACTAAATGGGTCAGCCCGCCGACAATGCGGTAGGTATCGTCTTCAGGGGCGTCGGGATAGGTGGTGTCGATATACTGGATATAACTATTCAGCCAGTTGTATCCGTTCAGGTGATGTTGCCAGCTAAGTTGTCCGCTCCAGTAGTATTGGTAGAGTTTTTGTTCCAATTGATAGGCTTGGGTATTGCCGGTAACGGTCAGGATATCATCATCCAAGCTGTGTGAGAGGCCGACGGAGAACAGAGCCGAGCTGTCATCATAATCATTTCGGCTTTTATGGATGTTATTGGTCAGTTTAAGCTGGCTTTGCACAGTCCAGCGATCGTTCAGGTTATGGGTGATGGTTGCCCCACCAGTGATCAGGTTGAGCCAATCCCCCGCCTCTTCGTAGCTTCCCAGGCTGGAATAACCGCCGAGAGCCGGAAAATAAAGTTGACTGTTGTCGGGTCCGCTGGAAATATTGCTATCATAACCGAAAGATACCTCCATATAACCGTTTAAAAAGGTGTTTTGCTTGGCTGCCGTATTGTCGATGGTTGTCAGGGTTTGCTGAATCCGATCACGACTTTGGGCGGATATGTTTGACTGGGAAAGTAGGCTCAATACCTGACGGGCCTGTTCAGGATGACCTGTTTTCAAGTAGATCTGACTCATTAAAATCCATGCATCCACTTGGTTTGGATCGTCCATCACGACCCGATCCAAAGCAAATTGAGCCTGTTCATAATCGCCAGTCTCGTACAGGGCCTTTGCCCACAGCATATCAAAGTCCGGTTTACCGATCAGACGGTCTTCATAGGGGCTCAGTAAAGAAAGAGCCTGCTGAGCCTTTCCACTCTTGAGCAGATGTTTGATTTGGCTGTAGGCGGGTTCTTCAGCCCAGGCCAATCCAGTCTGTAGTCCAGCGAAAACACCACACAGTAGCAGGCTCCGATTAACAGACATCTTTGTTTTTTCTAGAATATATCAGGGTAGACATGCTTTGCTCTCTCTCTTTTTTTCAATACAAAAAGGCTGTTATTATTGTCAAGTTTGAGACATTTTGACATATATTGAGTGGGTTTCCAAAAAAAAAACATTTTTCCTTCCAGAGTCCGAGTAATCCATCAACTCGGAGAGTTGCTACATAAAGAGCTGGTTCATAAAGGATTTTCTCTTGAGTATGACGCATTTTTCAATCCGATCTGTCTAACCTGGAGCCGGAAGTTGGCGGCACGCACCTGGCACAACCCATTGATTCACCAGGCAAAAAAGGTGAAGATCTGATCACCAATTCTGATATTGCGACTTATTCAGTTCCACCGGGTAAATCAATGGATTGCACCATGAGCGCAACACCAACCGTCGTTTCCAGGTTGAAGATAATCGACCCACTACCTAGATTGGGAACCATTCATGATGAACAAAAATGATGAAGAGGCTAAAACAATGGCAGAGTCGGATATCTTTGATCACCTGGCTTTGACCGGGGCGTTAAACTTTGACCATATCTACGATGCGGCGAAAAATTGGAATCAAGATCGTTTTGTTGAATATCTGGGCCATCCGGTTTTGATTGGCTCGGTTTATACACCTGGTGAGGGAAAACGCGACCATTCAGATAAACAGTTTGTCTTTCCTTTTTTAACACCGAAGGAGTCCCGCACTGTCAGAAGCAGCTTTATAATCGGACGCTCCTTGCAAGAGGCCCACCTGATCATTCCGGATCCTTCCATACTAAACAAACAAGTGGTTGTCGAGATTCGTCAAAGGGGCATTTTTGTTAAAAATCTGTCGGATGAGAGTCGTCTCTTGATCAATGATGAAGAGACGACAGAGGAGTGGACGGAGATTTATGACGGAGATGGGCTTCGTTTGGGACGCTATCTGTTCCGATTATTAAAAGCGGGCTCCCTTTATCAGCTTTTCAATGAACTGACCGATCAATCTGAAGAGGTGGAGGAGGCAGAAAAAGAATCCGGTGACGATAATGAGCAGGTATTGACGGCACCAACCCGGTCAAGATCTTCGCTAACGCCTTCTTTCTCAAGGCATCAGACCATTCGCAATGAAATTTTAGAGAAGCCCTGTCAAGATCAGGAACTGCTGCTGAAAGTGATGGACAAGCTCTCTTTTTTTGATGCGTTCACCCCCTATCAAAAGCGTAGGCTTTTGACGTTGAATGCCCAGGTGGTTCGGTATGACGCCGGGAATTATGTGATTCGAGAGGGTGAGGTCGGCTCGCACCTGTTTATTCTCTTAAAGGGATCGACCCAGGTACTCCAAAGCGGAAAAACCACCCCAATCAGAGAGATGGGGGCTGGTGAGATGTTCGGCGAAGTCGCCTATTTGATGCCGGAAAAAAGAACGGTTTCGGTCTTGGCAAAGTCTGAAGTGATTGTGCTGATGTTGGGTAAGAATCGTCTGGCTTTTATGGGGGTGGATATTCGGGATCGCATTCAGACGGCGATTGTCGAAAAACTCCTGTTTAGATTGGCTGATCAGAGCCGTGAGCTCTCCAATTATCATAAAACCAACTACTATCCTGGAAAAATATATAACTCGGACTGTTTGGAAACCGAACGCGGAACGCCTTTGACACCAGATGTCAATCGTGCCCGGGATCTTCTGAAGTCGGTCGATTTTTTTGCACCTTTTTCGCCATACGAAGTGATGGAAATCGCAAAACTAACGACCCATATTCGATGCTATCCCGTCGGACACACGGTCATTCAACAGGGAGACCGGGAACGTTCTCTTTTTATTCTACTGAAGGGAGAAATAAACATCATCAGGCATCAGGGTAAGCGCAACATTGTGATTGCCAAAATACCCGCCGGAGCCTTTTTTGGTGAGACCTCTTTTTTAACCGGCTCCGAGCGTAGCGCCAGCGTAATCAGCACCGACAACTCTGTGGTATTGACCATCAACCCCGTTTTGTTGGAGGCCGTGGGTATGGATATCCGTGAAAAAATTCGTCGTCACCTGATTTTTGGCTTGATTGGCCGGATGATGGAACAGACCAAAGAAATCGTAAAATTACGTAGCTTCCTGCCCGGTTATTAACTCTGGATTTGGCCGTTTTCCCCATGGAATGATGAATCAATGGTGTTTCTTAGGATAATGAAAGCGGTTTCGTCCTGATTTCTTGGATTGGTAGAGTAGGGTATCTGCCTTTTTGATCAAAGATTCGGCGCTGCATTCCGGTGTGCTCATGGCGATACCGGCGGAAATGGTTATCGAAGGGATCTGTTGTTCATTTGGTAGAAATATCTCTTGTTTTTCTATGGAGCTGCGTAGCCGTTCGGCAATGATGATACTTTCTTCCAGGGTGGTTTGGGGCATGATGATGATAAACTCTTCCCCGCCATAGCGAACGGCATAATCCTGAGGCCGAATTTGGCTTTTCATCACACTTCCCAAGGTTTTTAACGCTTGATCTCCAGCCAAGTGGCCCTGAGTATCGTTATATTTTTTAAAATGATCAACATCCAACATAATGATACAGATGGTTTGACTTCCACTTTTTGCGCGGTCCAATAGCCGAGGAAAAGTTTTATCCAACCAGCGTCGATTGAACAGTGTGGTTAAGCCGTCGGTCAAGGCGTGGGCGGCCAGTTCGTCTATCTGGTTTCGATCGTTAATGATCCGACTGGTATTGATGAGTACCCAGCGGGCCAGCAGTGTCAGCATGTTCCGACAGAGAGCCTTGGACTCTTTGACCATCCACCAGGTCAGTTTACGATCCAGCGAGAGAACCCGGCAGTTTTTGTTGGCAACGACAAAAGCCGAAGGCCAGGAGTCGAGAATGATGGAGAGTTCACCCACTGTAAATCCCGCTTGAATGTTTCGGATGGGTGGGGTGTCCAATGATTCAAAGTGAATGGATAGTTCACCGGAAAGCAGCAGGTACAGCCGACGGTTTTCCCGATGAGGGGTGAGCAACACTTCGCCTTTTTTCAGTTCGAAAGCGGCCGCCCGGTTGCTGACCTGCTCTAAAATATGATTGGAAACACCATGAAATAGATTGGAGTTTGTCAGATCTTCGATCAGAACCGTCGCCTGGGAAGGCAAGGGTTCATCTGGGATCGGGATGATGGATTCCTGTTCAGATTCAGCGTTTTGCATGGGTGTGATCAAGCTGGACCAAAAGGCGGCGTCCAGTTCGATTTGGCCTTTAAAAGGTGTGTCCTTGTCCCGATCCAACATAAACCTGGTCAACCGATATTTGACTTTCCAAGCCTCTTCATGGGATACGCCCAGATGTTGGGCCAGGGTCGATGAAGCAATATCGTCTTCGCTCTGGGTCAGCAGATGGATGGCCAGAAACCAGCTTCTCAGGGATAGCTCAGACTCATGAAAGATGGTTCCTTTGGTCAATGAGGATTCGTGTTGACACTGGTTGCAGATGAACAGGTGGATATTTTTGATTTGGCGATAGGATCTCTTTCGGCATTTTGGACATTGAAACCCCGCAGGCCAGCGAACGTTAAAGAGTGCTTGACCACACTTTTCATCCGTTCCATAAATGTCCATGAATTGAATCAAACTCAATCCTTGTTGTAATTGAATTTCGTTGTTCGGCATGTTTTTTCCCCTAACCCCTGTTTGTTTGTCTTGTTGGGAGTGTTCGATCTGGCCTATATCTCAACCGTCCGGCCATCAGGAGGTGAGGGCCGAGGAAAAAACAAACCATCCATCTTGCTTGTCTTTTGGCCCGCCAGCCACTTAAAAAAATATTTACATACAATGAGTATGTGCATTTTTTTTTAAACCTAGATTCGGCAGTTGTTCGCACATCACTGGCACAACCTGGATGATTTGTTTATTCCGCTGCCCTAAGTCCCAAGGCCAGAATGGTTATATCATCTGCCATGGGGGCCTCACCTGTAAACTCAAAGACCTCTTTAAAAGTCTCTTCTACCAACTCTTTTGAACTGGAACCAACTTTTTTTGCGATCGATTCATGCAATCGATTGTCTGAAAACATCTCCACTTTATCATTGGTCGCCTCGGTAACGCCGTCTGTGAAAAGAAAAAACTGTTCTCCTTCTCTCAGTTTTAATTGGCTATTGGTGAATGCTGAGTCGGTGATGACTCCAGCCACATTGCCCTCCGGTAGAGATAAAAAATGGCACGCTCCCTCTTTGCTGAGTAGGAGCGGTTGATTATGACCGGCATTGGAAAAAATAATGGTTTGCGTTGACAGGTCGAAAATTCCACAAATCAGGGTGACAAACAAAAAACGGTCGTTATTTTCCCGCAATCGGTTGTTGACCTCAAATAGGACGGAAGCCGGATCAATTCCCGAACCGACGCTGGAACGAAACAGGGTCATGGTTCGAACCATAAAGAGAGCCGCCGGTATCCCTTTGCCGGAGACATCCCCCAACATAAAGAAAAACCGATCCGGCCCCAGTGGAAAAAAATCGTAGAGATCGCCTCCAATGTCTCTGGCCGGTGTCATCCGGGCAAAGATATCCAGTTCCGGATGATTCGGTAAGGGGGATAGGTTGCGAGGTAGCATGCTCATCTGGATTTGACTGGCGATTTCCAGATCTTTCTCCACCATCTTGAACCGAAGCTCCCACTGTATCTTTTCCAGAATGGCTTCATTGTTAGCCCGGGCTCTTTCCGTTTGCAATTGAAGCAGATTACGAGCGATCAAAGGCAGGGTCATCAAGTTGTTCCAAAAATTGTCCTCATCGATTTCCAGAAGGCGACAGCCAGGAGAGGCGACAACATGAGCAGAAGTTGGCTGGTGATCAATGATCGACATTTCACCGACACATTGTCCGGTCGGAACAAGAAAATTTTTTGCAGAATCCGTATCTCCCAGGTGAATCTGAACCTCTCCGCTTAGAACAAGATAGAGCTTGTTGTTCACCTCTCCCTTACGCAGTAATACGGTCCGTTCGGGAAAAGTAAGAACGGGACAGTTTTTCAGGGTTTTAAGAATCTGCTTCTCTTTGACGTGTCGGAACAGATCCAGATGCTGGTTAAGATTTCGGTTGCGCCGATTGCTAAGTCGTCGCTCATCTTGGTCGATTGTTACGCCATTGGCACGTGTCAAAGGAAAGGTCGGAGTTTTTTTGCACCCACGGCGATCCTTATTCCGGTTCTTATGAAATTTTTCAACGCTCATTTAATATGTGATCGATTCTTTTTTGCGGAGTCCAAAAACGGAAGTAAAGAGTGAAAACAGTCTATACTTTTAGAATTGTGTTACCATGCTACGCAACCCTTGACGTGGTGGTCACTTCTCAATTTTTCCACTATCCCACATCCTGAAAGACAATTCTAAATTTTTTTATCCTTAATTCAGCCGTTGGTTGTAAGAAATGGGTTCAACCCATTAATCAGAAAAAAAATAAGCCAGCCAATGATGAGGATAATTTTTATGTTTTACCAGAGGAATCAAGAGGTTGTGCCCTTGGTTTGTGGACAACGACAAAAAAAAAGTTTAAAGTTATCTATCAAAAAATGAGGATTTTTTGTTTCACCTGACAAATCATGGTTTTGCCTGACAATCCTGTTTTCAATGGCCAATGGAGGTTCAAAGTGGCGTGGATATTGCCGAATAAATTTTAGATGTTTTTGGTCAATATGAGCCCAAGAAGCGTTTGAATTAGCGTATAAACCCTTAATTATTAAGCAGAGGATGACCACATGAGAGGAAATCAGTCACGCGTACAAGCTATTAGCCATATCACCAATCGTGCCCAAAAAAAGTGCGGTCCCACCGAGCCATTGAGTAAAATTTGGGCATGTGATGTGTTTAATTTAACCACAATGGAAGATTCCCTGTCTAAAAGCGCATTCAAAGCCGTAAAAAAAACCGCTCGGACGGGTGCCCCCCTGGATTCGGCTACCGCTGATGTTGTTGCCGCAGCCATGAAGTCTTGGGCTATGGCCAAAGGGGCAAAATATTTTTCCCATATTTTCTTCCCCATGACCAATATCACGGCAGAAAAGCATGATGGTTTTATCGTAACCAACTCCGAAGGCAATGCCATAACCGAGTTTACCGGAAGCTTGTTGATCAAAGGCGAGCCGGACGGGTCATCTTTTCCAAACGGTAGCTTGCGTATGACCAATGCCGCTCGTGGTTATACGGGATGGGATCCAACCAGCCCAGCCTATATCATGCACACCGATAATGGCTCTACCCTGATGATCCCCAGTGTCTTTATGTCGTGGACCGGAGAATCTTTAGATAAAAAAATTCCCCTGTTGCGCTCCAATGCCGCCATGGATAAAGCAGCCAGAAAGGTTCTTACCTTGTTGGGGGAAACGGATATTTCACCCTTGAGTTCCAGTTGTGGTGCCGAGCAGGAATATTTTCTGATCGATGAAAATTTTGCTAATGCTCGTCCTGATTTGTTGCTTGCCGGTCGAACCCTGTTTGGCGTCGCCTCGGCTAAAGGTCAGCAGTTTGATGACCATTACTTTGGAGCGATTCCTGCCCGTGTCCAGGTTTTTATGCAAGACCTCGAAGATAAGCTCTATCGTCTGGGCATCCCCGCTAAAACCCGTCACAACGAAGTGGCTCCCGGACAGTTTGAGATTGCCCCCTATTTTGAATCTGCCAACGTCGCCGCCGATCACCAACAATTGCTGATGACCTTGTTGAAAAGTACCGCTAAAGCCCATGGCTTTGTCTGTCTGCTCCACGAAAAGCCCTTTGCCGGCATCAACGGTTCCGGTAAACATGTCAACTGGTCTATCGGCAACACCACCCAGGGCAATCTTCTGGATCCCGGTAGCACGCCCCACGATAACCTGAACTTCCTGATCTTCTGTGGTGCCGTTATTCGGGGGGTTCATCTATACGGACCCATGCTGCGTGCTGCAATCGCCTCGGCAGCCAACGATCATCGCTTGGGGGCCAATGAAGCTCCTCCAGCCATCCTGTCGGTCTATCTGGGTGAACAACTTGAGAGTGTTTTTCACGATATCAAGGGCGGTGTTCTATTAAAAAAGGCCAAGAGCGGCGTGATGGATCTGGGTCTTTCTCAAATTCTACAATTCAAACGCGATCCAGGCGATCGTAACCGGACCTCTCCGTTTGCCTTTACCGGTAACCGGTTCGAATTTAGGGCGGTGGGTTCTTCCCAATCTGTTTCCGGTCCACTGGTGGCCATGAACACCCTGTTGGCTGACTCGTTGGATTGGATTGCCGAGAAGCTGGAAGCCGTACTGGCCAAAGGTACGGATAAGACGGCTGCAGTTATTTTGGTCCTCAAAGAGTTAATGGAGCTCCATGGCAGCGTCATCTTCGGTGGCGATGGGTATTCTCCAGAATGGCATAAATCTGCAGTTGAAGAACGGGGGCTGAAAAATATTCCGACCACTGCGGATGCGCTCCCGGCCTTCAAAGAGCAATCTGTGATTGATCTGTTTGCCAAAACCGGTGTTCTGACTCCTGTCGAACTGGCCAGCCGTTTTGAGGTCTATGCGGAACAGTATATACAATCCATCGAGGTAGAAGCTAAATTGGTTGTCGATATGGCAACGACAAAAATCTATCCGGCCGCAATCAAACATATCTCTTCACTCAGTCAAACTTCAACCAACCTCTCCGGCTTGGGGGTCAAACTGGAAAACTCCGGTCTTGATCAGGCCGTGTCAGAAGCCAATGCCATGATGCTCACGGTTCATGAGTTGAATGCAGCCATTGCCAAACATGACTTTGATTCCGTAGAGGCGCACATGAACTTCTCTGCCCAGACCGTCTGTCCTTTGATGCTGGAGGTCCGGACCCACGCCGATGCCCTGGAAAAATTGGTTTCTGATGATTTGTGGCCTCTGCCCAAGTATTGGGAAATGCTGTTTATCAAATAGGGAAGTCTACCCCGAACACAAAAAAAACCCGGCATTGCCGGGTTTTTTTTGTGTTATAATTTCAGACTATGGTCTCATGTGGCACAAACGATGGCTGGTGAAAAGCGAAAAGCTAAAAAGGATCACGGCACCGGTTTGGTGAATGGAGGCCAGTGCTGTCGGAACGACGTAGAGAAGGGTCAGAATTCCCAGAGTTACTTGAATACCGGCCATGGCCAATAACAAATAGAGTGCTGTTTTTATTGGTTCAGGCAGATTCTTTTTAAGAGCGATGACTCCAAAAGCCAACAGAGAGAGCAGGGTGGTCATGGCCAGAAATCGATGATTCCATTGAACGGTTGCGATGTTTTCAAAAAAATTGAGAAAAACCGGCTTCATAGCCAAATACCCCTCTGGAATCCACTCTCCATCCATTAGCGGAAAGGTGTTGTAAATCAATCCGGCATGCAGGCCTGCTACGAAACCACCTGACAAAAGCGTAAGAAAAATCAGACCGCTCAATATGCTGGAGAATATGGCCAGGGTGTTGAAGAGAGGATTTTTTTCAGTTGTACCCTCATTAAAATACAGCCCCAATCCGACCCACATCATGTAGCCATAAATCAGAACGGCCAAACCCAGATGGGCGGTCAAACGGTAGGGACTGACGTGAGGGTTGTCAATCAGTCCACTTTTTACCATATACCAGCCCATACCCCCTTGAAGAGCACCCAAGACAAACATTGCCAGCAACTTTGGTTTGAGTTTCGGGGCTATTTTTTTGCGAACAAGAAAATAGAGAAACGGGACCAAGAATACGATACCGATCAGGCGGCCAAAAAGTCGATGGATGAATTCCAGCCAAAAAATTCCTTTGAACCCTTCAACATCCATATCGGAATTGACTTGAATATATTGGGGTGATTGCTGATAACGATTGAATGTCTCTAGCCACTCCTCCTGGGATAAAGGGGGAAACCAGCCTAGGATCGGTGCCCAATCGACCATGGATAACCCTGACCCGGTCAGTCGGGTCAATCCGCCGATAATCACCATGCCTGCGACCATGAAGCAGCAGAGAAATAACCAGAGAGCGATCTGTTTGTTGTCGGATGTTCCCACGGCAGGATTCCTTAATCAGGTTGCAAGGTTGGTTTAGCCGAACGTTGTTGGCGATTAACTTGTCCCAATGCCAACCCAAGCATGATGACTGCCCAACTGGTTGCAACAGCCAGAGCAAAGAGATAGTCGCCATTGCCGAGCAGTTCGGCCCCGGGATGATAGAGGGGCAATCGAATCAAGAGCAGTGCATGGCTGACCGGATTGAAAAACATGATGGATTCCAACCAAATCGGTGCGTTCTCCATGGGAAACAGGGCGCCTGACAACATCCAAAGTGGCATTAAAAATACCGACATGATGGCATGAAATCCGGCAGTACTCTCCATGTTCCAGGCAATTAAAAAACCCAAAGCGGTAAAGCCCAGAGCAGAGATGGTCAAGCCAAACAAAAGAAATACAAGCCCGGCCAGATCGGGCGATAGACCTAAAAAGGGAAGGGCCAACATAAAAAACAGCGCCTGAAGCAAGCCAATGACCATGGCACCGATAACTTTGCCCAGAACAATAGCCATGCGCGGAATCGGAGAGACCAGCACCCCTTGCAACAACCCTTGAGCACGGTCTTCAATGACGGTAATGGTCGAAAAAATGCCGGAAAAAAGCACAACCATCAGCAGGATGCCCGGAAAAAAATATTCAGTGTAGGAGAGTCCGGGGTAGCCGGGAGCCTGGAACGACGCACTGAATCCGCTGCCCAGCAAAACCCAAAATAAAACGGGCTGAGCCACACTTCCGACAACCCGATGTCCCTGTCTGAAAAAGCGAACCAACTCTCGTCGTGCCAATGTTTGAATGCCACGCATCATGATGGGTTGGCCTCATCCTGTCCGGTGATGTGGATAAACAGATCTTCCAGGGTCGGTTGTTTGACGAAGAGTACCTGAAAGCGTTCCCGATAATGCAGTAAAAGGTTGGAGACGGTTTGAGAGTCAATTCCCTCTATGCGCAACTCCAACTCCCGACGACGAACGGTCAGCCCGTCATTTATCAACCGATTTGATAAATCTTCAGCCTGGGCTTGGTCTGATGTCTGGATCACGATCATTTCATGCCCCAGGCGCTCACGCAACTCAGTCGGAGAACCAACGGCCAACAGGCGACCTTGATGGAGAATTGCGACCTGATCAGCCCGTTCTGCTTCATCAAACAGATGGCTGTTCATCAAGACCGTCATCTCTCGTTCCCGGCGAAGTCGATTGATCATCTGTAAAAAATCACGCCGACCACCAGGGTCCAAACCGTTGGTCGGTTCATCCATCAGTAAGATTTTTGGTCGATGCAAAACCGCTTTGACCAACTCGACCCGGCGTGCCATCCCCCCGGAGAGAGTACCGACTTTTTCTCCCAGCCGATTTTTCAAACCAGTCCAGAGCAGATCCTCTTCCAGACGTTGTTTAAACAGCCTCTGTTCAATGGCATAAAGATCAGCATGAATCTGAAAGTTTTCCTGAACGGTCAGGTGTTTGTCCAAGGCCGGATGCTGAAAGACAACCCCGGTCAATCGGCGTGCGGCCATGATGTTTTTCTGGATATCCAAACCATCCAGATGTATTTCCCCCTGGCTCGGAGTCGATAGTCCACACAACAATCGAAATAGAGTCGACTTACCGCCACCGTTGGGGCCGGTCAAGGTAAACAGAGCTCCTTTTGTGACACCCAGGTTGAGTTCAAACAATGCCTGTCTGGGCGGGTGTTTTTTGACCGGATAATAAAAGCTTAAATTTTTGATGGAGATCATGAAACCGTTTCGTGTTCAAAAAGGGTGGAATTAACTCCGGCCTCGAAGGGCACGAAAAGTGAGTATTAAAAAGAGGATTCCACCCGTTACAGCGGCTACGCCTCCCAACCCCATCACCCACATGGGTATTTTGTCAGCCAGGGTATCCAACCCCTGAGCAGCCCCTGCCGTTTTCCGTTGCACACCGTGTCCGCCAGACCAGGCCAGCCCGATAATATGCAACAAAGAGCCGAAACTATATAAAAACAATTGCCGGTTAGACCATTTGGTCGAGGGGCGTTTATAACCCAATCCCGGCAAAATATAATAGGTCAAACCCATGTAGGCCAAAGTTACGGAAACAATTGAGCCATGATAATGGGCGGGAATAATGGTGTTAACCCCGTTTATGGAAAAACCTATGATTCCGCCAGCCCCAAACAGAACCAGGGAAAAAAGCAGGGCTAGCCGTAACGGCCTTGAGTCCGGATCAATGGCGGTGATCTTAAATTGACTCTTGAAAATCAGGATGCCGGCAATCAAGGCGGCAGGACCTCCCCCCCAATACATTAAATCAGTAAAGGCCGATCGATATTCAATGCCGTCAATGTCATGAATGCGATGAATCATTGGGCCAAGAAAAGCTGGAAAGGCACCCAATAAAAAGAGTGGAATTACCCAGCGAAAGCGGATAACCGGTGGGCTGCCGCTCGCCGTGGACAACCAAAACCAAGCCACCAGCAACAATTGAGTATGGGTGAATTGGAGAATGTGTCCGGGTCCCCAGAAAAGCAGCTCGTAATAATGTTCATCGGCACTGCTGGCGATATGGGCCGGTAGAGAAAAATAACTCCAGATGAGGGAAACCAAAGCCAACAAGGCAATGGCCATGGCCGATACCAAACCAAACTGCAAAAGCCTTTCCCCTGAGCTGTTCGGCTCTCGTCTATTGAATAGCGTGTTGAGAGCGACGGCAATAAAACCAAGACCAAAAAGAGTCAAACCGAGAAAAAAGGCCTTGTTGGCTAATATTGGTACATAGTTATTTAGGAAGGGGGCATCCTTTCCCAAAAAAGGCGAGAAGGTAATGAGTAAAGCGCCGATGGCCGCAGTGATCAAACTGGCTTTTCCGATGGCGTAGGAGCGTTGGGATAAGGTAAGGGTGCCCATCAGTCCGGCAAAAGATAAAAACCAGACCAAAACAGAGAGGTCGACATGAATGACCAGAGCTGTTTTGAAAGAACCAGTCCAGGGGATCAAATCATGAATGACCGGAACCCTGGCTAGAATAACCAGCAGCACAACCAAGCCGGAACCGACCAAAGAGCAGAGTGCAAGAATCAACCAACCGGTTGCCAGTTTTTTTTGCCTCCCGGATGGAAAGCCAAGCTGAAGACGGGAAGAATCCATGAACAATCACTTTAGAAAAAGAGAAATAAAAGAGGCTCAGGAAAACAAGCTGATACTCTGTGATTATGATGAAGGCGTCAAGAGTGCATAGAGATTAGGAGCTGTCCATGAATAATCTGTACACATTGCGCTGGAATTTGGTTTGTTTGTGAAACTAAAAAAAATGCGCATACTTGTTGTCTGTCAATCTTTTTTTAATTTCACAAGCGGATCAAAAGACTAGCAAGATGTACAGGTTATTCATGGACGGTTCCTTAGGCCCAAATGGCTGGACGAAATCGTTTTTACTCAATCCTGCCAAGTCTAACTACCGTTTCCAAGATCACGACCAACGGCCCAATACAGGTCCACCGGCTGAATGTTGAATAAAAAAAAGTGGCCCGGCAGAACTCTATTCTCTGCAGGGCCACTTGTCTATCGAGTCACTCATTCAGTCCAAAGTCACGGACCGTAATGGCTGACCTTATAGTAGATTGAGACATTGATCAGTACAGCAAATAGTAACAGTAAACCAGCTGTAATCAATATTTTTTTTCTGGGTACCTTATTTTCTGTAGTCATAAGGCGTCCAATCCGCTGCTACTTCCACATCTTGCAAAAAGTTACCTGGTCCCGGTGGGTTGACCGTATGGGTCCACTCCAAGGATTTTGATTTCCAAGGGTTGTCGATGCATGCTTCGCCT
>JADFYU010000036.1 GCA_015232865.1 Magnetococcales bacterium
AGACTGCTGGGACGATCCTGCCACGATTTGAACGGGGCGCTCACCGCCCTGGAACAAGGGGCCGACTACCTCACCCTCTCTCCCGTTTTTGCCACCCGATCCCATCCCCATGCGCTCCCTTTGGGTCTGGAAAAATTTGCTGGGCTATGCCGGAAAATCCCCGGCCCGGTGCTGGCATTGGGCGGCATAACCCCGGAAAACAGCCAGAAGGTGCGACAGGCCGGCGCTTTCGGTGTCGCCCTGATCCGTGGGATTCTGTCCAGCCCCAACCCGGAACAGGCCGCCCAATTATTATTGAAATCTATAAATTTTCAAAGGACTCAGTAGATTTTTGTGCTATAAAGAAAGCGAGTGTGGTTTTTTCAGTTGATTCCTAGGCTACCATATATAGAATGGGGTGAATTTTTCTTGTTATTATTTAATTCAAACTTGACCAATAATAACAAACAACAGATGGATTATTTTGGAATGGAGAAGATGGATGATCGACTTCTCAATGGATGATTCCGGTTCGGCGGGTACCCTGACGCTTTCCGGCGATTTAACCATTCAGCATGCAACGACCCTGAAAGAGACCCTACTGGAAGGCGTCAGCACGGCAGAAACCATGGTCATCAATATGGAACAGGTAGAACGAATCGACTTATCAACAATTCAACTGCTCTGTGCAGCGCATCGGGCTTTGAAAAAAGCCAACAAAAAAATTGTGCTAGCCGGAACAGTACCGAACGCCGTCAGAGCGACCATACTGGAATCCGGATATGCCGGATGTATTGGTGACGGTGATACGAGCGGATTATGGACAGAGGAGAGAAATTGATGGCGAAGAAAATTATGACAGTGGATGATTCCTCCAGCGTTCGGCAGATGGTCGGACTGACCCTGAAAGGGGCCGGTTACGAAGTTTCCGAGGGGGTGGATGGTCAGGATGCGTTGACCAAGCTCAAGGCTTCCACCGTAGACATGATCGTGACCGATCTGAACATGCCCAACATGGACGGGATCACACTCATCAAAGAGCTGCGCAAGCTTCCTCAATACAAATTCACCCCGATTGTCATGCTGACCACGGAATCCCAAGGCAGCCGCAAACTTGAGGGCAAGGAAGCGGGCGCGACCGGCTGGATCGTCAAACCATTCAAGCCACCCCAGTTGCTGGGCGTCATCAAAAAGGTTTTAGGCTAACTCTGAACACCACTGAGGATCTTCCGCCATGGCAGTAGAAATTGATACCAGTGCTTTTACCGAAGAGGCCTATGAACTCCTGAGCGAACTGGAGGACTCTCTTCTGGAACTCGAAGAGAACCCAACGGATCAGGATTTGATTGGACGGGTCTTTCGAGCCATGCACACCATCAAAGGCTCTGGTGCCATGTTTGGCTTCGATGAAGTGGCCGAGTTCACCCATGAGGTCGAAACCATATTCGATCTGGCTCGCAACGGAACCATTCCGGTCACCAAGGTACTCATCGACCTGACCCTGGCTGCCCGAGACCATATCCGCTCCCTGCTGGATGCTGCCGCTGGCGGTGGCCCGGCCGATCAGGTGGAGGCACAGCGGATCATCGTCGGCTTGCGCGCTTTGGACCCGAGCAACAGCGGCAAGCCCGCTCCGACAACCGCTGGCTCCGCAAAGAAAGCCGAGCAGAACGCTGAGGATGGTCCACAGCTCTATCGGATACGGTTCAAACCCCACCCGGAGATTTTTTCCAACGGAACCAATCCACTGTTGTTGCTGGGAGAGGTCAAGGAGTTGGGCGAGACTCGTGTTGTCACCCACCACGACCTCCTACCTGAGTTGGAAAACCTGGACCCGGAACAGTGCCACACCTCCTGGGAGATTTTTCTCACCACCTCCGAGGGGGAGAACGCCATCCAAGATATTTTCATTTTTGTCGGAGAAGATTGCGAGGTCAATATTCGCCTTTTGGACCGTGAATCCGATCCAGAAAGCGGCCAACAAAAACTGGGGGATATTCTGGTACAACGGGGTGATATTGCCCCGGAAGCTCTGAAAAGCGCCCTAAAACCCATTGGCGATCGACTCATTGAATCCGGTGCGGTCTCCGCTGGCAAGGTGAGAGCGGCACTGGAAGAACAGAACGCCATCAAACAAAAGCAGGACCAGAAAAAACAGGCCGGTTCAGCCACCAGCGTTCGGGTTCCATCGGACAAGCTGGACAACCTGGTCGATCTGGTCGGTGAGTTGGTGACGGTTCAAGCTCGGCTCAATCAGCTCTCCAACAGTCGGGATAATCACGACCTCCAGGTGATCGCTGAAGAGGTGGAGCGCTTGACCGGGGAGTTGCGGGACAACACCATGAGTATCCGCATGCTGGCCATCGGCTCCACCTTCAACAAATTTAAACGGTTGGTGCGCGATCTATCCAAAGAGTTGGGCAAAGAGATTGAAATGACCACGGCTGGTGCCGAGACGGAGTTGGATAAAAACGTCATTGATCAACTCAATGACCCTCTGGTCCATATTATTCGCAACAGTATCGATCATGGTGTGGAATCGCCCTCCGACCGGGTCGCCGCCGGCAAACCGGCTCAAGGCAAAATTCATCTGGCCGCCATTCACTCCGGTGCCAGTGTGTTGATTCGGGTGGACGATGACGGAGCCGGACTCAACGCCGATCTGCTTCGTCGCAAAGCCATCGAAAAAGGCACCATTCCGCCGGACTCTGAGTTGACCGACAAAGAGGCGTATCAACTTATTTTTGGCGCGGGTTTTTCCATGGCCAAAACCATTACCAACGTATCCGGTCGTGGCGTCGGCATGGATGTGGTGCGCCGGTCCATCGACAACCTTCGGGGAACCATCGACGTTTCCAGCACCTTGGGCAAAGGCACCTCCATCACTCTGAAGCTGCCGTTGACTCTGGCCATTATCGAGGGGCTGCTGATCAAAGTGGGTGAAGAGCTGTTTGTTTTGCCTCTGGCTGCGGTTGAGGAGTGTGTCGAGCTTTCCGCCCAGGATGTCACCAACGCCCATGGACGTCACGTTATCAACGTTCGTGATGAGATCGTCCCGTACATCCGACTTCGGGACCGTTTTGAAATTGGCGGCATCCGGCCTGAAATTGAACAGATCGTCATCTCTGAGGTCAACGAAAAACGGGTTGGTTTTGTTGTAGACGATGTGATCGGTCAACACCAGACGGTCATCAAGAGTCTGGGCAAAAATTTTGAGCACTCTGAAGAGTTTTCCGGTGCGACCATTCTGGGAGATGGAACGGTTGCCTTGATCATTGATCTGGGCAAGATGGTCCGATTTGTCGAAACCGAAGAGGAAGAGAGCGCCGAGTAATCCCGACTTCAACCATTGGACGCCTATCGCCGGTGCTGAAACTCTTTGACCGTATGGGCAGCACCGGCTTACGTGTTGAAAACAGTTGACCCGGACTCAACGGGTTGAGCGGACAAACATCCTGGTTTCGGATTACCGTCCAAAAATTTCAAACCAAATGATAATCACTCTATTCCGACTATTTGTTGACAACTCCTGATCTTCACACTTGGAGGCGGCATGGGAAAGGGATGTTGCGGAGTATAGAAACTGTAAATATGACCATGCGCAATAAAATCACGACCCTCATACTCCTTGCCGGAGTGATTCCACTTTTGGTGGTCGTTGCAGCGGCCCACTTTCTGGCTCAGGATTCACAGGTTGACACCACCTTGTCCCGGCTTGAATCGGTTCGATCCGCCAAAAAATCTGAGGTGGAAGCCTATTTTGCCCAACACAAAAAAGATATCTCTCAACTGTTGTTGGATGTTGGAAACATGGGCAAGCAGGATTTTTCAATTTTGGAGAAGCTTCGCCAAACCAATCAGAGGCGTCTGACAGATTATTTTACCGAGCAGACCGCCAACATCACCACCCTGGCTGCCAACGAAGAGTTGGCCCAATCCATGGCTACCATCGATTGGGTTTACCGACAGGCCGGTAAAAGGACAGACGGCAGCAAATGGACACAGATCGTCGATAAACGCACCTCCTGGCTAGACCGCTATGTTGAGACCCACGCCCTTGTAGATCTCTATCTGGTCTCTGTGCGGGGGGATGTTTTTTTTACCACCGGTCGGGGTCCGGTCTTGGGCACCAACCTGAATGAGGCTCCAGCTGCCAACGGCCCATTGGGTCAACTCTTTGGTCAGGCCCTTACAAAAGCCAGCATTCAGGATCAGTCAACGGATCTCAAAAAGAATCCGACTCCTTTGACCTATATCGGTGTCCCGGTCAACGACGGCGGCAAGACGGTTGGGGTCGTCATCGTTGCCCTCTCCTTGCAAAAGGTTTTGGATACCATTCTGGTTGCTGACGGTTTGGGTCCAGATGGTGTGGTCTATTTGGTCGGACCGGATAAACAACTGCGCTCCAATTTAATTTTTGACTCCACCGGTAAAGAGACAAACCAACCTGATTCTTTGACCCTCAACCCATTGGCGGTTGATCTGGCTCTCTCCGGTCAGAGTGGATCAAAAATCCTCACCAATGGGGATCAGCTCCGCCTGACCGCCTGGGGTCCCGTTACCATCGGTCGAAATTCATGGGCCTTGATTGTCGAGAGCAAACCCAGCAACAGCATCGATCCGGCTGTTCGGGCTGAGTTGGACCAAAAATATCGTAAAAATTCCGGCTACTATGATCTTTTCCTCATTCGTCCGGACGGTTTGGTTTTTCATACCGCCGCTCATCAAAAGGATTTTGGGACCAATTTGCTGACTGGCTCCTATGCCGACTCCAATCTGGCCCAGTTACTGAAACAGGTCTTGGAAACCAAAACCATCGCTCTGTCCGATGTCGCCTCGTATGCTCCAAGCCACGGAGAACCGGCTGCTTTTATTGCCGCTCCTCTGCTGAAAAATGGTCAGGTCGATTTGGTCGTCGCTCTACAGCTTCCATTGGAGGAGCTTAACCAGATTTTATTGTCGGGTGATCCATTAGGCCCACAAGGGGACATCTATCTGGTAGGACCGGACAAACGGTTACGCTCCGATTCCAAACTTCGTGCGGAAACCCACTCGGTTTTAGCCTCCTTTAACGGCTCCGTCGCCAATAATGGTGCGGACATCCCAGCGGTTCAAGCGGCTTTGGCTGGCGAGACCGGCGCCCTCTCCGAAGAGGGGCAGAGCAGAATTTTTGCCTACACTCCCATTTCTATAGACGGATTTACCTGGGCGCTGATCCTGGAATCGGCTCCATCGACAGGTTCCAGCCACTCTCCAGAAATGATTCAAACCCTGACCTTGATCTCTCTGGCATTTATTCCATTTTTGGTTCTACTGGCCTTCATCGGCTCCAAAAAAATTGTTCAACCCCTTGCGGAATTTAGCGAACTGGTCGCACAGATTTCCCAAGGCAATTTTACCACACGCCTTCCAGCTGGTACCGATTTGACTCGTAACCGACTGGCTGTCCAGGTGGTGGAAATGAGTCAACGTTTGGGTCAGATCGCCCTGACCATTCAAAGTCGTGCCGAAACCCTGATTAACCGAACTCAGGCGTTAAGTTTTGCAATCGAGCAGGGTCGGCCCACTTCGCAACGGGGGGCCGTTAGCGGCACACAACCCCATCCGGCTGCCGATTTGATCCATCAATTGGAATTGATCATCGACCAGGAGGGTGCGCCATCTCAAAGTGTCGAGCAGATGGCTGAGTTGACAACCTTGGACATGGCCAAAGGCAATCGCTCCATCAACGAAGCGGTCGCCGCCAGCCGAGATGTTTCGGAGCGGATTTTTGCCTTGGAAGAGGTCGCTCGTCAAATTCGCTTATTGGCCATGGATGCCGCCATAGAAGCAGCCCGCTCCGGTGCGCCGGGAACCTCCTTCATCGAGACGGCCAAAGAGATTCGGGAGTTGGCCGAGCAGAGCCGGATATCAGCCAATGAGATTCATCGCCTCTCGACATCCAGCACCCAGGTGACCAAACAGGCCGGAGAAATTTTAACCGGCCTCTTGCCGGCAATTCGAAAGAGCATCGACTTGATTCGCGACGATTCGAGCCAAAGAAATCGCCAACAGGCGGTGTTGCATCAACTGATGCAACAGTTAAAATCCTTTAAGCAGAGACCGGTTCAAAATTCTCTGCCGACCGATCTTGGTGCAGACCCTGGGATTTCTAAAATAATTTTTGAGTTAAATCAGTCAGCCAACCAACTCCAAGAGGCATTGGCCGCATTCATTTTGCCTCAAAATCCGTCAGGAACGGAGCAGATGGAAAAAGATAATGAACAAGTTGGAGAATTATTCTGATATCATGGGCGCAGGAGATGCCCGAAAGCCCAGACCATGAATGACTTTAATCAGGAGAAAACTGTGGAAGATCAAGAATTAACGACAACGACAACGCAATATTTGACTTTCCTTCTGGATGATGAAGTTTTCGCCGTTGATATCTCAAAAATACGTGAAGTGCTGGAGTTCAGTTCGGTGACCAAGGTTCCCCGTACACCGTTATTCATGCGTGGCGTCATCAACCTGCGCGGTAGCGTGGTTCCTGTGGTGGACATGCGAGCCAAGTTTTTAATGCCGCAAACGGAAAAAACAGTCAATACCTGCATCATCATCCTGGAGATCATGACCGATGACGGTGTGACGGTCATGGGGGCCTTGGCGGACTCCGTACAAGAGGTGATGGAGTTGGAGCCGGGTAAAATAGAGCCGCCGCCAAAAATCGGCACCCGTCTGCGCAGCGACTTTTTGCTGGGCATGGGCAAGCAAAGCGGAAAGTTCATCATGATCCTGGATATCGACAAGATTTTTTCTGCTGACGAGCTTTCACAAGCCCAAGAAGCGGCCGCCGCCTAGTGCTCTTGCTCTCGTTAATTGACAGGTTAAAATCTGCACGACCATAAGTTAAAACGGGTTGGTTTTTTCGGGGCTTTGCCCCGCACCCCACTGAGGCGGAGAACCGCCCCAGACCCCACCCTTTTTTTTAATTGTTTTTTTTGCCTTCGGCCTGCCCATCAATTGATGAGTGCTGAAGCACTAGGCAGGTTCGGAGAAAAGAGCAATCAGAAGAGAAACCGCGTCCTAGCGGATACACCGGACACTATTCAGGGCTGTATCAATGGGTGCAGATCGAAACCAATTTTGCCGTTGCGAACATGGTTTCGATTTATTTGTGCTACGGATTCGGTTTGTCTGCAACCTCTGATCCATTTGGACTGTTTACCGTTTTTTTCGGATCAAGAGATCAGTCACCCCTGAATGTTGGCCATTTCATCAAGAAGCTTATCAATCGACTTCCAACTTCCAATAATCGTTCATTCCCTGCTTTACACCCTGGACATATACGCCCCAATACTGGGATAATGGCCGGATATTGCGTATTGGTGCCACAGAATAAATGAACCATTTGGCAGTTTGCCGTTTGCAGCCGATACAACAGTTTCATTGGTGCGTTGGAGATTTGCTGATTGCTGCGGACACCGGCCGGATTTGGGATTATCCGCACCCGTGTGGTTTGGCTTCTCTGCGTGCAGTTGGCAGTATGTACAGGGGTTTATATCGTCAATCGGCTAAAATAGACACCTTGGGTTGGCAAGAGATATCAATCAAGCAGTCGTGCCAATGGCGTGGTAGTACCTGCTGAATCCAGGATCTCATCCTGGATCGCCCTTGTCCGTAAACTGTTTTTTGGTTTAGGCAGAATGATATGGCCGTAAATAGAAAAATTCGAGTATTGATTGTCGATGACTCCGCAGTTGTCCGTCAAACCATGGATAAAATATTATCGTCAGACCCGATCATCGAAGTTGTCGGTCATGCCCAAGACCCTTTTGTCGCGGCGGCCCGAATAAAAAATCTGATTCCAGACGTCATCACATTGGATGTTGAGATGCCGCGCATGGACGGCATTACCTTTTTACAAAAAATCATGTCCCAACATCCCATTCCGGTGGTGATGTGTTCAACCGTGACGACCAAAGGATCGGAAGCTGCCCTGAGAGCCTTAGAATACGGTGCGGTTGAAATTATTACCAAGCCTAAATTGGGTACCAAGGAATTTTTGGAAGAGTCCAGGATTCGCATATGCGATGCGGTCAAGGCGGCGGCCCAGGTCAACGTCACCAAATTAACAACCAGACACCGCTCAGCAACGACCCAATCACCACAAGCGGTTAGAGTCGCTCCAAAACTAACGGCGGATGCGGTGCTCCCTCCTCTGTCCAGTTCGACTCGGATTCTCGCTCAAACGACGGAAAAGATTGTTATGGTCGGTGCTTCGACGGGTGGAACCGAGGCCTTGCGTATTTTTCTGGAGGCACTGCCGGCCAATTCTCCCCCCATTGTTATTGTCCAGCATATGCCGGAAGCGTTTACCAAACCATTTGCCAACCGTTTGGACAGCCTTTGTCAAATTCGCGTCAAAGAGGCAGAAGACAACGATTTGGTTGAACGGGGCTTGGCTCTGATCGCTCATGGTGGCAGGCACACGTTGCTCAAACGGACCGGTTCTCGATATTTTGTAGAGGTCAAAGAGGGGCCGCTGGTCAGTCGCCATCGGCCTTCAGTGGACGTACTTTTTCGCTCGGCGGCTCGATATGGTGGCAAAAACTGTGTCGGCGTCATTATGACCGGCATGGGGGATGACGGCGCTCGGGGAATGAAAGAGATGAAAGATGCGGGAGCCACTAACATTGCCCAGGACGAAAAAAGCTGCGTCGTCTTCGGAATGCCCAAGGAAGCCATCAAACACGGTGGAGTTGATAAGATTCTACCCCTTATTCAAATTGCTCCGGAAGTTTTGAAATTATGCGCGAAATAGTCATTTTTTCAGCTCAAGCCTTTCCGACCCCTTGTTTAAACCTGGTTCCGGCAGTTAAACCCAATAATCTGCGCCGGATGAAGCGCTTGGACCTAAATTCGGCAGTTGAACGTATGTGGCTGGTGCAAGATACTGGTTTGCATGGCGAATCAAGAGGTTGGGCCATGTGCATCCGTTCAACTGCCGAATTTAGGTTTAATTCGTGAATGGATTTCATCAAAAAGAAGAGCAGGAAATGGATGGAGAGGCTCCTCTTTCCGATTCGGATTTTCGGACGCTGAAGCAGGCCTTCCAGAAGCGTTTCAGCTTGCTCATTTCAGACTCCGAACGCCATTTGTTGACCTCCTGCATGACCAATCGATCGCGTCAATTGGGCATACGGTATCGGGCGGAGTATATCAACCATCTATTCGATCCGGGCTTTTCTGATGAAGAGTTCGTCTATTTGATGGATAGTCTGACCGGATTTCGCACCACTTTTTTTCGCAACCCCGAACAGTTCGAATTTCTAGCTCAAATTGCCCTGCCGGAGTTGATCAAGCAACATGGAGCCGGAATTGGACGCAAGCTGGTGGTCTGGAGTGCCGGATGCTCTTCTGGAGAGGAGCCTTATTCGCTGGCTATGGTATTAAAGCAATTTTCCGAACACTACCCGGGCATTCAATTTCTTTTCCAGATTCTGGCAACGGACGTCTCTTTGCGCACTCTGGAAAAAGCCGGTCGGGCTGTTTTCGAGTTGGATCAGGTCAAACCGATTCCAGTCTCCATGAAGAAGAAATTTTTATTGAAAAGCAAAGACCGTTTCAAACGTCAAGTGCGGGTTGTTTCGGAACTGCGGGATCAGGTGGTTTTTCGGCAGTTGGATTTTCTCGATCCTCGATTCGGCCTGCGAGAATCCATGGATATCATCTTCTGTCGGGATGTGATCTGCTATTTTGACCACCAAAACAGAGAAAAACTCATCAACAAACTCTGCCAATATCTTCTTCCTGGCGGTTACCTCTTTCTCGGACAATCAGAATCCCTGCACCACCTGCACGTCCCCCTCATCGAGGTCGGCCCGGCCATTTATCGCCTGCCGGCCTGATCCCTCTCTTAACCGAAATTCGGTGTTTGCCGGAAAACTCTAAAACAGGCCCTGGCGGCTGCGAAACTGGAGGAAATGATCAGCCAACACCAAAGCGGCCATGGCCTCGGCTACCGGGACAGCTCGGATGCCAACACAGGGATCATGGCGTCCATGGGTAACGATCTGCTGTGCCTGACCCTGGGTATCAACTGTTTTTTTGGCAATATGAATGGATGAGGTGGGCTTGACCGATATTCGCACAACCAGATCATCCCCGCAGGATATTCCACCCAAAATACCGCCGGAAAAGTTACTGAGAAAACGAACCCCTCCTGGCCGGTCCGAATCGGGAACCATCTCGTCAGCCATCTGAGATCCGGTTCCTCGTGCCGCAGCCATGCCTGCACCTATCTCGACTCCCTTCACGGCGTTGATGCTCATCATGGCCTTGGCCAGGTCCGCATCCAAACGATCGATCACCGGCTCTCCCCAGCCCGGCGGCACCCCCTCTGCGACAATTTCCAATAGCGCACCAACGGAATCACCAGCCTTGCGAATTTGGTCCAGCAACCGCTCGAACCGGGGAACAGCACCGGCGTCCGGGGTGAAAAACGGATTGCAATTCACTTGAGACCAATCCCATTGTTGGCGATCGATCTGCTCCTCCCCCATGCCAATCAATGCTCCACGCACCCGAACACCAACATGCTGCAACAGCTTTTTAGCCACCGCACCCGCCGCAACCCGCATAGCGGTCTCTCGCGCTGAGGCTCGCCCGCCACCGCGATAATCACGGATGCCGCCATACTTGCACCAATAGGTGTAATCGGCATGGCCGGGCCGGAATTTATCTTTGATATTGGAATAGTCCTTGGAACGTTGGTCGCCGTTTTCGATCAACAGACCAATAGGCGTTCCGGTTGTCACCCCTTCAAAAACGCCAGAAAGAATCTGAACCGTATCGCTCTCTTTTCGCTGGGTGGTAAAACGACTGGTGCCCGGTCGTCGTCGATCCAAATCCGGCTGAATGTCCGCTTCGGTCAAAGGCATACCAGCTGGACACCCCTCGACAATGGCACCGATGGACGGGCCGTGGCTTTCACCAAAGGTGGTGTAACGAAATAAACGCCCAAAACCGTTGCCCGACATGAAATTTTCCTATGTACCCTTGATCAGCCTAAAAAAAACAGCCAATCAAAATCAGTGATCCAGATCAACCGACTTCATACCGACCACATGATATCCGGCATCCACATGCAACACCTCACCGGTAATGCCAGAGCCTAAATCGGACAAAAACAGCAGAGCCGAGTTACCAACCTCATCCTGGGTCACATTGCGTTGCAGAGGCGCATTGTCCCGATTCCAATTGAGAATCTCCTTGAAGTCGCCGATACCCGCTGCTGCCAGGGTTTTGATGGGTCCGGCAGAGATGGCATTGACCCGAATGCCACGGGAACCGAAATCCACCGCCAGATATTGTACACTGGCCTCCAAAGCAGCCTTGGCTACTCCCATGACATTATAGTGGGGAATCACCCGTTCAGCCCCCAAATAGGAGAGGGTCAGAATGCTGGCACCGGGTTTTAGAAGGGGAGCGGCCTTGGCACAGATCGCCGTCAACGAAAAGGCCGATGCCTCCAAAGCGATTCGGAACCCCTCGCGAGTAGTATTGTAATAATAGCCGGTCAACTCCTCCTTTTTGGCGAATGCAACCGAATGAACAATAAAATCCAACGACCCCCACTGCTTTTCGACCTCGGCAAACACCGCATCGATCTGATCATCATTATTGACATCGCAGGGTAGAATCAAGTTTGAATCAAGCTGCGAGGCCAGAGGTCGTACCCGTTTCTCCAGTGCTTCACCCAAATAGGTAAATCCCAACTCCGCCCCCTCACGACGACAGGCCTGACTGATCCCCCACGCAATGCTGCGCTCATTGGCCAACCCGAAAATCAATCCTTTTTTACCTGACAGCAACCCCATGACCGATCCCTTATTCCGCTGTTAAAAATAATTAATAAAATACCGTCCATAGATTAACAAATTTTTCGCCTGTTTTAAACCTAGATTCGGCAGTCGGTCCTGCTTCAATAGTGCTCCATATTCGTTTCCTTGGCGAATAAATAAAAAGAGGTATCCAGATTGCTGAAAAATTCCTTTTTGAACGGCTCAACCGAAAAAAGTTACCCAATTAAGCGGACAACTGTCCAATACAGGCTTATAACCGATGACTTTGTTCGTTCAACCTAAAACCACTCATGGACGCGCCTTGTAATCCCCGACCCAAGGCCATTACCTTGAAGACCTCTCCCATTCCCTCCGGTAAAATCAGACGCATGACCGCCTCTTTAGCGGCATTGAGTCGGGTCTCATCCCGTTTGGATATCATTTCCAACCGTTCCAAAATTCCCAAACCCATCAAAAACCACCCTTGTGTCGTATAACCCAACAGGTGCAGACCGGATTTCCTGCCTGCAGCCAGTATCGCGGAAAAATCTACATGTGCCGTCAGATCCATCTCTCCAGCATGGCTCAGCGGATTGTCTACCCGAACCTGACACAGATGTCCAGCCAAGGTGCCCTGAGTGCGAACGGCTGCATAATACTCCGACTGCGGGTGGCCATAATCAATCATCAAAATCATTCCCTGCTTCAAGACCTGCCCACACCGCTCAATCCATCTCTGGCCCGCCAACCCGATTTCCGTACGGGTACCCATAGCCAGTTCTACGTTTCGAATCTTGAAATAATCCGGGTCGATCTCCTTTGAAAGGGGTAGGTGTGCCGGCTCAAAGTGACCGGAATCGTCTGAACCCTCCACCCATTTTACCCCAAGCTCTTCCAACCCCCGCTCCGTCATTTCAACCCGATGGACCGGCAGCGCATCCAGAAATTCATTTCCAAAAATAACACCGACCACGCCCGGTTTGGCCAATTCCTGAATGTCACGGTACCATCTAACTTTGTCCAACACGCCAACCTGATTCAGATTGGTCTGCTGTATGGATCTAAAATCCGGGCTGATTTCAACCAGCCCATACTCAACAGCGCAGTAAAAGGCAGTGAACCGTTTAGCCGTGTGCAAAAGATCGCAAGCCAAACGGCCGCTTCCCGGCCCCACCTCTATCAGCTGAAATGTGGCAGGTGATCCCATCAATTGCCACAGCTCAATCATTTGCAACGCCAACAACTCACCAAATAAAGAGGTAATCTCCGGCGATGTTACAAAGTCTCCCCCTGGGCCAATCCGCTTTTTTGGAACGCAATAGTAGCCTTGGTCAGGATTATACAAAACCTCAGACATGTATCGCTCAAAGGGAATGATCCCACCAGATTTCTCAATTAATTTTTTTATGAAATGTTCCATCTCAACTCTTACTGAAATCTTGCCATTCCTCTCGACTAGCCCCTTGCTTGGCCGCTACTGGTATAACTGTTCGATTCTCCGATCAATACAGAAGATGATTTTTGTATCGCTTTCGTCTTTTGCAGTTTTTTTGCACGCAATCGTCACAACCTCTTGTTTTGCCTGGAAAATAATTGTGTTGCACAGCTTACGCACTTCCAACTGCCTAATCTAGGATAAAGGTTTACAGAATACAAAAAAAGCCCGGAGTGTTCCGGGCTTTTTTTAAACGTTATGGATAAACAGGTTTTTCAACCTGAACGGACAGGTCAGTGAAATAATCGCATTGTTGCCTCTGTCCAACTCAATAGAGCACTAGGCAGGATACCCCAAACCACAATGACAATGCCGCTGATGATAATCACCGCTTGACTGGTCGAATTAACCGTCATGGCAAACTCAGATTCCGCCTCATCAAAGTACATGTACTTGACCACCCGAAGATAGTAAAAAGCGCCGATCGCCGAGAAAATCACACCCAGAATGGCCACGGTCAACAGGCCGGCTTTAATGGCCGCCATAAATATGTAGAGTTTACCGACAAAACCGGCCAAAGGAGGGATACCGGCCATGGAAAACATAAAGATTGACATCAAAACAGCCAGATAGGGCCTTTTTCTGGATAGTCCTTTAAAATCTTCGATATTTTCGCCAATTCCCTCCCGGTTCAATAACAGTATCAAACCAAAAGCACCGATACTCATAAAAATATAGATGGTCAGATAGATCAAAACACTCTGGTAGCCGTCTATGGTTCCGGTAGACAAACCGATCAATAAAAACCCGACGTGGCCGATGGAGGAGTAGGCCAACATCCGTTTGATGTTGGTCTGGGCAATAGCGGCCAAAGATCCCACGGCCATGGAGAGTACCGCCAAAAACTGAAGCAACGGCCCCCACTGATCGTGAAGAGCGGGAAAAGCCCCGGCCAATACCCGATACAACACGGCAAACGCAGCCACCTTCGGCATGACCGCCATGAAAGCGGTAACCGATGTCGGCGCCCCTTCATAGACGTCCGGCGCCCACATATGAAACGGAGCGGCTGCAACCTTGAAGCTCAGCCCACCGATAATCAATACCAGCCCCAAACCGACGACTGGACTGACGTGACCATGAGATTCGGCCAGAGCCTCTGCGACGCCGGTGTAGGAAAGCGTGCCCAGAGTTCCATAGATCAGCGAAATACCATACAAAAGAATTCCGGAGGCCAACGAACCCAAAACGAAATATTTTAAGCCCGCTTCACTGGATTTCACATCTTGTCGCCGAACAGCCGCCAGAATGTAAATGGAAAGAGACATCAGCTCCAGCCCCAGATAGAGCATCACAAATCCACCGCTGGATACCATGAACAGGCCACCCAACAGTGCAAAAAGGGTAATGACAAAATATTCACCACCATCAAGTCGATGGTCACGGATATAGTTCATGGAAATGATCAACGGCAGTGCGGTTGCAATGCAGATCAATAGTTTCATGAAGCGGGCAAAAGAGTCGTCGATGAACATGCCACCGAAGGTGGTCTCTCCACTACCGCCTCCACTGAGAATGGCTAGAGCTGCGAGTCCAATACCGAAGATGGACATCCAACCAATGGTTCCTCGCCCCTCTTTACCATACCAGGCGCTCATCAACAACAAAACCATGGCAAGCAGGGTAATCAATAGTTCTGGCAGCATCAGGCCCAGGTTTATGTCTGGCATTTGGACTGGCATTTGCGTCAACACTCCACAGTGTTACTCGGGTTATGAGCACGTCGTTCAATCAATAGAGCCTGAAATAAAAACGGTCTCCATTGTGTCTGGCTTTTGCAATAATGATACTTCAAACGCTTTGAAAAAATTCAAAGATCCTATTCACAGTCAACAGGCCGTCGCCTCAATACATGGCAATGGCGGCTGTTCCGGCCTTAATGGTATGAGACTGCACCAATAACTGCTCCACCGAGGCGTGCATCATTTCCAGGAAAGGCCCCGGATAGAAGCCGATCCAGAAGACCAAGATAATCAACGGAACAAAAATAGCCATCTCCCGGCGATTCATATCTTTGAGGGCTTGAACCTCCTCGCTGTTGATGACACCAAAAAAGACCTTTTTATACAGCCACAGCATATAAGCGGCCCCCAAAACCAATCCGGTAGTTGCAACAACCGCCACCCCTTTGTTGGTCAGGAATGCACCGAGCAAAATCAGGAACTCGCCAATAAATCCGTTGGTTCCCGGAAGACCGACGGCCGCCATGGTAAACAGCATGAAAATTACCGCATAGACAGGCATGACATTGACCACCCCGCCAAAGCGGGCAATCTCACGGGTGTGCATGCGATCATAAATGACACCGACCAGCAAAAACAGACCACCGGCGACGATACCGTGATTGACCATCTGTAGAATGCCGCCCTCCATGCCCTGTTGATTGAAGGAGAAAAGACCGATGGTAACAAAACCCATGTGCGAAACCGATGAATAGGCAATCAGCTTTTTCAGATCCTTCTGCATCAAGGCCACTAAAGCCGTATAGACAATTGCAACCAAAGAAAGACCGAAAATGACCGGGACAAAATAACGTGAGGCATCCGGTAGCATGGGGATGGAAAAGCGCAAAAATCCGTAGGCTCCCATTTTCAACAATACGCCCGCCAGAATGACTGAACCACCAGTCGGTGCCTCAACGTGTGCATCCGGCAGCCAGGTGTGAAACGGCCACATAGGAACCTTGACGGCAAAAGAGACGAAAAACCCGATAAAGAGCCAGACCTGAAGGTTAAACCCTAACGGCAGGCTCATCAGATCGGGAATGGAGAAGGTTCCGCCTTTGTATCCCAGGGTAATGATGGCGATCAACATCAAGACTGAACCGGCCAGGGTATACAGGAAAAACTTCAGCGCTGCATAGACCCGGTTCGGACCGCCCCAAACACCAATCAACAAAAACATGGGAATCAACATCGCTTCCCAGAGGATGTAGAACAAAACAAAATCCAAAGCGCAAAATACGCCAATGACAAAACTCTCCAGAGCCAAAAAAGCGATCATGTACTCCTTGACCATTTTTTGGATCGACTCCCACGACGCCAAAATACAAAGAGGCGTTAGGAAGGTGGTCAAAAGAACAAAGGGCAGACTAATGCCATCAACACCCATCCGATAGGTGATGCCGTATTCCGGCAGCCACGGGCTCTCTTCCAAAAATTGAAAGGCGGCTGTAGAACTGTCAAAACCGTTGATCAATCCAAGACTGACGAAGAAGGTGGCCACGGAGACGATCAGCGCAATATAGCGAGCCGTATCCTCGCTATTCCTGGCCGCAATAATGATCGCCAAAACACCGGCCAATGGAAGAAATGTTACAAGACTGAGCATTGCCTATTCGTCCCGCCTATTAAGAGTAAACGGTTACTAAAACCAAAACACCGATAATCATGGCAAAGGCATAGTGGTAAACATAACCGGTCTGTACGCCTTTTAACCATTGCGCCAACCGACCACAGGTCGCAGCTACTCCATTGACGCCATACCCATCGATAATGGTGATATCACCGGTCTGCCAGAGACCTCTGCCAATGGCTTTGGCCGGACGCACAAATAGAGTGTCATACAGTTTGTCGAAGTACCATGCGTTGAGCAGGAATTTGTAAATTCCCAGGTAGGTCTCCGCTAAAATTTTCGGCAGTGTTGTGACTTTGACATAGAGCACCCACGCCACAACCAAGCCAATCAGGAACGCTGCAAACGGCAACCATTTGACCCAGAGTGCAACATGGTGGGCATTCTCCATGGCATTATGACCGGGCGCCAGGAATATGGCCGATTTAAACCACTCGCCGTGAACCATGCCCGATCCCAACCAACCGGCAAACAGAGCACCCAAAGCCAGGACCAACAACGGACCACGCATGGACCAAGGCGCCTCGTGGGCATGATCATAGGCGTGTTGATCTCGCGGTTTACCGTGAAATGTCATAAAAATCAAACGGAATGAGTAGAAGGAGGTCAATACCGCCGCCATCATGCCCATTACCCAGGCGATGGTGCCGGTTGTACTGTGCGCAGCATACGCGGCCTCCAAAATAGCATCTTTGGAGAAAAAGCCGGCCAGATAGGGAAAGCCGGTCAACGCCAGCGTACCAATCATCATGACCGCATAGGTAATTGGAATTTTTTTATAGAGACCACCCATCTTGCGCATATCCTGCTCATGATGCATGGCATGAATCACAGCACCGGCGCTCAAAAACAGCAACGCTTTGAAGAAGGCATGAGTCATCAGGTGAAAGATTGCTGCGGAATAGGCCGATACGCCCGCCGCAAAGAACATGTAGCCCAATTGGGAACAAGTCGAATAGGCAATGACTTTTTTGATGTCGTTCTGAACCAATCCGACCGTAGCGGCAAAAAGAGCCGTTGTCGCACCAACCAATGTCACCACAGTCAAGGCGGGCTCAGAAAGTTCGAAAAGTGGCGAAGCCCGGCAGACCATAAAGACACCAGCCGTGACCATAGTTGCCGCATGAATCAGAGCCGAAACCGGTGTCGGTCCCTCCATGGCGTCGGGCAACCAGGTGTGCAGAATAAACTGCGCCGATTTGCCCATGGCTCCGACAAACAGCAGCAAACACAGCACCGTCATGGTGTCGGCCTGGCCAAAGAATAGAAAATCGATGGTTTTAGGATACTGATCGGTTCCAGCCATGCGAAAGACCTCGGCATAGTCCAGCGTTCCGAAGACCAGGAAGATACCAAAAATACCCAAGGCAAAGCCAAAATCACCGACCCGGTTAACCAAAAACGCTTTCATGGCCGCGTTGCAGGCAGACTCTTTTTGATACCAGAATCCGATCAGCAGATATGAAGCCAGTCCCACCCCTTCCCAACCGAAGAACAGTTGCAGAAAGTTATCCCCTGTCACCAGCATCAGCATGGCGAAGGTAAAAAAGGAGAGATAGCTGAAAAAGCGCGATTGATGCGGATCCTCCGCCATGTAGCCAATGGAATAGATGTGGATCAGGGTTGAAATCCCGGAGACCACAATCAACATGGTGGCGGTGATCCGGTCAACCAAAATTCCAAAGTGGACCGTAAAATCACCGGCGACAATCCAGGAGAATACCTCCTCATGGATTACCGGACCGTCTCCGACCGCAACCTCGAAAAAGACGGCAATGGAGAGCACCGCAGAAATCACCATGCCAGCGATGGTGACGCTTCGGGCCATTGCTGCGCCGATGTATCGCCCAAACAAGCCGGCGATCATTGAGCCGATTAACGGTGCAAGTATTATGAGTAGCTGTCTGCTCATCTGTTTCGAATACCGGTTAGACCGGTCCTTATCCCTTCAAGGTGTCGATTTCTTCTACGTCAATAGTGGCTCGGTTTCTGAAGAAAGAGACCAGAATGGCAAGCCCGATAGCCGCTTCCGCTGCTGCTACAGTCAACACGAAAAACGTGATGATCTGCCCATCTATATCGCCCATAAAACTTGAAAATGCGACAAAGTTGATATTGACCGAAAGCAGAATCAACTCAATACTCATCATAATGATGATGACATTGCGCCGATTCATGAAAATACCAAAAATGCCGATCGTAAATAACAGAGCACTGAGTACCAGATAATGATTAAGACTCATCGTCAGGGCGCCCCCTCGCCAGATGCCACTTTTTTAAGTTCAACCGCCTGCTCCTTGGTGCGAAGAAGCTGGGTCGGGATGTGTTGTTGTTTTGGACGGCTGCGTTTGCGATAGGTCAAGACCACCGCGCCGATCAATGCGACCAACAAAATAAGCGACGCAATTTCGAAGGGCAGTAAATATTTGGTGTAAAGTACGCGGCCGATTTCCACCGTATTTGGTGCACTGGCTGCCACGGCTTCGGCGGCGTCGTGATCGAAATGAACCTGAGTGATGATGGCGACCAACTCAACCAACAGCACGACACCGACTGCTACTCCCAACGGCATATAATGTGCCGCCTCTTTTCTCAAGGAGGCAAACTCCACATCCAACATCATAACCACAAAGAGGAACAAAATGGCCACCGCCCCCATATAGACCATAACCAGGATGGCCGCCAGGAACTCCGCTCCCATCAACACAAAAAGTGCCGCCGTCGTAAAGAAGGTCAGCACCAAAAACAGGACCGAATGGACCTGGTTTCTAGCACTGACAACACCGAGTGCTGATGCGACGGTAATCGTCGCAAAAAGGTAGAAAACGATATCTGCTACCATAATGACTTTATACCCCTACCTACCGATATTTACGGTCTGCCGCTATACAGGCATCCAGCTCATTTTTCCATCGCTGTCCATTTTCCAATAATTTCTGCTTTGAAAAATAGAGGTCAGCGCGTGACTCTCCGTGATACTCAACGTTCGGACCCAGCACAATCGCCTCGACCGGACAGGCCTCCTGACAATATCCACAAAAAATACATTTGGTCTGATCAATATCATAGACACTGGTGAGTCGTTTTTCCGCCGTACTGGCCGAATCAATCTCGATAAAAATGGCCTGGGCTGGGCAGACCGATTCGCACAGTTTGCAGGCAACACACCGCTCGGCTCCATTTTCATCTCTTCTGAGCGCGTGCTCTCCCCGAAAGCGCGGAGAAATCGGCGTCCTCTCTTCCGGGTATTGAATGGTGATGTTGGGCTTAAAGAAATGCTTAAGCGTCACCGCCATACCCTGAGCCAGCTCCCTGAGCAGCAGGCTTTCAAGCAATCGTTTAATATCGATACCCATCAACTACTCCCTGTTACGCCTTACCCAAAAGGTGGAGCATCAAGCCGGTCAAGAAAATCCAGAACAGCGAAATCGGCAGGAACACCTTCCAACCCAAACGCATCAGCTGATCATACCGGTAGCGAGGGAAGGTCGCCCGCAACCATAAAAAGACAAACATCAGGAACCCAGCCTTCAATCCCAACCAGATGAGTCCGGGAATGAAGGAGAGCATTTCCAACGGTGGCAACCAGCCGCCCAGGAACATCAAGGCACCCAGGAAGGAGACCATGACAATGTTGGCATATTCACCCATGAAGAACAGCCCGGAACTCATGGCCGAATATTCGGTGATGAATCCCGCGACCAACTCCGCCTCCGCTTCCGGCAAATCGAATGGCGCCCGGTTGGTCTCGGCCACAACAGAGACAAAATAGATGACAAACATCGGCAGCAACGGCACGATATTCCAGACATTGCGTTGAGATTCGACCACGTCGATGAGGCTCAGACTACCGGTCAACATGATGACCGGAATCAGAGTGAATCCCATGGAGACCTCATAGGAGATCATCTGCGAGGCTGAACGCATGGAACCCAAAAAGGCATAGCGTGAGTTGGAAGACCAACCGGCCATCAGAACACCATAGGCCCCCAAAGAAGAGATGGCCAGAATGTAGAGAATGGCGACATTGATGTCGGCAACAATCAGTTGGTCTGAAAATGGCACAACAGCCCAGGTAATCAATGCTGGGACCAGGGTCAATGCAGGTGCCAGAAAAAAAACTTTCAAATCAGCATGTTTGGGGATTATGGTCTCTTTGCACATCAGTTTGACCGCATCGGCCAACGGCAACAAAACACCAAAAATACCGGCCCTGTTTGGTCCTGGACGGACCTGCATGGCTCCGATGATTTTTCTCTCGGCCAAGGTGATGTAGGTCACCATAAAGAGCACCGGCGCCATAAGCAGCAGTATTTTTACCACCGTCCACACCAGTGGCCAGAGCATGGCTCCGAACAGATCCTCCCCGAATGAGTGAACTATCGGTAGGATAGTTTGCAGGATTTCAGACATCGTATTCCCGATCCCAACCTTGCGGTCCCATATTAACAGTCATACTGATAAATAACGCCATTATAACCCAACAATACTGACCTGTGGAAAGCCCTCGCCCCACAGGTAGAGGTCTTGCAAGCGACTATTCACATAGCCAAACTGCCCGTATAAAACCCCTTCAGGCAGTTTTTCATCAATTTGAGCGGTGGCCTCAACACTTCTTTCGCCACTGATCAGGCGGACCGATTGTCCCTCACTGATCTGATTTTTTGCCGCATCCTGAGTGCTGAGCCGAACTCGGCTGCCTGCATCCAGAAGCCCCAAGGTGACGGAGTTTCTGGAGATGACATCATCCTGATAAAAGGAGGATTCCATAACCAGGGTCAAACCCGCTTTGGAATCAACCACCTTCGGTAGCGCAAAGCCGGTGGTAACCGGCGAATGGTCACAGGCCGGCGACATTTCCCCTGCATCCAGTTTAGCCAGATTGTAGCGGTGATCGGCCGCCGCCATCTCGGCATGCAGCGCGTGAATGTCATTGTAGGAGAGCGGTTTTGCAAAGCGATCGCTCAACGCCCGCAGAATGCGCCAATCCTCTTTGCTTTCGATGGGACCGTTTACCGCTCTTTCCGATCGTTGTACCCGCCCTTCACAGTTGGTAAACGTGCTTACCTTCTCTCCGGGAGCCAGTCCAGCCAACACCACCTCGGCCTCCTCGACTACCGGTGTTGCGTGGGTGCCGATGTAGATGACCCGGGCATTCTTGAGGGCCGCTTTGGCCAACGTGGTGTCCAGGCAGTCGATTCCCGGATCCGCCCCCAACAAAAAGAGAACCTTGATGTCGCCGTCTGCCGCACCCTGAAGAATTTCGTAGGTGTTTTTTCCTCTATTTTCCAGATAGCTATAGCCCGGTCCCCGATGAGGAATGACACCCAGGTCTTGGGCTGCGGCGGAGTTGCCACGAGAGACAACTCGATTATATCCGTTCCATTTAGCACCCAATGCGCCCGATTTTTCAGCGATGGAGACAACCAGTCGGCGAACCAACTCAGCCTCGGGATGGGTGTTGGCATAATCACCCAGCAAAACCAGGGGACGCTTGGCCTGATCAAGGGCAGCGGCCATGGCACTGGCTGGACTATCGTCCGACTCCGCATCAAAGGCGGCATGGACCGCACTCAAAAAGGCCAACTCCTCTCCAGGGCGAACCACATTTTCTTGAATGCCGACCAGATTGGATTCCAGCTTTCTCGGATTGACGGTAAAAATTTGCGCTCCCTGCAAAGAGGCCTGACGCAGACGTAAATTCAACAGAGGAGTTTCGTACCGTGGATCGCTGCCAACCAAAACGATGACATCGGCCGTCGCCATGTCGGTCAGTCTGGTGTTCATCATCAGGTCTGCCCGAGTCAGCTTGCTGCCGTCACCGCTAAAATCCTTCATGCGCAGGCGATAGTCGATATGATTGGTGCCGACAACCTTGCGGAGGAAATCTTGAAAGGCATACAACTCTTCGGCACCACGTCCCGACGGATCGGTGATTCCAGCTACCTCTTCGGGCTTCACCCCTTTAATCAATTCGGCAGCCCGATCCAAGGCTTTCTGCCAGCCAACATCGCCCGTTTCGCCCTTGATGGCCGGTTTCTGAAGACGATTGATCGCCAAGCCATCGTAGGAAAAACGGCCCTTGTTACAGATCCAACTGAGATTGATCTCATCACACTCCCGCGACATCACCCGCTTGATGGTGTCATCCAAGTAGTCATTGCTGATCTGACAACCCACCGAACAGTGACCACAGATACCATCGGCCTTTTGCAACTCCCAACCACGGGCCTGAAAATGGAACGGCTTCAGGTTGAGCGCGCCGACTGGACAGGCTTCGGCGACATTGCCGGCCAACTCCGAGGAGAGGCTCAATTTTTCGACGTAGGGACCGACCTTCATGTGGTCACCCCGATAGACGGCACCCATCTCTTCGACACCGGCCACATCGGTCGAAAAACGGATACAGCGCGTACACTGAATGCAGCGGTTCATCTCGGTTTCGATCAGCGGCCCCAAATCATAGCTGGGAAACTGCCGTTTCTCCTCCCGATAGCGACTGCGATCCGGTCCATATTTCATGGCCAGATCCTGTAGGCTGCACTCGCCACCTTGATCACAAACCGGGCAATCCAACGGGTGGTTGATGAGCAAAAACTCCATCACGCCCTTACGGGCCTCAACGACCATCTCCGAGTTTGTTTTTACCACCATTCCATCACTGACCGGCATGGCGCAGGAGATGACCGGCCTCGGCATCTTTTCGATTTCGACCAGACACATCCGGCAATTACCGGAAACTGGAAGTTTTGGGTGATAGCAAAAATGGGGAATGTAGACACCAAGCTTTTTGGCTGCCTCCATAATG
>JADFYU010000037.1 GCA_015232865.1 Magnetococcales bacterium
AATGGCAATGCCCTGTGGATAAAAAAGCCCTTGCCTGTTAAAAAGTAGTTTGACAGCCAAGACAGTTGCTGCACCCTTAATAGAAAAAGCTGTTTTGAATTGTGCAATTTTGGTTTGGAACCATATATGTGGGCTAAAAGGGAATATCGTCGTCAAAATCCGGCGCGGGCGCATCCGCTTGATGGGGCTGGGCGGCCGGTTGCGGGGAGGAGGCGGCCGGTTGGGAGTAGCCTCTTTGCTGGGGCTGTCCGCCATAACCGGATGAGGCCGGTTGTTGGTAACCGCCCTCCTCGGTCTGTGATCGGCCACCACCGTCCAACATGATCATCTGGCCCTCAAAGGGGTTGATCACCACCTCGGTGGTATATTTGTCCACCCCCTGATTATCGGTCCATTTGCGGGTTTGCAGTTTGCCTTCCAAAAACAATTTGCTGCCCTTGTGAACATATTGCTGGATAATTTCGGCCAACTTACCAAAAACAACGACCCGGTGCCACTCGGTACGCTCCTGTTTTTGCCCCTGTTTATCCTTCCAATTGTCCGTGGTGGCAATGGAAAAACTGGCGATGGGTCGGCCATCCTGGGTAAAACGAATCTCCGGCTCCAGACCGACATTGCCAATCAGTTGAACCTTGTTAAGTGACCTAGACATAATTCTATTCTCCTTATGAAGCGGAAAAAAGGTTCCGCATGGCATATCAATTCTAGTAAGATCGGGAAACGACTACGGTTTCGCAGTGTGGCATGAAAAATGGATTCGTTCATGCTGGTTTTATCTGTTTTACTTAATCCGGTATAATCCGAATGCGTCGGATTATAAGTCCTCTTTGCATGGTGCCTGTTTTCAACAACCGAATCTAGGATTATAAATGAGTCGGCTACCCAATATGAGATTTAACCTCAGACAACTTTTGCTGTCTCTTTCTCCCATTCTGTTTCTCTTCGCCAGCCCCGTCAAGGCAGAAGAGCTTCCGGCAGCCGTCCAAACAGAAGATACACAGGAAACCGCTTCTGTTCAATCGGTCATTCCCATGCGACTGACAGCCATTCACGGTGGGCAATTCGCGTATATCCAAGCCCTGGAGAGGATGGCAACCACCATCGAGAATCAAAGCCAGGGCCGCATCAAGGTCACCCTGCTGTTAGGTGGAGAGGCCGGATCGGAGGTGGAAGCCCTGAAAGGACAGATTCATAACAGAATCGAAGGCGGGATGACTTCGGCGGCCACTCTGGCCTTCTCTCTTCCGGCTTTTCGGTTGCTGACCCTGCCCCTGCTTTTTACCGAACCAAACCATGTAAAACAGTTTGTCCACTCCTCTCTGGATAGCGCCATTCGGGAGACCGCTCAGGATAAACAGTTGCGGGTGCTGGGTTATGGCTCTTATGGCTTTTACGGTCTGTTGGCCTTCCAGAAGAAAGAGATTGACCCCCCCGCCAATCCCCTGGCCCTCTCGCCGGAACCCAACACCCCGAATGACGGACTGAATGCCCAAGCCCTCCCCTCCTATGTCAATCTGGCGGTACGGGCACCCAGGGACCAATGGATTGAAAATATTCATCGCGCCCTGCCCATCAAATTGGTCCAGGTGCCGGTCGCCGATCTGCCGGAAGCCATCGAGTCGGGCTGGGTCGAGGGTATTGTCTCCACCCCCGAAACCCTGTCCAATACCCGTTATCCCTTTACGGCCTCACACTACCATGATCTGCGTCAGCAGCATGGATGGTCGGTTTTTACCGTCAATGCCGACTGGTTTTCCGGCCTGCCGACAGATCTGCAATCCATCGTCGAACGTGCCGCCGATCTGGCCACCAAACAGATGCTCACGGCCGCATTCAACCAGGAATATCGAGTCCGCAACCAATGGTTGGCTGCCAACTGGCCAAGAGTCGTCATCCCGGAACCGGCAGAGTTGGAGGCCGCTTTTCGTCCTCTTTCATTCCGAACCATACATAAACTGGAACGGCTGCTGAATACTCCCAAAGCCATTGCCCGACTATGGGATGCCAACCAAAAACCGCGGTCCGAACTCTGGACGGCTCCCGATCAATTACCGATCTGGAATGAGATTCCAGCCGCTGATCAAGATCCCTCACCCCATGATAACAACCTGACTGATCAGGAAATCCAGGAGTTGATGATGAAAAATGATCTAAACCCGACAAACGCCACGCCTGCCAAACTATGAGTGATCCCATTGCCGTAGTGGTGGTAGTGGCCGCCTACCTGATCGGAGCCATCCCGTTTGGACTGCTGGTGGCCCGTTTTTTTGGTGCCGGCGACATCCGTCAGCAAGGGAGCGGTAACATTGGAGCGACCAACGTGTTGCGGGCCGCCGGAAAAAAAGCGGGGGCGACCGCTTTACTGCTGGACATGTTCAAAGGCGCATTGCCCCTTTTCATCAGCATGAGCCTCTATGGGGCCAACGATCCCATCACGCTCTATTGTGCACTGGCGGCTTTTTCAGGGCATCTCTACCCGATTTATCTCGGCTTCAAGGGGGGAAAGGGGGTGGCAACCGCTTTGGGAATTTTGTTGGCCTGGGTGCCGTTGGTCGGTCTGATCACGGTTTTGCTCTGGTTGCTGGGTGCCAAACTGTTTAAAATTTCATCCCTGGCCGCACTCATCGCATTTGCTCTGCTCCCACCGATGCTCTATCTTTTTGGAGAATCCTTACCGCTCTGGGCCTCCGCTTATGTCACACCGCTGATTTTTTGGCGACATCGGGCCAACATCAATCGGTTGCTGCGCGGCGAGGAACCCCGAATTGGCAAAAAAAGTGAGGTGTCCTGATGATTCGTTTTTTTTCTCTGCTGTTGACCCTGTTTCCCCTGCTGAGTTGGGCCGGAGAACCACCACCAGCCACGGCCAAGGAACCGATCGACCGACTGTCCCAATCAATCGACCGACGCGCTCCACGGGTGGTCATGGGGGCGCTGCCGACTGAAACCGAAGCGGGCATACCGGAGTTGACCCAGCGCATTCGTAACCGTTTGGCGCAAACCGGTTATATTCTCAACCACCAGCCACCGGACAACTATCTGATCGGCTCTCTGGAGAAAAGAAACCTCATGGGCCGGTATGATTCGGTTCTGCTGCACACCGAACCGGCTCCAGTCGAAAGCCGGTGGATCATCCACCGGCCCGGCCCGGCCCTGATCGACCCGAAAACTAAAGAGCACATGGGGGTTCTCTCCTTTTATATAGGCCGGGTAAGCGGTCAACAGGCCACCCCCTCCGGCACCGTCGGACAGATAACCGATTCCGCCCGGTCCATTTTTGCCGGAGACCAACTGCTGCGCATGGAGAGCGATCCGCCTCCACTCCAAATTCACCACACCACCCCCACCCCGATGTCCGGTCGAATATTGCACATTGAAAACGACCTGGAAATGGCCGGTTCCGATCAACTGTTTGCCGTCGGTCTCGGTCGCCGGGACCGGGCAACGGTCGGATTGATGCTGCCCATCTACTCCGCACCGGAACAGATCATCGATCCGGTCACTCAGATGCCCGTTCCTCTGCCCGGCAAATTGATTGGTCACGGCGTTTTGATTCGAATCGGTCAGAAAGCCTCCTTGGGCTTTCTGACCGATTCTATTCGTCCGATTCGCCTTGGGGACCGGATGTCAACCGCTCCATGAACCGGCAAACCGCCCTCGATTGGTTGCGGTTGATTCGGGTTCCCGGTTTGGGTCCGATCGGTATCGATCGCCTGCTCCAGCATTTTGGCAAAGCTGAAGCCGTTCTGGCGGCCAACGCCAACCAGTTGGCCCAGGTACCCGGTATTCGCGCACCTCTGGTTGCCCACCTGGAGAATTTTCGCCGTCAACTCCCGGACGAACCGGCCCGGCAGGAGTTGGACCGCCTGGCCCGGATTGGCGGCCAGCTCCTGATCCGGGGCGACCAAGACTATCCAGCCATTCTCAATACCATACACGATCCGCCGCCGGTACTGTTTGTTCTAGGCGATCCCGTCCACCTGCATCATGCCCAAGCCATCGCCGTGGTGGGAACCCGTCAGGCAAGTCGTCGGGGCATTCAATTTTCCTACCAACTGGGGCGGGATCTGGCTAGCAACGGGATTACCACCGTCAGCGGACTGGCTCAAGGTATCGACATGGCAGCTCACGAAGGGGCGTTGGACGGTGGCGGACCGACCATCGGCGTCCTGGCAACCGGGCTGGATGTCTCCTACCCGAGCCACAGTGTTGCCTTGAAAAAAAAAATTGTCGATTGCGGCTGCCTCATTACCGAAGCCCCCCTGGGCACCCAACCCGCTCCTTATTTGTTTCCACCGCGCAATCGCATTATCAGCGGCCTGAGTCGGGGGGTGGTGGTGGTCGAAGCGGCTTTGCGTTCCGGCTCTTTGATTACGGCAAGGATGGCTTTGGAACAAGGTCGCGAGGTGTTTGCCGTCCCCGGTTCCGGGGCCAATGGTGACAGTCGATCCAAAGGGGTCAACAACCTGATCCGCCAGGGGGCGGTACTGGTGGAGGGGATTGAAGATATTCTTCAGGAACTATCCTGGTCTTTGAGGCCAATGCCGGAAGGGTTGGAAAAAAAGAGCTATTCGGAACAAAAACAACCGCCACCGCTTTCACCGGCTCCAGATAATCAACGATCGATTCTTGTCCAATTGGCCGACGGCCCTCTCTGTGCGGATGAGCTGGCACGAAACAGCCAATTGACAGTTGCCTCGCTTTCCCGCATCTTACTTCAGCTTGAGTTAACCGGAGTCGTGCAACGACTATCGGGAAATCGGTATGCCCTAACAAATTGATTTTGGGCTTCATCCCTAACCATTAACAGAACATTTGATTATATTGCCATGAGCTCTATCGTTATTGTCGAGTCACCCGCTAAAGCAAAAACCATCGAAAAGTTCCTCGGTCCAGGGTTCAAGGTGGTGGCAACTTACGGTCATATTCGGGATCTGCCCAGTAAAAAGGGGTCCGTGGATACGGAAAACAATTTTGAGATGTCCTACGAGATATCCAAGCAATCGACCAAGCATGTGACCGAGTTGGCCAATTCGGTCAAGGGAGCGAAGGATATTTTACTGGCAACCGACCCGGATCGCGAGGGAGAAGCCATCTCCTGGCATGTTCTGGAGGTTCTGAAAAAAAAGCGTTTGGGCATAAAGGATATGTCGGTGCGGCGGGTCGTCTTTCATGAGATTACCAAACGGGCCATCCAGGAAGCGGTCGCCAACGCCCGTGAGATCGACATGGATATGGTCAACGCGCAACAAGCCAGACGGGCGTTGGATTATCTGGTTGGATTCACCTTAAGCCCCCTGCTCTGGAAAAAGGTGCGGCGGGGGCTTTCGGCCGGTCGGGTACAATCGGTGGCTCTGCGACTGGTCTGTGAACGAGAGGATGAAATTCAGTCGTTCACCTCTCAGGAGTATTGGTCCATTTTGGCCAATGTCAGCAAAGAGTCTGACAGCGAAGCTGCTTTTCAAGCACGGCTGGTGGTCGCCGACGGAAAAAAACTCAGTAAATTTGATATTCCCGATGAAAGACGGGCCAAGGAGTTGGTTGATGCCATTGCCGGAAAGCCCCTGGTCCTGAGCGAACTGGAGAAAAAACAGTCTCGACGCAATCCGGCTCCACCATTCATTACCTCCAGCCTGCAACAGGAGGCCTCCCGAAAGCTGGGTTTTTCGGCTAAAAAAACCATGATGGTGGCGCAAAAACTCTATGAAGGTATCGATATCCCCTTTGCCGACGGCCATCGGGAGGTTGTCGGACTCATCAGCTACATGCGTACCGACTCGGTCAACCTGGCTCAAGAGGCACTTACCGGCATTCGCGCATTGATTGAATCCCGCTATGGGGCTGAATACCTACCAGGAAAACCTCGCTTTTTCAAATCGTCCGCCAAAAATGCCCAAGAGGCCCATGAAGCCATTCGTCCAACCGACGTTCAACATCTGCCGGAGCGGATCAGGGGCGCCCTGGATCGGGACCAGTTCCGCCTCTACGAACTCATCTGGAAACGGACTCTGGCCTGTCAGATGGCGGCGGCCAAGATTGATCAGGTAACGGCCACCCTGTCAGTGGACAGTTCCGACCCCAAAGCCCCCTACTCTCTGCGTGCCAACGGCTCTTTTGTCGCCTTTTCCGGCTTCATGAAGGTCTACCGGGAGAGCCAGGATGAAGTATCGCTTCAGGACCGCAACGACGACGATTCCAGCTCCATGCTGCCTCCCCTCCAGAAAGGGGAGTCCATCACCCTGAACGAGTTGTTGCCGCAGCAACATTTTACCGAACCTCCGCCCCGCTATACGGAAGCCTCCCTGGTCAAGGTCTTGGAGAGTTACGGCATTGGCCGTCCCTCCACCTATGCGCCAACCATGTCGACCATCCAAGACCGGGGCTATGTCAAACTGGATCAAAAAAAGTTCTACCCGGAAGATGTCGGCATGGTGGTCAATCGATTTTTGGTCGAACACTTTGAAAAATACGTGGACTACCATTTTACCGCCCACCTGGAGGATGACCTGGATGCCATTTCCCGTGGGGAGAAGGCCTGGATTCCTCTATTGAAGGAGTTTTGGTCTCCCTTCAAAAAGCAGATTGACGAAAAGGACAAAACCACCTCCAAGTCCCAGGTCACGACGGAGGAGACCGACGAGCTGTGCCCGGAGTGTGGAAAAAATCTGCAAATCAAATTGGGACGTTATGGCCGGTTCATGGCCTGTTCCAATTATCCCGAGTGTAAATTTACCCGGAATATTCTCAAAGAGGGCGAAGAGGAGAAACCCGAAGCCGAACCCGTCATGTCGGATCAAGTCTGCGAAAAATGTGGCTTGGGCATGTTGATCAAAGAGGGTCGTTTCGGAAAATATCTGGCCTGTTCCGGCTACCCGGACTGCCGCAACATTCAATCTCTGGACAAGCCCACTGACACGGGAATCAGCTGTCCCAGCTGTGGCAAGGGAACTTTTTTGGAAAAAAAATCTCGCCGGGGCAAGGTTTTCTACTCCTGCTCGACCTATCCCAAATGCAAGCACGCCCTCTGGAACAAGCCGGTTTTGCAGACCTGCCCCAAATGCAACGCCCCTTTTGTGACGGAAAAGATCACCAAAAAATGGGGTCTGGAGCATCTGTGCGCCAGTGAAGCCTGTGATTATCGAGAGAAAATAGCCGTGGAGGTCGAGACTGAGTAAGGGCCGAGGAAAAAAATTGTTCGTATCTGGTCGATTTATTTTTCGTGACGGCCAGACCATGACCGTAACCAGCCGAATTTAGGATAGGGATTAAAATGTTTAACCGGATTTTTTCTTCCCGTTTTGGTAGTGCCTACCTGTTTGCCCTGCTTTTCGTCCTGATTGCCGCGCTCATCCGGTCGGTTCTTCTGATCAAATCCTGGGACATGTTGGAGCTGGAAGTCGGAACCCTGCTGGGCATCTATTCGGTCGGGTTTCTGATCGATGTCGTGACGGCCAGTTATTTTTGCATCACGCTCATCCTCTATCTCACCCTGATGCCGGACCGACTCGTCAACCGTCCCGCTCACGGGCTTTTCTTCAGCACGTTTTTCTTTCTGTTTCTCTACGGTCTTGTCTTTGGCATGGTTGCCGAATGGATCTTTTGGGACGAGTTTGGCGTTCGATTTAATTTTATTGCCGTTGACTATCTCATTTACACCGAAGAGGTTTTGAAAAACATCTGGCAATCCTATCCGGTGCCAATTCTGCTCAGTGCGGTACTGCTCCTGTCCGGGCTGATTTTCTGGCCCATCCGCCGCCGGAGCCTGCTGGCCCGATCCTTTCAGAATCAAACCACCTGGAGAAGTCGGGCCAGACACGGAGCCATCCTGCTCTCTCTGCCCCTTCTGTTTTTTTTCATCGTTCCGGTCAACTATTCAGAAATTTCCCAGAACCGTTTTCAAAACGAGCTGGCAAAAAATGGGATCTACTCCCTCTTTTCCGCTTTTCGCCATAACCAACTCGATTATCAGGAGTTTTATAAGCAAGCAGACGAAAAGGCCGTCTTGACCCGGTTGAGAGAACTTTTAAAAACCGATGATAGCGAATATCTATCCGACGATCTCTATGACATAACCCGCCGGATCAAAAGAACCGGACCAGAAAAAAAACACAACGTTATCTTTATCACCATGGAGAGCATGAGCGCCGAGTACCTCGGCAAGTTTGGCAGCAAAAGAGGGCTGACCCCCTACCTGGATCAACTGGCCGACGAGAGCCTGTTTTTTACCAATCTCTATGCGACCGGCACCCGCACGGTTCGGGGCATGGAGAGCCTGACTCTCTCGGTACCCCCCAGTCCCGGACGCAGCCAGGTCAAACGACCCAACAATGAAAATCTGTTCTCTTCCGGGTTCGTTTTTCGCAAAAAAGGCTACGATACCAAGTTTATCTACGGTGGTTACGGCTATTTTGACAACATGAACTATTTTTTCGGTAACAACGGCTTTGATATTGTTGACCGAACCGATATCGATGATGAAGATATCACCCATGAGAACGCTTGGGGAGTGGCTGACGAGGATATATATCGGCGGGCCACCAAGGAGGCGGACGCGGCTTTTGCGGCTGGCAAGCCGTTTTATCACTTCATCATGACCACCTCCAACCATCGGCCCTTTACCTACCCGGACGGCCGGATCGATATTCCTTCCCCGGGACAGCGGGAGGGTGGCATCAAATATACCGACTATGCCATCCATCGGTTTATCGAAGATACCCGCTCCAAGCCCTGGTTTGACAACACCCTCTTTGTCATCATTTCAGATCACTGCGCCGGCAGCTCCGGGCGCACGGAACTGCCGCTGTTTCGCTATCGCATCCCGTTCATGATCTATCAACCGGCTCTGATCAAACCGGCCGTCAACGATTATCAGGTCAGCCAGTTGGACGTGGTTCCAACCATAATGGGTCTGCTGAACTGGAGTTATACCAGCCGCTTTTTTGGTCGCGACATTCTCAAGATGAAAGAACACGAACAGCAGGCCCTGGTCGGCAATTTCCAAAAACTGGGGCTGGTTCGCGGCAACGATCTGGCTATCCTCAGCCCACAACAGGGAGAGAGCTTCTATCGATTTTCCCGCCATTCAAACAAACAGGACAAGCGTGAGCCGCTACCAGATCTTCTCTTCGATACCCTGAGTTATTACCAAGGGGCCGACATACTGGCTAAAAAAGGCGGTAACCGTTGGATCGATGAAAATCCATAACTCTTTTTTTCCGGTTTTGGGGCTGCTGGTTTTAACCACCCTGTTTTTTGAGTGGAATTCGGTCGATCTTTGGCTGCAAGATTTTTTTTATCAGCCCAAAACGGGTCAATGGTTGATCAATCGAGATGAACCCATCATGCGGTTTATCCTCTATGATGGAGCAAAAAAAGCCCTGGTCATACTGGGCTTGATGGCTCTGGCCGTTTTTTTTCTCTCCTTCAAATTCCATGGACTGCTGCGATTTCGTCGCCGGGCTGTGCTTTTGTCGTTATCCCTGATTTTTGTCCCGGCTATAATAGCCGGCTCCAAAAGTCAAACCAACACCTACTGCCCCTGGGATCTACAACGGTACGGTTCAACCAAACCCTACGTGAAGCTGTTTGAACCATATCCATCGGAATTTATTCAAGATCGCCCGCCCAAATGTTTTCCGGCTGGACATCCGACCGGCGGTTTCGCCCTGATGGTCGGATTTTTTCTCTTTTCAACGCCGAAAGGCCGAAAGCGGGGCTTATGGGTTGGCCTGGCTGCCGGCTGGGTGATGGGTCTCTACCAAATGCTCAAAGGGGCGCATTTTTTTAGCCACGTGGTTTTTTCCATGCTGGCCGCCTGGCTGGTCATCCTGATCGTGGTGGCGGTCGTGGATCGTTGGATCGTAGAGCCAGAAGGGGGAACAATGGTTTGACTATTTGCTCTCATTTCACATTCTCTGATTAATTATCAAAAAAATTCTGTTATGCTGTCGGCAGACAATAATCCCAAATCCGGTCATTTGATGTGCGTGCAGGGCGTAACGCCGAATCTGGAAGAACTTGGAAAGGCCGACTACGAATGGGTTCTCTATTTCCCAACAATGTTGACTATCTCATTTTCAGCGTCAACCAAAACCACTATGGTGTCCATCATGACAAAGTAATCTCGGTCATGGATCTCTCCAAGGTTACCAACGTGCCGCACCTGCCCCCAGAAATCCGCGGTGTCATCCCCTTTAGAGGGGACAATATTCCACTCTTCGACCTGCGCGTCAGCTTTGGAGCCATTCCCCGTCAGACGGAAACCAAACAGTTGATCGAAAACATGGCTTTGCGTAAACAGGATCACATCAATTGGCTCAACAAGCTCAGCCAGGAGGTCTCCGACGGACTGCCCATTTCCGTTCAGACCGATCCGCACCTGTGTGCCTTTGGTAAATGGTATGACCGTTTTGAACCCGACAACATCAATCTAAAAGCCCATATGGCCCGTTTTGACGCCCCGCATAAGCAGATCCACAAAGTGGCTGTCGAAGCCAAAAAATTGGTTGCCAACGGTCAGACAGAGGCCGCCAAAAAGCTGATCAGCCATGCCAATATCAATATTTTATCCCGTTTGATCAAACTGTTTGACGAAATTGAAGGATTGATTCACAAATATCTCATGGAGTATGTGATCGTCTTCGATACCGGCTCTCAGCTTTTTGCAGCGGCTGTCGATGACATCAACACGTTTTGCCCATTGGATAACATTGAATATCCCCTGCCCAAAGGAATGTCCGGTGCCAAGCGGCACAGCTTGATCCAAGCCATCAGTCACAACTCCTCCCAATCCGAAGAGATATTGCGCAGTATCCTGCTGCTGGACATGGATAAGCTTCTAAAGATTCATCCCATCGTTGCCGGGTAAGGGCAGGCGCTGGGGGATAATTAAACGGTCAAACCAACTCCCGGATAGCCGCCTCCACACCATCCCAGGCTCGGTGCAGATCGGCCTCGGAAATACAATAGGGTGGCAACAGATAGAGAACATTTCCCAAGGGCCGGATCAACAGACCCCGCTTGATAAAAAAGGCTTTGAGAAACGGAGCCACTTTGGAGCCGTAACCCGGATCACCGGTGATAAAATCCAAGGCGGCCACCCCCCCGGTAACACGGGTTTTTTCAATATTGGCGACCTTAACCAACGGGCCAATCCGTTGACGATGGATGGCCTCGATTCGGGCGATTTTAGCTAGAGTATTCTCTTGTTCAAACAGATCGAACGAAGCCACAGCCGCCGCACAGCTGATCGGGTTGGCGGTAAAGGAGTGACCATGGGCAAAGGCCCGATCAAAACTGTCGCCTAAAAACGCTTCATAAATCGCCGCACCACAAACCGTGACCGACAGCGGCATGAAACCACCGGTCAGCCCCTTGGACAGGCAAATGATATCGGGGACCACAGCGGCTTTTTCACACGCAAACAGGCTGCCCACCCGACCAAAACCGGTCATCACCTCATCAAAAATCAGCAGAACCCCCGCCTGCTCAAGTCGCCGGGCCACCGCCTGCAAAAACTCCGGTCTACACATGCGCATGCCCGAAGCCCCTTGTATCAGCGGCTCCACCAACAATCCGGCACAGCGGGAAGCCGATTGTTGCAAATAGTCGTCCAGAGAGCGCAAAGCCTGGGCCTCCCGCCGCTCAACCCCCTCATCCCCTAGCCAGGTGGTTGGGTAGGGGATGGTATCCACCTCGAACAACAACGGTCGAAATGGCTCGAAGAACCCGGTGGTCGCCCCCATGGACATGGCCCCGACCGTGTCGCCATGATAGCCCCCCTCAAAAGCCAGGAAACGGTCTCGCTGCTCGCCTCGATTCAGATGATACTGACGGGCCATCTTCAGGGCCACCTCCACTGCCGTTGAGCCGTTATCGGAGAAAAACACCCGTTCCAACCCACCCGGCAGATGTCGGGCCAATCGGCTCGCTAGCCCGACGGCTGGTTCATGGGTAAAGCCGGCAAAAATCACCTGTTCCAATTTTTGCGCCTGATCGGCAATGGCCCGGGCGATGACCGGGTGGGCATGGCCATGAGTGGTCAACCACCAGGAAGAGATCAGGTCCAGGTACTCCCGACCATCGGCGCCATGGAGGGTTGCCCCGGATGCCGACAAGATGGGAATGGGGTCCGGGGCCGTCGCCTCTTGGGTAAAGGGGTGCCAGACAAACTGCCGGTCTTGGGAAATCAATTTTTTCAAAGCGGGTTCTACCTATTCTGGGCAAGGATGACCGGATTGTTCACCTGGATTCTGCGGAGACGCGGATCGGAGGTTGCCGCCATTATTTTTCTGTTTTTCCTGACGAATCCGGGGGTTGCACTGCCAAATCCTGGTTTAATTGCCGGTTTAATTCAACCTCCACCCTTTTACCCTCCAGCAAAAGGGCGCTCAGATGAAAGCGTCTCTCGGACTGGCTGGCCGATTGATCGACCTGTTCGAGTTTCATAATGATTTCGACCAATCTTCTGGCACCGAAACTGTAGGCGTTGTTTTTGAGAGCCTGGGCCAGGCTAAGCAGATTTTCAGAATCATTGCGACGGGCCGCATCATCTATTTCTTTCAGGTTTATCGGCAGGTTTTGCAAAAACAACTGGATGGGTGCATCAATATCACCGCCAAACTCCTGCCGCAACCGTTCCAGCAGTGAAAGATCGATGGATTGAACGGGTGCCGTGTCGATCGAGAGCTTCGTCGGGGAAATGTCTGCTGGAGCCGGTTGACGACACAGTTTTTTGATTGCATCCAATAAGCGATCTTTTCGGATCGGCTTGGAGAGGTGGAGGGTACAACCGACCTCGGCGCTCATTTGGATGTGCTCGCGCATGGCGTTGGCTGACAGAGCCACAATCGGAGTTGGAGCGCGTGCCTGCTCCTTCTCCAAAGCCCGAATTTGCCGGGTTGCTTCCAGTCCATCCATAACCGGCATGCTGATATCCATCAGCACCAGGTCAAAGGCCAAGGTCGGAAAAAGCGCTACCGCCTGCTCTCCATTGACCGCCTCGATTATCTCATGGCTATACTCACTCAAAAAAGCCTTGATGACCAAACGATTATCCTCGGCATCATCGACTAATAGAATGTTCAGCCGCCGCCCTCTCTCCGGGTTTTTCTCCCCGGTGGAAGCCGGGTCGGTCGTGACCGCCGGGTCGGCTTCGATTTCGGGCAGATCGGCAGTAAAATGAAAACGGGACCCTTCGCCCACCTGGCTTTCCAGCCAAAGCTCTCCTCCCATGGCCTGAACCAACCGTTTGCAGATGGAAAGCCCCAACCCCGTACCGCCCAAACGGCGGGACATATCGCCGCCAACCTGTTGAAACGGAAAAAATATTTTTTTCTGCTGCTCTGTAGAAATCCCGATGCCGGTATCGGCAATGGTAAAATGGAGCAGCCCCCCCTCACTCCGCTCCACAGAGAGAGCAACCTGCCCCTGATCGGTGAATTTGATCCCGTTGCTCAGCAAATTCAACAACACCTGACGCAGACGCAGCTCATCCCCGACCACACGCTGAGGACAATCAACCTCCAGTTGAAAAATCAAATCCACGCCCTTTTCTTCTGCTTTTTGCTGCAAGAGTTGCCGACACTCTTCGACCAGGTCTGGCAGGTCAAACGGAACCAGCTCCAGTTGAAGCTGATTGGCCTCAATTTTTGAAAGATCCAGTATTTCATTGATCAAGCTGAGCAGCTTCTCCCCGGCATTGCTTAAAACCTTCAAATATTCTTTCTGCTTTCCACCCAGCCTGGTCTCATTGAGCACTTCAGCCATACCGAGAATGGCATTCATGGGTGTCCGTATTTCATGACTCATATTGGCCAGAAAAGCGCTTTTTGCCCGATTTGCCTGTTCCGCCTGGGTCTTGGCCCGACGCAGATCTTGTTCATTGCGGACTCGATTGGTGATGTCATAAAAAAACCACGCCCGCCCAGTGAGCTTCCCTTCTTGCAACAAAGACTGGGAATACCGCTCAAAAACCCGATCATCCTTGAAATAGATCAGGTCAAAACTATCTTCGAGAGTGCCATAAAGTCTCCTGATTTCAAAGACAAATTGGTCCGGCTCCTTGATTTGATCCAAAACCGAATCAAGCAAGAGCTTGTCATCCCCCAGGGTCATCAACTCTTGGGGAATCTGCCACAACTCGACAAAACGCTGGTTGAAATGGGTGATTTTACCTCTGTTATCCACCGCCAGGATGCCGTCACGGGTTGACTCCGTAATGGCTTTCAACAAGGACTGGTTGTTGCGAAGGAAGGTTTCAATCTGTTTGCGACGGGCAATCTCCTCCTGGAGGCTGGCGGTCTTCTCTTTGACAGAACGGACAAGCTGCTCTTTTGCCTCCTCCTGAACCGCAACCAGTTGGGTACGGCCTCTGTCGATGGTATCGAGCATGGCATTGAAGGAGGACTGCATCTGGGTCAACTCATTCTCGGCATGAAGACCCAACTCAATCCGGTTCTGCCCCAGGGTATCCAGCTCAACCCGCTCCATCTGCGTGATGAAGGTGGTCAATGGCCGACGTAGATAGCGTTGAAACGCCCAGAGAAACAACCACCACAAGGCCAGACTTTTGATCATCGCATTGAGCACGATCATGAGGAATCCCATTCTGACCCGATCAATGATCACTCGCTGATTACTATAGAACCGGACGTTGGCCAGATGGATTTTTTTGTCGGAAAACTCATGATATATGGCAAATTCGTGATAGAAGGTTTTATTCAGGGCGGATTCGCTCTCTAGGCGCTGACCATAGCTGGAAATCTGACCGTTGGCTGGAATGATTTCCAAATTGACCACCATCGGCATGTTGAGAATGCCCTCTGCCAACGATTGAACCTGCTTGTCATTGATCTGCCAAAGCGCCAACTCCAAAGCCGGTTCAAAGGTCTTCTGCATTTGAACCAGCTCTGTAAGCACGCTTTTTTTCGTGTGTTGATATTCAATGCCCACATGGATGGCCGTCACCAGCAGGGTCAAGGCAAAATAGAGTCCGAATACCACCTTGAGCAGATGAACCGTAAGTGAGTTTCGCGCAAAAATATTCATCCGAATCAAGGCCTGATTTTAAAATAATCCTGGGTATACTTCTGGTAGATGGCATCATAACGACCATTATTTTTTAAACGGGCCAACCCTTGGTTGAAATGATCTCGCACCTCCTGCTCGACAAAGGCGGTGCGGTATTGGCTGGGGGGAAACAGATCGTTATAGCGTACGGCCTGCTCGGCGTTGACCTTGCCTTCACTGATTAATTTATTCTGAAAAAATCGGAAGATACTCTCATCCATCACGGCAACATCGGTCCGTCCGGCCAACAGCATGTGTGCCTGTCTCTCTTGATTGGCAATTTCCAGATAGGCTGGATTGCCGGCTACGACCGACTCAAACTCCGGACCAAGATAACGGGCCGCCAATTGAAAGCCGATGATGCTGCGGTTTTTCAGGTCTTCTATTTTACTGAGGGTAAAGGGGGCGTTGGATCGGGTAATGGCTTTATTGTGATACTGCATAAAAACGTCGGAGTAGTAAGCCTTGAGGCCGGAATTTTTCTTGATGATGGTGGTTGCGTCCAACTCGCCGTCGGCAAACATTTTAAACCCGCGACCGATAGGCAAAAATACCGGATTGATGACATACCCCTGCCCCTCCAGAGCCTCCCGGACGATATCCACGACGATACCACTGCTGTCACCGCCCTGCTCCTGTTCCGACCCGACCAACACGTAGGGCGGTGTATAGGCACTAAAAAGCACCTTCAACTCCTTCGCTTCAGCGGAATGCGCAGTCAGCATCAGCCACAAAAACAAAAAGCCGGATCGCATGCAATTTCGGAACATTTTACTATCTCATCCAGTAAGGCAAAATCCGAATTGTCGGCCCAAACCAGGGGACGACATCGGAATGTTGTTTCGTCAGCCCAATCCAGATTCAAGGTTCAAACCCCCCCCCCCGGCGACAAACAGACCAACGAAAAGTCAAGTCTGATTTATACCAAACTCATCAAAGATTTGCTTGGAATTTTTACAAAAAATGCTGAACATTACGCCAATGACAATTGGGAAAGACTTTCGATGTTCAGTGGGGAAAGCCGGGGAATCTCGCCAATAATTTCAACCTGGCCATAGCGGTGGATGGCTTGTCGGTTTTCAGGATTGACCGGACCGTTCAGAACAATACCGACCACCGGAATGGAACGCGCCCTGAGGGCGGACAAACTCAACAACGTATGGTTGATGGTGCCCAGTGTCGAACGGGCAACCAAGACCACCGGCAGCCTTAACTGCTGAATCAGGTCGATGATCATCGCTTGATCATTGAGGGGAACCATCAATCCACCCGCCCCCTCAACGATCAGCGGGTTGGACGTTTGAGGCAGGTTAAATCGGTCCAATTCGATCTGGATCCCATCCCGGCGGGCTGACTCATGGGGCGAGAGCGGCGCGTTGAGGTTATAGAGGCTGGGATGAAAGCGATGGTCAGGCAGACCGCTCAACCGGCGCACGACCTGCTGATCGGTCTCGCCCTGCAAGCCGGCCTGGATGGGTTTCCAATAGTCTGCCCCCATCCGCAGCATCAACCAAGCGGCCACGACCGACTTGCCAACATCGGTATCGGTTCCCGTTAAAAAAATGCTCTCCGACAGAAGACTCACAGGGTTTTGTCGTCATGACCCGCCAACCGCTCCCGGCGACGCCTGAGAATATCTTGCAGTTCTTGGGAGGGCAGAGAGGACGGGGCCTGGTCGGAAAGACCCAGCCCGGAGAGCCATTCGGCAAAAAAGGATTGCCCCCGCTTCGCCCCCTCTCTGGCGTCAATAATGTGAGATTCCACAAACTTTTTTTTAGGCAGATCGCTCGCCAGCTGTTTCACGTGGGATTCATCGACACCAAACCGCTTGGCAATTTCGATGGCTTTTCTTTTATCTTCCACTGACAAGCCGTTCACAGTCGCCAGCGTTGTTTCGCCCAACTGCTCTTTGATTTCCTGGGCGGTCTGCAACAGCTCACTGCCGCTGGCCAATTGATCCTTGAGGGCATCGGTGAAGGAGGTTTTCTTCTGGCCGGGGTTCTGGGTATTTACCTGCCACTTTTGGTTGTGCTGTTCGGAGGCGTCAGAACAGCCAAACAAAAACAGCAATCCAAAAACAGCCGCACAAACCCGTTCCATTTTCACCCCCCGACCTGAATCCGTATCTATCCGTTATCCACTTCCTCGATCCGTTCGACAAAAAAACCCGCCTCTTCGACCATTTTCAGGGTTTTATTGGTGCTGTGTCCGCCGACGTTCAAATAACCTTCGCTAAACAAGGAGTTGGCCGGATAGAGAGAAAGGCTCTCCAAACTACCCAGGTTGATTTCACGTCCACCGGCAGCCCGAATTTCCGCATCCGGGTTGGTCAATCTAAACAAGGCCAGTGTCCTTAAACAATACTCGGGTGTCAACTGGTTTAGTTCTCCCAATTTGGCTCCAGCCACCGGAACATAAAAATTGACCGGGATGGAACGGGCGTTCAAGGAGCGCAGCTTTTGAGAAACCGCCCAAATATCCTGAACAGATTCCCCCATACCGATGATGATTCCGCTGCACACCTCCAATCCCACCCCCTTAGCCGCCTCCAGCGTGGCCACCCGTTGAGCATACGAATGGGTGGTACAAATCTCCCCATAGTGGGATTCTGCCGTGTTGAGATTGTGGTTGTAGCGATTCAGCCCCGCCTCTTTAAGTTGTTTGGCCGCCGATTCGTCAATAAATCCGGCCGACAGGCAGACCTCAAGCTGGTATGTTGACTTGATACGTCGGATCAAAGCGGCCATCTTTTCCACCCGTTTTTGATCCGGTTGCCGTCCGGACAGAACGATGCAGTATCGATAGGCGCCCGACTGTTCCGCAACTTTGGCGCCCTCCATAATGGCCTCGTCCGATTTGATCTTATATTTTTCGATAGGCGCCTCACTATCGACCGCCTGAGCGCAATAGTTACAATCTTCCGGGCAGAGTCCGTTTTGAACGTTATTGAGAATATGAACCCGAACCCCTCGACCAAAATAGTGATTGCGCACCTTGAAAGCCGCCTGCAACAAAGGCAACAGTTCAATTGCGGGATCGGTCAATAGACGCCAGCCTAGAGAGGGGGAGAGCATCTCTCCCGCCAGGGCGGTCCGGGTCAACTGCGAATAAAATTCATCTGGTTCGGTTGCAGCGTCAATCATGATCGGTCGGTCCTGTTCCGTATTTGGTAAAACACCCATACATAATATGGTAGGTGATTTGAAAGGTTCTGTTTTCTATTGCAAAACGCTTTAATAATCGGCGTAATTCCGGGACTGTTGCCGGTTGATGTTGATCGGAAGGCAGGGCAGCCCCCACCACTTTCAAGCCCCGTAAAAATGAGTACGCAGAAGGGTGATCCTCCGTTATCCGCCAGTGGGCCATTTCACCTTGACCGCTATCAGGCCAGGCCGATTGCCACTGATCCGGTTCGGGATAATCGTGGAGACCGCAGGGAACCTGGTTTTCCGTGCAGAGCCTGCGCCACTCGGCAAAGCTCTCCGGCCCCAAGGTCGTAAAGACCAGACGACCTCCCGGAGCCAGCCGTTGAACCATTTTTTCCACCGTGACAAACGGCTGTTCAAACCACTGAAAAACCAGACTGGAAACAATCAGATCAAACGGGCCATCCGTGCAGGGGTTCTCGGCATCCATCACCAAAAATTGAACCCGTTCGGGGTCAATCGGCCCCAGGTGCTGTTGGCAGCGTTGAACCATCGGCGGCGAAAGATCGGTCAACAGCACCGGGCTATCGGGCCAACGATCCAACAGATACCGGCTCAAAAAACCGGTTCCACAGCCGACTTCCAGAATTCGAGGCTTCATTGGCCGCGTAAACCCGGCCAATCGATCGGCCAGTTGCCGAGCGACCTGACGCTGAACTCCGGCCTGTTGGTGATAGGACCGAGCCTGACCAAAAGCCCGACTGACCCGCTCTTTGGCATTTTTCATAGGAATCACGCCCAGTCCCGCAGCCATTCGTTCAACAACACGCCAAAGGGTTCAGGGCGGGTCAACATCGCCAGATGCCCTCCCCCTTCAATCCAGTGCAGATTCCGAGCCTGATCCGATGCAAAAGAGGCCTCGGTCATGGCAGGGGTGACGATGGTATCATCGCGATTGGCCAGAGCCAGAAACGGCCTCTCCCATTGGCTGAAAGTTCTGCGGCCATCCCACTCCATCAACCAATCCAACCCCCGATCCAACGCCGCGACATCCAGGTTATCTTTAGCCGTCTGGGTCAAAAAATCACCGGATGGCCCGCCGCTGGAGACCCGAAAATCGTTAATGACCCGGCTCGGATCCTGGAGCAGACCGCTCTTCATGCGCCGGACCAGATTGGGGTGAACCCCAGAGGCAAAACCGAACCCGCGACAAAACCGGGTAGAACTGTTGATGGCCACCAAACCTTGGATCTGGTCGGCCCACAATGCCGTCGGCAGATGCTGCAACAACCACATAAATCCCAAAGAGTGGCCGATTGCGATCAGGGGGCGATCCTTGGGAATATCCAGCCTGGGACGCCCATAAAAACCCAGATCGAGGCTGTGGTGGAATGGTCTGCCCAACTGGCCGAGCAGAGGCCGGAACGCCCCAGGCCCCAATCCCCAGCCGTGAACCAACACTAAAAGTGGCTGACTCATCGGCCATCCACCTCGGCTACAGATTCCAAAACCCCGTCGATCAAACGGTCCAGATCGGCCTCGTCATGATTGGCGGTCAAGGAGAGACGCAAACGGCTTTTGCCCACCGGAACCGCCGGAGGACGGATGGCGATGGCCATCAGACCCCGTTTTTCCAACGCCCGACTCACCGCCACACAGCGCCGGTTGTCGCCCAAAATAACCGGAACGATCTGGGTCGTCGAATTCCCGACATCCAACCCTTCAACCACCAACGCCCGACGCAATCGCTCCGCCTGGGCCAACAGGCGTTGGCGGGTTGCACCCAAGCTCGGCAACAACTCCAAGGCCGCATCCATCGCCCCCAAGACCGCCGGAGGCAAGGCGGTTGAAAAGATAAAGCCAGCGCAGTGGTTGATTAAAAAATCCTTGAGTTCCTGAGAACCGATCACATAAGCCCCGAAGCCCCCCAAACCCTTGCTGAAGGTGCCCATGACCAGATCGGCCTGATCGGAGAAGGCTGTCGCCAGACCGAACCCCTGAGGACCGAGTACCCCGGCTGCATGAGCCTCGTCCAGATAGAGAAAAGCGCCGTATCGCGCCTTGAGGCTCAGCAAGCCGGCCACGTCAGCCCGATCTCCATCCATACTGAAAACCGTCTCCGAAAGGATGAAACGTGGTCCCGGTTCGGCTTTTTTCAGCAGATCCTCCAGATGATTGAGGTCGTTATGCCGATAGCGGATCTGCCGGACGCCCGCCCCCCGACAACCCTGATGAATGGAGGCATGATTGAGACGATCGGAGAAAATTTGCGGCGGGTTTTTCAAGACAACCCGGTCCAACAGTGCCGTCAAAATACCACTGTTGGCCTGAAAGCCGGAGTTGAAAAGCAGCGCCGCCTCATACCCCTTATGCTGAATCAGCCGCTGTTCAACCTGATCAAACAGGGCCAGATTGCCACAAACCAGCCGCGAAGCGGTCGAGCCGGTTCCCCAGCTTTCCGTCCAGGCCCTGGCCCGCTCTTTTAGTGCCGGGTGGGTAGAGAGACCCATGTAATCGTTGGAAGAAAAATTCAAAACCGAGCGTCCGTCCACCAGGGTCGATCCCTGTTGGCTGGGGCCAACCGAACGCAGTCTCCGCCAAAGGTCGGATTGGCGACGCTCTGAATTATGGATTTTGTAGGGGGTCTGAGGCATTAGTAAACCAAACGGTTGAATTTTGGTTTACTATGATGGGATTCCCGTAGCAAAGTCAATGAACGGTAAACGCGACGATTCTGACGTCGGCAAAAAAAATACTCGCCATATTCGGCAGCTCTTGAGAAAATGGCAAAATGGTCGAGGGTTCGGCCAATTTTAGGATGATCAACCTGGAGTGAAAAAAAGGATTTTATCTCGTGGCCAAAGAGAAACAACAGTTTGTCTGTCAAGAGTGTGGTGCCGACTCAACTCGCTGGGAAGGCAAGTGCTCCGCCTGTGGTGCCTGGAACAGTATCAAAGCGTTCAACCCCGGTCCCGGCGGCAGCCGGTCAACGCGACGCCTGAGCAACCAGGCGCTGCGGAGTGATCCCATTCCCCTCTCCCAGATCGCCAATGGGGGCGGCGCCCGGATTCAGGTGCCCATTGGCGAGTTCAACCGGGTACTCGGCGGCGGCCTTACTCCCGGTTCGGTCTCGCTGATCGCCGGTGATCCGGGAATCGGCAAATCCACACTGCTCATGGAGACCCTGGCCTCACTGGCCAAAAGTCTCCCGATACTCTATGTCTCCGGCGAGGAGTCTCCTCAACAACTCAAACAGCGGGCCGATCGTCTGGGGGTGCAGGGGGACAATTTTCCGGTTCTGATGGAAAATCGACTGGAAGAGGTTGTCCGTGTCGTCGAAGTGATGCAGCCGGCGGTTTTGGTGGTCGACTCGGTTCAGACCCTGGCCAGTGACGACATTCCGGCCGCAGCCGGAGCCGTAACCCAGGTTCGAGAGTGTGCCGCCCGCCTGATTGCCCAGGCCAAATTTCGCAATATGGCCATGTTTCTGGTCGGTCATGTGACCAAAGAGGGACAGATTGCCGGACCGCGCGTCTTGGAACACATGGTTGACACCGTACTCTATTTTGAGGGAGAACGGGGCCACGACTACCGGATTTTGCGGGCGGTCAAAAACCGCTTTGGTCCGGCTAACGAAATCGGTGTCTTTGAAATGCGTCAGAACGGCCTGGCCGAGGTCAAAAACCCCTCGGAGCTGTTTCTCTCGGAACGGGTCCAGGGAGCGGCTGGCTCGGTGGTCTTCGCCGGTATGGAGGGGAGCAGGCCGGTTTTGTTGGAGATTCAATCTCTGGTCGCCCCCAGCCCCCTGGCCCAGCCCCGTCGAACCACCTTGGGTTGGGATCAAAACCGGCTGGCCATGTTGACGGCGGTTTTGGAAAAACGCTTGGGGCTGGGACTGTTCAGCCACGACATCTTTTTGAACATTGCCGGTGGATTTCGTATTACCGAAACTGCGGCCGACCTGGCCGTCGCCGCCTCCCTGTTCGCGTCGCACCGGAATTTAAGCGTGGATCCGGGACTGGTCATTATCGGCGAGGTGGGGTTGGCTGGGGAGGTCAGAGCCATATCCCACGCCATGACCCGCATCAATGAGGCGGCAAAATTGGGCTTTACCCGCTGCCTGCTACCCAAAAAGGTCCAAAGCAAACTACCAGAAGATCTGCCAATCCGAGTGGACCCCATCGCCTCCATCGAGGAGATGGCCGAGCGACTTTAGAAAAATCAATCCTCCGCATCGCCTGTCAATTATTTATATTTTCCAGTTTATATTGGAAACCTAGGCCAAGTTATGGGAGAATGGACGAATGTCTTTATTTCCATCTTTTTTTCAGTATTTCAACATCCTGACCAAGAAGAAACTCATGATTTCAAGCTCATCAAGTCCGCGGCCGAAGGCTCGGTTTATCGGACTTTTCCTGACGCTGTCCCTGTTGCTGATCCTGACACCCCATGGGGCTGATTCGGCCAGCGTAAGGAAATATCGAAAACCGGCCTATATCAGCAACGCCTATTTTTCCGATAAAATGTCTGAAACAAAAGATCAGATTCAGCCACTCTCCATTGTCAAAGCGCTGGAAGCTCAAACCGATGGCGTCATCGGCTATTTTGTTCTCGATTTGATCCTCACCCAATCCGGCAGCCATAATTTCAAGGTCAACATTCTCAACCAAGCCGGCGACAAAGTAACTGACTTGACCTTTCCTCAGGTCGAAGCGCCAAAAGAGAGCGTTTTTCCGCTCTATACCGCCGCCGGCAGCGTTTCTGGGGATATCCACCCCGGCCTCTGGTTTTTCAAGGTTTACGATCGAGTCGATAGCGATGTCTGGCACAGTCTGGGTACTTTTTCCATCATGGTCGTCTCCCCAGAAGAGAAAAATTGATTTATTTTGCCCCAACGCAGAAATAATCTTGCTCCTACTAGCCTACTGAGTTAGGCTGAGCGCCGTTTCAGTCCACCAGGGAGGTGGTTATGCGGATTTATCGGGGTGTAGC
>JADFYU010000038.1 GCA_015232865.1 Magnetococcales bacterium
GATTAATGAAACTTTGGACGATGCCATCTCTTTGATAGCTTTCTATCTAAAGCGTTATTCCCGCCAGTCTGTACTAGGGACTACTTTATGGAACGATCGTTGGATAGGTATTTTCCCATGATGCAGATGGCTTTTTGAAAGTCGTTCCCGATGGGGATCAGTTTGATATTTTTCAGGAATTCTGTCTTCTCTATCGGCTCGGGACCACCAAAAAATGTCGGTACGGGTGAAACGGATGTAAAGTTCATTAATTTCTCGATCATGTTTTGATCTTTCCTGATATTATCCGTTCGGCCAGAGAGTACCATGGCCTTGCTGTCGGTTTTTTGTACGGTTTCCAGGTATTGAGAGATGGGAAAGTTGGAGCCTAAATAGAGGGGTTGAAAACCCTGAGAGATCAGGGTAAGACAAAATATAAGCAAACCGATTTCATGCCGCTCCCCCGGCAAACAACAGGTGATGAGCCGGTTTCCCTCGACCGGTTTGATCCGGTAATTGTAGATGGAGCCGAGTTTATTATAAAAATAGACACAGGCAAAACATTCTTCTGCAATACCTGCAGGATTTTTGTCCCAATTTTTCCCCAAAATATCAAATATCGGAACGATCATTTTGAGCATGACCAAATCTTCATCGTAGTTATTGAGAAGATTATGGAAAATGCGATCCAGACTGACCTGATCGAAATCTTGAATGGCCAGTAATGCAGCATTTTTCTGTTGTTGCCACTTTTTTACCGATTGTCCGGAAGTTTCGAAATCAAACCCCAGACAACGCAGTTTAAGAATCGCGTCCCGTATTCCCAACCCCTCATCCAGATAATTTTTCAGGCGAAGTGCGAATGCGAGATCGTTGGCAGAATATTGACGCTGACCTTTCGCAGATCGGTCGATGGAGGCGAACAATTTGTAGCGATGCTCCCAGGTCCGCAAAGTACTCGGAGGAACGCCCAGTAGATTTGACATATGGCGAATTGGGAATTTTTCTGACATGTGGTGGCATCCCAGCAGGATGAAACGTTAACACATTGGAAAAATAAATACACAAAAACAATACGATGAATATCGTTCTGCTTTAAGTCACAAAACATGTCTACAAAAAGTTATATGGATTGCGTATTACTTGTTCCGAACAACTAAAGGTTATTCAAAACAGTTGTTCACCCCTCTCCACAGAAAAATATGAAGTATCGGTCTGGCGTTTCGTTGAGTTATACTTATTATGTTTACAGCTTGTAATTATAATCTATTTTTTACTGATTTCGCAAATGGTTATATATTTTTATTACAATCAATATGATCGACACATGGGATTGAGTCATAGACTCCCTAACCGATATGTTTATTTAACAAATTTATTGTTGTTTTGTAAAAATTATTTTTGTCGAGGAGCACAGAGCATGGAGTGGTATCACTCAAAAGCGGTTAAGGAAAAAAGAAGACAATTTTTGACTAACAACGCCTTTAAAGAAAAGGTTGTCGGCACTTTTGGTTTGAGAGGTTCGAGCAATGAAGTTTTTTCTGATCCTTGGATTACTGGCTTCTCTGATGGTTACCGCGTGAACCAGTCAAATTGGCAAAAATATCAGGAAGTACTCCGATATAAGGAGATCATGAGTTCCATCGTTGAGGGCTCAAGCAGCATTATAATCGTGTGCAACGAAGAGGGAATCATTGAGGTATTCAATCCGGAGGCGGAACAGACATTTGACTATAAAGCAGACGAAGTGATTGGAAAAAAAATTGGAATGCTGATTCCAGTATCGATTAGCCAGCAGCAGAAAAAAATGTTCAATCTGCCTAAAATGCGAAAAAAATTAAGGCCTGTTTGTTTCAGCCAAGAAATTCAAGGTGTGCGAAAAGACGGTAAATTGATCGAGCTTCAGTTGACCGTCGATAAGTTCATTATCAGCAACGGTCGCAACTATTATCTCGCCATGGCGAAGAACATTACCGAACAACGCCAATTTCAAAAAGAAATTCTCCAATCGGAACGTCTGGCGGCTTTGGGCGGAATGGTGGCTGGTGTAGCACATGAAATCAATACCTCGGTGGGTCTTGTCGTCACCATGGCTTCGGAAATGGTCGAAAGAATCACACAGTTCAAGAATTCCTGGAAAACGGATGGAATATCGGAGCAAGAGTTGGACAATTTTTTAATATCCACCACAAAACTCTCAACACTCATCCTGGACAATGCCTCGTGTGCCGTTCAACTGGTGCGAAGCTTCAAAAGCGTTGCCACCCATCAGGGCAATGAATCCGAAGAGAAACAATTTTTCAATCTGGCTGAATATTTGAAAATGGTCACCGTAAGCATGCGGTATTACCTGAAAAATTCAGAAATCAAGCTCAAAATAGATTGTGCGAAAGATCTCTCAATCAAGAGTTATCCCGGTGTATTTTCTCAAATTCTCACCAACCTTCTCTCCAACTCCCTGCTACATGCTTTCCAGGCCAATCATACCGGAGAGATCACGATACAAGTCTTCATTGAGAAGGGAGAGTTGGTCCTAATCTATCGTGATAATGGCAAAGGAATGTCCACTATCGAGCAAGAACGCGTGTTTGAGCCATTTTTTACCACCAAAAAGGAATCTGGCGGAACCGGGCTCGGAATGCACATTATTTTCAATCTTGTCACTCAAACGCTTAAAGGTCGCATCAAATGTGACAGTGAACTTAGCCTGGGTACCTGTTTTACCATAACCGTTCCGATTGAAAAGCAGATTCTGAACTCCGGTTGCCATAGCGCAAACAATTTGATCGACAGCGACGATCAAAAGATCAGGGATGAGAATGGTGATACATGAATGAAAAGATGATGTTCATCGACAATAAACAGACGCAATTGAAATCATCGGCATCCCCATGGGTGATCTTGGTTGCTGACGATGACTTAAGTGTGCTTGAAGCGACTCAAGGTGTTCTGGAAGGACTTGAATTTGACTCACGTCCATTGGAGTTGCTGTTTGTCACTTCAGGGGAAGAGGCCAAGAAGATTCTGCAAATGAGGCAAGATATAGTCATTATCTTACTGGATGTGGTTATGGAAACTCAAGATTCTGGGTTGGAAGTCAGTGATTTTATTAGAAATAAATTAAAAAACGATATGATTCATATTATTCTGAGAACGGCAGGGTTTGATCAAATTCCCGTAGAAGAGATTTTTGAAAAATTTCAGATCAACGATTTTATCAGCAAAGGGGATATGATCTCGGTTCGCCTTAAGACCGCATTGAAGTCGGCGTTACGTTCCTACAAACAGCTACAGGAACTCCAAAATGCCAAGGAGGAGGCTGAGTGTGCCAACCGGGCAAAAAGTGAATTTTTGGCCAATATGAGCCACGAGCTTCGTAGCCCGATGCAGGCCATTCTTGGTTTCTCCGAACAGGGAAGTCTGCACTATAATCTGGACCCCGCCATAACTCTCTCCAAAATGGAGGTCAAAGAGCGCAAGGCAATCTACATTCAGCGCATGTTGGCAAAAAACCCGAGTCAGAGTTCCGTCCGGCAACTCCTGGATAAGAGTATCGGGAACTCTATTAGAAATTTTCAGCAGATATTTCAGTCCGCTTCCAGCCTGTTGGGGCTGATCAACGATCTTTTGGATCTGGCCAAGGTGGAGTCTGGCAAGATGAATTTTGATTTCCAGGAATATGATCTGTGCTCAATCATTGAACTGCAAATTTCAGAGGTCGAGACTCTCTATCGGGAGAAGGGTATTCAACTTCATTTCATCAAGCCAACACCCTATACCCCCATTGAAGTTGAGTGTGATGGAGGAAAAATCATTCAAATAATCAGAAATCTGCTTTCCAATGCGCTGAAGTTTTCTCCTGCCAAAACGACGGTAACGCTTTCCATAGAAAAATACCGGTCAGATAACCAGGATATGGTCTCACTATCTGTCAAAGATCAAGGAGTTGGAATTCCTGATGAGGAGTTGGAGTTGATCTTTGACAAATTTAAACAGAGCAAACTAACCAGCACCAATGCCGGTGGAACCGGTTTGGGGCTCGCCATTTGCAGAGAGTACATCCTGGCCCACAAAGGCAGCGTAAAGGCCAGTAATCGTCCCGAAGGCGGCGCAATCTTTGAGGTTTCGATTCCTCAAACCCAGGGATAATGGATCAGCTTGCCGGACGGACCAAGAGGTAGCACGAGATGAATAAGAACATCTTGATTGTTGATGACGATGACAACATTCGGAAGGTTTCCGCCATCATATTGGAGAATCATGGATTTCAAATTTTTGAAGCCGATAACGGCAATAGTGGCCTTGAGATCATTAGGAAGCAAAACTTGGATTTAATCATTCTTGATCAACACATGCCGGTTATGTGCGGCATTACCGTACTACGCACATTGAGAGATGAGGAGCGTCGGATTCCGGTCATCATGATGACTGCGGATATCAGCCAACGTTTATCTGTTCAGGCTTTCAGGGCAGGGGCGGATGATTTTATTTCCAAGCCCTTTGATGAAGATTTTCTGCCCTTGGTCGTCAAAAGAGCGATCAAACTCAGAGAGCAGGGTCGGCATCTTTTTGAAGAGACCGTACGCCGCCAAGCTGCCGAAAAGGAGAATCGTCTTAAGTCCATCTTCCTGGAAAACATTTCTCACAACACCCTAACCCCTGTACATCAAATCACAGGCTATATCGACCTGCTTCAAAGAGCGATCGACCGAGAAAACAAAAAAAAAATACAACTGAACATAGCCAGAATCCAAAAAGTAACACAACAGTTGACCACCTGGATGAGCAACATCTCCCTGTTGGCTCAATTGGAACAGGGTTCGGTGTCATTCTTCTTCACCGATCAATCCTTGGATCAAATCGTCGCAACGGTTTTGATCAATATTGCCGACAAGGCAAATCGCAAACAAATCCAAATAAAAAAATGGCTGGACGAGTCCATTCATTTTTTGGCGGACGGACAAAAGATTGATCTGGTTTTGCAGGAGTTGCTCGATAATGCGGTCCGATATGCTCCAGAATCTTCAACCATCCAACTCTACGCCAAACAAGAGGCCGATCAACTGACCATCTTTATCCAGAATCAGGGAGAGAGTATTCCAGCTGCGGAGCTAAAGCAGGTTTTTCTCCCCTTTTCCGTCTCTTCCCAAACCATAAATTCTGGAGGAAACCGAGGAATCGGCCTGACCCTAAGCCGACACATCATCAAGGCCCATAACGGGGAGATTTGGGCAGAAATTCCGCAAGAAGGGGGCACCAGGATTGGTATCCGCCTTCCTCTGAACCCAGGATAAACCCCATGAGCGAATCTTATCACGATTGCTGGCAACCTCTCCAGGCAGCCCCTCCACAGGAGTCCGATGATTTTTTCAACCGGATTGCTCAAGAATTTCATATGACCGAGCTTTGGATACCGCTCGCCTTCATGCGCTTATTTCGAAATCAGAGAGAAGGAGACGGCTGAATGGACCAGCTGAAGATGAAGGATTTTTTTAGTCCAGCCAATCAACAAGACATCAAAGAGGCCGAAATATTGATCGTCGATGATGACATCAACAACATCAGCCTTCTTTTAGAGCAACTCCAGGAGGAGGGATTTCAGAATCTGACAACCCAGACCAATCCTCTGCACGCTGTGGAGCTTTGTACGCATCATTTGCAGCCGGGTGAAATGCGCTTTGATTTAATTCTTCTGGATATCATGATGCCGGGTTTGAACGGGTTTGAGGTGGTTGAGCAGCTTCGATCCCGATCGATTGCCACTCCGATCTTGGCTCTGACCGCCAGACAAGACCAACAGTCCAGAAACAAGGCGTTGGGAAAAGGGGTGAGCGATTTTATATCTCGCCCCTTTGACATCCGAGAGCTGATATTGAGAATTGAGGTGCACCTTAAAGCCCATCTCAATTCCAAACGACTCTCTTTCCACAACCAGACTCTTGACACGTTGGTAGACATCCGTACTTCGGAGTTGGAAAAACTCAACAGCAGCCTGAAGAAAAATTATCTCGATACCATCTGGCGCATGGCCATCATGGCCGAGTATCGAGACAACGAAACCGGAATGCACATGAAGAGGATGGCTCATTATTCCATGTTACTCGCCAAAGCCACCGGGATGAATGTCGAGGATTCCGAGCTTTATCTTCACACGGCCCCACTCCACGATATCGGCAAGGTAGATACCCCAGACAACATCCTGCTCAAACCGGCTGGATTGAATCCGACTGAATGGGTTCGCATGCGCCATCATGCGGAGGCTGGATGGACCATTCTCAAAAATCATGAATCCGAGTTGATCCAAGAAGCGGCGTTGATCGCTTACACCCATCATGAAAAATGGGATGGATCCGGCTATCCTCAACAACTGAAAAAAGAGGATATTCCCCTTTGTGGTCGCATCGTCAGCATTGCTGATGTCTTCGATGCCCTGACCTCCGAACGACCCTATAAAGCGCCCTGGCCCATGGCAAAAGTATTGGACCTTTTGGAACAGGAAAAAGGGTTGCATTTTGAACCGAGACTGGTAGATCAATTCATCAAGAATATTCCACAAATTATCGATATAAGAGAAAAATTTACAGACTGACCTTTGGAGAAAACCTGATGACCCACACCATTTTGATCGTCGATGATTTGGAACAAAATCGGGAGCTTTTAGAAGAGCAACTGGACGATAGCGAATACAAGACGGTTATGGCCGATGACGGCGATACGGCTTTGATCATTCTCAGACAAGATCCGCTGCGCTTTTCCGCCGTTTTGCTGGATTGGATGATGCCCCGAATGGATGGAATAACCGTGTTGCAGACCATGAAAAAAGATCCCCTACTCAGGCAGGTTCCGGTCATCCTTCAAACGGCGAAGGCGATGGAAAGTGACATTCATCAAGGTTTTTTTGCCGGAGCGAGAAACTATCTGGCCAAACCGTTCAATGCGACCAAACTACGCGCCGTTCTCTGGGCGACCATTCAAGATTTTGAGCAACAACAGGCCGTCATCAAAAAGCTCAACGTTCATCAAGCCACGATGCAAAACATGGCGAGCGGGAAATTTTATTTTCAGACCATTGAGCAGGCCCAGGATCTTGCCACGATGATCAGTGCCACCTCGCCCCAAGATCCGCAAACGCTCCTAATGGGTCTGGTCGAGCTTCTCTACAACGCCATTGAACACGGAAATCTGGGAATTACCTACAAAGAAAAATCAATACTTCTTGAACAGGGCGAATTTCAACAGGAAATCAAGAAGCGACTGCATAATCCACGCTACAAAAAACGAAGGGCCTCACTCACATTTACCAGAAAAAAGGATAAGTTCCATTTTTTCATTCAGGATGAAGGTGCTGGTTTTAATTGGCATCAATATCTGGAAATCAACCCCGCGCGGGTGTTCCATCTTCATGGTCGAGGCATTGCCATGTGTAACAAAACGGTCTTTCAACGCCTTGAATATCAAGGCCGTGGCAATGAAGTCCTGGCCGTTTACCCGTTTTATTCACCCCCTTCAACAGAATAGGATAGATCCATGAATCCAACTTTTTTAAAATACCTGAAACGGGATCTCGGTGGACTTTCGGTTTTAGTCATAGAGGATGACTGGTTATTTATGAAACTACTCAATAAAGCCCTGGAGGCGGTGGGTATCAACTCAATTGAGATGGCTAATGATGGAAATTTAGGTTACATGAAGGCCCAGTGCAGTCCCTATGATCTGATTATCACTGACTTTGACATGCCGGGATATGTGGGCACCGAAATCATCAAAAAGATCCACGAAAATAGACCGGGCCAGGTGTTTATCCTGATGACCAAGCATGATGCGATGAAGTCTGTCCAAGAGATCTTCCGGAGAAACAGCAAAGTCCATCTGATCGGAAAGTCCCTTTTCCAGGACTGTCTGGGGGGAGAGCATCAAGCCCGTTTTTGGGAGCTGTTTTCTCGGGCCGGTCTGCATGCAAAGATGGCGAAATTGTAAGGCTTCCAAAATCCCAAAAATTAGAGAATTTGCGATGATTCGGCCAGGATTCCGGTTTTTTTACGAATGATTTCGACCATGTCGTTGGCCTGGGTTGAGAGGCGGAAGGGACCGACGACAACATGGAAAAAAATACGGTCCTGGTCGTGAACTTCCTTGAGATTGGCGGTAATCTGCTCTTTTTCCAGACGATTTTGAACCCGCCTGGCCAAGACTTGATCGGTGAATGAACCGGCCAGAACGACAAATTGATCCGGGTGCAACACCTCATCCTGGTTTGGATAGGTGGAAAAGGAGACCGTCTCCTCTTTGTCCTTATCGATTCCCTCCAAATCCAGAGTTGTGTAATCCACCGGCAGACCGGTCTGTTTTTGAATTTGAGCCACCGCTTTTTCGGCGGAATGTTGGTGCACATACGGCCCCACCAGAAGATGGGTATGGCGTTGACCATTGACCATGGCTCGTTTGGCACGAACCGGAACACCAGTCTGCTGCAACTGATCAAAAATCCGTTTGGCATTTTGTTCGTTGATGAAAGAGCCGGCCAAAACCATGTAACGCCCCCCCTCTTCGGGCTGAGGAAAAGAGTGCTCCGTGGTCGGCTGCGGTTGATTGTTCGGCGTTGGTTCTTGAGCGTCTCTCTGTCCGGGAGGACTGTTCTGTGCGACCTGAACCAGAGACAACGAAGAGCCGGGAACTCCGCCCCGATCCATCTGCCACCAGAACAGGGCCAAGGCCATGCCAGCGATGGCAATAATGGTTAAAACCCAGATAAAAATCCGCCACCAAAGTACCGAGGATTTTGATCCGTATTCAATGGTAGACCAATCCAAATCGCTGGAATCGAATTTTTCCATCTTCGAAAGCTCTGTTTTATCATTGATCGTATAGGTAGTCGCCATGATTTGCACTCTGTTTCGAGTTGTGATCCACTGCCGTCATCGTCCTGATTTTGATCGGGACTCCAGAACAAGCACAGAAAAAAAACAAGCAAACCCAGTGCCACATCATCAACCGTTGCGGGGACAACTGCCGAATTTGTAATTTACAACGAGAATATTTTTTAATCTTCCGACAATGCTGTCAAGGTTTAAACCTGGATTTGACCATAGAGCCTGCATTATCCTCGATTTGGCTTTTAGGTTCGTGATGTGCGGACAATGGCCGTATCTAGGTTAAAGATATCTTCGAGCAAGCCGTTTGCCCAAATTACAGATCACCTCATAGGGGATGGTCTGCATCCAACCGGCCATCTGCTCGATACCGATGAAATCCGTTCTATCAGCGCCCAACAGTGTCACCAACGATCCCGTCCGAGCCTCTGGAATTTCGGTAATGTCGATGCTGGTCAGATCCATGCAGACCCGCCCCAACACCGACGCCCTTTTTCCATGGATCAAAACCGCCCCCCGATTGCTCAGCAGGCGGTTATAACCATCGCCGTAGCCCACGGGAATCTGGGCAATGATGGTTTTTTTTCGGCAGATATGGCTGTGACCATATCCCAACGGTGTTCCGGCCTCGACGGTACGGACCTGGATAATCCGGCTTAGCCAACGGACAACCGCAACCAGGCCCTCCTCCTGGGCATGGCGTCGTGGATGGGCGGGGGAGGCACCATACAGCATGATTCCGGGTCGGACCCAATCCAGATGGCTGCGGCTGTGGTAGAGAATTCCGGCACTGTTGGCCAGAGAGTGGTGAGCCTTTGAAATCCGTTCTATTTCCGGCTGGGCCAGCAGGGTTTGCATTTGGCTGATCTGACCGGCGCTGACCGTGGCCGACGGCTCTTCATCTCCCCAGGCCAGATGGGAGACAATTCCCAAGAGTCGCAGACCGGGCAGGGCTTGAATGACGGCGACCGCCCGAGCCAACTCAGGGGCCGGAAAACCGATTCGGCCCATTCCGGTATCCACCTTCACATAACAGCCGACCCGCCTTTGTCGGCTTTGAGCGAATCGGCTCAAGGATCTAGCCTGCACCAAATCGTAAAGGAAGGGGGTCAAATCATGGTCAAGAATCGACTCTTCACTGCCCGGCGTCAGCCCCGCAAACAGAACCATGGGGCCGTCGATCCCGGCTTTGCGCAACGTGGCCCCCTCCTCGACCAAGCCCACGCATAACCCCGGCGCCCCAGCCGCTTTCAAGGCTCGGCTGATCGGAACCGCCCCCAAACCATAGGCATCGGCCTTGACCACCGGAAAGACGGCCACTCCCGACCCGACCCGCTCCTTGGCCCGGTTATAATTGCTGACTACCCCCTGACAGTCGATTTCCAGCCAGGTTGGACGGATGGACCATTGATCAATCATAGGCGTGGCCGGCATGGTTATCAAATCGGGTGAACTGTTTCAGGAAGGTGAGAGAAACCCGGCCGATGGGTCCGTTACGCTGTTTGGCGATGATGATCTCAGCCAACCCTTTGAGAGCCGGATCGTTCTCCTTATAGACCTCCTCTCGAAAGACAAACATGACGATATCGGCATCCTGCTCGATGGCACCTGATTCACGCAGATCGGATAAAACCGGGGTTTTATTGGGCCGCTCCTCCACTTTTCGCGACAGTTGGGAGAGAGCGATAACGGGAATATTCAGCTCTTTGGCCAAAGCTTTGAGTCCGCGACTGATCTCGGAAATTTCTTGAACCCGGTTGTCGCTCCCCTCCTCCCCCCGCATCAGTTGCAGATAATCGATGACGATCAGTTGAATATCTTTTTCCCGTTTCAACCGTCGAGCTTTGGCGCGCAGAGCCATGATGGAAACCGCCGGGGTGTCATCCACGTAGATCGGCGCTTTGGAGAGGGTATCGGAGGCTTGAACCAGTTGGCCGTAATCGCCATCCTTGAGATGGCCGTTACGCAGAGCCTGAGCATCGATACTGCCCAAAGAAGAGAGCAGACGAACCACCAACTGCTCCTTGGACATCTCCAGGGAAAAAACCGCCACCGACGCTTTGAATTTTACAGCGGCGTTGGCTACCACGTTCATGGCGAAGGAGGTTTTACCCATGGCTGGCCGACCGGCCAAAATGATCAGATCAGAGGGTTGCAGACCGGCCAGCATCCGATCCAGGTCGGTAAAACCGGTCGGAACTCCGGTGATGGACTCCTTGCGCTGCATCAACTCCTCAATCTTGGCAATCACCGGCATCAGGACCGTTTTCATGTCAAAATAGTTGGAACGACGCTGGCTGCGGCTCTCACCGACGGCAAAAATCTGCTTTTCGGCCTCCTCCAAAATTTCATCAACCGGTTTCTGACCTTCAAAAACCGCCTCGGAAATTTCTGTCGCCTGCCGGGCCAACAGCCGCAAAACCGCCTTATCCCGAACCAAACGGGCATAGGATTTGGCATTGGCAGTGGTCGGAACCGTCTCCAGAAGTTGGGCCAGATAGCCCCCCCCACCCACGGCATGGATTTCGTCGTTTTTTTCCAAAAATTGATTGATGAGAATCGGATCGGCCGGGTCTCCCCGCTCCAATACCGCTTTCATGGCTATGAAGATCGCTTTATGGGCGCCGACATAAAAATCATCTGGAACCAAAAGATCCGCCACTTGATCCATGACGTCATTATCTAATAATATGGCCCCTAAAACCGACTGCTCCGCTTCATTGGACCAAGAGGGGCGGCGGGTGATGGCGCTTTGGTTGCGATCGGAAAACATGGACAAGGGAGGTGACCGCCCCTCCTCCATTACATCGGAATAGTCAGCCGGATCGGGATAATAGCCTGGATCGGGTTGTTCCTGGTTATTGTCAGGAATGTCGTTCATGGTATAGCTAACCTCATGAAAATTTTTTTCTAAAAGAGCACTATTACAACACGGTTTGCCCCAAGGGAACAAGCAGCATGACAGGACGTAAGAATTCAGTGGAAAAGCCGCTTCTCCACGCTGGCCACCGCAAACGTCTGCGTGAGCGTTTTTTTCGTGAGGGGCTGGAGCAGTTTGAAGATCATCAGGTCTTGGAATTATTGCTGTTTCATGCCGTTCCCCGTCGGGACACCAACGAGCTGGCCCACTTGCTCTTACAAAGGTTTGGTGCTCTGTCAGCGGTTTTGGAGGCCGACCCCAAAGATTTGACCAGCGTTGACGGTCTGGGAGAGTCGGCCGCCGCCTTTCTCAGCCTGATTCCCCCGCTGACCCGTCGATATTTGACCGACAGTGCCTGCCGAAACAAACCGATGCTCAACGACTCCCGAAAAACCAACGCCTATCTCATCCCCCTGATGGCCGGGCGAACCGAGGAAATTTTCTATACCCTCTGCTTGGACAACAGCTGCCGACTGCTCTTTCCCGCCCTCATCAGTCGCGGAACCGTCAATGCCGCCAACATCCATCCCAGACATGTGGTGGAAGCGGCTCTGCGACACAAAGCCTCTTCCGTCATTCTGGCCCATAACCACCCTTCTGGCCGTCTGGAAGCCTCCAAACCCGATATTCTACTGACCCACACCCTGGTTTCAGCCCTGGTCCCCATCGGCATTCGGGTATTGGATCATGTCATCATCGCCGGAAACAACTCCCTGAGCATGGCCGCTGACGGATTGATGTAGCCTTTGCCGCATTAAGGTTAAACGGTTACGTTTCTTTAATATTCTTTTCATAATTATTTCAATCGACTAATTTATTTGCTATTGTGTCGCCGTTGCACGATTTCAGTTTTAGCAGGCGATTCATAAATCAAAACAATTCAGATGAACAGGATGCTCACATCGAATTTTATCGTTTCTTAACATAGTGACGTATTGACGCTTTAAATAATAGGAATGCGGTCAACGATGAATACCTCTCGAACCAGCAAAAGCTTCAGCATTAAACTCACCCTCCTCATTGCCGGCGTGATCCTGACCGCCCAAGCCATGTTGACCGTCCTTAGCCTCCTGATGACCCATCAACTCGAAGATGGAGCGGCGGCCACCATCAATCTGGCTGGCCGGCAACGCATGTTGTCGCAAAAAGCCACCAAGGAGTTTTTTGTTTATCTGGTGACCGCAAATCCATCGATCCAGACCAATCTCGACGACACCCTCTGGGCCTTTGAAACCACCCTGAAAGCACTGATGAGTGGCGGCGAAGCTCCGACCACGCTGAACAAGAAAACGCCGACATTCATTGGTTTAAACACTCCATCAGAGCCGGTTTTGGCTCAACTGAGAGTGGTTTCGACCATTTTTCAAAATTTTCGGGCCGAAATCGAACTGGGGTTGTCCGATCCTCACAAATTGGAGTCGGTCAAACAAAACCTCATCGAACAAAATATGGACCTGCTCAAACAGATGAACAAAGCGGTCGGTATGATTGCGGCTGAATCCAAGGAAAAAATTCAACAAACCCTCTCCACCCTGACCCTGATCGTCGCCATCAGCTTGGTTGTCGCCCTGTGTGGACTGATCTTCCTGATCTGGAGAAAACTCAGTCTGGACAAACAGATCGATCGCTATAGCAACGGCCTGGAAAAAATGGCCCAAGGGAATCTGACCCACCGGTTTGATGAGTCGGAGTTTGTCGAGGAGATTGGCTACTTTGCCAGTCGAACCAATAATATGGCCACTCATTTGATCAATGCCACGCGAGTGGAAATCCTCCAAGCAGAGTCTGTAACTGCGGTGGTCAATGAGCTGGTTCCCTTGAAAGAGGTGTTGGATAACGACGCAAAATCCACCATGAAGTTGGCCATGGAAGTGCTGGCTGAAAATGATCGCCTCGACACCGAAACACAAAAGCTCAAAGCGGTGGTCGATGGCGTCAAGGCCAATATCGACCAAGTGTATGATACCGCCCAACACCTCTCAACCGATGTCACATCCATTGCCGCAGCCTCCGAACAGGCCAGTGTCAACGTCTCAACCATGGCCTCTTCAGCCGAGGAGATCTCTTCCAATATCGAAAATGTCAACCAAAACCTTAGCCAGGTCAACCAATCGGTGAGCAATGTCTCCCGATCCGTCTCCGAAATGAATCGCTCCTTGGAAGATGTTCGTGTTCGGTGTCAGGAGGCCAACAAACAATCTTTGCTGGCCGATAAGAATGCCGGGGAGACGCTGCAACTGATGGAAGCACTCTCTCTGGAGGCTGGCGAAATTGGCAAGGTGGTCGGCATCATCAAAGAGATTGCCGATCAGACCAACATGCTGGCCTTGAACGCCTCCATTGAGGCCGCCGGAGCCGGCGAATCCGGCAAAGGGTTTGCGGTGGTCGCCAACGAGGTGAAAGAGTTGGCCCGGCAGACGGCTGAAGCCACCAAGATGATCTATGACAAAACCTATGACATACAAGAGAAGACTCATGGAGCTTCTGAAGCCACGCAAGGAGTGACCGATCTGATTGGCAAGATTTCCCAGTCCAACCAGGAGATCTCACAGGCCGTGGATGCCCAAGCCCAATCCGTCGGCGAAATATCCCGATCCATGGAGGCAGTTTCCGAGGCCGCCTCTCAAGTCACATTGAGTGTCAGAGAACTCTCCAGCGCGGCTCAGGAGGTGGCGCGTGCCGCATCAGAAGCCGCTGAAGGCACCAGTGAGATCGCTCGTTCCGCCTCCAACGTTGCCTCCGGCGCCGAAAAAATGGCTCAGGAAAGCAGCGAAGCCAAGGACCGTTCCGATTCCCTGCAACTAAGCTCCGAACAGATCTATATCTCTTCGATTGATGTTCAAAAGCGGATGCTGAAATCTCTGGATCTACTCAACTATTTGACCGGTTCCATCGATCACGCCGCCCTGCTGACCGATGTCATCGCCGAGATCAGCACCTCTTTGAAGGAATCCGAAAAAATCTTTGATATCGGCCAGGTACCCTTTGATGTCCAAGCGGTCAAAAACGCCCATCTCAAATGGCTGGGAAAACTGGAGTTGGTTATTCGGGGCCGTGAAGCGCTCAGACCGGAACAGGTCGCCAACGGTCATGAGTGTGCCTTCGGAAAATGGTACGATTCAGAGGGATTGGGCCATTTTGACAGCATCCCCCAATTCCATGAGATGGGTAAGGTCCATATGTCCGTCCATGAAACAGCCCGCTCCATCGTGGCAAAGGTTCAACTGGGACAGATGGACGAGGCCATTGCCCAGGTTGCCGAATTCCAGACTTTGCGGTCACAACTCTTTAAATATCTGGATGAAATTTTTCTGATGGAAAAGGCCAACGAAATCGTCAATTAGAAAAGGTCTTACAACCCAGCACCAACCGGTCCCGTTGACCATAATCGGGAAGAACGGAGACCTTTTCCAGACCGGATCGGCTAAACAGGGCGGAGACTTCCGCCCCTTGATCATGGCCAATCTCCACCACCAGCCAACCAGGAGAATCCAAAAATCCGACCGCCTCGGGAATCAGGCGGCGATAGAGGTTCAAACCGTCCGTACCACCATCCAGAGCCAAGCGAGGTTCTCGGTCAACAACCTCCGGCTGAAGGGTTGCGAGAACGCCGGTGGCAATATAGGGCGGGTTTGAGACGATCAAATCAAAGCGGGCCGATCGATCCAACGGGCCGGTCAAATCACCCACCATCAGGCTGGCTCGCTCCTCAAGATTGAAAGCGGCCCGATTGCGGGTCGCCACCTTGATCGCCGCTTCCGATAGATCGATGCCCGTGCCGATTGCGTTGGGAAACTCTTCTAAGAGTGTCAAAAGAATGGTGCCGGAACCAATGCCGATATCAAGGATGTTTCGAGGAGGGTTGTCTCGGTCCGGGAAGAGACCGAGTACTGATTCGATCAGGCTTTCGGTCTCCGGTCTGGGGATTAAAACCGAAGGATCAACCTGAAAAGAGCGTTTCCAGAATCCCCGTTGTTGCAAAATATAGGCAACCGGTTCCCGTTTTCCCCGCCGGATGATCAGGTTTTTGAAAGCCGCCAGTTCCGGTTGATCCAGCGGTCGATCCATATCCAGAAAAAGATCCATCCGCGAAAGATTCAGCACCCTGGCCAGAAGCAATTCAACGTCAAAGCGGGACTGTTCGACACCCCGCTCTTCCAGCCAACCGCTCCCCCACTGGATCAGACGGCGAACGGTCCACAACGGTACTTTGACAGATGACATTCCTATTTGGGAAGCGATAATGCAGCCAAATTGATCGGCTTGTTATTCAGACTGGCCAATAAGGATGAGGTTTTCGACCGGAAATCTGCCATATATTTGCTGGGAACCGGGTCAGCCGCCGGCAATTGAATGCTGAGCGGATCGACCTGCTTGCCATGGATACGGACCTCATAGTGCAAATGGGGTCCGGTGGCCGTTCCCGTCATACCGACCGAACCGATCACCTGTCCCTGACTGACTTGCGTACCACCTCGAACTCCTTTGGCGATTCGGCTTAGATGGGCATAGGCGGTGGTATATTTATCATTGTGACGAACCAGAACCAGATTTCCGAAGCCGCCACGCGTACCGGCAAAAATCACACGACCCTTACCGGAGGCACGAACCGGCGTCCCGATGGAGGCGGCAAAGTCGGTTCCTTTGTGGGCCCGGGTAAAGCCTAAAACCGGGTGTTTACGGCTCTTGGCAAAACGTGACGAGATACGACTGAAATCGACCGGAGCCCGAATGAACATCTTCCGCATGCTTTGACCCTGGGTATCAAAGTAGCCGCTTTTGCCTTCTGGATCGGTATAGCGCACCGCCTGATGCTTATTGCCCTGGTTGATGAACTCGGCAGCGATGATCTCTCCATCCCCTTCCCGACGCCCCTCATAATACTTGGCCTCGCGGATCACGGTAAAACGGTCACCGACACGAATATCACGGGCAAAGTCCACATCCCACTCAAACAGAGCCGCCAGACGAACCGCCATGGTCTGAGTCAATCCGGCGTTTTGCCCAGCCAAAAACAGGGAGCCATCCTCCTGGACCAAACCGCTGACCGTCTCCAGCCGGATGTCGTAAACCTTATTCTCAATTTTGGCGACAAACTGTTGGTTCTCATCTCTGGTGACCCACAGGGTTCGCTCTTCACTCAAGGGGTAGGAGAGTCCCACCAGTTCGCCTGTTTCTGAAAGGGCCAGGTGCAGCTCATTGCCTGGCTTTAAAAAGCGGGCCAGATCATAGACCGGCTTGGTCGCCTTGGCCAACCGCACCGCTGTGACACGAGAAATTTGCCGACGGGAAAGAACACCGGTCAGATAGTCGCCGCGAAGAACTTTGACCTTGACCTGCTTGGCTGATTGGTAAAACAGTTCCCGACTCTTGGACTCTGTCGATTCCATGCGCTCCTGGCTTGCCATCTGGACCGGCGTATCGTCGTCACTGCTGTCAACCTGGGCGCTGAACTCCCCATTGTTCTTTTGGATGACCATCAAGGTTCGGTCACGATCAATGGGATAGGAAAGGGCGATCAACTTGTTATCACTGTTGAAAACCAACTTGACCAATTTTTCAGGTTGCAGATTGGCAGACAAGTTATAAACCGGATCGGAAGCATCGACCAACGAATAGACAGTTGAGAGCGGAACATTCTGACGCTGTAGCAACGACGAAAGAGAGTCCCGAGAGCGAACCTTTTCGATGACGACCCGATTGTTCAGCAGTGCTTGCCGTTTCTTGGCCTGAATCGGTGCGGGCATCTGCCGCCGGTCCCATTCAGAACCGCTGACCGATAGAGAGGCCAATTGAAAGGGTTTGGCATCCAGTTTGGCATCCGATGTAATCAGATGGGGGCGACTGACCTCCGGGGAAGCCGCTGCAGACTCTTCAGCGTGGCGCACAGGCGCGGGGGCCGGAATTTGAACCGGTTGACCCTCACTGCGCAAAATCCAGCCGAGAAAACTGTTTGACTCCTCGCCCGTACTTAATCCGGTGCTGGCGTTCAAGGCTCCATGAATCGCAATCAGGCCGACTGTCAAAAGACCAAACAGCACCACCGGAAATTGGCGCTTCCCACGTACCTGGGAGGCGCGTGCGATCCTTGGGTCTCTTCCCGGATAAAAGGATGACGTAAAGATCGGTTTTTTATATTTTTTTATAGATCCGTCAAGCATACTTCTCTCGTCATAACTAAGGTGAAACGACAGACAAATGGCTTACCCCCTCAGGATAGTGATGCTGTAATCCTGCAATTACCAGTCCGTTTCTTCATGCTCGTGCTGGAAAAAAATTATCTGCTCCAAAAAAACCACTCGCAAATACCTAGCATTCTTTACATGTATTCGATAAAAGCTCGATATATTAAACGATTTAAATACAATTATGCAACACTTCTTTACAAACCGCTGATCCACACCTCCAACGCTGCAAGCGCTCGCCGACTCATTTCCGGCTTTCTCTGTTTTTTCGGCAACCGGTTTTCCAGCGGAGGAAAGAGGCCAAAATTGACATTCATCGGCTGGAAGGGCTGATTATCATAGGATTCTGTCACATGATTCAACAGCGCACCCAAAGCAGTGGTCGAAGGTGGTGGTGGTGGTGGTGGAAAATCGGCCGAAGCCCTCGCCATGAAAATTCCGGCCAACAATCCACAGGCAGCCGACTCCACATATCCTTCCACGCCGGTAATCTGGCCGGCAAAGGAGAGCAGAGGGTCCAATTTCAGACGCAGATATTTATCCAATAATTGAGGACTGTCGATGAAAGTATTGCGATGAATGGCTCCCAACCGTTCAAACTCCGCCTTCTCCAGGCCGGGAATGGTTCTAAAAATGCGTTTCTGCTCCGGCCAGGTCAGTTTGGTCTGAAAGCCTACCATGTTCCATAGCGTCCCCGCCCGATTATCCTGACGCAGCTGAATGACCGCATGGGGACGTTGTTCCGGGCAGTGGGGATTGGTCAGACCGACCGGTTTCAAGGGGCCATAGCGCAGGGTCTCCCTGCCCCGCTCGGCCATGACCTCAATGGGCAGACATCCTTCGAAGTAGGCGGTCTTTTCAAACGACTTGAATTCGACCTTCTCTCCGTTCAGTAGATCGTCGATGAAGCGCTCATAGTGATCTTTTGTCAGTGGACAGTTGATATAATCGGCACTGCCCTTATCGTAGCGAGATTGTTTCCAGACCTTGCCATAGTCGATGGAATCCTCTGCAATGATCGGAGCCAACGCATCGAAGAAGGCCAGACGCTCCGGCCCCAATTTACCTTCCAACCAGGTGGACAGAGCCGGAGAGGTCAAGGGACCGGTGGCAATCAGGGTCAACTCTCCCGGTGGGGGCGATTCAACTTCGCCATCAACACGGGTGATTCGATGGGCAGAGTCCAACAAATCGGTGACGGTATTGGAAAACCCCTGCCGATCGACCGCCAGCGCCCCGCCGGCTGGAATTCGATTTGCGTCGGCAGCCCGCAGAATCAGGCTACCCATACGCCGCATCTCTTCATGGAGCAGGCCGACGGCATTTCTTTCGGGATCATCGGAGCGCAGGGAGTTGGAGCAGACCAATTCCGCACACTGACCGGTCTGATGAGCCGGGGTCGAAACGATCGGGCGCATTTCATAAAGCCGAACCGGAATCTCCTGTCTGGCCAATTGCCATGCCGCCTCCGACCCAGCCAAGCCGGCTCCGATCACGTGAACTGTTTTAAAAGGCGTACTCATCCGGTTATTTTAATATCTCTTGATTCATTTAACCCAGAAACGGCGGTTGGCAGAGTTTTGTTAATATGTCGCAAAAGTGTATATACTATATAAAAAGGTATATACTAGTTTTTTTTATTCAAAAAATCCACTATTTATAAAGGCCCTATGGATCTTGACCCGCAAAACCATTGTCAATTGGTCTTCTCCGAGTGCGGAACCTGTACGCAGTGCTGTGATGGCTCACTCTTTACTTCCGGTTTTGTACCGCTGATGGATTTTGACGGGACGGCTGACTGCTTTCCTATTGTTTTTCATAAAATTTATGGAAAATATTGGCCAGGAATGATCTACACGTTAAAGCTTGGAATCCCCTGCCCTTATCTGGATTCTAAACAAAAACGCTGTCGCATCTATCAAACGTATCGTCCGGTTGCCTGCATCCATTTTCCGTTCCGATTCAAGGCCAAACAACGAATTGACCAGCCGCCTTTTGTCGGTTTTCCCTTCAATCTGGAGATGGATGAGCGCTGCCCGGCCTTGACCTATCATTTGCCGGGCCAACCCCTATTGACGACTGACGGATCGCTTTCCCCAGCCTTTTTAAAGCAGATGGCGGTTCCGAAACAAACGGATTTTGTTGAGGTGACCCAGGCTTTTTGTCGGGAGATTGATCAATATGGATTGTTTGTGAAGAAAAAATTTAAACGAAACACCGCTTCGGGCAAACCGATCAAAGCCGTGTTTCGTGTGATTGATCGACCACGTCTGGAAGCGGACCATCCCGCTTTGCTCCAGCGCTATGAACCCTATCTGATGGCTCACTGGCGAAGTTTGGACAAGCCGAGAAAATTGATTGAAGGTAAGGCCAGTTGCTGAATTCGGCGGTACTTGGAGAATTGGAAGAAAGCGCCGCCAGTTTGTTGCAGACAAGGATTTCTTCAAATTCACCAATCAAATCTATGGTTTGCTCCACGAGCATTCGTTCAACTGCCGAACCAGGGTGACGGGTGGTTCCCGGCTTATTGGTTGGCTGTTTCCGGCGTCCAGCCCAACCAGTCGCGGGCTGTCAGATGTTGGCCGCGGACCGTTTTGGAGTAGTTGGAAGCCAGATAGAGAAAAAGCGGGGTAATCTCGTCCGGCTTGGGAATGGAGCGGGGATCTTCGCCTGGAAAAGCTCTGGCTCGCATATCGGTCGCCGTTCCGCCGGGATTGACGGTATTCATTCGCACCGAACTTTTTTCCAACTCAGCCGACCAGGTTTCCGTCAGGTTGGCCAGTGCCGCTTTAGAGGCGGCATATGCGCCCCAAAAGTGTCGGCCTTTAAACGCCACGCTGGAGACCACATTGATAACGGAAGCATCTTCGCTCTTTTTAAGCAACGGCAGCAACTCCCGGATTAAAAAAAAGGGTGCGGTGACATTGACCCGAAACACCTTTTCCCAGAGCATGTTATCATAGTGTTCCAACGGCGTTAATCCACCCAACTCGGCCGCGTTGTTGACCAGTATGTCCAATCGACCATAGCGCTCATACAACCCCTGAACCACCGACGGCACCAGACCCAACTCGTTTTCCAGATCCAGATGAACGATGGTCGAGCGCCCCCCCTGCTCCTGAATCAGGTCGAAAGTGTGCTCGACTTTATTGCGTTTGCTTTTTCTCCCCAATAAGATGACCGTTGCGCCTTGTTTGGCATAAGCCTGGGCAACAGCCTGTCCGATTCCGGCTCCGGCTCCGGTCACCAGGGCTATACGATCTTTAAGTATCATTTTCTCTTGTGCTCCATCGGTCCGCGTAGGATAGAGTAGGTTTTGCAATTGGTTGAGCCTGGACTTGGTCTTGACGGCCTACAAAAAGTCAGTAAACGAACACTTTAACTTTTTATTTCAGGAATCCGTTCTTCTGCTGCGTCTGATTTTTGTCTGCCCTCGACTGGTCGAATCCAGAAATACGATTATCCTAGATACGGCAGTTGGAAGTGCGTAAGCGGTGCAACATATTGGTTTATCTTGTGAACTGGAAAAAATCGAAGTCACCTGTTGGTGATGAGACTTTTTTCCAGTTTGCCAGGTGAATCAAGAGGTTGTGCCGATTGCGTGCTTACAACTGCCGTATCTAGAAACTATAAAGAGGGTCACTGGTCCACCTCCGTGGTAAAAATAAGGTGTTAAGATTCATTTACACCACTGAGGAGACAACATTATGAACCAAGTGACCCCGAGGCAACAGAATAACACCAACCAGCCTACTCTTTACATGGCTTTTGAGTTGAGTCTCAAAAATTGGAAGCTCGGCTTAGGTGATGGAGTGAAAAAACGGATTGTTACG
>JADFYU010000039.1 GCA_015232865.1 Magnetococcales bacterium
CCGGACTGTTTTGGCGAACCATTTTCAGGCCGTTATAGTCGGGCGGATTGTGGCTACCGGTCAGCATGATTCCGGCATCGGTATTAAAATGGTGGCTGGCAAAATAGAGGGCCGGAGTCGGTGCCAGGCCGATATCGATCACCGTCACCCCGCCCAGGCTCAGCCCAGCCGCCAACTGTTTGGCCAGCACCGGAGAGGAGAGGCGTCCATCCCGACCTATGGCCACGGAAAGCTGGTCCTTGGCGCATTTTTGCCGAAGGTGTGCCGCGAAAACCTGCCCCAGATTGAAGACCAGATCCTCGGTCAGATCCTTCCCCGCTATGCCGCGAATATCATATTCACGGAATAGGTGTGGGTTGAACTCATCCATGCTCTACCTTCCAATGCTGAAATAGTTAAACCCCTTGGCGGCCATGGGTTTGGGATCATAGACGTTGCGAAAATCGAAGAAGAAAATTCGACCATCCTGTTGCGGTTTCATGACGGATTTCAGTTGATCCAGGTTGAGGTTTCTAAATTGATTCCATTCGGTCAAGATTAAAGCCGCATCGGCAGCTTGACAGGCGTCATAGCTGCTGGTGGTATAGATCAGGTCATCCATGTAGCGACGAGCCGACGTCATTCCCTCCGGGTCAAAAACCCGGACCGTCGCCCCTCGTTTGACCAACTCCGGCAGAATGGTCAAAGAGGGAGAATCCCGCATGTCATCGGTGTTGGGTTTGAAGGTCAAGCCCAATACGCCGAAAGTAACTCCAGACAAATCCTCCCCCATGGCGGCGATGATTTTTTTGGCCATGCGCTCTTTTTGTTTTTTATTGGCTTCGATCACCGCATCAACGATGGTGATCGGCTCGTTGTGCTGTTTGGCCGTGTTTGCCAACGCTTGGGTATCCTTGGGAAAGCAGGAACCGCCATACCCCGGTCCGGGGTGGAGAAATTTCTTGCCGATACGACGATCCAAGCCCATACCCTTGGCCAGATCATGGACATCGGCTCCCACCGATTCACACAGATTGGCAATCTGGTTGATAAAGGTGATCTTGGTTGCCAAAAAGGCGTTGGCGGCATATTTCGTCAACTCAGCGGTGGTGATGTTGGTCAGCAGAATAGGGGTTTCAATCAGATAGAGGGGGCGATACAACCCTTTCAGGAGTTCTGCGGCCTTTTCATTCTCAACGCCGATCACCACCCGGTCCGGGCGCATGAAATCCTCGATGGCCGATCCCTCGCGCAAAAACTCCGGGTTGGAGGCCATGGCAAAATCGGCATCCGGTCTTTCCTGTTCTATGATTTTTCGAACCTCTTCGCCGGTGCCGACCGGAACGGTGGATTTATTGACGACAACCGTAAACCCCTTCAGCCCCTTGGCCACATCCCGCGCCGCCTGGTAGACATACTGCAAATCCGCCGCCCCGTCTCCCCGGCGTTCCGGAGTACCCACCGCTATGAATACCACATCGCTTTGGGAAACATGGGTGACGGTATCGGTTGAAAACTGCAACCGGCCCGCATCATGATTCCGCTTGACCAGACGCTCCAGACCCGGTTCGAAGATGGGAATCTCGCCGTTGTTCAGTCGGGCAATTTTATCTGCATCGTTATCAATACAGGTGACATGGACGCCAAACTCCGAAAAACAGGCACCGGAAACCAATCCGACATATCCCGTTCCGATAATGGTAATATTCATGAAATAACCTTGAAAAAGAAAATCCGACGATTATTGAGTATGCCCCCAAAGGTCCAACTGCTGGGCCATAAAGGGCAAAAGTTTTTCCCGCAATTCCGGGCGCTGAAGAGCCAGAGAAAGATTGGCCATCTGATAGCCAGATTTGTCCCCGCAATCATAGCGTACGCCTTGAAAACGAAACCCATAAACCGACTGCTCCTCCAGTAAGGCACAAATGGCATCGGTCAATTGGATTTCGCCCCCAGCTCCCCGGCGACCTTTGGCCAGATAATCAAAAATTTCCGGCGTCAATATATATCGCCCAATCACCGCCAAATTGGAAGGAGCCTGTTCAGGACTGGGCTTTTCAACCAAACCCTTGGTTCGAATCAACCGCTCACCCGGATCGATTTTGGCGTGATAGGGATCAATTACGCCATACTTGTCCGTTTCAGCCGGATCAACCTCCATGACCGCCACCAGAGGCGCGCCCAGATCATTGAATTGCGTCACCATCTGCCGCAGGACTGAGGGGGTCGGTTCGTCCGTCCAGATCAGATCGTCCGGGAGTAAAACGGCAAACGGTTCATCTCCAACCACTGCACGGGCACAGAGGACCGCATGGCCAAGGCCCAGAGCCTCGCTCTGTCGTACGGCGGAGATGGCTCCGACACCGGGGGGGGTCAAGCCCTTCACAATGTCCAACCCCTCCTGGTTACCTTTGGCCTCCAGAGCCGCCTCCAGCTCATAATTGCTATCAAAGTGATCCTCCAGAACCGTTTTTCCCCGGCTGGTGACCAACACCACCCGCTCCATTCCGGCTGACCAGGCCTCTTCGATCACATATTGGATGAGTGGCGCATCAACAACCGGTAAAATCTCTTTGGGAATGGATTTGGTGATGGGAAGAAAACGGACTCCTAAACCCGCCACAGGTAATACGGCTGTACGTACGTTCATGATCGTTATCTCCCGTCTAAAAAAATTGATGGTAATAATTCCAAATTAGGCAGTTGTCCGCACCCAATCGGCACAACCGTTTGGTTTGTCTGATCAATCAATAGGTTGCATACGGTATTTACAGACCAATATCGAATTCGACTTTTAAAAAATCAAGTCAAATTCATACCATACAACATCTTGCCGTGCAGCACAAATTTGTCCTTGCGCCCGGCCAACCGCCGAATTCGGGACGAACGAGCGTGTCGCGGCATTTCAATAAAAATGGATCGGACGAAAAAGGGATCAGTCGGCCAAGTGTTTTTTTAAAAACTGCCCGAACTTCTCAACGGAAAGGGGGTGGCTGTAGTAATATCCTTGGACTTCGTCACAGGCCCCTTTTCCAAGGTAGATCAGTTGTTCCTGAGTCTCCACTCCCTCGGCAACGACCCGAAGGTTCAGACCTTTGGCCAGAGAAATGATGGATTCGACAATGGCGGCATCTTGAGAGTCGGAAGTCAGATCTCTGACGAAGGAGCGATCGATTTTGAGGGTATGGATGGGAAACCGCTTGAGATAACTCAACGAGGAATAACCGGTTCCAAAATCATCGACGGCAATGGAAATTCCCTTGAGGTGGATCTGCTTCAAGGTCTCGATGGCCTCCTCAACATCATCCATGACCATGCTCTCGGTAATTTCCAACTCCAACATTTCCGGGGCAAGGCCGGTCTCTCGTAAAACCCGCTCTACCCGATTGAGAATATCCTCCTGACGAAACTGTCGAGCCGAAAGATTGACCGCCACCTTCAAGGAACCAAACCCGGCATCCTGCCAGATTTTGGTCTGTTGACAGGCCCGGTGTAAAATCCACTCTCCCAAGGGAATGATCAGGCCGGTCTCTTCGGCAATGGGAATAAATTCGGCGGGGGAAACCAGGCCAGACTCTGGATGCTGCCAACGAACCAACGCTTCCATGCCAATGACCCGATTGCTCTCCAAGGAGAGCTTGGGCTGAAAATAGAGAACAAACTCCTCTCTGGCCAGAGCCAGACGGAGACTGCTTTCCAGAAGCAACCGTCGATCGGCCTGGGTTCCCATGGCCTCGGTATAGAACTGACAATTATCACGACCGGCGGATTTCGCCCGAGCCATGGCCAGATCCGCGTTTTTAATCAGGTCGTCGGCGCTCTGGCCATCATCGGGAAAAAGGGAAATCCCGGAACTGGCCGTGACAAAGAGGCTGTTGTTCTCGATTGAAAACGGCTTCACCAGGGCATTGCCAACCTTTTGCACCACCGTCAAGGCATCTTTGACCTGATTGATTTCCCGCAGAATAAACCCAAAAGAGTCCCCGCCCAGGCGACACAGCGTGTCTCCCTCGCGGATAAACTCCCGCAGCCGCTTGGCGACCCGCTTCAGAAGTTGATCGCCGACACCGTGACCCAGACTGTTGTTGACTTTTTTGAAATGGTCCAATCCCAGAAACAGAACCAAAACCTTGGCACCGGATCGGTGCGCCATATTGAGGGATTGCTCCAGTCGATCCATGAAAAGATCACGATTGGGCAGGTCGGTCAGGTTGTCGTAATGGATTCTGTACTGTAACTGCTGTTCTCTGGCTTTGATGTCGGAAAGGTCGTGGAAGACTGAAACATAGTTGGTGATTGTTCCGTTCGCATCACGGATGGCGGTCACCGTCTCCCATTGAGGATAGGCCTCGCCACTTTTACGTCGATTCCAAACCTCTCCCTTCCAAAGAAATACCTCTTTTAATGTCTGCCATTTTTTCTGGTGGATTTCGTCATCCTGATCGCTTGAGTGGAGAAAATCTGAAGAGTTGCCGATGGCCTCCTGATTGGAATAGCCGGTGATGGTGGTAAATGCCGAGTTGACGGTTTGGATTATTCCGATCTTGTCGGTAATGATCACCCCTTCGATGGCATTCTCAAAGACCTGTGCCGTCAGATTGAGTTGGGCGACCACCTCCTGCATGGCACCACCAAAAACTTTGGCCGCTATCTTCAAATTGTCTTCAGCATCCCGCTGTCGGGTTATGTCATGCACCGTGCCGATGATGCGGGGATGATCATGAGCGGCAGAAGATAGATATGGCTCCCCCAAAGCCTGAACAATCCGCTGGGAACCGTCCGGTCGTAAAATCCGGCACTCTATTTCGAAGGGTTTTGACAAACTCAATGCGGATTGGACGGCTTGCTCAAATGTGCGGCGATCGTCCGGGTGAATCCGCTCGATGAAGTGGGTGATCTGGCCATGGAAGTGGCCGGGATCGATTCCAAAAATTCGGGACAGCTCGTCAGAGAGGGTGACCTGACCGGAACGGGTGTCCCAATTCCAGTTACCGATATGTGCGATCTGCTGGGCTTTTTTAAGGATCTCCCGCTCCCCTTTCAGACGGCCAGCCAGGTGCTCGATGGTGCGAAGATCCCGGAAAGCCCGCAATGCCGTCGTCACCGAGGTAATCAACTGCTGGCTGGTCAACTCGGTCTTTTCCCGATAATCGTTGATATCATAGCGGGAGATGACATCCATCTCCGGGGCCTGACCGGCCTGACCGGTGCGCAGAATAATCCGAACAAAGCCATTGCGCAGTTCGTTGCGGATGATCCGCGCCGCATCCAACCCAGCCGTATCGGTCTCCATCACCACATCCAACAACACCACGGCAATGCCCGGGTCCTTCTCCATCATCTGACAGGCATCCCGACCGGAATAACCATGAATCAGAGAGATGCCATGACCGTCGACGACCAAACCCCGTAACACCATTTTTGTCAGGCTATGGATATCTTCATCGTCATCGACAATCAGGATTCTCCAGTCGTCACTTGGATTCTCTTCAGAGGACTGGACATCAAGGGACTCTTCAGCAAAAAGCAAATCGCTTTCAGCCATTTCTTCCGCTTGAAGGTTTTTGTCATTCTCTCTGGGCATGAAAACAAAATCATCCAAAATTAAAGATCAAAAGATCTGTTCAAAGCGCAAACAACCCCTCCGAGACGACCAAACCCAATCCCAGCCGCAACACGTTACCACAACGCGCTGATTATTTCAATTTTTTCCCGTCCATTCAGCAGCATGATATTGGCGCAAACACATTTCAACCCCATGATATTTCTCTACTTTTACTTTCAATAACAATGCCTCACCCCATTTGAACCCAGATTTTCCATTAGCGGCGCGATGATTGCGCTGAGATGTTGAATACACTGCTGACCCGCTTCACATTATATCTCATCGTTCAATTCTCCATGATCCCCTCCCATGAATACATTGATCGATATCCCCATATTTGAAGCGGGTCAGCACCGGGACATGAACGGATTGACCCTGACACTCACCGAGATGACGTTGAAAGAGACGGCATCCATCTACCATGCCGACCGACATGAAGCACCCCTGGTGATCGGTCACCCCCAACACAACGCCCCGGCCTGGGGTTGGGTTGCCGGCCTGAAAGTAGAAAACGGCGTTTTGCTGGCTTACGTCAAACAGGTGGACCCGGCATTTCGCGAACTGGTTCAGGCGGGTCGATACAAAAAAATCTCATCCAGTTTCTACACGCCAGATTCAGCCAGCAATCCGGTCCCCGGCTCCTATTATCTTCGCCACGTGGGGTTTCTCGGCGCTCATCCTCCTGCCATCAAAGGGTTGGGTGACGCCTCCTTTGAGGAAGAGGAGAGCGGCATCATCACTTTTGGCCATTCCACCGACCCGACATGGCCGGCCCGCAACGATCAACCAGAGCATAACAACTTTTCTGAAATCACCATTCAACAGGAGAAAAAAATGGACAACGAGCAGGAGGAACCCATCTCCACCCCGGAATCGTTACTGATGCAAAAACAAGAACTGGATCAGCGAGAGGCAGAACTGAACCGACGGGAAGAGGCCCTTCACAAACAAGAGAGAGAGTCCGCCCAAACCCGGCTGACCACCTTTGTCGATCAATTGATTGATGAAGGCCGCATTCTTCCCAGAGACCGGGCGGGATTATTGGCACTCATGGAACGCCTGCAAGCCTCCGGGGTCATCGAGTTTTCGGAATCAGGACCGGATGGAGAGCCGGTCGCATCAGAAGCCCTCAACTATTTTCAAGATTTCGTCTCTCGACTGCCCATCCAGGTGGACTTTTCCGAATCCCTGATTGAGAGCAAGCAAAAAGCCAATGCCGTCTCCTATTCCCCACCAAAAGGGTATCAGGTCGATCCCGATGGACTGGCTACCCACAATCAAATCATGGCCTTCGCCAAAGAGAAAAATATCGACTATCACACCGCGGCATTGAGCCTCGGCCAATAACCCAAGGATATCAAAATGAGCCAACAAAATATTGCTGTTCTAACCCTGACACTGACCACCAGCGGCGACGTTACCGCCAATCGGGCCGTCGGTTTTGATGGCGCTCAGGCCACCGTCCAAGGACAAAAAGTCATGGGCGCAAGCGTCACCGATGCCGCAAGCGGAAATCCGCTTGCCCTCATCACATCCGGCACCGCCATTCTGGAGAGCGGCGCCGCCATCGCCGTCGGCGACTCCCTGGTGGCCGACAGCCAGGGCCGGGTGATTCCCGCTTCGGCTTTGACGGTCGCAGCCGGTGTCACACCGGTCATCAGTAGCGGTGCCAACGGCGCCCTGTTGATCGGGGGCGATCTGCCGGAATTTATCCTGGCCGACGCTCTGCAATCGGCCTCGGCATCCGGTGAGATGATTGAGGTGCTGTTGCGCCGATAATCCTGTCTAACCATTTAAAAATTCAATAGTTATCCTCTCCAATCAAGGAACAACAAACATGTCTATCTCAGCCAGTCAGATCCGGGTTATCGATCCGGTACTTACCGAAATCGCCCAAGGTTATCGTCACGCCGAACATGTGGGCTTCAACCTTTTTCCCAAAGTTCCGGTCTCCGTCTCCGGCGGCCAGATTCTGGAGTTTGGCAAGGAGAGTTTCAAGCTCTACCAAGCCCGTCGCGCACCGGGTTCCGCCACCAAGCGGATTCGATTTGGTTATCTGGGAAAAACCTTCGCCCTGGTACAGGACTCTCTGGAGGGCCAGGTTCCCAGAGAATATCTGCGCGACGCCGCCCAGACTCCTGGAATCGACCTGGGAGGCCGCTCAGTCAACAGCACCCTTCGCGCCCTCTCCCTGACCCTGGAATATGATCAGGCGCAACTGGCCACCAACGCCAGCAATTATGACAACAATCACAAGGTAACCCTCTCCGGGGGCGATCAGTGGAGCGACGGCTCTTCCGATCCGACCCAGGATATCAATACCGGCAAAGAGGCCATTCGTACTTCGGTGGGCATCTATCCCAACACCCTGCTGCTCTCGGCTCAAGCCTTCAACGCCTTGAAAAATCACCCGGTCATCGTCGAGCGGTTCAAGTACACCAGTCGTGAATCCGTCACGCCGGACATGCTCTCGGCTCTGCTGGACCTGGAACGGGTGGTGGTCGGCAAAGCGGTCGCCTTTGACGACGTTGGCAACGATATCGATATCTGGGGCAACAATGCCGTTTTAGCCTACGTACCCACCACCCCCTCCGGGATGGAAGATCCGTCTTTTGGGTACACCTACACCATGGACGGCTATCCCTTGGTGGAAAAACCCTACTACGAAAACAACGCCAAAAGCTGGATTTTTCCCGTTACCTATGAGCGGGCACCGGTTTTAACCGGCATTCTTTCCGGTTATCTGATTCAAAACCCGGCCTAAGAATCATGCCGACCTTCACCGTATGCACACCGTTGCAGCATAACGGTCACCGCTATGAACCGGGAACCGCTGTCGAACTGACTTTGGAACAGGGCGCCACTCTTGTGTCGGTCGGTGTGGTGGAGCAAGGCTTTTGTTGCGGTGCCGGGGAATCATTTTTTGATGAACAGCTTGAGCAGGCGATTGAGATCCCCCTGGCTCTGGCAATTTCCCGGCTGGATCCGGTCAACCCGTCCCTTTGGCGACGGGACGGCCGGCCCCGCACCGAGGCACTGGCGGCCATTGTTGGTCGCCGGGTCTCGGCTTTGGAACGGGATCAGATCTGGCAATATTGGACAAAGGAGCAAAAACAATGAGCTATGCAACCCCGCAAAACCTTCTGGATTGGTATGGAGCCAAGGAGTTGGCTCAAATCGCCACCCCAGACGATCTGCCACTGGTTTCGGCTCCTTTGCTGAGATTGGCCATCCAGGGCGAAGATCTGAGCGGTTTTTCCGCTGAGGAACAGAGTGCCGCCCAGGCAGCTCTGACCAGAATGGTGTCGGCACTCGATGCGGCCAGCCATCTGATGGATTCCTACCTCAACCGGCGCTATCCCCTGCCCATTGCAACCCCGGAAATTGCCAACAGCCCTCTGCCCCAGGCCTGTGGCCGTTTAAGCCGTCACCTGCTCTATGATGACGGCATTCCCTTCGAGGTGGAGCAGCGATACAAACAGACCATCTCCTGGCTGCAAGAGCTGGCCGGCGGTCAGGTTCAAATTCCAGCACTGCTTCCTCCGGCATTCCCCTCCGGAGTGGGGTTGGCCGACGCCAAACCCTCAACCCGGATTTTTGACGCCGCCTCTTTGGCCGGGTTCATCGGCCATGAATAACTATTTTGCAGCCGAAGCCCTCATTCTCACCCAACTTGAGCAGCTCAACGACTCCTTTCGACAGATTGGTGCCGGCCGCAGCCTGGAGGCAATCCGAGAACATCCCGGCGCGGTTCCGGCCCTGTTTTTGATCTATGACGGCCAAAAGCCGGATTTGGGAGCAGGACGGGAGCAGGCCATTCATCAGCAGTGGTTGCTGGTGGTGGTGGTGCGCTCGGCTCGGCAGATGGAGAACGGAATCCAGGAGAGAATCGAGGCGGGGCCGCTTTTGATCCGACTTTGTGAAACCCTCATCGGCTGGCAACCGGACAGTGAACACGGTCCTTTAACCCTCAACACCGCTCCGGGACCGGTCTATCACCATGGTTACGGCTATTATCCGCTGCGGATGAGTACCCGCCTGATCCTTCGCGGCCTGTCCTAGAGCGGTGTTAAGAGAGATAGATACCATGAAAAAACTTGGCACCCTCCTCCTGCCCGACTCCCTCCAGTGGATCGACCGTTACAGCGCTCCGACTGTCAACCAAACCCTGCACCACACCTTGGGCGGATATCCCTGTCTGTTCAATTCGTTCAACACGGTCAGACCCATCACCCTGGCCGCCACCGCAGAGACCACCTGGCTGGATGAAGCGACGACCGAGGCGTTGACACAGATGGCCGATGAGCTCGGAGCCACTTTTCCGCTGATCTGGGAGACGTTGACGGTCGAGGTGCAGTTTCGTCACTACGAACCACCGGCTCTAAGCTTTGCCCCGCTCTGGCCTCATCACAACCAGTTCATCGGCACCATCCGATTGATAAAAACCCATTAAATATTTGTTTGAGAAGGAGATAGAATGGCCATTCAAACCAGTGAAATCAAATGGTACAAATCCACCATCGTCAACGATTCGACCAGCAACGGCGGCACCATGAGTGCCAATGAGATTCCCGACGGCGTCAAAAACAACGTCTGGCCGGATGTTCCCCAGGCCGAACGAACCGCCGGCTCTACCAAATATCGAAAAAGTTTCATCAAAATAGCCAATGACGACGATCTCACCCTGATCGAACCGAAAGTTTTCATTGAAACCCATACGCCGGGCGACGACAGCATTGTTTTGCTGGACGGCACCCAGACCGACACCCAGGCCGACGCCGAAATAGCCAGCCGCTTTTATGGGGCAGCCGATCTGGATGCCACCGTCACCGCGCAGGATACCGTTCTGCTGATTCGGGTCGAACCGGGAAACGCCGCCGCTGGTCACGCCATCTTTCAAAATGGGGATCTGATTCGCCTCTCCAATCAGAGCAGCGTAGACGATGTCGGGGGAACCAGTGAATTCCTCAGATTGGCGGCAACCGGAGGGGTCTCCTGGAATGGCGATCAGGCCACCTTGACCCTGGCTTCCGGGATCGCCGTCAGCAACGGATATGCGGTTGGAGAGACCAAAGTGGCCTCGGTGTTGGAAACCGCCGACATCGAAGCCACTCTGACCGGATGGGGAGAGTCCTCCGCCTCCGGCAGTTATGATGAGACAACCTATCCACCTGTTTTAGACCATATTGGCTCTGTTGAGCAGACCTGGATTCTCACTTTTTCTGACAGCAGCCATTTTTCCTGTTCGGGCGACGAGGTCGGCGACGTCGGGGGCGGCTCCATCGGCGGAGGGGATTTTGCGCCCACCAACCCCGATTTTTCCAAGCCCTATTTTACCCTCACCGATGGCACGCCGCCCTGGGCCGGAACCTGGCAGGCGGGAGAGACCCTCACCTTTACCACCCACCCCGCCGCTTTGCCCATCTGGGAAAAACGGACCGTTCCCGCCGGAGCCGACAGTCTCTCTGGAAACAAGGTGGTGATCGCCATCAGCGGAGAGAGCGAATGAACCTCTTGAGCACTGGCTTGAGGCTGGATTTTCTCTCTCAACAGATCTCTAGCCGTTTTCATCTGAGCACTGGGGATGATCTGGGTTCCGTACCGATCCAACTCAAAGCCCATGTGGTGGGATTCTGGAGCCGGAACCCGGACCACTATGGCGATCAGATCAAAACCAGCCTGCGCATGATCCGCCCAGGTGTGCGCCGGGTTCGCCTTTACTGCGACGAACAAGCGGCAAAAAGCGCCCGACTGATCGTTCATGGTGGCGAACCCGCCCCGCTGGGTCGTCGGCAGGCTCCATTGACGGAGGTGTTGACCTGGACCAACAGCCAAAACCGTTCCTTGAAATATGCCTATGACCACCCCAACGTCCGAATTATCGATAAAACCCCGTTCTACGATGAGAACGGCCAGGAGCAATCACCTCCCGGATATATCCCGCATTTGGGTGCTTTTTACCACCCCCAACCGGTTACCGGAGCCTTGGTGGTGGAATACAGCCCGGCGTTCAGTCTATTTGAAGTGACCTATACCTTGGGCGAAGAGCAGATGGAGGCGGCCCGATTCAAGGAGATGCAGTTGGCCTGGCTGGCCGGCAATATTCGAGATTGCGATATTCCCGCCGTCCATCTCATCGCCCTGGCCGACGGTCAGGCGACCCAACTCTCCTTTCAACGCCAGTTCTGGCCGGAAGGGGCGGATGGAAAAGGGGGACATGCCGGTGATGCCATCCCAAGCCTGACTGACTTGATTCCGTTGATCGAGGAGTTGGACCCCTGTTGGAAAAACTGCTGGCAACAACTGACCGGTGGCGAAAAAAATCTCACCACCTCGCAATATCTCGCCATTATCTCCTGTGTCGAGAGTGCCTCGGCTCCGGCTCCGGTACAGTATGTGGAGATCGATCGCCAAAGTCAGGTCGAGCGGATTTTCAGCCCGGATAGTGAAGCGTTGTTTGTTGATGTCGAACGGGCGGTAACCCTGACCATGAAACGGCAACGAGCCGACGGCAAAACCGGTTGCAACCAACAGGCTCTCTATTCGGATCTTCCAGAAATAACCTTTCGCTTCAATCAATAGGATTAACAAGATCCATGTCAGAACTCATCCTCTCCGCCCCCGGCCCATTTGATCGATACGTCGCCGCCCATCTGTCGGTTTCGGTTCTGTTTCGCTTCCAATTCATCCGTGATGACGGTCTCACCTTCTCACCGGATCTGGATGAGAACATCACCTTCAGTCTCTATACCCTGACAGGCGATTTTTTGCTGCGGGGTCACAGCCGCCGCATCAATCCGCTTCAACCGTTGAGCTTTGTCGAAGGGGTGAGCGGTCTGGTCAGACGCTATGCTTTTGTCCAGGATGAATATGAGCTGGAGCTGGACCAGGGTATTCTCCAGGCCAAGTTCGGTGTCAGTGGTTTTGATTTAAGCTGCCAGTTGCTGACCTACGGGGCAAAAATTTTTGAGACACTCCATGATCGGGTTTATCACCTCGGCCGACAACCGACCCCCATCTATCCCGGTCGCCATGAAATCCGCCTTCCGTTCTGGCACCAGACTACCGAATTGATCCACCAAAGCCCGACCAAAGCCAGCAAAACCACCACCCGTTACAGCAGTCTGCCGTTTCGGGCCGATCTGGAAATTGTCGAGGCCGAAGCCCTGGCCCGTTATCACCTGCCCCTGCTCGGCATCATCTGGCATCCAAAATCCGATCTGACCGGTTGGAACGGAACCTATGACATTCGGAATATCTGCTCGGGAGGCGGTTTGACCGCTGCCTGGCAATACCCGGATGGCGTCGAACAACCAGAGACCCTGCCGGCCAGCCTGTTGGATCGGCGCTATACCCTCCATGAAGGGGTCACCCTTGAGCTGACGCTCAACAACTGCCCCGGAGTCAATACCGAACCCTGGTTGACCGTCCTCTCCGATTTCGGTTTTTCCGCTCAAATCCCGGAAAGCCCGACCATGCCGGAGCCAGGCAACATCCACGTTCCCATCAGTGATTTTGCAGCCAACCTTCAAGGCCAAGGGTTTACCGTAACGGCAGAGTTGCACGGTGGATTATCAAGCTTTACCTACACAACCGGAGATCCCACCGTCTACGCCAACCTGACCGCCACCCGGATTGAGAGTCCGGTCATCAATTTTGATTCGTTCACCTTCAAACCTCTACCGGAATAGATTTCCCATGGCCACACACCGTTATTGGCGTATCACCATTACCCAATCATCCGCCTCCGGGGGAACCAATCTGGTCTCTCTTTATGAAGTGGAGATGCGCAGTACGGATCAGGGTCCAGATCTGTGCCAGGGTGGGACCGCCTCCGCCAGCCACAACACCTCGACCGTCTATAAACTATTTGACGACAACAACAGCCAGTATTGGAGCAATGGCGGACCGGGTGAAACCTGCTGGTTCCAGTACGATTTTGGCCTGGATGTGGAGATCAAGCAACTGCTGTTTCTGCCCCGCTATTCCTTTCAAAGCCCGGTGGATTTCCACCTCTCTTCCTCGGACGACGGCACGAGCTGGAACCAGGAAGCGATCTGGAGCGGCCTTACCGATTGGGTCGGCGGAATCGAAAAAATCATCGATCCGCCTCGACCGGTTGCCCACCAACAGATGACCGCGGCCTATACCCTCTCCCTCTGCCAGATCCGAAACACGCCGTTTCAAATCGGCATTTTTCTGCTTGAATCCCGAACCAGCCCCTTTTCATCGCTCCTGAGCCGACAATCTGAGCAGCTCTATCCCCTCGGCCTGGCCCGTCAATCCGCTCATCCCCTTGTGATCTTGATTGAAATGGAGCTTGACCACCCCTATCCCCTGCGGCTGGCCCAATCCATTCTAACAGGCTGGAAGAGAGCGTTGACCGCCTGCTCGATTCAACCCATTCATCACCGAATCACCACCAACTGCTCAAACCGCTGGTCTCTCAGAAATCCGCTGATCCACTCCTCATCTCGACCCGCCAGCCTGACCCGACGTTGCCAGACCAGCATCAGTCAGCGTGCTGATCTGTCGGTTTACAATGCGGTCACAATCCCCCATCGCCGCTATTGGGAAATCTCCACGCCGATCACCCTGACCCACCTGAGCCAACCGACCGTACTGATTGATGGCGTTCCGATTGTTCTGCATCAATTGACGATTCAGGCCAATCAAAAACAGATCGGTTGGCAATGTGAACTGGAGCTGATGGAAGAGAGTCTCTGGCAAACGCTGAAACTGGGTCAATCTTTTACCCTGGAGCTTGGCGGCGAGCCATTTTTGTTGGTCGTCCAGGAAAAACGACTCAACCGCCACGAAAACAACCGGCCTGCTCTGACCTTGATCGCCCTCAGCCCCCTGGCAGTCAAAACTGGCCCCCTGGCGACGGCGACTCAACGGAGCTGGCCTCAGACCGTCTGGGCCAAAGAGGTGGTGGCAGAGCTGCTGCAACAACCCATTGATTGGCAACTGATCAACTGGCCCATTGAGGGCGGACGACTGGATTCCAACGCCAAAACACCGGTGCAATTGGCTCAAACCATCGTCGAGTCGGTCGGAGGCTTCCTGCACTGTCGAGCCGGCGGCACACCGGTGATGCAACCCCTCTTTTCCAGACCGCTGGCGGACTGGCCAAACAGAGACCCGGACCATGTTTTCAGTGATCGGGCTGATAACCTACAGATGATGGAGCAGCAAGTGGTTGGGAGCTGTTATGACCGCATTACCATTCATGACCGGAATCCACAGAGCAAGCGGGGGTTCCTCTCTCTGGTCGTCGATGGCCGGCAATGGGGGCCTAATCGAGGTAAAACCCGTTTTCAACCGGGAGAGACCGCCCATCTTCTGCTTAACAGCAGTCCGGGAACCACGCCAACCCTGCCGGTCTCCTCAACGGATCACATTCTACCCACGGGAACCGTTCGTTATTCGGTGACAGAAAACCTGACCTTTATCCAGAACAACCAGGCCAGACTCTCTCAGCCCATCGTCGTTATCGATCAATTTTCCTGGCTGGGAATGGATTTGGGCACACCGCAACTGGCTGCCGATGGACAGACGGTAACGACCACCCTGGCCGGAACCGCCGTCTTACAAGTGACCGCGACCGCCCAAAGTCAGGCTTACCAGTTTAAAGCACCGCACCAACTGGCCGGATTGACCCGCTTCCCCGTGGCATTTTCCAGCCAAGCCGACCCCAACACCGACATTCGATCGGTAACGCTTCAAAGAAGAGGCGGCAACCACGCCATCGAGGATCTCCATTCCGAGTTGCTCACCGATCTGGCGGCCCTGCGAGCCAGAGGCGAGCAGATGTTGAATTTTGGAGAACCGCTGCAACAGGTAGTGATAACCGCCCATTATCGACCCGGATTGGCACCAGGACAGATTATTGAGGTGCATCATGCCCATTATGGACAGAGTTTTCGAGGACTGCTGACCGAGCTGCGTCACACCCTTGAACCGAAGATGGCCTGCTCGCAATTGACCTTGATCAGGCCGGCGGACTCGGCCCCCCATTTATCATAACGACCACCCCAGAACCAGGAGAGAATCATGCCCAAACAGAGCCACATCAATAAATGCAAACTCGACAATTCCCTCGACAGTAAAACCCTACTGACCACCCGCACCGCCAGCATCGTCGTCGGAGAGTCCACCTTTATCTTTATCGGCAGCGCCGATCCGGGTGCCGACGAATCCGATCCGGTTTGGCTGATTCAAAGAACCACACTCTTTGCCGACGAAAGCACCGCCACCCTGTTTGCCAACGGTCGAATCGCTTTTGACCAGTGTTGGAGCGACCGGGCGACTCTCAGCTATTCATAAGGGTCGGTTGAAATTCAGCGGATTTCGCTGCCACTCAGGAGCGAAATCCGCAACAGGAATTCCCAGATTAACAGTTGTAAATACTTTTAATCCAATGTTTTATTTCTGGGCGACTTTGCGCCCTTTTTCCATCAAAATCCTTGCCCAAAACAAGATTGAACCGTAAGTTAGCAACAGAGTCATCAATACTGAATTCGGTCTTTGTCGTTTCTGCGACCCCAATAGACATCGAAGGACTATTCATGGGTTCAAAATCACCTCCAGACCTTGAATCGATCAGCAAAAGAATCAGTCAACTCTCCTTTGGCAAAAGTTTTGACTCGGAGAGTCTTGCCCACGATCTCTCCCTGGCCGAGACCTATCTGGAACATTATCCCGCAACCAGCCACAGCATTATGGGTATGATCGCCACCTTCCAGGGCAATGAAGAAAAAATGCGTTATCACTTTGAGGCCATTCGTACCATCAATGGGGCCTCTTTTCCGGTTCGCATCAACTTTATCATGGCTCTTCAAGGGATCGGTTGCTTTTCCGAATCGGTGATCGAGGCACGTGAGGCCAACCAGATCTATAAAAAAAATCCACCCATTTTGGCCGAAACCGTCTTCGCCTGCATTCAAGCTGGCCGTTTCCACGAGGCGACCCAATGGATGGATGATTATGACCGACTCACCGGCTGCCATGACACCTTGCCTGGAGCCCACAAAACCCGCCGCTGCGCTCTTTTTCTGCGCGAGCGCCAGATCTCCGACCGGGATTTGGAGTCGATTCAACTTCAAGCCGCCTCCCTGCTCCGGGAGGAGAGGGTCATGGGGGCCGCGCTGCGATATCAGATTCGTGAGGATGAGTCAGACCGTTGGTTGAGTTTTCGCTATCAATTATCCCTACCGGAAGAGAAGGTGGTGGCCCTGGAATGGGAGCTGGGAAAACGGCTGGCTGAATCCCGACTCTCCGAACAGATCTTTCGCCATTTTTCCATCGGTTTTCTGACTGCGAGCGAATAAAAAGATGCGTATCTCTCCCCTGGATTTTATCCGATCGGCAGAAAAGATGTTGGAAATCGATCTGGAAATCAACGATCGCAATGCCGCCAGTCGTGCCTATCAGGGTGCTTACCACGCCTGCAAACAGTTAAAAAACGCCCTGGACCTGAAGCCATTGACCACGGCCCCCGAACAGGAGGAAAGTCCCAAAAACCTGGCAAGAAGCCTGATTCAGATTCCTCTGCCCAGATGCAAAAACCAGCACTGGGATCGAACCATCCAAATCCGTCAACTGGGCCACCTGTTAAGCAATGCACGGGACATGCGCCACAGTGCCGACCATGATCTTGACCTGGCCTTTTCCCGGAAGAAAGCTCTTCAACTGATTCTCTCCTGCCATCAGATCGTTCTCCGAGCCGAAGAGCTCCTTCAAGAGCTCAATTAATATTCGTTACACCACCTAAATGATTCCATACTTTGAGGAGAATCCATTGACCAACCCCATCCGTTTTCTTTACATTGTTCTGTTCTTCCTGGTCGGTATTTGCGTGCAGCCCGTGCTGGCTGCTCAAACCGGACCTACATCAATGACCCCAAACCCTGGAGCAACGCCCATGGTTATCATGACCACATCCCTTGGTGAAATCACCATCGAACTCAACTCGGAAAAGGCCCCCATCACCGTTGAAAATTTTCTAAAATATGTGGACGCCGGTTTTTATGACGGCACCATTTTTCATCGGGTCATCCCCAACTTCATGGTTCAATGCGGCGGCATGTTGCCGGACATGTCTGAAAAACCCAACAATCCCCCCATCAAAAATGAGGCTGACAACGGATTATCAAACGATCGGGGCACCTTGGCCATGGCCCGTACCCCGGTCGTCGACAGTGCCACCTCGCAATTTTTCATCAATGTCAACAACAACGATTTCCTAAACCATGGCGGGCGTGATTTTGGTTATGCCGTGTTTGGCAAGGTGGTTGCGGGCTTGGAGGTGGTGGACAAAATTTCTCAGGTCCAGACCGGACATAATCGCGGACATGGTGACGTCCCCCTAGAGGCGATCATCATTGAATCCATCAAGCGCCAATAGTCTCTCTTCCATGGAATACCAGACGATCGGGAAAACCTTTCTGCAGGCTCGTATTTTTAATGCGGATCAAATTAAAAAGAGCCTGCCGGGAGCCGATTGGCTCCAATTCTTCGAGGGGTTTCTGCGTATAGCCCAAGAGGCGCTCCAGCCCAATAACGGCCAGATCATCAAGCTGAGCCAGGACGGTTTTCTGGCTGTTTTTGACCATCAATCTGATGGCATTCAGGGGGCGATAGACCTACAGGAGGGCGTCGAAACCGGACCGAGAAATCTCAGTTGCGCCATCGGCGTGGCCTGCGGTCCGGCCTACGCTTTCTCACTCCCTTCCAGCGCCCACATCGATTATCTCGGAACTCCGGTTGACGTGGCCCAGGCTCTTGCGCAAAGAGCCCGTGGTAACGCCATTTTATATCATGACCCGGCCCCCAATCCGGGAGGAAACATCTCCATCAGCTCCATCGCCGGAGAGTCGGTCAACCGACCGGCCCACGCCTATTTTGTCGGGCAATCCCCTGTCAAACTGGCCACACTCAGCCAACCGCTGCCCAGTTATTCAATTTTCTGGCAGGGGGAACCTTCACATTTTTTGGCCACCAGTCCGGTTGAAGAGGCGGTCAGCAGTTCAGACAAAAGCAAAAAAAGCGTCGAAGAGCAGATCCATTTTGGCCGGGTCTCCGCCTTCAAAAAAGAGCGCGGATTCGGATTTATTCAGTATTATACCAACGAACAAGAGTACATGGAGATCTATTTTCACATGACCTATGTGATCAATCAGATCTCCGTCCAAGAGCACGATCACGTACAGTTTACCGTCAAGCCCGGCAAAGAGGGGCGCCCCCAAGCCTGTTCGGTTTTGATTATGGGCAGCCGACTACAGGGACAGGTCGAATTTCTCGATGCTGACGGCTCCGGCCACATTACCATCCACAATCAGGATTCCGGTCTGATCCGCTTTTTCATTTTGCCGCAAGAGGTCAAGACACCGCCCCTTCAGGTCAACGATATCGTCGATTTTACCGTCGGCTCCGGCTCAGAGGTCGAAGGGTTGATCGCCCTGGATATCCGCGACTCCGACGGAGAGGCTACCCCATCCGAACTGACGGGAAGCGGAGACAATATTCAACTCGGCTCCATCGAGCGGGCGGTGATCACGGTCTACTTTGAAGAGAAAGGTTATGGCTTTGCCAAATGCCGCCGCAACAACGTCTACGTCCACGTCTCAGAACTGACTACTCCAGAGGTCGTCCCCAGCCCCGGAGACATCATCGAATTTGAAGTCTCCGCCGGACGGGACGGCACCTACCGAGCCAACAACATCCACCTGGTCCTGAAAAAAGGCCTGAGTCTTTAAACCTAGAAACAAAGTTTCTAGGTTCAATGCAGCTTTAATGGTAGAAAGTGGGAAAAAAAGCGAAAGCGGTGCATCCCCCGACAAATGAAACGGGAAATAGGCTAACGAGCCTGAAGCAGGGCGTCGCTGGCCTGTTTCAGCAGGACTCCCTGTTCTCGTAGTTTTTTTCCGGTCAGGCGGGATTCATCCCGGAGCCTGTCCAGCTTCTGCCGGTACAATTGGATGATCTGCCGTCGTGTCACTCTGTGATCATCACCATTTTCCTGTGCCTCGCTGACCGCCAGCAGTATTTTTTCTCTCTGCTCCTTGCGTAGGTCCCGATAGCGCTGACTCTCGGTTTCAAACTGGGTCCGAACCTCTCTCAACTCTTCAGCCAACCCCTTGACCTTTGCTTCCCAATAGCTCTCGGGCATAAAAAGACGCTGAAGCTTATCCAGGGAAGAGTCCTTGACAAACAATTTGGGGTCCAGCGGCAGATCGGTCTCCGAACAGCCTGTCAACAGAGCAACCAGGAACAAGAGGGCGACCCGCTTTATCCAGGTCATAAAATGGTCTCTAACGGGTTGCGTATTCATTGAGTTTATTTCGCAGGGTGCGAATGGATATGCCCAGCAATTCGGCCGCACGGGTTCGATTGCCGTTTACCTCGTTCAAAGTTCTGTGAATCAAAATCTCCTCCATCTGTCTCACCGTCGTACCAACCGGCAGTCGAATCCCCTCATCATCCAGGTCGGAATCCAGCTCAAACCCGGCTCCACCCGATTCGACGTCGAAATTCGGGGATTCAGAACTGTCCAGGCTGTCAAAACCGGCCGGAATGTCAATCATCAGATCCGCCGGCTCGATTTGTTCGCCCTCGGCCATCAGCAAGGCCCGTTGGATGACATTCTCCAACTCTCGGACGTTACCGGGCCATTGATAACGATTCAAGACTGCCACAGAGCGTTTGGAGAAAGGAATGTCGTTTCGTGCCAACTCCGCCACAAAGCGGGTCCGAAAACTCTCGGAGAGCAACAGAACATCATTGCCTCGCTCCCGAAGCGGAGGAAGCTGGACGGGAAAGACATTGAGGCGATAATACAGATCTTCACGAAAATTACCCTCTTCGGCATAAGCCTTCAGCTCCCGGTTGGTCGAGGCCACCACCCGGACATCGACGGAAATAGCCGACTTGCCACCGACCGGGTCCACCTCGCGCTCTTGAAGCACCCGCAACATTTTAGCTTGCAGGTTGAGGGTCATCTCAGAAATCTCGTCCAAAAAGATAGTGCCGCCGTTGGCCTGCAAAAATTTACCTTTACGGTCTGACGTGGCACCGGTAAAAGCACCTTTGATGTGGCCAAACAGTTCGGATTCCAACAGGTTTTCAGGAAGAGCCGCACAGTTGATGGCGACAAATGGACCCGAAGCCCGATCCGACACCTGATGAACAAAGCGGGCGATCAACTCCTTACCGGTTCCGCTTTCACCCTGAATCAATACTGAAGCCTGAGAACGGGCAACTCGGCGAATCTGGCCTAAAAGCCGCGCCATACCCGGATCGTTGGTGATGATCTTGCGGCCACGACCCAGCTCCGGGTCAAAAAACTGGCTGCAATAGCTTTTGATAACCGATTTCAGTTTGGCATCATCCACCGGCAAATGTAAAAAATCTGCGGCACCAAGGCTGATGGCCTCCCGTGCTTCGGTCAAATTTCCCTTGACCGCCGCAGCCAGAATCGGCATACCCCGAAAGAGGAAGTTCAATTCTCGAATCAGCTCCAACCCCTCCTCGACCCCTTCCAGATCGACGATGACCATACCAACCTTGGGGGTGGCGATCTGTTTTTTCGCTTCGGAGATCTGCTCTTGCAATATGGCCTTGGCACCGACAAGACTCAATTGACTCACCAGCGCATTGAGGTAAGAGCTGGCTGAACCGATGATAACGATTTGATTGCGTTCCGACATAACTACTTTTTCCCTACATCCATGGCCATCTGAAGCTGGGCGGCATTCTCTTTGGATATTTTGGCCCAAGCTGTCTCAGGCGCAAGCTCCACAGCTTTCAGATAGTGTTCTTTTGCTCCGGGAAAATCCCCTGTCCGTTGTAAAATATCTCCTAAACGAATCCGAGCCAAAGCCTGAATCTCCGGATCGGTTGCCTCTTCAGCCACCCGTTGGAAAGCCGCCGTTGATTTGGCATCCCCTTTCCACTGCTGGAGAACCGTACCATACCAGTAATAATCTTTTCCATCTCCGATG
>JADFYU010000003.1 GCA_015232865.1 Magnetococcales bacterium
GATTAATGAAACTTTGGACGATGCCATCTCTTTGATAGCTTTCTATCTAAAGCGTTATTCCCGCCAGTCTGTACTAGAGTGGCACAGCAAAAAAGCGTACGACCGCTGCGCTATCGACACCCGGATCGATATCGGCCTGGGCCAGACCACTGGTCAAACGGCCATCATCCAAAGCCAGGTCCATCTCCAGGGCAATGGCGCGAGGCAGATCGGAAAATTCGATCACGTTGAGAATATGGGCCGGCAATCGAACATGAGAATGGTTCTCCACCAGCCCACTGCCACTATTGGCAATCAAGTCGACCGAACCGTATCGGCTCTGAAGGGAGAGAATGCCCCCCTCTGAACCAGCACCACCGCTGATCAGACCGGCAGCACTCAGATGATTCCGAACACAGAGACTCTCTGAGGCCAGATCCCCGGCCAGATCACTTTTATTGATCAGGCCGTTACCCACCCCGACCCCCACAGCCTGCTCCGGCAAATGGGTCGGAAAATGACAATGAGATGTCAAGACCCCTTGAAGATCTCCGCCTGCCAACGGCAGATCACCGGGCAGATAGTGAAATTTTTCTTTGAAAAAACGGCTGCTGGCGGAAAGATCCCGAGCCATGGCCAGCAACTCTTTGGCATACATGCTGTTGATGAGAGATTGGCCCAACATCAGCCCCGCCCCCACCAGCATACTGGCGATAACCATGACCATGGCCATCTCGATCAGGGTGAATCCCCCCTGGATTGTTCGACTGACCCGGCCCATTTCAGTTTGCCCCCGTACAACGGCTATCACCACCCATGGAGGTGGCGGTCATGGAACTGCTCACATCATCCCCGCCCTGACACTGCCTGTCCGGGCCTCGACTAAAAAATCGACCCTGTTTTTCATCCCAAAGATACGCCTCTCCCCAGGGATCGTTGGCAAATCCGGCGGCGATAAAGGGACGCTGGGTGGTTTTGCCGGTCAGAACCGCCAGTGCCGACTCGCCCGACTCGCCACCTTGTTGGTTTTGATCGAGGAAATGATAACCGATCCTCGGATCGATGTTGGGGGCGGCGACATTGAAGGGATCGAGAAAATGGTTCTGTCGTTTTTTCCCGCCCTCTGCCGAAACCTCCCGCTCCTGTCGGTCCCATAGATCGCCCAATCGACCGTCCCCCTGCAACTCACCGTCACCGGCCGGGGTGGTTTGGGGGAAATTATCCACATAGGTGATCAGATAACCATTAAAACGGTGGGCGGCCTCGTCGAGAATTTTCAGATCGGCCTGGGCTATCTCCGTGAAAGATTGCGAGGGTTGTCTCGACTCCAGGAGTAGATTACTCCGTCCCATTACCAGCAGGATATCGTCAAACTCTCCACGAACGGTGCCATCCGAATCGGTATAACCGGCCTGCTCATTATGGTCCCGCTCGACAAAACGATCATCGCCGTCGTGGTTTTCATTTTCATCCAGATCGACCCCCGGCCGAGTGACGTTCCGGGTGCCTTTGATCGAATAACCGCCAAAACCGTTGGGACCGTGGGAGACGACCACCAGAACCGCATCCCGCCGACTGCCCGACTCCCGACCGTTATGATCGCGCCGGATGACGGTCAGGGAACCGCTGCGGCTGAAATCAGACTGTTGCGGGCGAGCCGTTCCCCATGCACTATTCGCAGAATCATCCAGATGATAGGTAAAATAGCGGTCCCAACCATCCAGCACCGTCCGCTTTTGCAAACCCAAGGTCACATAGGGCAACACCCCCTGATCGGCCAGACATCCCTGATCGGCCTCGGTGCCATTTTTTAGATTTTCAACCCCATCAAGAGGCGTGGAGCCATCCACCGATTCGATTTGATCCGGACAAGGCAGGCGATTTTGTGAGGGGTTTTGATTCAGGTAGGTTTGGAGCGCCTGCTGGATGATTTCCAACCGCTTATGGGTAACCGACAGGGCCGTATTGTCCTGAAGCGCCTTCATGGTTGTCATGCCCATGGTCAAGAGGATGCCTGCCAACAAGATGACCACCGCCATCTGTGTCAATGTAAATCCCCGCTGAGATCCTCCAGATGGACTGATTTCCATTTTTCCTCGTTTGTTGACAATCAATAGCCGGGCAATCAAAACAAAAAATAACACAAAAACCCCAGCGGAATAATCACGCTGAGGTTTTTGTAATCAATGAATGCTCTTTTGTCGAGGATAATCGACTTCTGAAAAATCCATCCAGGCCGTAGCCGGAAGGCAAAAGATCAGTTCACTGTGCGGCGAATTTTCTTACGCAAACGACGAACGGCTTCCGCCTGCTTCCGGCGTTTTCTTTCGGAAGGTTTTTCGAAAAATTTACGTTTTTTCATTTCCCGAAACATTCCTTCACGGATCATTTTTTTCTTCAGAACCCGGATAGCCTGGTCAACATTGTTGTCGTATACGTCAATCCTCACAAAAACACACTCCTACTCATTTGTCGGTGGTATCAATATTTGAGCGGCAAACACTAAACAATTCCTCAACACATTACAAGTGAATACCGGCTCAATCCCTTTTTTTTTTATGGCCCGTTGAAATCCAACGGGCCAACCTCTGCTTATCTTGTTTCTATCTTATTATTTTCAATGAAAATAATAATTTTTCTACCCCCATCTATTTCCGTGGAATCTGGATAGCCAAAAAGTGCGGATCTCCGCCTCTCAACAGCAAAATCAGCAAATTTCTACCCGGAGTCTGATCTTTTGTTGCCTCGGAAAAGTCCGACAAAGAGCGAATCGGCTTGCGGTCGATCTCGACAATGACATCTCTCGTCTGAATTTCAGAATGGGCGGAAACGCTGTTTTTATCCACTTCCGCCACCACCACCCCCTGAGTTCCTTCGGGAAGAGAGAGCTGTTCGCTGAGTCCCGGATTGATCGGCTGAACGGTCAGACCAAGAGCGGAAACCACGTCACGTCGGTTTGGCGCTGCTTTACCGTGGACCGGGGCCTCCTCTTCCTCTTCCATCTCGGCGATGACAACCCGAATGGTCTGGTTGCGACCATTGCGAAAAATTTCCATGGGAACCGACTCTCCAACCGGGGTCCGGGCCACAATAGCCGGAAGCTCTTTCATCCGGTGCACATCCTGACCGTTAAAACGAAGAATGACATCCCCTGCCTTCACCCCCGCCTTCAGAGCCGGGCTGTCGGATTCGACACTGGCCACCAACGCCCCCTGTTTTTCGGGCATGCCCAGAGCCTTGGCCAACTCCGGCGTTACGGTTTGAATTCGTACACCCAACCAGCCACGAGTCACCCGACCGCTCTCCTTGAGTTGAGAGATGACCGGTTTGGCCATATTGACCGGAATGGCAAAGCCAATCCCCATACTTCCCCCTGAGCGGGAAAAAATGGCGGTATTGATACCGATCACCTCGCCGTCCAGGTTAAAGAGCGGGCCACCGGAGTTGCCCGGATTGATGGCGGCGTCGGTCTGAATATAGTTGTCATAAGGTCCGCTACCGATCATCCGACCCTTGGCGGAGATAATTCCAGCCGTCACCGTCGCATCCAAACCAAAAGGGTTACCGATCGCCACCACCCAGGAACCAACCTCGGCCTTGCTTGAATCTCCCAGATTGGCCGCCGGCAACGACTCGTCCGCCTCAATACGAATCAAGGCCAGGTCCGTTTTGGAATCACGCCCGACCACCTTGGCTGAAAATTCCCGTTCATCGAACAGACGAACAGTGATCTCGTCCGCATCCGCTACCACATGGTTGTTGGTGACGATATACCCCTTGGCGTCAATCAACACCCCAGACCCCAAACTGCGGGATTGCAGGCTTTCCTTGGGCATATTATCCAGGAATTGGCGAAAAAACTCTTCGAAGGGAGAGTTGCGCAAGCCGTTGGGCAGCTCGTTTTCATTGTCTGAGACCAGATTTTGGCTGGTACTGATATTCACCACCACCGGCTTAAGCTTTTTGACCAGGGGAACCAGATCGGGAAAAGAGGCGGCCTGGGTAGAAGTCGGTGAAAAGAGAGAGAGAGAGAACAGTGCAAAAACAATCAAACCGCATCGAAATTGGACTTTTATATTCATCTATTTTTCCTATCTAATCCTCATCATATTGACAGACAATCTCCAATTACGCCCAAAACAACTACGACCACTTAGGAGTCTAGCATTTATCGCCTTGATCGAAGCCGGTCAAGATTTTCCGAATAACAGGGCGACGACCCTCATCCCCTTCCAGATAATCGTTGAGCCTGGAAAGCCACCAAAAGGTCAAGACCAGGGCGGCCACGCCAACCAGCCCACCAAGCCCCTCGGCCAAATCCGCCGCCACGCCAAACCGCACGGCCAGATAACGGCCCAGAACGCCAAAAAAAATCAACGAGATAATGGGAAGAACATAAACCAGGAAGGAGGCCTTCAACAACTGTTGCTCAGAAATTTCCAACTCAACCCGCTGACCGACTTTGGCCCCGAGAGGGTTCAAGACCCTAATCGGAGCCTCGCGCTTGCCGCCACCGACGGAGAGGACCGAGCAACTGGCCTCGGCGTGACAAGAACCGCAGGCACTTTTGCGTTGTCCACTGACCAGGGCATATCGCCCCTCTTCGGCGATGACTATAACCTCTTCACGCAACATGACCGATCACCTTGATGGAGGGATAAGGCGGGGAGAACCAACAAGGGCGACCAAGAGAGCCGTACGGCATTCAAGACGAACAAAACGTTCATAACAGGCCTTTTCAAATCAAAAAAACCCATCACCAACCTTCAAGAACAATAGGAAATGAAAATGACTCAGGACCGTTCCAGACCTCTTTCGTCAAAAAGGTGGACGATCTCCTGAGAAGAGTCGGAACAATCGTCAGGTTCCGCCGTCAAACCGGGAGAGGCCAGCAGGGTACTGACCATCAAGGCCGGAACACCAAAACGAATCAGCCGTTTGCTCAAACGCCGCCGGGCCGGGGTCATTTTTTCGTTATTGATGGCCAACATCACCGATTGAGTCAGGGTTTCCGGATCACAAAGGGCAAAATTTCCAGCAACGGCGCCCTGAATCATGGCTAAATGGCCCATGACCCGGCAACAATCATCGCACTGTAAAAGATGATTCGTAACAGCACCGACAATAACGGATTCCAATTCGCCATCGATAAATGCTGAAACCAACTCTGGATTGCAACTCATCTCCATCCCCTTTTCAAAAAAATCCAATCGATCCGATTCCCGATTTAATTCCAACGACCGAATCCTGGTTGAACCTGGATCCAACCCTCTATTGCCACCCAACGGATGAACCGACTCAATCTGAGACAAACCCACTTGAAAAATTAACTGCTTTTATACAGATTCGCCACTAATTTTCCAAATATTTCTGCATCAGGGTGACAATCTCCTGACGGCCCCGAAAAATCCGTGATCGGACCGTCCCAATCGGACAGTCCATATCACGAGCTATCTCCTCATAGGAGAATCCCTCGACATCCCGCATCAAAATGGCCTTTTTCATCAAAGGGGCCAGGGTATTGATGGCATTATTGAGATTGCCGATCATCTCCTGGCGCAGAGCCATTCGTTCCGGTGTATTATAATCCCGCATTTGGGGGGCCACACGATCGGCCTCTTCCAACTCCATATCATTCAGGTTGATTCCACGGCTTGCCGACATCAAATGGTTTTTTGCCGTATTGATGGCAATCCGGTATAACCAGGTATAAAAAGCCGAATCGCCCCGAAAACTGTCTAAAGCACGATAGGCTTTGATAAATGACTCTTGAGTCAGATCCCGCACTCGGTCCGCATCGGAGACCGTGCGCGAAATAACAGAGGCTATTTTTCCTTGGTAACGACGAACCAAAATCTCAAACGCCTTTTTATCGCCGCCTTGAGCCTGTTGAACAAGCAGCTTGTCCGCCTCATTGATCGGAGGAGATTCGTCGCCTTCGCTGTTGCTATACACTGTAGACACCGCCATTCTTGAAAAGTTCAGAATATGATACCACTCTGTTATCGGTATCTCTTCTCTGCTATGATGGTTTACTGTTCGCAATGTCGCAACCATTTATTTGATAGGTTTTTAGAATGAGCACTGAATTTCCGCAAAAAAATCATTCGCAGGCCGATTTTCTGGTCATCGGAGGTGGTATCGCCGGGTTTGATCTTGCCCTGCGGTTGGCACTACACGGTACGGTTGATCTTCTGACAAAAACCGAAATTGGGGAGTCCAACAGTCGATATGCCCAGGGTGGTATCGCTGCCGTACTCGATCCGAAAGACCGGGCTGAAGCCCACATTGCCGACACGCTGGAGGCCGGAGCCGGTCTCTGCCACGAATCTTCCGCCCGCTTTGTCGTCGAAAAAGGACCGGGCGCCATTCGTCATCTCATCGATCTGGGCGTCCCCTTCTCCCGTGAATCCGACGGCAACTATCACCTCACCCAGGAAGGGGGGCACTCCGCACGCCGGGTCATCCACTCCGCCGATGCGACCGGTCTGGCCGTCATGGAGACCCTGCAGACATTGGTGGAAAAACAGCCAAACATCCGACTCCATCAAAACAGAATGGCCATCGATCTGGTAACCGCTCACAAGGTCGGTCACTTTGTTCCCGGCCAGGAAAACCGCTGCTATGGCTGCTACGCCCTGGACCTGAACCATTCACGGGTCATTACCCATCAAGCTCGCTTTACCATCCTGGCGACCGGTGGGGCCGGCAAGGTCTATCTCTACACCTCCAACCCCGACTCCGCCAGTGGGGACGGCATTGCCATGGCCTACCGAGCCGGATGCCGGGTCGCCAACATGGAGTTCATCCAGTTCCACCCCACCTGCCTCTTTCACCCGGAGGCCAAATCCTTTCTGATCTCCGAAGCGGTTCGCGGCGAAGGGGGGATATTGATCCGCAGAGACGGTACCCGCTTTATGGATGAGCATCATCCCAAAGGGGAGTTGGCCCCACGGGATATCGTCGCCAGAGCCATCGACTATGAGATGAAACGATCTGGTGAGGATTGCGTTTTCCTGGACATTACCGCCAAAGGCGAGGATTTCCTGAAAGCCCATTTCCCCAATATTTTAGCCAAGTGCGCCTCCTTGGGCATCGACATCGTCCAGCAACCGATTCCGGTGGTGCCCGCCGCCCACTACATCTGTGGCGGCGTGATCACCGGCCTGGATGGTTCGACGGATCTGGACGGACTCTATGCGGTCGGCGAAGTGACCCATACCGGACTGCATGGAGCCAACCGATTGGCTTCCAACAGTATTTTGGAGTGCCTGGTTTTTGCGGAATCCGCCTATAACGCCATCTCCAAACGATTTGAATCGCCACAGAAGAGCTACCATCCCAATATTCCACCCTGGGACAGCTTTGATAACGACGACAGCGAGGAGGCCATTCTCATCACCCAAAACTGGGATGAAATCCGCCGGTTTATGGGCAACTATGTCGGGATTGTCCGCTCGGACCGCCGCCTGGCCAGAGCCAGACGGCGAATTGAAATGTTACAGCAGGAGATCAACGAATATTATTGGAACTGTAAAATCACCCCGGATCTGATCGAGCTGCGCAACATAGCCCTGATCGCCTCCCTGATCATCCGGTCATCCATTCACCGCAAAGAGAGTCGAGGTCTGCACTATACCACCAACTATCCAGAACGAAATGATCGAGAGTGGAAAAAAGACACCATTCTACCCATCAATCAATCCCTTTAACCCGGATTTGGCAGTGGGCGTGCTTTGCCAGGCCGGTTCAAGGTGTTGTGCCAGGGGTGGGGATCAACGGCCAGACCCAGATTATATTATTCATCGGTTTCTTCAGTAAAAACCGCTTTTTAGACAAGAGAGTGAACATGACATTTACAATTGGATCGTATGAAATACAAAAACGAAAAAAGAATATTCTACTCGGATTGGGATACAGCATCGCACTGGCATTGGTGATCGGTTATGCCAACGGCTCCGGCATGGAAAGCTACAACGATTTTCTGCTTGGTTCGGTGGTCTTTTTCCTGGTATCCGCCAACATCATCAACGGCTATCGCCATCTACAATGGCTCAAACTCATTACCACCCACCGAGTCGAAGAGGCGGAAGGTTCACTCAACTTTTACAAGGGGACGGAACGGAGCACATTAAAATCCGACAACATCGCTCAACTTATCATCAAGAGAAAAAAGGGCGCTTTAATCACGATTATCGTCGTCCTCAATATTGGCAACAAGATTCGCCTGGAAGGATATGACGATATGGAAGGGTTGCTGACCGTCCTCAAGAAGATTGCCTCGGATCAGGTCAAGATCAAGGAATAAGACGAAAAAAAGAGCAGAACCGCAGGTCGCTCTACCCTTTTCCGGAGGCTTCGACCGGACGCAGGCGGGCAAATCACGGTTCAACCTGGAAACGGCGGTTGTCGGCACCCACCGCCGTTTCCAGGTTCAAGAGATGGGCGGATTGATCAGGGCGGCCGAGGCTTGCGCGTCGCAGCCATCGATGACAACCCGCCCTTCCCGAATGGAGATCCGATTCTCTGAGAACCAACGTACCGCTTGCGGATAGATTTGATGTTCCTGCTTGAGAATGCGGGCCGACAGACGATCTTCGTCATCATCCGCCAAAATCGGCACCACTGCCTGGATGATGACAGGCCCGGTATCCATCCCCTCATCGACGAAATGGACCGTCGCCCCCGAAAAACGCACGCCGGCTTCGATGGCTCTCTGTTGAACATGCAAACCCGGAAAGGCCGGCAGCAGAGCCGGATGGATATTGATCAGGCGTTGGGCATAGTGCTGGACAAAAGCCGGAGTCAACAATCGCATGAATCCGGCCAGACAGACCAGGTCGACCCGTGCCGCATCCAAAGCCCGGATCATGGCCAGATCAAAGGACTCACGACCGTCAAACCGCCGATGGTCGATCACCTGATTTTCAATCCCGTTTTTTTCCGCCCGTTGCAAACCGAAAGCGTCGGCGCGATTGCTCAAAACCAACACAATCTCGGCCTGGCTCTCAGCCAGTTGGCAACAATCGATCAATGCCTGAAGATTGGTCCCCCCGCCGGAAACCAGGACACCGATGCGCATGGGACGGGTTTTAGAAAATTCAGTCAAGGATCGTTACCTGCCCTTCTTGCCGGTCGCTTCGGGCCACCACCCGTCCCACCCGCCAGGCCGATTCGCCTGCCTCGTTGAGCAAACGAACCGCCTGTTCGGCCTCCTGGTCGGGCACGACGGCAATCATTCCCAAACCACAGTTGAATGTGCGCAACATCTCCTCTTCGGTAACGTTACCCAACGCCTGGATCAGATCAAAAATCGGCGGACGAGGCCAGCGGCTTTTGGAAAGCTCCACCCCGACCGAATCGGGAAGAATGCGGGGAATATTTTCCCAGAATCCGCCGCCTGTAATATGGACCAGGCCTTTGACCAGACAGGCTTTGAACAGGGTCAACAGCGGCTTGACATAGATCCGGGTCGGTGTCAGCAACGCCTCGCCCAGAGTTTTATCCTCAAACGGCGCATTGAGTCCCGGCCCATCCTCTGCCAGCACCAGACGACGAATCAGGGAGTAGCCGTTGGAGTGAGGACCGGATGAGGCCAGGCCGACCAGGGCGTCACCCGGCTGAATGGAGCGGCCGTCGATGATATTCGCTTTATCGACGATACCGACGGCAAATCCGGCCAGATCAAACTCGCCCGGCGCATAAAAATCGGGCATTTCAGCCGTCTCCCCACCGATCAAGGCACAACCGGCGTAGCGACATCCGGCGGCAATGCCGCCGACGACGGTGGCAGCCTCTTCCGGCTTGAGTTTTCCCGTGGCAAAATAATCCAGAAAAAAGAGCGGTTCGGCCCCCTGTACGATTAAATCATTAACGGACATGGCCACCAGGTCGATACCGACCGTATCCAGTTTTCCGGTTAAAAAGGCCAGCTTCAACTTGGTGCCTACCCCATCGGTGGCCGAAACCAGAACCGGGTCGGTATATTGGCTCCAATCGGGGTGAAACAACGCCCCGAATCCGCCCAGATCGGTGGCCACTTCAGGCCGGTGGGTGGACGCGACCGCTTTTTGGATCATTTGGACAACCCGATTACCGGCATCGATGTCAACCCCGGCATCCCGGTAGGTCACAGAGGGCTTTTTGTTGGAATCATTATCCATGATAGTTGGGGAAAGTCCTTTCGCTTTTCATAAAATGGAGCCTTGGGGCAACACACACAATCCACTCTCCCGGTTGCGCCGTCAACCGGTTGGCCGACAGAGAGTAAAAATGGATGATTTATTGTTTTCACAGTCCCGGACAACACGATTGGAAACCGCAGGGCTTCTCGTGTTACCCTTCCTTCGTATGGGAGGGGTCTGTTTTTTTTTATGGATCTGGACATTGTGTGTCGGATAAATCACCGAGGGCAAAATCCCCGATTGGTTTTTTAATGCCAAGCAGGGTACACTACTTGAATGGACGGAAAAAGGGGGTTAGTGACATTCCATGGGTTACCAACGAATGAGATTACGCAGCGCACATAAAAAAATGGTTTTGTCAGGCTTGATGCTGGCTCTATTTCTGCTGCTCTCCTGGAGCCTGCCAGAGACGGTCCTGGCTTCCATTTACGAAATCGAAGGAATTGAGGTGCAGATCGCTCTTCCGCTCTCCTCCGGGCAATCTCCCCGAAGCGTCGGGCTGGCCCGAGCCGAAAACAAGGCATTCACCCTGCTGTTCAACCGGATGCTGACCCGCGGCAACCAAGATCTCAACCAGGATTTCCTCGACACCCTGCGCCGGGAAAAACATCGGTTTATTCAACGCAGCGTCGTTCGCGCTGAAAAACAACGACCGGATGCCTTCCAGATCAGTGTTGACGTGACCTTCTCAAAAAAAGAGGTGGTCGAAGCCTTTGCCAAGGCCGGCATGTCTCACGGCCAGAGCCTCTACCCGAATTCGCTGCTGGTGACCCGGGCAGACTCCCAGAACAACCAGAACATTTTTCAATATTTCATAACCGAAGAGTCCAAGTTGTATGGCATCCCTCTCAGGCACCCCCTGGGGGATATGGATGACATGCTCAACCTCTCCTGGCAGTCCATCAGCGCTGCCAACGCCTCCCCCAACCATTGGGTTCAATCCCGCTACGGTCTGGACTCAATCTGGGCGGTTCAGGTCTCGCTGGAAAGCGAGCCGGCAAGCGCCGGTTTTTATCGAGCCACGGCCCAACTGATCGAAAAGGGAGCGACGAGGGCCAAACCGCCGATTATCGCCCGAGCTGAAGGAACGTTCCCCTCTGAAAAAGAGGCTCAGACCAACCTGTTTCAGGCGATCTCCCGTCAGCTTCTTCAGCAAATCAGTGACCAGTGGATCACACAAAACTCCGTAGAACCGTTATTGCGGCATATGGTTCCCATTCGCATCATCCACCGGTTCAACCACAAAAAATATAATCAGTTTCTCCAGTCGCTTCAGCATATTCCCGGTTTTACCGGCTTTCAATTTTCAACCCTGTCGGCTCGTGATGTCGTCATACAGGTGGATTATCAAGGGCTGGACAACACTCTGCTCTCCTCCATCACGCAACTGGGTGTTCAGGTACAGACCAGCCCGGACGGACTGATAATCGTCGTACTTTAAGATCAACGGATGTTGGAAGGTAGAGCACCGGACGTGGAACAGAGCCAATTTTTTTTAGAGTTTCCCATCTCTCCCGATTACTCGTTCAGCTCCTTTGTGGCCACGGGGGAAAACCGGCTTGTTCGACAGGAGATCATCAATTTCAATGCCCGCTCCGGGGGCTGTTTGACCTTGGTTGGCGAAGCCGGAACCGGAAAAACACACTTGCTCAATGCGGCCGTCGTCCTTGGAAACAAAAGTGACGTGCGCGCGCCAAACCCACAAGCCATCTATCTGCACCCAAGAACCCTGCTCAAGCAGTTGCACGATCAGCCAAAAGAGGAAGATCTATCCATTCTACTAACCCGCTATAGTCATTATGCCCTGGTTGCCATAGACGATCTGGATTGGCTCGAAGGCAGCCAGGCACTCCAGGAGGCGGTTCTTTTTTTATTCAACCATATTCGTGGCTTGGGCAAAAAACTGCTGCTGGCCTCGGCCATCGCCCCCCAGGAGATGGCCTGGCTGCGGGAGGATCTGCGCTCCCGGCTGCTTTGGGGCGAACTCCTGACCCTCTCCGCACCTCTGGATGAAGAGTTGGGCATCATCTTGGAAAAGATGGCTCAGGATCGACAGATCCGCCTAAGCCCGAAATTGATACAATTTTTAATGCTTCGCCTGCCCCGCCGAGTCCCGGATTATGCCCGGGCCATGGCCGAACTGGACCGGGCTGGCATGGCCCTGAAAAAAAAATTGACCGTTCCCCTGGCCAAAAAGGTGCTCAACCTGTAGTGAACACCCTTGAAAAAACATCCGGTAAGTCCATAAAAATGCGGGGCCGATCCATCATCTATCTTCATACCGAGCGAGAAGCGAACCTCTCCTTGTTTCGCTTCATGAAAAAACAGGTTTTGGGAGGGTTAAGTCTGGTTGCCGGGGTTGTTCTTTCCATACCGGGGGTGCCGGGTCCGGGCTTTCTCTTTTTTTCCCTGGCCCTGTTATTGCTGGACTATCCGGCCAAAAGCCGACTGTTTCTCTACCTGAAGGGAAAACGGCCCTTTCGGATCGTTCGGGTTATGCTCTGGAAAAAATGGTCGATTTTTTTGCTTCTTCCGAAAACCGATCAGAGAGGCTAAACCGAACAGCAGCGGTTTCGTCCTCCGTTCTTGGCTCGATAAAGGGCCAGATCCGCATCTCTGACCAGCTTTTCCGCGCAATCGACGTTGACCTCCGGGTAGGAGGCGAAACCGACCGAGAGGGTGACCGAAATCATTTCAGTGCCACAGCGAACCGTCAGCGCCTCGATGGCCGCCCGAATCCGTTCGGCGATCATTTCACAGTTTGGCTGATCGGTTTCGGGCAGGACGCAGAGAAACTCCTCCCCTCCATATCGGACCAGGACGTCCGGTCCACGCAGGACATGATCGATGGTCTTGGCAACGGCGATCAACACCTGATCACCAGCCAGATGACCGTAGGTGTCGTTTATTTTTTTAAAATGGTCAATATCGACCATCAGGATACCCAGACTCTTCTTGCTGCGTTGTACCCGATGAAACTCCTCCTGAAGCCGGGAATTGCCGATCCGCCGGTTAAGCACACCGGTTAGAGAATCCATGGCGGCAATGCGCTCTAGTTTGAGATGAAAGAGGGCGTTATTGAGAGCCAGCCCGAAGCCTTGACGAAACAGTTCCAACAAACGACCGGCATGGATGGAAAAAGGCTTTTCACTGGCCAGGATGATGACGCCTAAACAGCTCTCCTTGAAATCCACCGGAACCACGATCACCTCTCGGGGCTGAAACTGACCGATCACGGCATCGACCTGAACATTTTCTGGAAAGACGATCTTCTGGCAAGTATTGCTTCGCACCGCCAGCAAGACATAATCGCTATCGGCCAGACGTTCCGGCTCCGAGATTCCGTGACGAGCCGAGACGACCAATTTACCCTTGTCATCCTGATTGGTCAGCACGACACCGGCAACGGCGTTGGCATGCAGCATGAGCATCTCCAGGCCCTGATGGGACAATCCTTTCAAATCCAACTGGCTGGTCAGGGTCTTGGAAAAATCCGCAACCGCCGCCTCCACTTCGTGTGATCGGAAGAGAGCCTGCATCAAATCGTTAAACGCAGTCGCACATTCGCCGATCTCATCCTCGGAGTTGATGCTGATATGACATTTTTCAGGAGTACATTGAGACCAATCGCTGGTATACATGGCCTCACGAATGGACCCTTCCACCAAGCGCAGACGATTGGCCAGAAGACGCAATCGGGGCCGAACGACCAAAAGAGCCAGAAGATAGTTTAATGCGCCGGCCAACAAACCGGCGGCAATGGAAGCACTCCAAAAAATCGGCGTCAACACCTCGGCTTCGTCGAACCCCAGGAAAATGACGAAAAAGGGAAATGACAAGCCGATAAAGACGGCCAGGGTAAGCATCCACAGTGCCAGATCGGTAAATAACTTGCGCGTCAGTTGCAATATACACTCTCCTGTTTTTTTCAGTCATTTATTTCTATACTAAAAATACAGGATTTTAAAACTAAACAACAATTTTTTTATGCTTTTTAAACTTTTTTTAACCTCGCTTCGGCGGTTGGCCGTGAGAAAGCGTTCAGCCGTTTGTTTTTTTTAAAACGGCCAGCTCGGTCATCAACCGGGGTTTAACGCCCGTTGATAGACCCGCTGATAGTTGGCGACGGAGTGGGACCAGTTTCGCTCAGTCTCCACATAGTGACGGGCCTGGGCATGGATGACGGGCCAGCGGGCCTCTTGGGACAACAGTTGCAAAACCTTTTCAGCCAGACTTTCGGCACATCCGGCTTTAAACAAAAAACCGGTTTGACCATCAACGATCAACTCCCGGTGCCCCCCCACGTCCGACGCGGCCACCAGCTTGCCGCTGGCCATGGCCTCCAGGGGTTTGAGCGGGGTAACCAGTTCGGTCAGGCGAATGGGCAGCCGGGGATAGAGAAAAATGTCCACCAACTGATAATAAAGCGCCGCCTGATCATGGGGAACCCGACCGGTAAAAATCACCCGGTCCGTCAATCCCAACGCGGTCACCCGCTCTCTCAAAAGGGCCTCGTCCGGCCCGCCACCAACCAATAACAGGACGACATCCGAACGGTTCCGACCAATCTGGACCAAGGCTTCGACCAGCAAAGGCAGCCCCTCATAGCCGTAAAAAGAGCCGATGAACCCCAACACCTTTTTACCCGCCACCCCCACCTGCCCGGCAAAGCCGTCCGGCAACGTGGGTGCGGTGGAGAAAGTCTCGATGTTGACGGCATTGGGAATAATAGTGACCTTGTCGGCCGGAACGCCTCGACCGATGATCTCCTGGCGCAACCCGTCACAGATGGTGGTCACGCAGTCGGCATTTTTGATGGCCCAGGACTCCATCCAGCGGGTCAACCGATAGCGCGGCCCCCAAGCCCGGCTGGTGCCGTGGCTGACAGCGGCATCCTCCCAGAACGCCCGAATTTCGTAGACAACCGGAATCCGATGCCGCCGGCCAACCCGAATGGAGGCCACCCCGTTCAGGGCCGGTGAGTGGGCGTGCAGAATATCCGGCTTGAGCGTGGCGACCAACCTCTCCAGACGGGCCTCCAAAGCGGAGATCGCCACCCCTTGTTGGATTATGGGGAGTCTGGCCAGCAGACCGTTCTGAGCCGGCGTGCGAAAAAATCGCAGACCCGAAACGGTCTCTTCCCCCATTCCGCCGTCATCGTGGCGCAGTCCGGTCACCTGCTCGGTCTGCCAACCCAATCGTTGCTGTTCGAGCAGAATGGAGCGGGTGCGAAAGGTGTAGCCGCTTTGCAGGGGCAGGGAGTGATCCAGAACATGAAGAATGCGCATGGAGACCTATCAACTTTCTTCCGTTGGGGCCGGATGGAGGGGATTATTCTCCCTTTTCCACCCAGCCGATTATCAGCCGTCCCTCCTGACGAATAGCCAGGAGTTTATGACCATTGACGGAACACCAGGCCGGCAGATCGTTGGACAAGCCGGGATCGGTGCCCCAGACTTCCAGAATCTCGCCGACAGCCAGTTTTTTCATGCTGGCCTCCGATCGGAAGATCGGCATGGGACAGAGCAGATTTCGAGCATCCAAAACCTGGGTCGGCTGAAAGAGCGGATCAGACATGCCACTTCTCTTGGATTTCGTGGGCCGGCATGGGGACCACCGTAAACGCCTGGGTCACACCCGCCTTTTCAACCATCATCGTCACTTCATGACGGTTTTTCCCCTGCCCGTAGCGGGCGGCAATCCGGCAAGCCAATAACAACCCCTCCTGATCAGGCTCCCCTTCCAGAAGAGTAAAGGGGCCAGGGGCATTTTTGGCGTGGATACTCATTCGCCCCTCCTTGAACCCGGACAAAAATCGGTTTTCAGACTCGTCCCGGCCGATGATCAGCTTGAACGATGGCTGCGGACGCAGATGTCGTCCGGCTTTAAGCAGAACGATATCCTCCAGGCTGTAGAGTTTCGATTGACGGAACGCCCAGAGATCCTGAAGCTTGCGAGAATAGTTTTCATCGGTCAAAAAACAGCAACCTCCAGCCGGACTGGGATAGTCGGTAATATTCAACTCCTTCGCCAGCGCCATCTGCGGTTTGCGACTACGACCGGTAAAGCTTTTTAATTTTTTCCGATCCACCCATCCCCGTTTTTCCGGTTCGGTCTCCGGCATGTAACGTGCCGACAAAGGCCGCAACAACCACCCCTTGACCCCGGCATCCCGATCGATGACCGGAAAGGTATCCTTGCGTTGACTCATGGGCCGTTGTCCCATCACCTCACCGGTAAAGATAAAATCGTACCCCTGTTCTTCTTTCAACTCCCAGGCCTTGGTCACCATAAAAATTTTACAATCCAGGCAAGGGTTTAAATTTTTTCCATAGCCATGTTTGGGATCGGTGACAATACGCACGTAATCTTCGGATATGTCCACCATGTGGAGTTTGACGCCCAGGGTCTGGGCCGCATGCAGAGCATCATGGCGTGCCGGTTCGGCCCCTTTTCTCGGGTTGCGCATGGCCCCCGTATGACTCTGGATGCAAAAGCCGGTATGAAAGTTGACACAGGCGACCTCAATCCCCTGCTCCTGCAAGACTCGAACAGCCAAGGTGCTATCCAAGCCACCGGATAACAATCCCAAAGCCCGGATCGGTCGGGATGCATCCCTGCATCGCTCTTCACTCATGATTCAATTCCTTAGTATTTTTTGCATTGGTCGAGTTAGGGGGTGGAGAGCCAGCGGGCCGCATCCAGGGCATGATAGGTTAGAATCAGGTCCGCTCCAGCCCGTTTAAAACCGGTCAGGGTCTCTAAAACGACCCCTTTTTCATCGATCCAGCCCTGTTGGGCCGCCGCCTTGACCATGGCATACTCGCCACTGACATTGTACACCGCTACGGGCAAATCAAAACGGTTTTTCAAATCTCTGACAATATCCATGTAGGCCAATCCGGGCTTGACCATGAGCAGATCCGCCCCTTGTTCCACATCCAAAGCCGCCTCACGCAGCGCCTCGGTCCGGTTGGCACTATCCATCTGGTAGGCGCGTCGATCACCAAATGTCGGGGTATTTTCCGCCGCCTCTCGGAATGGACCATAGTAGGCTGAAGCGTATTTAACCGCATAGGAGAGAATGGGAATATCTTCAAAACCGGCCCCATCCAACCCCTGTCGGATAGCCTGGATCATACCGTCCATCATGCCGGAAGGGGCGACCATATCCACCCCAGCCTGAGCCTGAACCACCGCCGCCTCGGCCAACAGAGCCAGGGTGGCGTCATTGTCAACATGGCCTCCTTTGACGGGGCCACAATGGCCGTGATCGGTATATTCGCAAAAACAGGTGTCGGCAATGACAAAAAGATCGGGCAGGGCCGCTTTGATCCCTCGAATGGCCAACTGGACAATGCCGTCGGCAGCCCGTGCATCCTGACCGGTCGAATCTTTTGTACTGGGAATACCGAACAGGATGATTCCGGCCAAACCCAACGCCCAAGCCTCCTTGGCGACAATGATCGCCTGATCGATGGAGAGTTGATTGACTCCCGGCATGGAGGAGATCGGTTTTTTGATTTTTTCTCCCGGAACAATAAATAGCGGCAGAACAAGATCTTCACAGCGCAGATGATTTTCCCGCACCAGGCGTCGAATGGCCGGGTTTTTCCGAAGTCTGCGTGGTCTCTGGGTCAAATGGATGGCATTCACGATAGAGGGTCTCGATATTTGGGAACTGGAAACAGGTCGTCTAACCGCGACAGACCTCCAGGTTCCTGGGTGAAAAAAACAGACAAAAGGGGTTGACTCAAAAAAAGGTCGATTTTCAACCTGAAAATAGCAACCAAACGTGGGTACAGGGCGCAGCCCATGGCTTAGAACTGCGGAAACGTTCCACCGCCTGACCAGTGCTGGATTTTTCCATTATTCATCTGATAAATCAATTTTTTACGTTCTCTCAATACGGACAGTCGCCGCTTCTGGGTTTAACCATTTTCCGGGTTGAATACAATTATTAACCATTTCCGGTGTTGAATAACCTTGGCAATGGAGATAACCTGACATACGCTTGGAATCGTATCACATTTTTACGGAATGGCGCAAAACCAGGCAAAACCTATTTTGCCCAGCTCTTCTCACCTGTTTCACCCCTAAAGAGATGTTTGCAGATTATGATACTGACCATCAACGACACACTGATTGTAGCGGGAAAAACGAACGTCGGTTGTGTGCGCCATCTCAATGAAGACAGTCTCTGTATTGATAAAGAGTTGGGACTGCTCATTGTAGCCGATGGAATGGGCGGACACCAGAGCGGCGAAAAAGCCAGCAAACAGGTCATCGAAACCGTCCGGGCCTCTCTTAAAGCAGCCCTGGATACGGTTCCGCAAGAGGCCATTCATTCCGCTCCGCACCAACCCCAGGATCTCTCTGGCAGTGATGACGAAACCACCCTGGATGACATACCCAACCCGGTCATCGCCATGGTTCGCAACGCCGCCAATCTCGCCAACACCGTCATCAACGATTCCAACCGTCAGCAGTCCTGTGCCGAAGGTACAGGGATGGGATCGACTCTGGTCGGCTTGTGGTTGCCGCCGTTTAGCGAGGTTCCGGTTATTTTCCACGTCGGGGACAGCCGCCTTTACCTTTTCCGGGAAAGCCGGATGAGTCAGCTTACCCAGGATCATTCCATGTATCAACGCTGGGTCAATCTCGGCCGGAAAGGACCGGCGCCGGCAAGAAACATTTTACTTCAAGCGGTCGGCCCAACCGAACACATCACCTCCGACATTCGCTTCAAAGAGATGTTCCGAGGCGATGTCGTCCTGCTCTGCTCGGACGGATTGACCTCCATGGTCTCCACCGAGAACATCCATGCGGTTTTATCGATAGCTCAAGAGGATAATCTGGAAGAGGTGGCCGACCAACTGATCGAGCTGGCACGAGAGGGTGGCGGAAAAGATAACATTACAGTCATTGTTGGTCTATTCATCAAATAGCCAAACAATACGGACACAAGACGCGCAACCGTAGAGATTTTGAGTGATACGAGGATATTATGCGAGTAAACAACACATTAGCGATCATGTTTGCAGATATTGCTGGCAGCACCAAACTCTATGAAACCGTTGGTGACGCCAAAGCCCGTGAACTGACAGCCAACTGTCTTGGTTTGCTTTCCAACATTACCAAAGAGTGTGACGGTGTCGTCATCAAAACAATCGGTGATGAAATCATGTGCACATTTCCCAACGCCGACACGGCCGCACAGGCCGCCATACGCATGCAGGAAGAGGTGCAAGATAGTGCCGTACATTGGGGCTCTACCCTGCATATCCGCATCGGTTTTCATTTTGGTGATGTCATCGAAGAGAACGGAGATGTCTTCGGCGACGCGGTCAACCTATCGGCTCGGATGGCCGCCCAGGCCAAGGGAGATCAAATCATTACCACCGGTGAGACGTTGGACCTCATGAGCCCCTATCTGGCCAGCGACGGACGGGAACTCATCAAGGCCCATGTCAAGGGGAAGGCCGATCCCATTCGAATCTGTGAGCTGACCTGGGGTGAGGAGGAAGAGCTGACCATCATGGGCGGCATGGAGACCGTTCCCAACACCCTTCAACAGGAACAATCCGCCTTGACCGCCACCTTTGGCGCACAAGAACTGGTGGTCAATGAAAGCAATCCCGTCGTCACCATGGGCCGCGGCAAAACCAACGCCCTGGTCATCCCGGACCACATGTCTTCCCGCAATCATGCCAAGTTTGAAGCTCGTCGAGGTCGCATCTATCTGATCGACCAAAGCACCAACGGAACCTACATCACCCCCAAGGGCGAACAGACCATCTTTGTCCATCGAGACGAGCACATCCTCCATGACAGCGGCGTAATCGGCCTGGGCCACGAAGTCAACACCACCGACCCCCTGGCCATCCACTACCGTTCATAAGGATCGTAGAAAAAACCAAACTCAGGAAGACCCGCTATTTTTCAGCATGAAACGAAGAGCGGGAGAGCGGGTGGCTTTCGACTCTCGCAAACCCCATGGCCAATCCCTGTTTTTTCAACTCGGCAAAAACCTCCGGGGGCCAATAGCGCTTGACGGGGTGGTGGGCCAGACTCGGGCGAAGATATTGGCCAATGGTCAGGTAGGAGACGCCGACCCGCCGGAGGTCGGCCAGCACGTCCAGAACTTCGGACAGCTGCTCGCCCAGCCCCAACATCAGACCGCTTTTGGCCGTCACGCCCGGCCCGACCGCAGCTCCCTGGCGCAGCACCTCCAGGGAACAGGCATAGTCGGCGGCGGGCCGGACTGACGAGTAGAGACGGGGTACGGTTTCGACGTTATGGTTGAACACCTCGGGACGAACCGACAGAACCTGCTGCAACGCCCCCGGCTTATCCCGAAAATCCGGGGTGAGAAGCTCGACGGTCGGGGCCGGGTCCAAACCGCGCAGGGCCTGAACACAGGCGACAAAATGAGCGGCTCCACCGTCGACCAGATCGTCCCGGTCCACCGAGGTGATCACCACATGGCTCAGCTTCATGGTTTTGACCGCCTGAAGCAGACGAATCGGTTCCTGGTCGTCCACCGGGCCGGGACGACCGGTTTGGACATCACAGAATGCACACCGTCGGGTACAGATGTTGCCCAAAATCATGAAGGCGGCGGCTCCTTCGTGCCAACACAGCCCGACATTGGGACAGGCGGCCGATTCGCACACCGTATGGAGGCCATTCTCTTTGACCACTTTTCGAATTTCGAGGTAGCCTGGCGAGGTCGGAGCTTTGACCTTCAACCAGCGGGGCTTGCCGGCAAACGGACTTTTTTTCTGCTTGTCACCCTCACTTTTGGAGGAATCTTCATCCCCGGTCATTCCACTTCCACTCCGATACTGGAAAAAAACTTGCGGCGGATTTTTTCATCAAAGGCCTTCCACTTGAGTTGAGCCAGATCGGCATCGTCCTGACCGGATAAAAATCCCAGAGGAATTTCAAACCCGCCCGCACTGCTCTTTCCCCCGCCATAAAAATTGCCGTTTTCCATGCGACCCAGAGCCTCCTTCAAAAAACTGTCCGGCCCCAACGCCACTTCAGTGGTTCGCAACGAACCATGAATCACCTCACTACCCTGACTTTGGATGACAATCCCATAAACGACAACCGTATGCACCGCCGCTTCAGTCAGCAAAAAGTCGGCCGCTTGGGGAATGGCATCCCGATCGCTGGATCGCAGATAACCAACACCGGAAAAACAGTATCCCTCTCGAATGACCCGATTTTCCAACGCCAGACGAATCACCTCCATCACCCGATGGCTGCGTTGTTGATGAAGAATTTCAACCAAAAGGTCATGATCGATAAAAGGTTGCAACAGGGCGGCCGCCGTAAAATCCAATGGCAGAGCTGAAATCATCGATCCGGTTTCGCTGATGATGCCGTGCATCAAAGCAGTCGCCAGACGTCGATGCTCCGGTTTGGTGGTTCTCAGATCCATCCCCCCTTTACTGATATACTCGACAAAAATCGAGGCACAGGCTCCCACGGTGCGGATATCGACAAACAACGGATCTTTCAAATAGTCTTGAATGGCGTGGTGATCGATTATCGCCAGATTTGGCACCCCGGCAGCAACCAAACGTTCGATTAAATTGGAGGTGGTGCCTTGGTTATCGACAAATACGGCCCCTTGGTACTGGTTAGGCAGAATGGGCTCCGACCCCCAGGCCCGCAGATCTATGTTGAGCAGGTTGATCATGGCGATGTTTTCCTGGTGACTGATTCGTCCGCCATAGATCAGGTCGCTCTCAATGCCATGCTCTGCGGCTATCAATCGATAGGCATAACCACAGGAGATGGCATCAGGGTCGGGAAAATCCTGTAGAATCACCGCATGACGCTCCCCCTCCCGGCCCTTGAAAAGAGAGAAAAAATCGTCTGCCATCTTGTCTGAATATTCCTTATCCATCACACACCTTTGATCTATGCAAAACAGTTTTGACAATCAAACGATATCCATTCGTCAATCATCCTCTTTGATTTACTGATCCACCCACCCTCGATCAACCGCCGTTTTCAGGTTCAACTCCAAACGCCGACAAAGCATCCGCAAACAAAATCACAGATCGACTATACGGACTCCGGCCCGGTCGGATAGCTCTGCACGGTAAAAACCAACAGGTGGGTCTCGGCATCCTGCCAGGCGGTTGCTGTCAAACCAGCCGTAATCGACAGGTTTCGCAAGGTCTCCTCGACGGTCCACCCTTTCTCGATGGGTATATTGGGCAGATAGGCGGCTGAATGTTTACCGTTTTCGAGTACAAGGCCATGGCGACCCAACTCGAATGATTGTGGAGAAGAGAGTTTTTCCAGAGCGCTGATCGTTCGTATTTTCAGGGTCAGGTGAGGAAATTCAGCCGCAGTCAGGGGGGAGAACCCGCCTGACTGCCGTACCGCCGCGATCACATTGTCCAAAACCATTCGGTAGAGCGACTTGGAGGGGGTTATGGTTCCCAAAGAGCGACGCAACTCATTCCCATTGGTGATGCTGATAAACACCCCCCGTTTTTGCTGAAGAGAAAAAGGCAGCAGGCGGATGTCGATCAATTTATCCAAAGAGAGCCGCTCAACTTGAGTCACCACCATGGCCCGCATCGCTTTTTGGGCCATCTCATGGAGAATCGGCAGATCACGGCCTCGGAGTTGACGATCCCGGCTGCCTTTGGCGATGGGCAACGGACTCATGAAAAGCCCCGAACAATAACTGATGGAGTTTTCGGGGCTTTTGGTTATGGCGGCACTGGTTCGGTAGCGGAAATGGAAGGGAATGCAGCCACCATGGAGTAGATAGAGCATGAGAATGGCCGGAGCAAGAAGGGAGGCGGTGATCTTGGTTTTGGCCGCATAGTGGGCCAGACCTTCCGGGTCCCAAGTCAAAATGGCATCGACAACCCCCTGATCCAACTGCTGAATCCGAGTCGCCAGATGTTCATCCACCGGAAAGGGAACATATCCATGGGTCGGCCCATAATGGGTCAGATCTCCAGAAATAATCAGCAGATCTTCTGAATCCAACCAGGGACGGATCAACTCAGCCGCCCGAATAAAATCCCGTTTGCCCATCCCACCCAGCAAAACCGGAACCAGATTCCAACCGATTCCCAACGCCTGTTGCAGAAAGGGAAGAAGAATCTCAATGCTGGGCTCGCGCTCATGAGCTGACGGATCTCCTTGAAAAAGCGAATCCTGACCCAACTGCCGTATCATCCGGGTGTCCAACGGCACAGAACCGAGGGGTGTTTCAAATTGATCGACCACCGGCAACGACATCCCCTTGAACGATTGCCCATGAGCCGGACCGATGACCACCACCCGACGATAGGCATACCCCTGAATATGTCTAATCGCCTCAGCGATAATCGAGCCACCCAAAGCGTAGCCGGCATGAGGAACCATCAAAGCCCGCACCGGGACCGGTAGCCTATCCGGTTTGATGGCGGCCAACAGGCTGTCCACCAACCGGCTCAGCTGGGTCGGATCTGATGGATACCAAATCCCGGCCAACACCGGCGACCGGGATGAGACGGGTTGGGACGGCATATCGGCCATAAAAACACTCTCTCTAAAACCTTAAGGAACCGTCCATGAACAATCCTGGAAACGGTGCCAACCACTTCGGTTGCTTGACCCTGTCGGCTAATAATCAGACATTCAAATGTTGGATGATCGTGCTTCCGCGTGACGACCTCACCCGGAAATAACTCAAATAACTCATAGTATCGTGATTTACCCCCGATTGAAACCGTTTAATCGAGAACCCCGAACGGAGAAACAATAAAAAAACTTGTCAAACTGGTTGACTTACGATAATATTTGAACACCGTTCATATTTTCAAGAAAGGAATACTATGGCTCGACGAACCGATCACTCTCGTGATGAACTGATTGATCTGGTATTAAACCATTCTCAACAAATCATCGAACAAAAAGGAGTTGCCGCCCTGACCGCACGCAGCATTGCGGCGGCCATTGGTTACTCCCCCGGAACCCTATACAATCTTTTCAACAATATAGACGAGATCATCCTTCACTTGAACGGCCGAACTCTGGCGGATCTTCATCGGAGTATCGCCAAGGCCATACAGGGCCGCTCAGGCCGGGCACAATTGGACCATCTGATCAGTGCCTACCTGGATTTTTCCAAAACGGCTGAAACCCGTTGGGCACTGCTGACCCAACACCACCCACCCCGAGATGAACCACTCCCAGACTGGTATCAGGAACAGGTCGAGCAACTCCTGGAACAACTGGCGTCCATACTGCGCCTACTGCTTCCCGGATGCGGCAATACGGAGATAAAACACAGCGCCGGCGTCTTATGGTGCGGCCTAAACGGAATCAGCACCAACGCCGGTCAGAACAAACTACCGGGAATGTCCCCCTCCTCCCTGGATGAGATGGCCCGGTCATTGGCTTATAATTATATCTCTGGATTAAAACGGGTTGCTTAAACTTGGCATTGAGGAAAAATTTATTAAATAAAAAAACACAGGGGGGGGCTGATCAACAGAGACAGACACTAGAGAGCATCGGCGTGGGAAAAAGGAAGAGAAAATGGCTGGGCCGCCAGGATTCGAACCTGGGAATACCGGAATCAAAATCCGGGGCCTTACCGCTTGGCGACGGCCCACCAAACTCACTAAAGACCGCGCACTATACCCGATTTCATCTCGTTTGCAAAGGGATGAATATTAAAAGTTTGACCTTTACTGACTTTCCAAGAAGAATATCTTTCTTTTAGAATAGTTACAGCTTGATCCGCCTGTTTTTCACCTTGAAAAACCCCAAAAAGAGATGCCCCACTTCCCGACATCAAGGTGGCAACGGCTCCGGTGGATTTTAAAGCGGCGGCCATCTCGGCAATGACCGGCGTCATTTGCCGAACAACCGGCTCCAGATCATTTTCCAACAGGGCGACCACCTCTCCAGCCATAACCGACGCTGGGGTCAGCGGATGACTGTGGAGAGGAAACCGCCCGGCCAACCGGGAAAAAACCTCTGCCGTCGAGATATTCAGACCGGGATTCAGCAGGACCAACACAGCCGTTGGCAAGCGCGGCAAAAAAGAGAGTCGCTCTCCGACTCCCTCGGCTAAGGCTGCCTCTCCACCCAAAAAAATCGGCACGTCGGCACCCAGACCGACACCCAACTCAATGAGTTGATCCCGAGTCCAGTTGAGATTCCACAGCTGATTCAAAGCCAGCAAAACCGTCGCAGCATCCGAAGAGCCGCCCCCCAAACCACCACCATGGGGGATGTTTTTGATCAGATGAATACGAACGCCTTTATCTGTACCAGCAGCCATTTGCAAGGCTTTTGCCCCCTTGCAGGCCAAATTTTCCTCCGGGCTGGCGGTCACCTCCGGCTGACAGGCAAGATAGATCCCGGAGTCGGCATCCAACCGCTCAAATTCCAAAAAATCAAAGAGCGGAAAAAAAGTCATGACCGTCTGCAACAGGTGATAACCATCGGGCCGTTGGCCGACGACACGGAGAATCAGATTGACCTTGGCTGGCGCGCTGAATCGAGCTTTCATGGTAAATTTTCTATTTTCAAGGAAAGGCCACAGTGAATATTTGAGCAATTGTGCAGAATAAGGTATACTGCCGTATTGATCAATCTTCTATCGTGCATGGAGCTTGGATGCAGACGGATTGCCGTACAAAGAAATCCAGCCGGGGAAAAAGTGACCTGACTCGGATGTAGCTTTTTGACCCGATGCCGACAACAGCAAGGAAAAAAGGGTTTTTTCATGGAGCCTACCCGATGAACTTAAAAACCGTTTTGGTTGTAGATGACAGCAAGTTAGCTCAACTGTTGACCAAAAAAACCATCCAACACTCTTTTCCAGGTTGGAAGGTTCTCTCGGCCCTCAGTGCTGAAGAGGGGCTGTTGGCCATTGAAAAACATCAAATTGACGTCGTGCTGCTTGACTTTAACATGCCGGGCATGAGCGGACTGGAAATGGCCCAACAGGTGATGAAAAAAGCACCTAACCTGACTGTTCATCTGGTCACGGCCAATACCCAGGATAAAATGCGCGAACGGGCAGAGGCTTTGGGCATCGGTTTTATCAGCAAACCGGTATCAGAAGCAAAACTCTTGACCGCTCTGAGCGCAGTCTAGCACCCGATCAGCTGCCAAGCCCTTTAGGAAAAACAAAAATGTTAGAACTGGATGAGGATGAGATTGATGCTCTGAAGGAGCTGTTCAATATCGGTGTCGGCTGTGCTGCACACTCATTGAGCGAGATGGTCCAGGATGAGGTATTCCTCTCCATTCCATATTTGGAGATCACATCCCGTCAACAGGCCATCGAACTGATTTTGGAACGGGCGACAAACCAGATTGCCGCCATCAAGCAGCAATTCCACGGCCATTTCAGCGGAACGGCTTTTCTGGTCTATCCGGAATCGAGCAGCCTGGAACTGGTTCGCAGCTTGATTGGCGAGGATGTTCCCCTGGAGTCATTGACTGAGTTGGAACAAGAGAGCCTTCTTGAAGTCGGCAACATCATTCTCAATGCTTGTTTGGGTAGTTTTGCCAACATGATGACTCTGGAGTTGGATTTTGACCTGCCGGAGTACATCAAAGGCAGTTGCCGTTCCCTGTTTCGAAAGCAGCCGAAAGGCTCTGAAAAATCGGATCAAAAGGATAGAACTGAACAAAAAATTGTCTTTCTGATTTTGGATTTCATGACCGGCGAGAAAACAAAAAAAACAAATTCCATCAAGGGGTTTGTCATGATTCTTCTCGATACGGAAGCTCTCTTCAACTTGAAAGAAAAGCTTAAACAGCTACTGCATTAAAGGACCATCTTCGACCCTCTCATGAATACTCCCCACTTTAATCTTGTCCTCTCTGCTCTCAATGAAGGACCTCACGGCGTCATTCTGATCGACGGAGCGTTCCAGGTCGTTTTCTGGAATCGATGGATGGAGAATAAAACCGGTCACAAAGCGGATTGGGCTATAGGTCGGAAACTGGAGGAGGTTTTTCCGGAGTTGGTCGGCTCGCGGATTATCAATATTCTTAGCAACACCCTTTCAATCGGCCTTCCAGCCATTATGTCCCATAAACTCAATCCATCACCGTTTCCGCTACAATCAGGATTTTCCGAGTTGGATGACGGAGAGCGGATGTACCAGATGGTGCGGATAAAAGCCATCAATCACAGCGAATTCGATCGTCACGCCCTGATCCTCATCGAAGATGTTACCCAGACCGTGCTCCGGGAGAGAACCCTACGAAAACAGACCCAGGAATTAAAACTTCGGGAACAGGAGCTCTTGCTGAGTCGAGAGATTGCCCTACAGGCCAGCCGAGCCAAAGGAGAATTTCTGGCCAACATGAGCCATGAGATTCGAACCCCTCTCAATGCCATTATCGGCCTGACCGGTCTGGCTGGTGAAAATCAATCCCACGAGCAACTGAAAAAATATCTGGCAAAAATTGAGACAGCCAGCAATACGCTTCTGGGCTTGATCAACGACATCCTGGATTTTTCAAAAATTGAGGCCGGTAAGCTGGACCTTGAAACCCTGCCTTTTTCCCTGGCCGAACTGATTCACGATCTGGCTGATTTTTTTATCGGTCCCGCCTTGAAGAAAAACATTCTTCTGGAGACGGAAATCGCCTCTGACGTGCCCCATTATCTGCTCGGGGACCGATCCAGACTTCGACAAATTTTGATCAATCTGGTCAATAATGCCATTAAGTTCACCTCCTCAGGAAAAGTCTCCATTCGGGTCAAACGACAGGCTGAACCCTGTAAAAAGGCAGCAGAAGTGGCTTTGCTTTTCCAGGTTGAGGATACCGGAATCGGGCTGGAAGAGGCGCAGATATCCAAACTTTTCCACTCTTTTACACAAGCGGATGGCTCTACCTCCCGTCGTTTTGGCGGAACCGGGCTGGGGTTGACCATCTGCAAACAACTGGTCGAACTGATGTCCGGCACCATCTGGGTCGAAAGTACTGTCAACAAGGGGAGCATCTTTCAGTTTTCCGCCCAGTTTACATTGGATCAAACGGAGAGCAGAGAGTCCAAACCCCAGACGGTCAGAAACAACAAACAGACACTTTCCCGCCTGAAATCGATCCTTAGCCACCGAAAAATCTTGCTGGTTGAGGATAATGACATCAATCAACTGGTGGTCGCCGAGATCCTCCGCCGGGCCAATATGAAGGTCGTGATTGCCAACCAGGGTCAAGAGGCCATTGATCAGTTAAAAAATACGCCGGTCGATGCGATTTTAATGGATATCCAAATGCCGATCATGGATGGGCTGCAAGCGACAAGAATCATCAGGCAACAGGATCACTATAAAAATATTCCCATTATTGCCATTACCGCGAACGCCATCCGGGGAGATCGGGAGCGCTGCCTTGAGAGTGGCATGAATGACTATATCACCAAGCCAATTCGCCAACTCGCCCTGTTTAGCTGCCTGGCCAAATGGATCAAACCGATGTCCGATGCTGACAAAAATAGAGAGGAGGCGGAAATCATACCGGAGTTGCCGTCCCACCCCGAAGTCGAAGGACTGAATACTGTGCTGGGCCTGGATATTTTGGATGGTGATCGGTCGCTTTACCTCATCCTGCTCAAACAATTCATTCAATCAAACACCGACACGATCGAAAACATTTGCCAACAATTGGAAAAAGGGAACACCCAATCGGCTATTTTTCTGGTCCACTCCCTGAAAGGAGCGGCAGGCCATCTTGGAGCAGCCCAATTACACAAAGCCGCCTCCAAATTGGAAGCCTCCCTCAGGGCCGACCGGTACAATTATTCCAACGATTTTTGTCTCCAACTAAAAAGTCAACTCGATCGAGTCTTTCACGACGCGAAGATATACTGCGCCTCTGAAACACAACAAGACAGCCCATCACCCCTCTCACTGCCTGCCGAAAAATCGGCCTTGACCGATCTGTTTCAAAAAATATCAACCTCGCTGGAAAACAACAATCTACAAGCGATTGGTCAGGTGGAATCTCTAAAACAATATTTTCGAGAAGCCCCCTATCAATCAACCATGAATGCCCTATCGGCCAGCATCGATACCCTTGACTTTGAGCTTTCCCAGCTCCATCTTATGGAATTGGCTGAAAAAGCTGCGATTGCACTGGAACAGAAAACAAAATGATGTCATCCAACCATTCTCAAACCATTCTGATCGTCGATGATGAAGTGACCAACATCCAGGTGCTAAACGGTGTCTTTCAGGATGAATACCAACTCATCTTTGCTACCAACGGCCACAAAGCCCTTGAGTTGGCGGAGCGAGACATTCCAGATCTGATTCTACTGGATGTCATGATGCCGGAACTGGATGGCTGGGCGGTATGCCGATTGCTCAAAACAAACCCATTGACCCAAGCGATTCCCATCATGTTCGTCACCGCCATGAGACAGATCCAAGATGAGCTTAAAAGTCTTGAGCTAGGAGCGGTTGATTTTATTACAAAACCCTTCCATCACGCCATTGTCAAAGCCCGGGTTCAGATCCATATGGAGTTGAAAAGACAACGGGATTATCTGCAAAACATCTCTTCCTTGGACAGCTTGACCGGGATCTCCAATCGACGGCGTTTTGACGAATTTTTCATCAACGAGTGGCGACGCTCCATTCGCACTCAGACCCCCCTCTCCCTGATCCTGATGGATATTGATTTTTTCAAACAGTTTAACGACCAATACGGCCATGTGCATGGAGATTTTTGTTTAAAAGAGGTTGCCGCAACCCTGGCCAGAAGTCTGGTCCGGCCTGCCGATCTGGTCGCCCGTTACGGGGGGGAGGAGTTTGTTTTCATTCTACCGGATACCGATTATGACGGGTTGAATTATTTAGCGGAAACCTTACGGAAAAACATTGAAAACCTGGATATCGAACATAAACAATCCGCCGTATCCCCGGTCGTAACCGTCAGCCTGGGCGGCATTTGTGGAATACCAAGTCAAAGCGTACAGCATCTGGATTTTATTGGAAGGGCGGACCATTGCCTCTACCAAGCCAAAAATAGCGGTCGCAACCGAGCTGTGGCGGAACAGATCTAGCGACGCCCTCCCGTTTCGCCAGCAACACACCCCACAACAACCCAAGTTATCATCGATCCCTTAGATGAAGTTGAGATGGGGAACAGATCCGCTTGTGATTTTATGCAGATAGCGGTTGATTTCGTCCATTCGGCAGTTGCGGCGACAATTCTTGATATCCAACCCCGTCTGGATGAACTGCCAACCTTGATGCCGTTTTTCCCCCTCCCAGATCTCCTGGAAGGTCAACTCCTTGATATTGCCATACTCAAACCGCTGATCGAGCAGATAGGCACTGCAACCGGAAACCGTTCCGTTGGCCATGATATATGCCCATAAAAACGGCGTGGCATAACAGCGATCGTAACGATCCGATTGTTGGTATTTTTCCATGGTTTTAGCTCTGAAAATTACGGAAAACCCGGGCCGACTCATGGATTGAAGTTTATCACCAAGAGACAGGAAGGATTGATAATCAATCTCTTCATAGCGTTTTGTTTCGCTAAAAAGATGCTGGGAATAGGGTTTGATGACCAGATAATCCAAGCCGACCAAATCCCGACAAATCTCCACCAGTTCGCCCATCTGATCGGCATTTTCCGGCAGAAGGAGCGCCTGCGCCCCCAAAACCGTTGTCAGATTGTGCCGTCGTTTGTAGAGAACCATGGCCTGCATGTTTTCTATGACTTTTTCAAAATCCCCCTCCTTGGATTGGTGAATCTGCCGATATCCCTCCGGGGTGCCGCCATTGATGGAAATTTTTATCCAGGAGAGGGCGGGCAGACCTTTTTCGAGAAATCCTGGCGGCAGAACCGTCGCGTTGGTGGTCACAGCCGAATCCAACCCAGCCTGCCGGGCGCTGTGGAGAATTTCGCCCATATCCTTGTGCAGCAACGGCTCCCCCTCACCAGCAAACATGACGCTTTTAACCCCTAACCGGGCCATCTCTGCCAGTCGGGTTTTCAACAACGAGGTCGACAACCGTTCCGTATTGTAACCGATATAATCGACGGCACAAAACAGGCATCGATGGTTACAGACGCCAATGGGGGAGATTTCGACATAGAGGGGATAAACCCCTCGACTCTTTTCCCAACTTCCCGCCGCCTCCAACACCTGGGTGGTACGCTGAGGGTGGTAGATCAGTTTATGGCTATCAATGCCAAAGATATCAGCCAACAGTACTCTCCTTGGTCTCTGGATAATAAAGAGAGACCGGCATCACCACCACCTTTTCTCCGAGTGTCAAGGTCAACTGGACGCGGTCGGGCCATGCGCCCTCTTGGGACGGAGGGATCACCTCCTGCTCGACTTTGACCATGCCGGTCATCATGGCCGCTTCCAACTCGTCAACGGAAACGCTGAGTGCGGCTGCAATCTCTCTGAAAGGAAAATCTAATTCCGCCTGGGTTGTCTGGTCCATGGACTATTCTCACATTTTTTTAGGGTAAAGAAAGAGAATCTCCTGATTTGAATCTGCCAGAGAGGCAAACAAGAAAATTCGATAATAGATAATAAAATTTAATAATTAGAGATCCTTTGACTCTACACTGTTTTTTATCGTATCACAATATTAGAATATCTTCATATAAGATAATTTTATCATTGATAGTTAATTTTTATTTTATTGCTTTCTTTTCATTTCCATATCCGATATGTTCGGAGGGTTGGTTTAATACAGTGAGTAGCCTTTTTCAATTACCTTCAGTCTAAGGGAGAGAAATAATGGATACAGTTGAAATGAACACGGATGATTATGCTTCGTTGGTTTATGCGCTTCAGCCGACCGGCCGGTTGGGAAAACGGGATGTACGGGAGGGATGGTCAACCCAGACAGCCGATCACCCGGAATACGGCCCGGTCGTCTTGGTTATGGATATGATCAAAGGCAACGGGATGATGATCCGTCGCTCATCGAACACGAACGAGTAGAGATCTCACCCCTTCAGTCCGGACACAAAGCCCCCTTTTGCGCCCTTATCGATTTTTGCTAAGGGTGTTTTTTTTGCTCGGTCGGCATTGACAACCAATGCCGTCCAGGGGCACCGAACACCCCTGGACAGAGAGAGTTGATTGGAAAAAGTCATTCCTAGAATTTTTCAAACTCATCATCAGAAGAGTCCATGTTCAGGTCCGCACCTCTGGATGGTTTGTGTCCAATGGCCTGTCGTTGAGTGGGCAAGTGTTGACGGGGCTTTGGTTTGTTGGCTGGTTGACGACCCCTACTGGCCACTTGACGCTGTTCGCCTATACTGAAAAAGGCAACGGAAGACTCCAGCATCTCCGATTGGGCGGAGAGTTCTTCTGATGTCGCAGCCATCTCTTCAGCCGCTCCCGCATTCCTTTGGATAACCTGATCCAGTTGCTGAATAGCCTGGTTGATCTGATCGGCTCCCTGGTTCTGTTCCCGGCCACCCGCAGCGATCTCCTGCACCAAATCAGCGGTTTTTTGAATATCTGGAACCAACTGACCCAGCATGGCTCCCGCTTTTTCTGCCACTTTAACGCTGGATGACGACAGACCGCTTATTTCAGCCGCAGCGGTTTGACTCCGCTCTGCAAGTTTTCTAACCTCGGCGGCTACCACGGCAAAACCTTTGCCATGCTCACCGGCACGGGCTGCCTCAATCGCTGCATTCAAAGCCAGAAGATTGGTTTGTCGTGCAATTTCCTCGATGATGCCGATTTTAGCGGCGATCTCTTTCATCGCAACGACGGCCTCGGTGACAGCCACTCCCGTCTGTTCCGCATCCTTGGAGGCTCTTTGGGATAACTGCTCAGTGGTGGAGGCATTATCGGAATTCTGCTGAATGTTCGATTTCATCTCCTCCATGGCAGAGGAGGTTTCTTCGATAGAGGCGGCTTGTTCCACGGCACCTTGAGACATGTTGTTGGCCGCATCTGACAACTCATTGCTTCCCCCTGCCACCTGCTCTGCCGCTCCTTTGATATCCGTTATAATTGTCTTCAATCTCTCAACTGACTGGCTCAGACGTCTGGCCATGGTGCCAATCTCGTCTTTGCTGTCCAAATCAATGGTTGCGGTTAAATCACCTTTGGCAAAACGCTCGATAAACCCGTTCATGATCGAGACCGGAGTGCTGATGGATCGGCCGATAACCCAGGCAAAGAAAGCACCGACAAACAAAATCACCGCACTAATGATCATCGCAGTCTTTGAATCCTGATCCACACGCACAACCGTGGCTGTACTGACCTCGCCCACATTTTTTTCACCATCCATGACCAGATCTGCAATCATGGGTTCTATTTCGTGAACGGCCGCCAACATCTGGGTTGTGAGCTTTTCGATTTTGGCATCTTCCTCGACCAGTTTGTGGAAAGCTTTCTCGTAGATATTCAACTCATTGCTGATGTTGGACTTGGCGGAATCTGGAATATTGGAGGCTTCGACATTGGCAAGAATTGTAGCCACCGAACGCTCCAGCTTGCCGACATATTTCACATCTGCCCGCATGATATAGTCTTTTTCGTGTTTACGGATATCCAGATAATCTCTCCAGATACTCGGAACAAAATGGGTCTCCAGTTGATCTTCGACACCGTGGGCGGCCTTGCTCAACGCAGAAGCAGATTCGTCACTGGCCTTTCCAATGGCATTTTTCTCTTCTACGACTTTTGCAAAGGCCTGCTCGTATGGAACGAGCGCGTTGGATATCTCCCCTTGCAATGCACTGCTCAGACTGCTCTCTTTGAGTTGCGTTCTGAATGTCGCCCCCAGGGCGTGAAATTTCTGGATGTATTTGGCCTGCCCTCTGAGTCTGAAATCTTTCTCGGCACGGCGCATTTGCAGGGCTGTGATTGTCAGGTTGGCCGTATCAAAATCATTCAACTGAGTCTGAAGGGAGTGAGCCGCATCACGAAATTTGCCTTGCAGACCGGACATGGGGTCCAGCCCCTTTTTTTCCCACGAACTGGCAACCCCCTGAAAGGCCGCCAAATACGCACTCATCGCATCCTTTACTGTCTGTTCGTCACCCACGAGCATGTTGCCAAAATCGCCCCCCATGACCTTGCCGATGGCACCGATAGACTCCATCTCTTTATGAACCTTTTCCGTCAGTTCAGCGACCTTGGCGACATACTCCATTTTCCTTCTGGCCAGAAAATCCTTCTCGGATCTCCGAGCTTGAAGCATAAAGGAGTCGAGCTTTCTGGCATGGTCTTTTATCGCCACCCCATGATCGAGAAGAGCCTGGTAGTTATCCCGCGTCTCCCAGAGCGTGTTCTGGTACTGAAAAACGACACCGAGAAACAAAAGACCAATCACTCCAAAACTGGAGGCAATCTTGACTCCAACATTCATATTCTTGAACATCGTTCCAATACCCATTATCGTTTTCCTTACGTTTTTGTTTTGAAAAACAGCTCTTAACTGGGGCATCCAATCCGCCGGGTTCAGGGGTTTGGCGTTAAGAACCCCAACCATGCCGCAGAGTCTAAGACTTGATCCAGTTGATCAAAGCCGTCTGACCTCAGTCATACCGTTTCAGAAAGCGACCCCTTTAGCTGACTCTGACCATATGAACAGCAGCATGATAACACAAAAAGGACAGATTCACTTCGAATTACATACAAATTTTCAGACCGGCAGTCAGGAGAGCAGACGGTAAACGGTAAAACACAAATAACATCAAAACTAACGCAGAGGATAGAGGGTCAGGCGTTCCAGCATCTGCTTGGCCCAGTGCAGGAGGCGGGTTGGGGGCAGTATCAGGTTGAACCCTTTAAACCGGGAGACGAACATACCGCTGTCCAAAGTATCGACGATACAAATCAACTCCGTACGGAAACGTTTTTCCGGCGCATGGCCATTGAGTTCGGCCAGCAGGTTGTCGGCTGCACAACGGGCTTGCAGTTCGGCCATGTGCGCCTGTTTTGCCCGCCAGTCCGGTCCGGGAAAAGAGCCGGCATCGCCCGCCACATAGACCCGCTCAGCCCCAACCGCCCGGCAGTGGCTGTCCGCCTTTAAAAATCCACCCGCGCTCAACTCCAATCCGGTCTTGGCAAACCAATCCGGCCCGGTCATGCCGGGGATGAAGACCACCAGATCAGCCTGGAGTTTCTCCCCTTCCAACATCACCCCGTCGGCAGAAAATCCGCTGATTTTTCTGCCCAGATGGGTTTCAATGTTGCGTTTGACCATGGCCCCCAACAGACCGTTGACCGCTTTGGGGCCAAGCCGTTTTCCGGGTTCAGGCATGGGGGCAAAAAATTTCAGGTTGAACCGATCACGCTTTTTGATTCGCTTCAGATGGGTGTGGGTGCCAAATAAAAATTCAAACATCGGCCCACCCCGCAAGGCAGTCGGCTCCTTGGGATTGCCGCCAAAACCAAAAGCGATGGCCCCCCCCTCGCCCATGGCAGCCAATCGAGAACGAAAATTCTCTGCCGCACCCAGCCCGGAGCAAGGGTTGATGGCGAACTCCATTCCTGGCGCTTTATTGAGATAGGTCGCACCGGAAGCGATCAGCAACGCATCATTCTCGACCACGCCGGAATCGGTGATCACCCGACGGCCATTCTGCTCCAGAGCCACGGCCCGGCCTGGAAAATGGGTGACGCCCATACGACTGAAAAAGGCGGTCAGATCCCGATGCAGATCGGCCCCCTTGCGCAAACCGCTGGGAATCCAGATCAGACTGGGATTGTAAAAAAAATCAGGTTTGGGCGAAATGACGGTAATCTGTAGACGCCGTCCGGCATCCAGTTGACGCAAACGAGTGATGGCCGCAACCGCCGCAAAGTTACTTCCGATGATGGTAACCTGTTTTGCTTCCATGAGTTAACCTCTATCAATAGATTTTTCGCCCCTCTAGTCGAGGAGAGAGCCGCAGAGAAAATCAACCGGATTTTGAGTACCCAGCTGTCTTAAAAATAGTCTGCACCCTCAATTTCATGCCAATCTATATTTAAAATAGCAGGCAGGCCAGAAGAGAGACAAGAGGGATGATTGACTGTCTCCGCAAACCTGTACGTACGCACCGAGCCTAGGTCAGGAAAGCCGTTTAATCAAGAGTCCATATTCGGCATCGCCCGTGTGGGGTGCCGGAATGACCACCGTCAGACCCGATCCCGGTGCCACCTGGCGGTTTTCTCCCTGCTTTGACTCCATCTGCTGCAAAACAAAGCGGGTGTTGCCGCCAGGGGTGATCAAATCCATCTCATCCCCGACCTCAAATCGATTTTTTACCGCAATGGTCAACTGACCTGTCTGGCGGTTTTGGTCGATCACCTCACCAATGAACTGCTGACTGTTCTGGCTGCTGCCCTGTTTATAGTTTTGATGATCCTGGGGCGGGTGACGTCGATAGAATCCTTCGGTATAGCCCCGGTTGGCCAGATCATCCAAATCTGAATACCATGACGCATCAAAAGGCTTATTGGCAGCGGCGGCGTCGATGGCCCGTCGGTAGACCTGGGTGGTGCGGGCCGTATAGAAAAAAGATTTGGTTCGGCCCTCTATCTTCAGAGAGTCGATCCCCATCCGGGCAAACTGTTCCACATGCTGAACCGCCCGCAGATCCTTGGAGTTGAGAATATAGGTGCCGTGTTCATCCTCATAGGCCGGCATCAATTCGCCAGGACGACTCCGATCCTCCAGGAGATACAGTTTATCGGTAACCGAATCGGGTTCGACCGCCACCACCGCACCGGTTTCGGTCTGCTCGGCATCGTGGAGTTTATAGTCCCAGCGGCAGGCGTTGGTACAACTACCCTGATTGGCATCCCGATGGTTCATGTAACCCGATAGCAGACAGCGCCCGGAATAGGCGATACAGAGAGCGCCGTGGACAAAAACCTCCAACTCCATGGTCTGGCAACGGTCACGGATCACCCCCACCTCCTCTAACGAAAGCTCCCGAGAGAGGATGATTCTCGACAATCCCATCTCCTGCCAAAAGTCCACGGCGGCATAATTGACCACATTGGCCTGAACCGAAAGGTGGATCGGCATCTGCGGCCAGTTTTTGCGCGCCATATGGATCAATCCGGGATCTGAGAGGATCAGCGCATCCGGCCCCAACTCGACCATGGGCGTCACATCACGCAAAAACGTATCGACCTTGCTGTTGTGCGGCGCCAGATTACAGGCGATATAGAGCCGTCTTTGGTGCTGACGCATGTGAGCGACCGACCGCTCCAAAGCCGACAGATCAAATTCGTTTTCCCGTACCCGCAAGCTGTAGCGGGGCAATCCGGCATAGACGGCATCGGCTCCATAGGCGACGGCATAACGCAAACTTTGCAGTGTCCCTGCGGGTGAAAGCAGTTCCGGCTTTTTCATGAGCGGTAGGCACCCTTCGCTGAAATCAAACAAAAACGACTGACCCGCCAATCGTCATCAACCCTGGAATTTGGAAATCGGCTAACCCTATTTGAAGAGATGGAAAAAGTCGAGTAGTATTCACCTTCCCCCAACAATCCGACTCAAAACGAATTTTTTATTGATACCCACCAACAAGGAGTGCTTGTCATGTCCAATACATTCAAAGCCCTGGTACTGAATCAACAGGCCGGTCGAACCGTCCACGCCTTCAAACAGCTGACAACCGACGATTTGCCGGCAGGGGATGTGTTGGTCAACATCAGCCACTCCTCTCTCAACTATAAAGACGGCCTGGCCATTACCGGACTTGGGAAAATCATTCGACAATTCCCCTTTATTCCCGGAATCGATCTGGCGGGTGTGGTGGAAGAGTCGCAATCGGAAGCATTCCAGGTGGGTGACGCCGTTCTGTTGACCGGCTGGGGAGTGGGCGAACGATATTGGGGCGGATTTTCCCAAAAAGCCCGTCTGAAAGCCCCGTGGTTGACTCCATTGCCAGAGTCGCTAAGCCCCACCCGTGCCATGGCCGTTGGCACGGCTGGCTTTACCGCCATGTTATGTGTCATGGCCTTGGAGAGGCATGGCATTCAAAAAGAGAACGGTCCGGTTCTGGTGACCGGCGCCAACGGCGGAGTCGGCAGTATGGCCGTCGCCATTCTTGCCACGCTGGGCTATGAAGTGACCGCCTCAACCGGACGACCCGAAGAGAGCGATTTTTTAAAGGAGCTGGGTGCCAGCCATATTTTACCCCGCGCTGAGTTGAGCCGGGCCAGCAAACCCCTGGAGGGGGAGCAGTGGAATGGAGCGGTGGATACGGTTGGCGGCGAACCGCTGGCAACCGTTTTAAGTCAATTGCGCTACGGAACCGCCGTGGCCGCTTGCGGTCTGGCCGCCGGCGTACCGATTCCCACCACGGTCTTTCCCTTTATTCTGCGCAATGTCGCCTTGTTGGGTGTAGACTCGGTTATGTGTCCGCCAACTCAACGGGCAGAAACCTGGCAGCGGATCAGTACCGACCTGCCCCTGGACAAACTGGACGCATTGACCCAGATCATTTCATTCGAGCAACTGCCGGATGCCGCTCATTCCATCTTGAAAGGCCAGATTCGAGGGCGGACCGTGGTGGACCTCAAGCGCTGATCGTCGGCCAGAAAACATTCATCCTGGATACTTAAAATCATGAACCACTCACGAAACCCGGAAAAAACCGTTGTTATTACAACACTCTTGACACAAAACCCTGACTTGTTGGATGAACCAATGAATCGCACCAGGTACGCACTGCCAGGGATTGTGAGAAGACTGGGGCATGTCGGGCCGGCTCTCCTCCTATTGATGTTCACCCTCTTTTGGTCCACACCGGCCCTGACGGCAGAACAGCCGAATGCCCAGGCCGTTACAACAACGGACACCTCCGTTGAAGCCAAACTCAATGACATCAAAAAAGATCTGGAGAAACGCCAAGCTGAATTCAACAGCAAAACGACAGAACTGCAGAAAGCCAAAACAGCTCAGGAGAAAAAAAGCCTGGAGAGCGAACTGATCGCACTCAACAAACTGATTGACGAGCAACAGACATCCTTCGAGATGATCGTCACCGGTGGATTGGAACAGGCCCTGGTTGAGGGAAAGGAGGAGATAAAATTTGATTGGCAAAAGGATCTCATGGATATCCTTCAACCGATCATGAGCGAACTGCGCAGCCTGACCGAACACAGACGGAAACAGGAGAACCTTAAAGCCCGCATCGCCTTCCATCAAAATCAAATCAATACCGTTTCGGAAGGGGTGAACCGGATCAACGAAATTGAGGAGAAAAAACTCAACGCATTAGCTCGAAAGACCTATCGGAAAATCAAATCCAACTGGACCAAAAAGGTGGAGGAACATCAACATTTGATGGAGATCGCCCAACTTCAGCTGGATGAAATGCTCAGGCCCAAAGAGATTGAAGAGTTTTCCATCACCGCTAATATCAAGCACTTCCTGACCGGTCGGGGCACCACCCTTTTTCTGGCCCTGCTGGCCGCTCTGATCACTTTTACAATTTTAAAGTTTTTTCAGACCCTGTTTCTTAAAATTCGTGAAAAGAGACGTTCAAGACAGAGCCGGACATTGACCCGACTGTTGGGCGTCCTGTATCAGATCATCACCTTGGTTTTAAGCATTCTGGCTGTTTTCATCGTCTTTCACCTGCGCGGAGATCAAGTTCTTCAGGGGATAGCCATTCTGCTACTGTTGATCGTCATCTTGGTTTTGAAGAACTCCATTCCAAAACTGATCGGTGAGCTTCGCCTGTTGCTCAACGTCGGGCTGGTTCGAGAGGGAGAGCGGATTATCTATAACGGTCTGCCCTGGCTGGTTGAACGGCTGAACTTCAACACCAGCCTGGTCAACCCCGCTATTGTCGGCGGCAGGATTCAAGTCCCCATCCAAATGTTAGTCGACCTGCACTCCAGAAAAAGCCACTCTGAAGAGCCTTGGTTTCCCTGTCGGATGGGGGACACCGTCATACTGGATGACGGGGTCTACGGACGGGTCAAGGTCATCTCCATGGAAGGGGTTGTCATGCGGTTGGCCGGGGAAGCTCTCAAAAGCTATGGCATCGGTGATTTTCTCGGGCAAAACCCGGTCAACCTCTCCTCCGGGTTTTCCATCGCCATTCTTTTTGGTATCGACTATCGATATCAAGCCCGTGCCACACGGGATATTCCCCAACTCTTTGAGAGCGGTGTTCTGGACGGATTGAAACAGGTCGAAACCTATGGTCAACATCTGTTGAGCCTCTCCTGCGAGTTCAACGATGCAGCAGCTTCGTCGCTCAACTATAAGATCATGGCCACGTTTGCCGGAGAAGCCGCCTCCTCCTATTATCCCATCACTCGAAAAATGAACCAATTGGCGGTTGAGGTGTGCAATCGGCATCAACTGGATATTCCGTTTAACCAGTTGACCATTCATCAAGCCCCCGGTAGTTAATTCAAAGAAAAAAAAACCCGCCGAAACCGGCGGGCTTTTTTTTCTTTGAATGCCAAAAACTACTGAATCAACAGGGATTGGATGTCACGGGTCAAAGGCATGTCAAAATCTTCTGCGGCCAGGGTTACACCATCCCTGAGGCGAACCACCGAGGTTGAGATGTAGACCCGGTTGTCCGAAGTGACATAACTGCCCGACAGCACCGCATGGACCTGATGAATATCACGGATTTTTTCCAGCTCACGGGTCAGGACAAATTGTCCGAGCCGCTCCTGGAGCAAAACGTTTTTACGCAACTTGATTTCAACCAGAGAGTGGCCGGCCTGGGTAAAACGGTTGGCAATCTGACGGGAGATCAGTCGCCCGAAGGGCGTGGTTTTTTCCATATCCCGCTCATCGACAAAACTGGCGGGCAAGATCGACTCCTGACTGATTCGAAATTTATCCCACATCCTGGCCAGCATTTTATCGGCGGCTCTTTGGCTGCTCTCTTGAATATCCAAGGATTTAGGCCCGGAGAGTGGCTGGGAGATCAGAGGATAAGTCTCCGGGGTGGTCGTGGCACAACCGGCCAGCAACAACGCACCGACACAAAGCCCCAACACTGTTTTATGAATACCAGACATGGTATCAGACTCCATTCTTATTGGTTCACGACCGTCATGGAAGTGCCACCACCGGTGGCCATCAAAAGATCACGGACATCGATACCAAGCGGAATCTTGGCATCCACCGAGGCCAGAACCTGACGATCTTTGATCTGGATCAGACGGGCGGTAAAATCCAGCACCGATTTGGTCTCGGTATAGTTTCCCACCACCACGGCATAGGCCTTATTGTCGGCGGACAGCTTGGCAATATCGCGAGAGAGAATGAACTCCCCCTGCTGCTGACGAATAGCCAACGCATTTCTCAGACGCGGCTCAACCACCCGATATCCCTGCTGGGTAAAGCGTGATCCCACATGGTCGGAGATCAATACCCCCAGCTCCGAGGAGGAGTCCAGATTATTGCGGTTGACAAAGCTGGTCACCAGGATGGGTTTGCGTTGATGGAACGACGGATGGTTTTTCCGAAGCTCCGCGACCAAGGCATCGGCCACGGCATGACTCATCCGAATCAGATCGACATCGACGTTGATCTGTTCTGGCGCATTGGGCAGATGTCCCGGTTGCTGCATCGGCTGTCCCTGTGCCACTTGCCCAGAGGTGAACAGCCCACTGCCGTCACCGGGATAATGAATACAACCAGAAAGAGCCGCCGCCATGATCATGGATGTCAAGCCGACGTGAGCTACAGATTTTTTCATGAGATTTTCCCCACAATCAACAAAAAATGATTGGAACTATTTATTTAATTAAAGTTTCTCTGCCGTTTTTCTAAAATATCCGCCTGTTGGATAACGAACCTTTGCCTAAAGCTTTATGCAATCGCTATTCCAACTCACAAGAAACAATTTTTCTTTTAAACATTTTCCTTGACTTTTCCGATTTCAAGCCGGATCAGATCCAACACCGGCCCAAAGACCATCTAGCCTTCGACCAGGATTTTCTTTGCAAATTTCAGGCCTCTCCCCAATTTGTCCTGAATACGACGGCAATCCCTGATTTTTTTGGCGTCAAACAATAAAATAAGTCACCCCCCCTGTTACCAAACAAAATGTTTTGGTATAAATACCGGAGTTGATTGTTGACGGAAGAATCGGTTTTTTGACGACAATATTGAGGAGCAGATGTGAGTAAGGATAGCAACAAAGCCAAAGCTCTGGACGCAGCCATTTCCCAGATTGAACGCCAGTACGGCAAAGGGTCCATCATGCGGATGAGCGACAAAGCCATCCAAGATGTTCCTGTGGTTTCAACCGGATCGCTGGGCATCGACATCGCCCTGGGTATCGGCGGCCTGCCCAAAGGTCGAATCATCGAAGTCTACGGGCCGGAATCCTCAGGAAAAACCACCCTCGCCCTGCATGTCGCCGCCGAAATACAACGTCAGGGCGGAACAGCGGCCTTTGTCGATGCCGAACATGCCCTGGACCCGGTTTATGCCCGCAAGCTGGGTGTGGATATCGATCAACTCCTGATCTCTCAGCCAGATACCGGTGAACAGGCCCTGGAAATTGTCGATATGCTGGTTCGCTCTGGAGCGGTTGATCTGGTCGTCATCGATTCCGTTGCCGCGTTGACCCCAAAAGCCGAGTTGGAAGGAGAGATGGGGGACTCTCATATGGGCCTGCAAGCCCGCCTCATGTCACAAGCCTTGAGAAAATTGACCGGCTCCATCTCCCGTTCCAATGCCATGGTGCTGTTCATCAACCAGATCCGGCAGAAAATTGGCGTCATGTTTGGCAACCCGGAGACCACCACTGGCGGTAACGCCTTGAAATTTTACGCTTCGGTCCGCCTGGATATCCGTCGCATCGGTTCGGTCAAGGACAAAGAAGAGGTGATCGGCAACCGCTGCAAGGTCAAGGTGGTCAAGAATAAAATGGCCCCACCCTTTCGCATTGTCGAGTTGGACATCATCTACGGAGAGGGAATCTCCCTGGTCGGCGAAGTCTTGGATATGGCTGTTGAAGAAAAACTGGTCGAAAAATCAGGCGCATGGTACTCCAGAGATGGCGAACGAATCGGTCAGGGCCGAGAAAATGTCAAACGCTATTTTATCGAAAATCCAGCCGCTCTCCAGGAGCTGGAGGAGCAGTTGCGTGTCAAATTTGAACTGCCTGCCAAATACACCAAATCCAACAAGGAAAGTGGGCAATAATGACCGATCCTCTTCTCATCGAAGAGGCCCCTCTTCGTTTTGAACTGGAAAACCGATATCTGGCCTATGCCCTTTCAACCATCATCAGTCGTTCGCTGCCGGATGTTCGGGATGGCTTGAAGCCGGTCCACCGTCGCATTCTGTTCGCCATGCGCGCTCTGCGCCTGGAACCGACCTTGCCCCCGAAAAAATCGGCTCGCGTGGTGGGCGATGTCATCGGCAAGTTTCACCCTCACGGCGACCAAGCGGCCTACGACGCCATGGTCCGTCTGGCCCAAGATTTTGCCTCCCGCTATCCGCTGGTGGATGGACAGGGAAATTTTGGCAATATTGACGGTGACGGTGCGGCCGCCATGCGCTATACCGAAGCCCGTCTAACCAAAATCGCCTGGGCCATGCTGGAAGATTTGGAAAGCGACACGGTCGATTTTATCGACACTTATGATGGCTCCATGCGCGAGCCTGCCGTTCTTCCGGCCCGCTTTCCCAACTTATTGGCCAACGGCTCTTCGGGTATTGCCGTCGGCATGTCCACATCCATCCCCCCCCATAACGTCGGTGAAATCATCGACGCGGCCACCCGGCTGATTGAAAAACCGGAGAGTACGGTTGCCGACTTGCTGGAGGTGATGCCGGGGCCAGACTTTCCCACCGGCGGAATTTTGGTTTCCACAGCCAGGGAGCGTCGTCAAGTCTATGAGAGTGGCCGGGGCAGCATCCGGTTGCGGGCGCGCTGGCACAAAGAAGATCTGGGTCGGGGCACCTGGCAGATCATCGTCACCGAGATTCCCTATCAGATCCAAAAATCCCGACTCATAGAACGGGTCGCCCAGCTGATTATCGACAAAAAATCTCCTTTTCTGACCGATATCCGCGATGAGTCGGATGAAGCCGTGCGCATTGTCTTGGAACCGCGCTCCAGCCGTCTCGACCCAGAGATGATCATGGCTTATCTGTTCAAAAATTCTGACATGGAAACCCGTTTCACCATCAACCTCAATGTCATTACCGCTGAAACCCGGCCCGAGGTGATGGACCTCAAAGGGATGATCAACGCCTGGTTGAAACACCGCTACATCATTCATACCAGACGGGCAGAATATGAGCTGAACCGCATCAAAGAGCGTTTGCACCTACTCTCCGCCTACCTGATCGTCCATCTCAACATTGACGAAGTGATTGCCATCATCAAAGACCATGACGAACCAAGGCCGGTTCTGATGGAACGATTTGCGTTGGATTATGATCAGGCGGAAGCCATTCTCAACATGCGACTGCGCAATCTTCGCAAACTGGAAGAGATCAGCATCCGCAAAGAGATAGAAGAAAAAGAGCTGCGTGCCGAATGGTTGAAACAACTGCTTGCCAGCGAATCAAAAATGTGGCGGGAGATAAAAAAAGAGCTGCGAAACACCAAAAAGGAGTTTGCCGATTTACGCCGGACCACCCTCGAAGCCGCCCCCCAGGTCATCGCCATCAAACCAGAAGATCTGCTCCAAAGAGAGCCGATCACCGTTATTCTGTCTCGACGTGGCTGGGTCAAAACCGTTCGGGGACACGATGATGATCAGATGGAAAAAATGCGTTTCAAAGGAGAGGATGAGCTGCTCAAGGCCATCAAGACCTACAACAACGAAACCGTCACCTTTGTCAGCACCTCCGGCAAAAGTTTCTCCATTCTGGCCGACAAGCTACCCTCCGGCAAAGGGTTTGGCGAACCGCTAACCGTCACCTTCGACCTGGATGGCCGAGATCAGGTTTTTTGGCTCATGCAGGCCAATCCACAACAGGAATATTTTGTTGTTACCCGTTTTGGCCAGGGATTTCGGATTAAAGGTGCCGACCTGGTGACCAACCATCGGTCTGGTAAACAGGCCATTTCCTTCAAAAAACCAGAGGATTATCCCCTGCATCTGCATCCGGTCAAAGGCAGCCATGTTGCCGCCATCAGTCGGGGCCGTCTGTTGCTCATCTGTACCGTCGAGGAGTTTCCCCTCCTAGCCAAAGGCAAAGGGGTTCGCATTCAGCGGTTGGGGCGTGACGAGTTGCTGGTGGATGCGACGACCTTCAACCTGGAAGAGGGAATCACCCTGGATTCGGGCAAACGGACCCGGCACATCACCGAGTTGGAAAACTGGATCGCCCTGCGTGCCAGTAAGGGAAAAATGCTTCCCCACGGTTTTCTCAGCGGCGCGGTTTTCTCTGGAACCGGTGCTTCGATTCTGGTCGCCGGAAAAGGCTACACCGGCGAACTGTTCTAATTAGATAATCCGCCCCATCTTGTGAAATGCGTGGTTTTTATTCAAGTCTCTTCGGGGCTTTGCCCCTTGGCCCGACCAGGGAGATAATCTCCCTGGACTCATACTGCGTTTTTTAAAAGGGTTCTGGTTTGTCGGCGGTCCGATAGTGGGCCGGGGCATCCGCCAACCAACTCCAATTGTTCTTCAGGTCGTCTTTCAACCTCTGATACTGGCTCCAAAGGGTGTTCAAATCCTGATCACTGGCCAGGCCCTGTTCCATTTTTTGAAACGCCTGCTCCAGTTCGGCAATCCGGGCCAACAACTGCTGCTCTCGAAGTTGGGACTGTTTGAGTTTATTCGGCCAGTTTCCCTCAGCCTGAAGCAGAGCCAACTGCCGTTCCAGCCGGGCCAGATCGACCTGCACAGAGAGGGTCAGACCCAGGCCGAAATGGTTGCCAAAGACAAACCGATTTTCTGAGACAATCGCAACCTGAAGGATCTCTGCTGAAAGAGCGGTGATCTGCTCGGAAGTCAGATTGTTCTGCTTGATGAGTTGATGGGCGGCGATCTCCAACTCAAACTGCTGCAACAGCTCCCGTTTTGCTCTTTTGATAGCCCGTTCTCGCGCCCTGTCTGCCGTTTGGTCATCGTTGAAAAGTTCCCTGACCCGATAGGTGACCGACGCTGCTGTCTCAGCGTTCAGAATGCCGGAAAAAATTGGCGGCGCACCCTGAGAGTCAATCAGAGCCGGGGGCAGAGTGGCGGGTTGATCAGAACCCGGTCGGTGAGGGGTGGCCGTACATCCAGAAATCAGGGTCCAAGACAACAGGAGCAAGAAAGCGGTCCCACAATTAAATTTCATGATCGGCTCCCTGGTCTCTTTTGTGAAAATTATATGGAACGAATTAACAGCATCTTTCACCGCCCATTCTAACCGTCATCCCCACCACCTCTCGGTGCCAACACCTCCCGCTTTCCTGCACCGTTAGCCGCCGAAATCAGACCGTCGAGTTCCATACGTTCAACGATGCGGGCGGCTCGGTTATAGCCGATTTTAAAGTGACGTTGGACCATGCTGGTACTGACCTTACCTGCCCGAATCACCACCGCGGCGGCTTGATCGTAGAGCGCATCGTACTCTTCAACCCCTCCTGCATCCCCCCCCATCAGGTCCGCCCCATCCCCATCCTCACCACGAGAAACCAAAACATCGGCATTATACTCCGGTTTTCCGGTCGATTTAAGGTATCGAACCAGATCGTTCACCTCGGCATCGGAGACAAACGGGGCATGTATTCTCTTGAGCAAAGAGGTTCCCGGCGGCTGATAAAGACCGTCCCCCATACCCAGCAGACGCTCCGCGCCCATGGAGTCCAAGATGGTCCTGGAGTCGATTTTAGAGGAGACCTGAAAGGCCAATCGGGTCGGAAAGTTGGCTTTGATCAATCCGGTAATCACATCGACAGAGGGGCGTTGTGTGGCGATGATCAGGTGCAAGCCTGCCGCACGGGCCATCTGCGCCAGACGAGCGATGGCCGGTTCCACCTCTTTACCTACCTGAATCATCAAATCGGCCAACTCGTCGATAACAATGACGATCAGCGGTTTTTTCTCCAGAGGAATCGGTTCATCCTGCTCAACCGGGGCGCCTGTCTCCGGGTCGAATCCGACTTTGACCCGACGGGTCGGCTGCTCGTCCCGCTCAATGTGCAGCTCAATTTTTTCGTTATAACCAGCCAGATTGCGAACCCCAAGCTCCGACATCAAGCGGTAACGCTCTTCCATTTCTGCAACGGCCCATTTTAGCAGGTTGGCCGCTTTATGGACCTCGGTAACCACCGGAGCCAACAGATGGGGAATGCCCTCATAAATGGAAAGCTCCAGCATTTTGGGGTCGATCATCAAAAAACGGACCTCATCAGGCCGGGCATTGAACAAAATGGAGCAGATCATGGCATTGACCGCAACCGATTTTCCCGAACCGGTGGTTCCGGCCACCAACAAATGGGGCATTTTAGCCAGGTTGGCGGAAAAAGGGGTGCCGTTGATATCCGATCCCAAGGCCACGGCCAACGGATGATTTAATTTTTTAAATCCTTTCGATAGCAACACCTCGCGCAGATATACCGTTGCCCGGATCTCGTTGGGCAGCTCGATACCAATGACGGTTTTTCCCGGAACATTGCCGACGACTCGCACCGACTCGGCTGAAATGGAGCGGGCCAGATCATCGGAGATGGTCACCACTTTGGAGGCCCGCAAACCCGGCGCCGGGTCCAACTCAAAGGTGGTGACAACCGGACCGGGCATGACATCAACAATTTGGCCTTTGATTTTATAATCAGCCAGTTTTTGTTCCAAAAGCCGCGCCTTCATGCTCAACGCTTCATGTGAAGGCCCGATCCGCACCAAAGGCGGCTCCGTCAACATATCCAAGGAGGGCAGCGGCATATCCTGGACCGCCTCCTCCTCTTTGGACTCCAAGGTGCCGGTACTGGATCTTCTCTCCATCGGCGGCGGGGCGTTGACCGGAATTTCCACCGGCTCCACAAAAGGCTCCGGCTCGCTTGGAGCCTCCATTTTCGGTGGCTCCAGCGGTTTTAGATTGAGAACCGGCAGAGGCTCACGGTTGAACTCTTCCCGTTTGATTGGCCCAGCCGGCACCGGCTCTATAGACTCCGCAGCCAGCGGTTTCGTAGGTGAAGCCGGTTTAAAATTTCGAACCTCTTCGACCAAGGCCGGCTCATCCGGCCAAGGCGGGGAAGATGGCGCAATCTCTTCTGCCATGAACGGTTTTGAAGAGAGCGTAATATCGGGGTCTGAATCGGGCTCTGACGGCTCGACCTGCAAAAAATCCTCATTGTCGGACTCGGTAAAAAAGCCTCTTTCATTCTCTGGCTCATCAAAATCCGACTCCTCTTCTTCAAAATCGAAAGTTCTCTCTTCTTCGCCAGAATCAACCCTCGCATCAGTGAAAGGGAACGGCTCGGGTTGCGGCTCAGATCGAGCATCAAAACCATATCTCGGTGCTGAATCAACCGGTTCCTGCCAACGGGAAGCACCAAACTCCGGTTCCACCATCTCTTGAGAGCCGAGGCCGTCCGAACTTAAAAATTCATCCAGATCCGGCTCGACACGCTCGGCAGAAGATCGGACAATGGGATCGGCTTCCATGGGAGCTAGCCAATCCGCGGCGGCGGCGGGCTGTTTATTCTCCAACAATCGAGCAAAAAAACGTTGAATAATCGCCGGAATAACCATCAAATTAGCCACCGTAGCCCGCCCCATTTGTCTGGCCATCTCCAGCTTGGAAGCGGAGGGTTCCGACTGTTCCGTGGATGATTTGAGCGGTTGTCCGGCCAGAATGGCCCCCTCTTCGATTTGAGCCTGAGCCTGGGATTTTTCCAACCGTCGGGCTTGAAGCTGATCCAAAAAGTGGATGATGGAAAATCGCCCCAAAACCATAATGGAGATCAGACCCAGGGAGACCAGCAAGATCAATCCTCCCCACAAACCGACAGTCTGGGTCAAGGCTCGGGCACTCAGATAACCGACAACGCCACCCGGACCGGCTGGCAAGTTCGAACCGGCGTCCGGGATCAACATGCTCGACAGTATGGTCGTCACCACCGCCAACATGGGCAGAGCAACCACTCGATCCCAAAACTGCACGGTACTGGTACGACGGAAAAGAAGGTAACCTAAAAACCCAAAAAAAATCAGAAGCCAACCAGCCGAATAGCCAAAGCTTTGCAAAAGAATGTCAGACAAAAAAGCTCCGGTCTTCCCCCCCATATTCTGGATGGGCAGTGTCCCGGTTTGATTGAATGAGGGGTCGGTATGGGAGTAGGAGAACAGAGCAATCGCCAAATAAGCGGTCAGACAGAGCAAAAAAATCCCCAGGCTTTCCCGAAGAATGGTCTTATGTCGCTGTGCCACCTCCTTTTGTTTTTGGCGGTATTGGTTGCCGCGGGAAGCCATCTTGATCACATCTCCATCACCAGAGGTATAACAATAGGACGACGACCTAAACGTTTTTTGAAAAAACGACGCAAGGCGCGCTGAGAAATCTCCCGAACACCGGCAGAATCCTCTTCACTGAAATCCAACGCAATAGGCCCCAACTCCAGGGCCTGTTCAACCGCCGATTTGGCCTCCTCCAACAACTCTTGGCTCTCATCCTCATAAACCACTCCACGGGTCAGCAACTCCGGTCGCTGAATGACCTTTCCACTGGCCTTGTCAACGATGATCACCACAATCACCATTCCATCTTCAGAAAGATGAATCCGGTCTCTGAGAACGATATCGCCAATATCTCCCACCCCTTTTCCGTCAACAAAAACCCGACCGGTGTGCACTTTGTCGATCACCTGAATCGACTTGCCATCCAAAACCGCCCAATCGCCGTTCTCTATCACCAACGCCTTCTCCTCGGCCACCCCCATTTTGATTGCCAGTCGCCGATGCCGATGCAAATGGCGCGGCTCGCCGTGGATCGGTACAAAAAACTCTGGTCGGGTCAAGGCCAGCATAAGCTTGAGGTCTTCTTGAGGGGCATGACCGGAAACGTGAATCTCCGGCACGTTCTTTTCGTGGATAACCTCGGCTCCACTACGGAACAACATATTGATCAAAGACCAGATGGTCCGCTCATTGCCGGGAATGAACTTGGAGGAGAAAACGACCACATCTCCCGATTTTATCGTGACCTCTTTATGGTCGCCAGCCGCTATCCGTACCAAGGAGGAGTTTGGCTCTCCCTGGCTGCCGGTGGAAATGAGCACCAGCTTGTTGCGGGGATAATTGTCAAACTGTTTGATATCGATCAGGGTGTCCGGAGGAATATCCAGATATCCCAACTCTCGGGCAGCCTGGACATTGTTGATCATGGATCGACCGTTGAGGATGACCTTTCGACCCACATCCGCCGCAACCGTAATAATCTGTTGCACCCGTTGAATGTTGGAGGAAAAACTCGCCACCACCAACAACCCCTTGGTCTTGGGAAATATTTTTTCAAAGACCGGTGTAATCTCTTTTTCGGAGATCGTCGCGCCGTTGCGAGTCACATTGGTCGAATCGGAAAGCAGGGCCAAAACCCCCTTCTCGCCATACTGGGCCAGGGTGTGCAAATCTGTGGGTCGATCATCGACCGGCGTATGGTCAATTTTGAAGTCACCGGTGTGAATGATCGTTCCCAGGGGAGTGGTGATGGCCAAAGCCGACGCATCGACTATGGAGTGGGTCACCTGTATGGGACAGACGTTGAAGGGACCGAGCTGAAATTTTTCCCGGTTGCGCATCACCACCATGTTGGCTCTGCCCAAAATACAATGCTCTTTAAACTTGCCTTTGAGCAGGGCCAGGGTCATGGCGGAGCCATAGATAGGCCCTTCCAGGTTTGGCCAGATATGAGGCATGGCACCGATATGGTCTTCATGACCATGGGTCAATACAAATCCAACGATGTGGTCTCGATTCTCCTCCAAAAAGCGCACATCCGGAATAATGATGTCAACGCCCGGCGTGTCATCATTGGGAAAGGTCAAACCACAATCGACGATCAAAAATTTTCCGGCATAACCATAGACCATCAAGTTCATGCCTATCTCTCCGAGACCTCCGAGAGGAATAATGTCAAAGGTCGTCCGGGAACTGCTTTGCTGACTCTCCATTTAAATATCTGCCTCTGCTTCGACCTGCGCTCTTTTTTTCTCAAAGTGACGGCCAATAATGATAGAAATTTCGTACATAGCCATGATGGGAATCGCCAAAAACACCTGGGTAAACGGATCGGGAGGGGTCAATATGGCGGCGACTACGAACGCTAGGACAATATTATATTTTCTTTTGGATACCAAACCCTGGGTCGAGATGACCCCTGCCTTGATCAGTAAGAGCAGACCGACCGGCAGTTCAAAAACCAAGCCAAAGGCAAAGATCAATTTAATGACCAGACTCAAATACTCTTTCAGAGAGGGCAACGCTTCGATGGTCGGCGTGACGAACCCGAGAAAAAACTTGAATGCCAGTGGAAAAACAAATTGATAGGCCAGAGCGCCGCCCAGAAAAAACAAAAAAGGGGTCAGAATCAAAAACGGGAGAAAAACCCGCTTTTCATGCTGATAAAGACCGGGGGCGACAAACAACCAGAACTGAGCCAAAATGACCGGAAACGCCAAAAACAGCCCGGCAAAAAATGAGACCTTTACATAGGTGAAAAATGCCTCGTGAAGACCGGTATAGATCATTTTGGTATCCGGCCCCAACACCGCTCGCAGCGGAAGGACCAGAAAGGTGAAAATATTTTCAGCAAAACTGTAGCAGGCCAGAAAAGCAACCAAAATGGCCAATACCGAAATCATCAGCCGATTTCTCAGCTCGATGAGATGCTGAACCAGCGGCGCCTTTTCTGACGAGAGAGATTCCGTTGTCATATCGACTGATTATCCGTCTCTTTTTTGGCTGAGGTGGTGGAACCGGGAACCGGTTTGTATAAATCATCCGCCACGTCAATGTCCTGATCATATTTGACGAAATCTGGGTGGGGCAGGTCCGAAAGATCCGAGTTGGATTTCATTTTATTGTTCTGATTCAGGGTTTTATCCACCTCACTCCGAACCTGTTGATCAAACTCTTCCAGGTTGATGGTATCCCGAACCTCGCCGACAAAACGCTGAACCTGTCGTAATCCCTTGGCCAGTCCCCGCGCCACCTCCGGCAGCTTGTCGGGTCCAATAACCAGCAGTGCGACAATGGCGATAACAAAGATTTCTACCCAACCCATTCCCAACATTCAATGCACACGCTCCGACCAGAAACTCCGGTCAGGAGTCCTCTCTCTTGGATTGACCTTCCTGGGTTGTCGTTTGGGAAGTCTCCAATGGTTCCGGTTTTTCGTCTTCATTCATGGCCTCCTTGAAACTCTTGACGCCCTTGCCCATATCTTTCATCACTTTCGGCAATTTTCCGGCGCCAAAAACGACCAGAACAATAACCAAAATAATGATCAACTCAGTGGTTCCCAATCCAAACATCGCGTAGGATCTCCCATTTAATTCTCTGTGATAGTAAATTGGCCTGTATGGTCAGTCTGTTCATCCCAACCTCAGAACGACTGATCTGGAACAACCGGCATATATTACAGGAAACCCAAACTCTACGCCAGGCTCTCCCGTTTATGCAAGTCAGATCTTGTCAACGCCGCAATCGTTACGGCTCTTTGGCCCGGCGAATAGCCTCGGTCACACTGTCATGATCGGCGGTATCGGGTGGCAACTGCTTGAGCAGATGCTCCCATTTTTGGATGGCAACATCCATTTTCCCGGCTTGAAAAGCCAACGCCCCGGTAAACCAGAGCGCCTCGGGTCTATCTGGATCTTGTTGTAAAACCTCTTCGAAATGTTTCAACCCTCGCTGCACCGACTCCGAATCGCCACTGCGAACCAGCACCTCAGCCAACCCAATCCGGGTGTCCTGGTCATGAGGGTCCAAGGTCAGCAGGTGTGAATAGGCGGCGATGGCCTGATCCACCTGATCCAGAACCGAATAAGAGCGAGCCAGACGCGCCCAACCCTCTTTGTTTTCGGGTTCCGACTGCAACCGCTCCGCCAGATTCTGAACCATGGCCGCGATGTCCGGGGCCTCCTGAGCACCCGGAGCAGGCTCCCCCCGACTATCCACAACGGCCCCTTGTCCAAGCGTATTCTGGGGGGTTCCCTTCATCAGGTAGAGTCCGCCACTCAGTAAAGCGACCACCAACATGACCGAAACACCCCAGGCGCCGTCAAGGGGATTCCGAGTGCGTTCCGGGTTAGACCGTTCACTGGTGGACCTTGATTTTTCAAGTTGGTCCAGAGCGGCCAGGACAGCACCCAACTCATTCTCCAGCTTCGTTTTCTGGGCAAGATCCTGCGCAGCCCCCTCCTCCAAAGCCAACTCTTTGAGCTGCCTGAGCAGAAGATCTCGATCGAAAGCCAACTCAACCAACAAGTCCCCCTCAAAGCCGACCGGAAGCGGCCTGGCTCCCCTTTTGGTGAACAGGGGGTAAAAAACCAAAGCAAAAGAAAACAATAAAATTACTGGAGCAACCCAGATCATGGCAAACACCTATTTGTAAACATCGTCAAAAGAAGATAGCTGGATTTATTCTGGAAACGACGGTTGGCGGTGCAAGCCGACAACCGCTATTTCAAATTTTAGATGTTCCTGAATCCGTAATCGCTTTGCAGTTAAAAAATCAGTCTTCACTTTTTCCCGACCTCAAAAGTCGTAAAAACTCCGTGGGATATCGTTTTTCGACCGGCATTGAAATTTTGCCGGATCGACTGACCGTTTTACAGAAAGAGGAGATAATCTCGGCATCCAGGTCATCCCGTTTTTCTGGATTTTTTAGAACCAGATACGCCTCGACCAACGTTTTAAAAACCTCTTCCGCTCCCGGATCATGATTGACATCCGGGTGGTATTTTCGAGCCAAATTGCGAAAAGCAGCCTGGATGCCATCCGAAGTCGCGTTTTTCTGAACCCCCAGAACCTCGTAATAATCAGTCAGTTTTTTTTCATTCTTCATGGGATATCAAACCTGGATCATTCCTTGTTCAACCTGAATTCGGCTGTTGGAAATCGGCAAATAGCGACAGAATTGATTGATCAGCCCAACAAAGAAAAAATCGATCTTACCGGATTGATGATGAGGATTTTCTCTATTTGGCCAGATAAGTCAGGATTCCGCGCCAGTCCCGTGAGAACAACCGCCGGGTTTGGGTTGAAGAGACGAAAAAAAAGGGGACCGGGATAATTCCCAGTCCCCTCATAGAGTACAGATCTAAAAACTAAACTGCAACCAAAGCTGAGGAGCCTTCTTGGTGCAGAACCAATTTAGCCACCCGTTTGGAGTGCAGATAGATCCGCTTATAGTTCTCCAAAATATCACTCTGGAAGGTAAAGGTCGCCATATCCTGAGCGGTAACCTGTCCACCGGAGAGCAGTTGTTGATGACGCTCCAGCACCAGCTTGTCCATGCCATCGACAATATCGTCTTCCAGCTTCAAGACCAATTTGGCCGCGTCCGGACGGTCATGCTCGTAGGAGACCATGGCCGAATGAAACGCTTTAACAACCATCTCATGAAAACCATTCAGTGTGGCGACCGCTTCCTCATCCAGTTTGACCTGACGAGCGGCACACACCTCGGAAAGATGGTACAGATGGGTCTCGATGATATCACCGATATTTTCCAGTTCGGTGATGGTGGTCATGGCAGACATGGCCTCGTCGGCACTGACTTCCGAAAGATTTTCCCGACCGATACGGGCCAGATATTTGGAAATTTCTCCATAGAGAATATCGACCTGATCGTCCCGATCCCGAACACCCGTCATGTGATCGACGTTACCGGTAAAAACGCCTGCCGGAACCTCTCTCAACATGCCTTCAACCACCTCACCCATACGACTGGCTTCACGACGAGCCATACTCAGGGCCAACGGCGGAGTAGAGAGCATGTTTTCATCCAGATATTTGGGCTTGTAGGCGGCCTGAATCTCTCCCGCTTTATCCAACGCCTTGGCCGGCACGATTTTTTGCACCAGTTTGGCAAACTGATTGACAAATGGGATGGCGACAATCGTATTGACAATGTTGAAAATGGTGTGGGCGTTGGCAATTTGCCGAGGCACCTCGGCGGACAGCTTGGCCGCCCCTTCCAGATCGGAAACCGGTGACATGCTGATCACTGCCGAGCCGAGCTGATCGATAAAACCGAGCCAGAGCAAAACGCCAAAAACATTGAACAGCAAATGTACGACCGCCGCTTGAATCGCCTCCCGACTTTTACCGATACAAGCCAAAAGTGCGGTGACACAGGTTCCGATGTTGGCACCAAAGGCCAGTGCGATACCGGCGGGTAAGGTGATGAACCCCTGCCCGGCCATGACGATCACCAAACTGGTCGTCGCCGAAGAGGACTGCACCAGCCCAGTGAAGGCCGCCGCCACAAGGATGCCCATGAGCGGGTTCTCCATTGACTTCATCAGATCGAGAAACGGTTCAAAGCTGCGCAAGGGTTTCATGGCACTGCTCATGACGCTCATGCCGTAAAAAACCAGACCCAGACCCAGCAGGGTCAAGCCCCAGTTTTTAAGCTTGTCATCTTTGGCAAGAATACTGATCATGAAGCCACTGAACACCATCCACAGCGCATACTTGGTTACCTTGAAGGCAACAATCTGCGCGGTGATCGTCGTACCGATATTGGCACCGAAGATCACACCGATGGATTGAGAAAGATTCATCAGGCCAGCCGTGACGAAGCCCACCACCAACACCGTCGTCACCGACGAGGATTGGACAACGGACGTGACCAAGGCTCCGGTAAACACACCGGCAAACCGATTGGTGGTCATTTTTGCCAAGACATCTTTCATCTTGTCACCGGCTACCCGCTTCATGGAGTCGGTCATCATGTCCAATCCAAAAAGAAAGAGCGCCAAACCACCCAACAATTGCTGCACCAATTTACCCCAATCCACCGACCCCTTGGCATCGGCAGCAAAAGCAGGGTCAGAAGTCAGAAGGATAAAAAATCCGACCCCGAACAATGCCCAGACCGCTGGGTTTTTTCTCATAATCTTTAAAAAACTTTCCATATTCTCTCCTAATGGGACTGAAATAAGTGAACCAACAACAGTTAAGAAAAACCAAATGGTTACAGAAAAAATCCTCCAATCTTACAATCAGGACTCCAATGTGACCCAATCGATCACTACATGACATTAACGAATCATAAAAATAATATAGATCTACGGTTTGCACCGTAGTTTGTTAAAAAAATCACGATATGATTACGATTTCGACATATTGAAATTTTTCAAAGGAACTTTCAAGATTTATTATGGTCTACATTAAATTTTTGCATTTTTTCTACATAATGTTAAGAAAACGTAACTTTTGCTGTTTCCTGGATAAAATGCAGATTTTTACTTGTCAACAACGGATATCTGCTATAATTCATTAAATTTATTCAAATAAATCAGGACAATAGTGCCATTCCCCTATTTTAGACTGTGAGCCAGGTTTCATTCGAATGATTCGCTGATTATTTTTCTTACTGAAAAATGTTAAAACAATCTCTATAATACGTGTCATAAATGTGCATAGGGTCCACGATAACAACCAAAACCACTGGATATAATATGAATACGGTAACTGCTCTATCCCTCAAAGCAAAGCTTTCGATCATGCTCTTGCTACCACTGATTGGTCTGACCATTTTCGGAGTTCAAGGGGTTATTATTAAACAGGAACTTTCAGAAAAAATGACCGCCATGTCGGAGTTGAGTGGTCTGGCCGTTCGCATCAGCGCTCTGGTCCATGAAACCCAAAAAGAGCGGGGCATGACCGCTGGTTTTTTGGGCAGCAAGGGACAAAAATTCCGCTCAGAACTACCCAAACAGAGAATCAACACCGATGAGCGGGCAAAAATTCTTAATGCGTTTTTGGCTGCCTTTCATGCAGAAGATTTCGGCACGGCCCTTCGATCCTCCCTCAACGATGCCCTGACTCAGCTCGGACAGATTGACCAGACCCGCTCAGCCGTTGATCGTCTGACCATTCCGACCCCCAAGGCCATCAGCTATTACACCAATATGAACTCCAAGTTCCTCAATACCATCAGCACCATGACCCAATTGGCTCCCAACGCGGAGATGTCCACCCGGACCGCCGGCTATGTCAATTATCTCATGGGAAAAGAACGAGCCGGTATTGAACGGGCCGTTTTGACCAATACCTTTGCCCGGAACAGCTTTGCTCCGGGAATGTTCCGAAAATTTGGCAGCCTGGTTACCGCTCAGGAGACCTACACCCAGGCGTTCCTCTCTCTCGCCACCGAGGATCAAATTCGGTTTTTTAACGAAAAAATGTCCAGCCCGGCCATTGCTTCCGTCGAAAAAATGCGTACCACCGCCTTTGACAAAGGGACCGCCAGTGAAAAAGCCGACCTGTTGGCTCAACTCGAACGGGATATCGGATATGGAGGCGCCATCCACCTGTTTAAAAATTATGTCTTACGTCGGACCCCTTACTATGCAGACGAGTTCATGGTCCGTTTCGAGCGGATCAACACCACCTTGGATCAACTCTCGGCTTTAACCAGCCCTCAAGATAAAACAGCCATCGAAGCTATTCGTGGCGTAATGGGGCAGTACAAAACCGGACTGGGCAAAATCATCCCATTAACTCAGACCGGTCTCTCCATTACCGATCTTGACCAGGCCGTCAAAGTCGATGATTCACCGGCCATCGAGGGTCTGCAAACTCTCCGTCAATCCTTCGCCAGCGGGCAGTTTGGGGTTGATCCCAACATCTGGTTCAAAACCATTACCGAAAAAATCAACCTGCTTAAAGAGGTGGAAAACCGTATTGCTGACGATCTTTCCAAACGCACAATCGAACTCAACGATGAAGCCTCTACCGCTTTCTGGGGATATTTGATTTTTACCCTGATCGTCACCATTATTTCCGTTGCTTTTGGTATACTGATCAGTCGAGCTGTTCTCAATCAACTGGGAGGGGAGCCGGTTGACGTGATGGAATCCACCAACCGGGTCGCTAACGGGGATTTGACGGAAGATTTCAGCAGGGGCAGCCGTACCGGAATCAGCGGGTCGGTCCAACAGATGGTCGAGCGGCTTCGTTCCACAGTCAAACTCTTGGTCTCCATCGGCGACACCATCGTCGAACAAAGCGGTGCAGTCGGAACCAGCTCCAACCGCGTTTCAGAGGGGGCGTCCAGTCAGGCGGCTTCGATCGAGCAGACCTCGTCGGCCATGGAGGAGATGACCTCCAACATTCAGCAAAACACTGAAAATGCCAGAATTACGGAAAAAATCGCCCGCAAAGCCTCTCAAGACGCCAAAGAGAGCGGACAAGCGGTTTCTGAAGCGGTCAAAGCCATGAAGGAGATTGCCGAAAAAATCTTCATCATTGAAGACATTGCCCGTCAAACCAATTTGCTGGCCCTGAATGCCGCCATCGAAGCGGCCCGCGCGGGTGAGCATGGCAAAGGCTTTGCGGTGGTGGCCGCAGAGGTGCGCAAATTGGCCGAACGCAGTCAGACGGCCGCCGGCGAGATTACCCAACTCTCCTCCTCCAGCGTCGTGGTTGCCGAACGGGCCGGTGTTCTTCTCGGCACCCTGGTGCCGGACATTCAAAAAACCGCTGAGCTGATCCAGGAGATCACCGCCGCCTCCGAAGAGCAGGATCAAGGAGCCGGACAGATCAACCAGGCGATACAACAACTGGATCAAGTCATTCAACAAAACGCCGCTTCAGCCCAGGAGATGGCCTCCACAGCCGAAGAACTGTCCGCTCAGGCGGCTGATATGCAACAAGCGGTAGCCTTTTTCAACATTGGCCGTCAGACCCGCCAATCCAAACCAAACAACAAGGCCATAGCACTCTACTAAGGAGTCTTTCAAACCGGACTTTAATTTGGGATCATCGACCATTTATCCTAGATTCAGCACTTCCAACTGCCGAATCTAGGTTTATGGCTTGATGGTCACTTTTTTAGTACACAAACTCTTTTCTTCCTTGATTCAGCTTTCACTCCGAGTCACGATTTCCACGGGACCGTTCACAGGGCCGTCGGTGTCGTCGTCATGATTTTACGATGCAACCGGAATTTTGCACCAACCATCCCCGATTGGGATTAACCAAAGAGAAAGAAGACCATGGCCGATACAGATGGAATGACAGACTCCCACGACTATTTTCTTCAAATTCCAGCCTCGACCCCAACCTTTCCGCTCAAAGGGTGCCACTCCCTGGACTGGGGCATGAAAAACAGATTGGCCAATATTTTCGACCCCAAAACGGGTCGAACCGTTATGTTGGCCGTAGATCACGGTTATTTTATGGGACCAACCACCGGGCTGGAACGCATCGACGTCACCATCAACCCGCTTTTGGACTATGCCAACACTTTGATGTGTACCCGTGGAATTTTGCGATCCACCATCCCCGCCACCTTCAACAAAGGGGTGGTCTTGAGAGCCAGTGGCGGCCCCAGCATCTTGAAAGAGCTGTCGGATGAGCGGATTGCCGTTGACATGGAAGACGCCCTGCGCCTCAACGTCTCCGCGGTAGCGGTTCAGGTCTTTATCGGCGGTGAGTTTGAAACCACCTCCGTGCATAACATGACCCGTCTGGTCGATGCCGGAAACCGGTACGGCGTACCGGTATTGGGTGTAACCGCTGTCGGAAAGCAGATGGCACGTGATGCCCAATATATGCGCCTGGCAACCCGGATTTGTGCCGAACTGGGATGCGCCTACGTCAAGACCTACTATGTTGAAAAGGATTTTGAAACCGTCACCGCCTCCTGCCCGGTTCCCATCGTCATCGCCGGTGGTAAAAAACAGCCGGAACTGGACGCGTTGACCATGGCCTATAATGCCATACAACAGGGAGCGGCCGGAGTAGACATGGGGCGAAACATCTTCCAATCCGAGGCTCCGATTGCCATGATCCAGGCCGTTTCACGGGTGGTTCATGAGGAACTGAAACCCAAAGAGGCGTTTGAATACTATGAAACGTTGAAAAACGAAAAATAGATACTCTCCAGCCCCGGCTTCAGGCTCTGTTGACATTCAGAAGATGGAAATGCGAAGACCAACAGAGCCTGGCCTCTTGTCCTTATCGTGCCGCGTCCCGAATCATCCCTTCCACAACCGGCCCAGACAATCCGGCCACCAATAGATGCTCTGCTCATCTTTATAGGTCAACCCCGCCACCGGTCCATCTTGCGAGACGACAAAAGCCACCGCTCCCGGACATTGACCGATGAAATTGACCGCTGAAGCATGGCGGGCTCCCAATTTTTTAAAATCGAGATGGATGGAGGGAAAAATGGGTTCCGTATCCCAAGAGACGATCTGTCCGGTCCAGATTTTGGCGTGCAGCATGGCTCCGAAGACCATCGGACTCAAGCGGTCCGAGAGGACCAGAGCGCCATCGACACGGGTCAAGTTGGCCAGCAGATCAATCAGGGAGGTCATCGCATGTTTTTCAGCCAACAACGAAGAGAGTTTGGCATGGCGGCCATGGGTATCACGATTGCTCTGAACCCAGGACTCCAATTGTGCAAATCGGGCCAGGGATGACGAGGCTTCCGGGGCGGCTTTCAGAGGAAAGCGAGGGTCCATCAACTCAAAGGCCTGTTGCTGACAATAGAGCGGAAGCCAGATGACCGCCCCACCATGGCCGGCACTGGAGATCGCCAGAAGCAGACGATCGATAAAGTTTTGATAGACATCCCAATAGAGCATATCCAACTGATCAAATTCGGGATGGTTTCGCAACTCCTTGACCAGATTCCAAGCCAGCGGACTTTCTGTAAAACGGGTGGCGTTGGAGATGATGAACCGATCGGATGAAAACTTTCCGACCGAATCGTAGCCACGAAAAAAATTCAGATTTCCCGGCTCTTTGACTGCAACGGACAACCAACTGCTCTTCAGGCACGAAAAGGTGTTGGCGTTGAATCGATACAGATCCTCTCCAGAAAAGCAGACCACGCCGATAATTTCAAGATCGTCCGGTTCATCTTCGGCGGGAATGACGATCAGGGTGGTATTCATGTAGTCAAAAGAGGGAGCCAGAGCGACCAGTGAATCCACCCGCAAAGGCATGACCTTTTCATAAAACAGCACGTGTACATCAGACCGGGATATACGGGATAATTCCGAGCGATGGCGCAGCAGGGTCACATTGAGTTGAATGGCCTGATCCTCTTTTCGATACAAGCTGGCATAGTAGATGGCATCCAACAGAATGCGCAAATGTTCCAGGCGCGGCGGTTTTTCCCGCTTGTTGGAGTCGATTTTTTTCCAAGCCGAAATAATCCGATTGAGAATGGTCAAACTGAAAATGACCTTGTTGGATTGATGACCGGAAACCCTGCTCAGTTCCCGTTGAACTTTAAGCAGCGCATCTTCCCCCCTTTTTCGGATGATCACCCCAGCCAGAATTGCGGCTAAAGCCGTCAACACCCCCTCCACCGATTCTTTTCGGATATGACCGTCCGGCACATAGAGGTTGATCACGCCTAAAACCCGATCGTTGGAGCGAATCGGAACACAGTAATGACCGTGCTCCTCCATTCCTTGATAGCGAAATTGATGGTTTCGATCCATACAATCGATGAAAAAAATCTCCCCCATCTCCGCCGTGCGGCCACAGATACAGTAACCAAAAGGAATCTGGGCGCAGTTTTCCAACAGCTCCTGGGGCATGTCATGGTGAACCACCAGATTCAGGGTATCCCCTTCGGAGTTGGCCAGAAAAATACCACCACGGGCATGGAAGGCCATATCTGGAAGCGTTAAAATCAACTCCAGAAACGCTTCCAGATGTTCCTCCAGAGTCAGCGGCTCCAGAGAGCAACTCAATGCCGAGTTGATGATCCCTTGAAGTTGCTTATTCCATTCGAGAATTTTTTTAATTTCCGACATAGACCGATCATCCCAGAAACGGAGGTTGGCGGTGCGTGCCGAAAGCCGCCGTTTCCAGGGATATCCCAGCAAAACAGCACTGAATTTCGACCGCACCCGCTCAGCTTAACAAATGGAAATCCTTTTTTTCCATACCTTTTTCCAGAAACCCACTTCTTTATTTGTGCTCTTCCACTTTTGAGAGCAGGATTTTCAGTGGATGTGCCGTCGGCAAAACCAAAGCATCACCATCGGCCAGAAAACCCGCCTGGCATCGGGCCACCAGGAAGCGGCCTGTTCAATCTCCTGCAAAACATCATTTAATGGTTTGGCCAAAAAGGTTTTGTGCCGATACATGGAGCAGAAACGACAGCGATTGAAGCTACAACCGATGGTCGCCTGGATAATCAGGTTATCCCCCTCGGAAGGCGGGCAATAGAGCGGCGGAATATAATTGAGCACCAAATCTCCCTGTTTTTCATTTTTTTACAATTTGTTATCGGCGAAAGAAACGGAAAAAACCTTGAAAATCAGCTAACTATCAATAAATGATGTTTTTTTGTTTCTCAATTAGTTTGTCCGCCAACAAACCAGTAAACATCAGCCTTCCAGCCCCATTGCAGCAAATAATATCAACAATATCTGTAATCCACTATCATCATCAAACCGATAAATCCACTATCTAGCGGTTGTACCGCGGTTTTTATTGTGTAGCGAGGAGATTTCAAATGAAGGATTTGTTTTTCAAGGCTGGGAAATACAGCAAAAACATATTGATGGCCGGTTTTTTGAGCCTTTCAGTTACAGCCTGTGGCCATACCATTGACCCAACCCTGAGCCGCCTGCCGACCTATGAGATGCCGACTGCCGTGGTTGTGCAGACTCCGCCAGTCCGATTGCCCGGACAGGTGGGTGTTGGTCAGATCCCTCTGGCCGCTCCTCCTCACTATGCCACAACCGGGCAGTTCTCCGCAGCTCAAGCCTACATGGCGATGCCAAGCTCCGGCTACCAGGCACAGCCTTCAGCCTCCATGCCTCAAACGCTGTCTCGGACTGACGGCGCAACGGTCATTCAACAGGCACCCATTACCCTGCAAAGACCGTCCATCGTCGTTCCACAACAACCGATCTGGGTCGGCAATCCACCATTGCCGATTCCCCAGCCGCCGGTTGTGATCAATCAACCTCCGGTGGTCTACCAACAACCCAGCGTAATCGTCCGACCACCACAGATTGAATTTGGCATGCCGGTCCAGGCATATCCCATGATGATGGCGCCGGCCGTGACAGCCGTACCGGTGCAGCCCTGCCCGACAATCCATTGTTCAGCCCCTTCTCAACCTCGGATCGTCGCCCCGTCCGTGGTTGTACCCAGCCGGGTGGAAAAAGAAGATTATCTTCCCCCAAAATAATTCGGGTATGATATCATCTCATTTCCAACCGTTTTTAGGAATAAATTGATCATGAAACGTTTACGACTCTATCTCGCCGGAATCACCTTGACTACCGCCCTGACCTTTGGAGCGGGAACAGTCAAGGCGGGCACCTTGACTGTTCCACACAACAAACAGGATCGGGTGATTGTCTATACCTACACCACCCTGTATGCTCACCCTATCGATTATTGGTGGCATCTGAATCCATCGGAGTCCGGTTCCTGGGATTATTTTTCTCCAGTCGATTCCATTCGTCAGCCCATTGCCCTGGAAGCGGGGACAATTCCCACTTACGGAACACCCAGGCCTGAAATCAGATTGCCGGTCAAACGATCATTCTCCAGCGATTCGGTCTATGGAAACCCTGCTGTCACAGGAACGCCGCCTGCCTACCAGCAGACCAGCTACTGAGCGACTATCAATATAATCAAAAGATAAACTAAGGAGTAAACATGAACACCTCCGTTCGCAAACCATTCAAAACCACCTTATTGGCCGGCGCGGCTCTCTTGGCAGCCACAATGATTGCCCCACAACCAGCCAAAGCTGACGCAACCCTGGCGGCTGTATTGGGTGGAACCGCCCTTCTGGGATTGGTTCTTCACGCCAGTCAGCCCATTGCCCAGCCTGCTCCCCGTTACCACCATACCTCATCGTCGGCCCATACCGGCTACCACCAGGGCGGTTATCCGCAAAGCAGCGCAGCGGTCCAAGCCCCGGACTATGGTTATCAGCCCCAGCCCTATTCTCAAGCCTATGCCGCCCCAGTCATGCAGAAACCGACCCGACTGGCTATTCCGGCCTACCCCAGTTATGCCCCTGTGGTCTACGCCTCTGTGACTCCAGCCGCGGTTCAGCCGAATCCGGTCTATCGGGTTTCCCAGCCGGTCAACTACCAAATAACCGCCCCAACCCATGTTTCCAGTCAAAAGGTTTATCATTCCAGCGCCAACATGCAGTACCCTGTCGCGCCGGCCATGCATAGCCCCATGCCGCAACCAGCCCAGCCGTCATACGGCTCCATGTACCAGCAAATGCATCAACAGATGCACCAGCAAATGCAGCAACAGACCATGGAGCAGCCGGCCCAGGCTCAGCAGATGTCCTACTATCCACAACAAGGGGTGGGTGCCGTTCAACCTCAGTATGGAACAACCTATCCTCAATACTGATTGGCGGTCTGCTTGCAAAGGAATTCCGACCCAACTGTCGGAATTCCATTTATTTATAAACTTTTGATCTAATGGCAAGGAAGAAAACCATGGACAGGCCGGAATCTCATGCAAACCGTAATCGATCACCATTTTCGGGATTCCTGTTCCTTACGACAGCCCTTCTTTTCGGGGCGGTCCTGGGCGTTGAGACTGCTCAGGCGCAAGATGTCGAGGTATATCGCTCGCCCGGCAAACATTATTATGTCCCCGACCACTATTTTTCTCCCTATAACTACCAAAGCACCGGTGATTTTACCAAGCGGCCCATGGTCATTCCACCCTCGGTTCCGGTCTTCAACCAACCGGCCTATTTTATCATGGACGGACCGCAAGCTGTGCCCAGCGCGCCCATTGATCACACCCAGTTTATCGGTCGCAGCCAGCCAGTCGCCAACCTGTCCCAACAGTCGGGATATCTGCCGCAACAACCCGGTTATGCAGCAGCACCCCAGCAGGCCGCACCCCAAATGGCTACACAGTCGCCTTACGGATATGCCCAGCAACCCGTTGGAATGACCACGGCTTCCCACCCCCAGAGCGGCGGTTATTCCTTTGCTCCGGTCAGCCCAAAACAGACCTACACGCTCCACGTCGGCAGTTTCCTGATTTATTCGCAAGCGGACGCCATCGAACAACAGGTTCTGGCCCTGGGTCTGACTCCGATTCGTAAAGAGGTGGAGGCGGAAGGCATCCGTTACCTTCAACTCCATGTCGGCCCCTTTTCAGACCCGAAGTCCGTCAAACAGATCGCCGACAAATTGGATGAAAATCAGATCAAGAACCGTATTGTTGTCGTTCGCTGAGAATAGAGCAAACCCAGGCGGATCAACCTATAGACGGCCGTTGTCGGCAAGTACCGGCGACTGCCGTTTTTGGGTTGAACCTAAATTCGGCAATCCAACACAAAAAACCTCAATCACGCCTGTAAACGGGTTGATTTTTTTTTACCCGCAAAAGGGGCTGATGCTCACCCGGCCAAAAAATTCAAGCTTGAAAAACAGGCGAACCGCAGCAAACAAACAACTCTTAAATAACAACCATTAATTAGATGATTGCCATTTGAATATCTTCCTAAAATAACGAATTTTTCCCACGATTCAAAGGAAGGCATTTCAACTCGGGTTCAGTCATGCGTTTGATTTTCTGTTGACTTTAACTGAAAATCAAACCATAAATTCCAATTCGTAGAGAAACTAAGAAAAGCTAATGGCTGTATAAATAAATATAACATGTCATTAGAATCATACAATAGATTATATAAGAAAGGAGAGAAAGAAAGTCGAATCTTCAACTATAAAAGGATCGAAAATAAATAATAGCAAAGTTTGGAACACCGATCGTGCGTATTTGGTTAACGACAGTCTGTGGGCGTGTGAACAATGCCTTGAAGAACCGAATTGAGGAGGGAATCTTTACACCACTGGAGAACTTGGATTTTTATTCGTGTTCGATTGAGGATCGTTCGCACTCTGTGTTTTTTTGTATCAATATTTTTAGGAGGTTTCGTTATGTCAGATAATAAGGAAGACCAAGGCGTAGCCTATTGGAAGGCCAACCTGAGTCTACTGAAGTTATGCCTTGTGATTTGGTTTTTGTGTTCTTATGTCCTGGGAATTTTCCTGGTTGAACCGCTGAACAACATTAGCTTGGGCGGCTATCCGCTCGGATTCTGGTTCGCCCAACAAGGCTCTATATACATCTTTTTGGTCTTGATCGTCTTCTATGCGATTCGCATGGGCCAAATTGACCGTAAATTCGGCATGGAAGAAGAATAGGAGGAGGACATAGAATGGATCTGCATACTCTTACATTTTTAGTCGTTGGCTTTACCTTCGCCATCTATATCGCTATTGCCATTTGGGCCAGAGCCGGATCGACCAAAGAGTTCTATATTGCTGGCGGTGGCATCAAATCCTGGCAAAATGGTATGGCTACCGGTGCGGACTGGATGTCAGCCGCTTCGTTCATCAGTATGGCTGGCCTCATCGCCTTCAGTGGTTATGACGCCTCGGTCTATCTGATGGGTTGGACTGGTGGTTATGTGCTGTTGGCCATGCTGCTGGCTCCCTATCTGCGCAAATTCGGCAAGTTTACGGTTCCTGAGTTCATCGGTGACCGTTTCTATTCCCAAGGTGCGCGTATTACGGCCGTCGGCTGTTTGATCACCGCCTCCATCACCTACGTGATCGGCCAGATGAAGGGAATCGGCGTGGCCTTCTCCCGCTTCCTGGAAGTTGACTTCGCTCACGGTCTCTACATCGGCATGGGCATCGTCTTCGTCTATGCCGTGTTGGGTGGAATGAAGGGTATTACCTATACCCAGATCGCCCAGTACGTCGTTTTGATCTTTGCCTACACTGTTCCAGCCATCTTCATCTCCTTAAACCTCACCGGTAGTATTCTGCCCCAAATCGGCTTGGGAAGCGAGATGGCCGATGGTAGCGGCCAGTTCATGCTCCAACGGTTGGATCAAACCGTACAAGACCTCGGATTTGCGGCGTACACTGTTCAGCAAGGCTCAACCATGAACATGTTCATGTTGACCCTTTCCCTGATGATCGGTACGGCGGGTCTGCCGCATGTTATCGTGCGTTTTTTCACGGTTCCCAAAGTGGCTGATGCTCGTTCCTCCGCTGGTTGGGCTTTGTTCTTCATCGCCCTGCTCTACACCACGGCACCGGCTGTTGGCGCCATGGCTCGTTACAACCTGACCACCACCATTCAAACCGGTGAAGTGGGCGTGATTGAAAACAACCTGGAATACACCGCCCGTCCAGAATGGTTTAAAAACTGGGAAAAGACCGGCCTTTTGCAATTTGAAGATAAAAATGGCGACGGTCGTATCCAATACTACAACGACAAAAACGCCGCCTTCAAAGCCAAAGCAGAATCCGAATGGGGCTGGAAAGGCAATGAGATGGTCAAAATCGACCGTGACATCATGGTCCTGGCCAACCCGGAAATCGCTCAACTGCCTAACTGGGTGATCGCTCTGGTGGCGGCCGGTGGTTTGGCTGCTGCACTCTCAACCGCTGCTGGTCTGCTGTTGGCGATCTCTTCCTCTATCTCTCACGACTTGATGAAAGGCATTCTGACACCCGACATCTCAGAGAAAAGTGAACTGATGGCTGGTCGCATCTCCATGTCCGGTGCCATTCTCGTGGCCGGTTATCTTGGTTTGAATCCGCCTGGATTCGCAGCGCAGGTGGTGGCTTTGGCCTTTGGTCTGGCCGCTTCGTCCATATTCCCGGCTCTGATGATGGGTATTTTCTACAAACGATCCAACAATATTGGTGCCGTGGCCGGAATGTTGGTCGGAATTCTCTCCACCCTCATCTACATCTTCCTGTACAAGGGTTGGTTCTTTATTCCTGGCACGGCCATGCTGACGGACAACCCTTCCGGTTGGTTCCTGGGCATCTCTCCGGGTGCTTTCGGTGCCTTGGGTGCGCTCCTGAACTTCGTTACCAACTATGTTGTCTCCGGCATGACCGCACCACCGCCTGAGCACATTCAAGCCCTGGTTGAAGACATTCGTATTCCGAGAGGAGCCGGTGCAGCCATTGATCACTGATTTTTAGACAAGTGATTCACTGACTTATTGACGGACCCTGATTTTCAGGGTCCGTTTTTTTTATTTTTTTTCATTATCCCTATACAAAGAATGGTTTATATTTAAATCTGAAGTATCTTTTTTTTTCACCAGGAGCATGACACCATGCAGGTCGATTTTCTCGGTATCCAAGATTTTCTAGCCCTCTGCTCGCCGTTTGATCAACTTCCGGCTGAGAGTTTGGAAAACCTTTCCAAAGAGATTGTGGTTCAGGTCGTCCAGAAGGGGCACATTATCTATAATCAAGGAGAGGTATGCACCTCCCTGGTTATCGTCCGTTATGGAACGGTAGAGACCATTTCTGAGGAGGGAGACATAGTCTGTCATTTAGGTGAAAAAGGAATCTTTGGTGGCGAAGAGTTCATGAGCGATGGAAAATCTCTCTATACTCATCGAGCGATCGACGAGTGCCTTTTTTACAAGATTCCCAGAAAAGAGTTTCTACTTCTTTTAACAAAACATCCTGATTTTGCAAATTATTTTTATCCAACAAGTGGAACCCGTTTACGTGGCGCTCTTCTCAAGGATGCTGAACACATCGAACGGATTGAAATTATTTCCGCCCGCCTGGGCGATCTGATCTCCCGCGAAGTGGTACACATGACTGTTGATGACTCCATTCGCAATGTCGCAAAAAAAATGGTTCAGGAGGGTGTCGGCAGCATGCTCCTGTGCAAAGGGGAGAGCCTTGCCGGGATTATTACCGATCTGGGACTGAGAACCCATGTGGTTGCCGAAGGGAGGAGTACCGACGATCCCATATCGACGGTCATGACCGAAAACCCAATCACCTTGGAGTCCAACGCCCTGGGCATAGACGCCTTGATATTGATGGCCCAAAAAAATATCGACCACATTCCGATCGTTCGCGACGGCAAACCCATCGGCATGATTACGACCAAGAACCTGGCTCAAAATCAAACCACCTCCGCCGTTTACCTGGTTCGTGAGGCCTATAAACAGAATTCCATTGAGGGGTTGCAAAAAATAACGGAACAGATTCCCCGCCTGCTCCAGAGCCTGGTTCGCAGTTGGGTGCCTGCCCAGAGTGTCGGCCATGTCATCACTTCCGTTACCGATGCCGTCAATATTCGTCTGATACAGATGGCTGAAGAGAAGCTTGGCCCGCCCCCGGTCCCCTACTCCTGGTGTGTGGTTGGTTCACAAGGACGGGGCGAGCAGACCGTGGTATCGGATCAGGACAGTTTTCTCCTGCTCAGCGATCGATATGACAAAGCAAAACATGGTAAATATTTCAAGAAACTGACGACAATGGTCTGTGATGACATGGATCGGGTCGGATATCGGTTTTGTCCCGGAGAGATCATGGCCAAGACCAAGCGGTATAAACTGCCACTGAAGCAGTGGAAGAAAAACTTTAAAAGCTGGATCGAAGAGCCTTCACCCAAAGCCTTGATGTTATCCTGCATTTTCTTCGATCTTCGGATGTTATACGGAAAAAATGATCTGTTTATCGAGCTAAAGCGGTATGTCGAGCAAACCAGTAAACTAAACCGGATTTACTTGGCGCACATGACCCAGAACGCTCTGACCCACAAGGCCCCTCTGGGATTTTTCCGCAATTTTGTCTTGATTCGCGGTGGAGAGCACAACCAGACATTCAACTTGAAAAATAGTGGCATCATCCCGATTGTGGATATCACCCGCATTCACGCCCTGGCCTCTGGAGTAGAAGCGGTCAACACCTTGGACCGCTTGAAGTCCATCATCAAGAACGCCTCCTCCATGAGCAAAAATGGCTCTCTGGATCTTCAGGATGCGTTCGAGTTCATCAATCAGACTCGACTTCGCTATCATGCGAGCCTGCTTGACGAAGGAATGCCAGTCAGCAATTATATGTCACCCGATCGACTTTCGAACCTGGAGCGGGAGCACCTGAAAGATGCGTTTGCCATCGTTCAAACCATGCAGTCCGCCATGAAGCAACAGTTCCAAGGTCCATCCTTCGGCTGACCCGAACCGAAACTTGACCCACTGACCATAACGACGGATTCACACAGGCACTCTCGCGTTAACAACTAATATATCAAGATATTGCGCTAAAAATATAATATTTGAATAAGAATCTTTGCACTTTCCCCATCAGGGATGTAAATTATCGTTTTTTCGTTCTAATACAGAGGCTCACATGACTAAGGCTGATATTGTAGATGTTCTTTACTCCAAACTGGACCACCCAAGAAAAGAGACTCAAGAGATCGTTGAGGCAATGTTTGAGATGATCAAGGTCGAATTGGAAAAAGGAGAAAGCATTAAGCTCCCCGGTTTTGGTAATTTTGTCATCCGTAGCAAACGGTCCCGGATTGGCCGCAATCCGAAAACCGGTGAAGAGATGGAGATTACAGCTCGTCAGGTATTGACCTTCAAGCCCAGCACCATTCTGCGCAACCGGGTACAAAACGGTTTGAAAAACTGAAAAAACCGCATACAAATACGGACAGGCCCGCTTTTTTCTTGCCGACCTGTCCGGTTTTTTTTATTGCTCACCTTGTTTCTGCCAAGTCCCAGAAATTCTAGCTGTTGATCCGCTTAAACCTGGATTCACGGTTGTGAGCCTGTCGAAGGTGCATGATTCTAACTTATCCGGTTAATCAGATCAGTTAAAATGATGTACCACATGCGCGTTTATCCTAGATTCAGCAGTTGGAAGTGCGTAAGCGGTGCAACATATTGGTTTATCTGGTGAACTGGAAAAAATCGAAGTCACCTTATTGGTGATGAGACTTTTTTCTGGCTTGCCAGGTTAATCAAGAGGTTGTGCTGATTGCGTGTTTCCAACTGCCGTTCTAGATTTATAGCTACTGAATCCAGGTTATTCAGCCTTGGAACCGTTTTCTCTAAAATCTGCCAAAATATCCGAGACCCGTTTGGATGCAATATCACGGATGTGAAACCATTGGGTCGGACTGACTTTCAAGACGCGGCTGACACCGACCCACTTGCTGCTCATCTGAGCAAAGGATTCCCAAAACGGTTTGGGAATGATGGCCACCCCTTCGGAATTAAATGAAAACAGGTAGGCTTGACGAGGCACCACCTGAAAAACCAGACGAATATCCCCAAGAGTCTCTTTATTGATCGTAAAATGGTCATCCTCAGTCAATACCGTTCGGCCCATCATGTCACTGATTGAAATGTAAATGTCACCGTTTGCCAGCGGCAACAGCTCAAAGTGACTATCCACCTGATCCACATCTCCAGGAGCGGTTTCATAGGGAGAACGCCAATAGCGCAGAATGAGATCCTGTTTCTTCCCAACAAAACCGCTCTGATGCCCCTCTATTTTTTGCAAATCATTCGGTGCCGGTGGCTCAACATTCATCGCTTCCGATCGCATCGGGAGTGACTCAGGTTTAATGACTGGAGCGTGCGCTTCAGACGCGGCCGGCTGGTTGCGAGTCGATAACTTGACCACCTCAACCGCCATCTCCCGATAGGCAGCCGGAGGATCCGCGACGACCTCGGAATGGTCCTGACTTTCGACCGGCCCATGAGCAGAGATCGACTCAGACGCTTCCGTCACCGTCAAAAAAGAGTTTTTCCCGTTGTCTGCCATAGCCTCATCAGAAACGGGCCGGTGATCCTTCTTGGTCGGTGGATCAACAAAATCCGGCTCGTCTCTCTGAGACGACTGCCAGTTCTTGATCGGTTCCATTGCCGGGGCGGATTTGATAAGGATGGAGCGATCAGCCTGCGTTTGGTTGTTATTCTGATTTTTTTCCCACGAACGGCCAACAGGCTGTTGCTTGTAGGAAGAGGTGGAGGCCACAGGCTTGAGAGGATCTGATTCCGGCCACAACAAAACCGCTGCCAAAACAAGAACCCCTGCCGTTCCTGAGAAGAGAAGCAATTTTTTTTGTCTTTTAAAAAAGGGGAGGTTCAGTTCGGAGAGAATCTCTTGTTTTTTTTCATCAATTGCCTGCTGCCAACTGCTATGGCTTATGGTCGCCTCAAATTTGGACCGCCCGCCAAACAGATTATAAACCGACGCCATCAAAAGGCTCTGCTCATCCGGGCGACTAAAGGAGATGAGCGGCACCTGATACTGTTGGGACAACTCCGTACGGGCGATCAAGCCGACGATGGCCTTTTTTTTCACCTCTGTCTTGGGGTGATCTAGTGCAGAAAAAAATCGGTTCGCCTCAACCGCTTTGATCCCACTGCCTGAATGAGCCATTCCTGATGAAGATTGGGGCAAAGTCATTTTCGGCTTTCCTTGTCAAAATAGTCGTCTTGAAATCACGCAACAAAATTCTAAATTCGGCAGTGGACAAATTTCATTAACCTACACCCAAATAGGTCAATATTTCAATGCCCACTCCTCTGGAAAGCACAAATTAGGAAGGTTGACCACTCAAAAAGGGGAAAGGTTGTTCATTTAATTAGAACCGAGAGAGTGTCCGGGGCGATGGGGAAGGCGAAGAAAGAGCCACCCTCAATTGAGGATTCCAGCAAGTGACAGCTTATGCCGATTGCGCTGAATTTCGGACCGCCGGCAAGAGGTAATGGAAGAGTGACAAGAGATGGCTTTGCATCTCTTGCCGGCGTACCAAGAAAGTCCAGACGGAGGGTTGATTTTTTTTACGATCCCTATTCAGTATTCGGTAGAGGAACCTGCGCAAATAAAATCAATGGTTTGTTTGCTTGGTGTTTTGGTAAAAGGGTAATGCAAGATCTGCCGCCATCAGTAGCGACGGGTTCCTCTCACCCTCCTGCGCGGTTTTACACGAACGGGAACGGGCTGGAGAACCAGTTGTGCAGTTGGTGACCATTGAAAAATCCGGGCGAAAAACTCTGTGATATGCCACAAGAACATGGTACGTCTCCTGATTTAAGTGAACCAACTCTCAACCATCATCCGTAATTTATATGTCGGTTGCAAGATAACAGATATCAACCCTTTTTTCAAAACAATGTTTACCCATTATCGGAGCCAAAAAGAACTATAATGTTCCTGTAACAATCAGATATCCTGAAAACAGGGGAGTCCAGACAACCGTTCATGAACAATTATACGAACATTAACAAATATTTATAAATGATTTACGAAAAAACATGTAGAATCAACCTTGTTTTCCAGTGACAGATCTATTAACATTTCTTGATTTTATTGCCATTAATCCAGTTTATCATTCATTCCGTACCGTACGAAGAGGTTGCTGTCCATGAATAAAACATCAGCTGCAGGTATTTCTGGCCCAGCGGTCATCATTCCAGACAGACCCATATCTCTCTTTCACGATATCCAGATTTCCGACGAGATCTCCATTCCATCTTACCTGGAGCAGACCTATTGGTGGGCCTACATCCATCCGCAAGGGGTGCGATTTTTTGAACGTCAATGGCTGGTCAATCTGATTCTTTGGGGAAATTTTTCCAAACTTCGTGATGAAGCCCTGTCTGAAATTCAACTGCAAAAAGAGGGTAAACTTTTACAAATTGCCTGTGTCTATGGAGATTTCACCCCCAAGGTCTCAGCAGTACTTCCCCAAGGAGCCTCTCTGGATGTGGTGGACGTCGCTCCGGTTCAGCTACACAACCTGGCCAAAAAATTACAGGGCTTGAACAATATCCATCTATACCACCAGGATTCAACCGCGCTGACCTTCGAGCAGAACAGCTATGATAATGTCGTGGTATTTTTTCTACTTCACGAACAACCGGTCGAGGTTCGGATCAAGACCATCCATGAGGCTCTTCGGGTCGTCCGACCGGGTGGCAAGCTGATCTTTGTTGACTATCATCGACCCGTAGCAACCAATCCCTTTCGCTACATCATGCTGCCGATTTTGAAAATATTGGAGCCTTTTGCTCTGGATATGTGGAAAAACGAGATTGTCGACTGGATTCCCAAAGATCTAGCCATTGCGCAGGCCAAGAAAGAGACATATTTTGGAGGTCTGTACCAAAAGGTAGTTCTGATCAAGGAATAGGATACAAATCAGATGACCATCCTTCCCAGTGTCACAATCGGCGATGAAATTGGCCGTTATGGTTTTGGTGGTGGCCACCCGTTCGGCCCGCACCGAATGATGGATTTTTGGCAAGAGGCCATTCGCCAGGGGCTGGACAAACAGGTTGAGATTTTATCTCCGGTCAAAGCAACCCAAGAAGAGTTGGAGCGGTTTCATACGCCGGAATATGTCGCTCTGGTCCAGGCCAAATCGCTTACCGGTCAGGGTTATCTGGATGGCGGAGATACGCCGGCCATGGTCGGAATCTATGATTCGGCCGCCTATGTTGTCGGATCAACTCTGGATGCGACGCACCGAATCATGGCAGGCACCAACAATCGGGCATTCATTCCCATAGCCGGCCTCCACCATGCCAATCCCGACTGTGCCGGTGGGTTTTGTGTCTTCAACGATGCCGGCGTGGTCATCAACACCTTGCGCCAGCAGTACGGTATGCGTCGCATTGCCTACGTCGATATCGACGCCCATCATGGGGACGGTGTTTTTTATGCCTACGAATCGGACCCCGATCTATTCTTTGTCGATACCCACCAAGATGGTCACACCCTCTATCCCGGTACCGGTCACGTTTACGAAGTCGGCAAGGGTGACGCCAAGGGAAGCAAGCTCAACATTCCCTTACCGCCCCGAGCCGACGACGAACAGTTTTTAAGCTATTTACCGCAGATCAACTCATTTTTATTAGAGGCAAAACCGGAATTCATCCTCATGCAGTGCGGTTCCGACTCCATCGCTGGAGATCCGATTACCGATTTAAGGCTCTCTGCGTCCGTCCACTATACCATGGCAGCAAAGATAGTCGAGATTGCCAAACAGCTTGGTCATGGCCGGGTTTTGGCCACAGGGGGAGGCGGATACAACTCAAAAAACATCGGTTACGGATGGAGTAGCATTGTCAAAGCCTTTATCGACAATCAGTAACCGTTTTGCCAAACGAATCGACCGTGAAGATTGAGGAACCCCATGCCTGACAAAAAACGGCAGTTGGAAACACACTCTCGACACAACCCATCGAGTCATCTGCCGAGTCAGGGGAAAGTCCCCTTCTCAATCAACAGACATCAAGCTCCCTCAAACCAACGGATCGCACCATGAATGTACTGCCAACCACCGTTTCCAATTTTAAATCCCTCCAGAAGAAACAGCGTTTTGTTACCCGTTTTTTTCTTCTGGCTCCCCTGCTGCTGACACAAGCACTCTGGGCGGCAGAACACCACTCAATCGCGGTCCAGTCTGCCCTGCCGGCGGTCCAGACAGAACCCCTATTGAATTCTGACCCAGCCGCTGTGGCGGAAGTGGCGGAGATCATACAACAAAAAACAGAGCCGGAGACCAACAATCCAACACAGATCTTGACCCCTCTGGAGATTTCGGGCGACCCCCTCCCGGAGAACAGCCCGACCACCCTGACTCATAGTCCCGAAGATCAGGCCCAACCAGTGGTTACGCAGCCATCCGACTCCCCTCAGGAGGGGGACGAACTGTCAGAAGCGACGGTCATTCGATCTGAGTCGGTTTCCGAACAGCTCTTCTCACCGGAGCAAGCGGAGCCGTCCATAGCGGACCCTTCCCTCTCCCCGGCGACGGTGATTCAATCCCAGCCGGCCCCGGCCGAATTGATAACCCGGACCGAACCGGAAGAGCAGGCCAGTCCACAAGTGATTGAAACGCCCGAGCCGATTTCTCCGTCCCTTATCGAACCCTCCTTGAACCTGGACAACCTGTCGCCGGCAACTCTTATCGAGAGTCCCCCCGTCTCTCAACCGATCTCCCTGGAGATGTCCGAACAACCGGAACCATCAACGGCAACGGTAATCGAGTCGATGGCACCCTCTCAGGCTGAGCAAATCGAAAACAGCCTGAACAATGCCGACCAAGAGCAAGACACTCAGCTGTCAATTATTGAAAGTCAGACTATTCCAGTTGCGGATAGCGAACCCGCTCTTCCCAGCTCGCCTTCCCTATTGGAATCTGATTCAGCACAGGAAGAGCCGACATACGAACAGAAAACCACCCCCCTGATCCAACCGATCATCGAGCCGGTTGTGGTTATTGAAAAAGTTCAACCGGTGGAGCCGCTCCCTGGCTCCACCGGTTCGCCTCCGACAGAATTAGCCGAGCAATCTGATTCGGTGACACCGGCAGCGAAATCCGTCAAACCGGCCCCATCGACTGTTCCGGCCCGGATTAAAAAAATGCAACCGGCGGTGCAACAAAAACCGCTCACCCAGAGTCAATATATCTACTATCAACGCTGTGCGTCGTGTCATGGGTCTGCCCCGGCTGAAGCCATCCAGCATTTCATGGCCATTCCAGGCCGGTTTATACCCCATCCGCCGCCGCCCTACCCGCTCTGGAACCATTCGATCAGACCATAGGGTGTATTAGTCGTTTTTTTTACCCAACATTCAAATACGGACAACGCTGTGGACAACTATCAATTTCCTGCCGGGATGGTTATTTTGGTCGGAGCCGGACCCGGAGACCCCGACCTATTGACTATTGGCGCTCTAAAAGCCATCAAAGCAGCTGACGTTATTGTTTATGACGCATTGGTCTCTCCAGAAATATTGGAACTGATCCCAGAAGGAACACAAACCATCGAGGCGGGAAAACGCGGGGGTGGCCACTCAACCAAACAGGAGGATATTTGCAATATCCTGGTGGAGTTGGGCAAGCAAAATCGGCGCGTGGTTCGACTCAAGGGTGGAGATCCCTTTGTCTTCGGTCGCGGCGGTGAAGAGGCCTGTCGATTGGCTCAGGAAGAGATCCCGTTTCGTATTGTTCCGGGCCTCACCTCGGGAATCGCTGGACCGGCCTATGCCGGTATTCCCGTTACCCATCGATCCGTCAACGCCAATTTCGCTTTTATAACCGGTCACGAATCCCCATCCAACACCACCAATTCCGGTCTGGATGACAGCCACCCCTCCAGAATCGATTGGGAGGGTGTCGCCCGGACCTTTCCGGTGATCGTACTGTATATGGCCATGAGAAACGTGGATTCTGTTCGGAAGAGAATGTTGGCAGCCGGTCGTTCAGCCGATACGCCTGTCGCCTTGATCCGTTGGGCGACCACTCCCAGGCAACAGACTTTGGTGACAAATCTCGGACGGGTGACCGAAGACATTCAGGCGGTCGGTATGAAACCTCCTGCCATCATGGTTATCGGCAACGTGGTAGACTATCGGGAAATTTTAAAATGGTTTGACGATGAGACGCTCATTCCCCCGACAATTGGAGAGTAACAATCGTCGCTTACCCCTGGTCAGGGGTTTAGACTCTGTCAACAGTCCCTAATAGTCGTTCCGGGCGACCCTTCAAGCCAGACCGGTGGAGTTGATGAATTTCCGGGTTCCGGTCGCCAAGGCATTGGCCAGCGCGTTCTGATGGGAATCATTACGCAACATTTTCTCTTCGTCCCGGTTGGTTAAAAACGCCAATTCGACCAGAATGGAGGGCATGTCGGGCGCTTTCAATACCGCAAAGCCCGCCTGTTTGACCTGTTTGAAATGCAGGTTGACTTGAGGTACGGCCTTCAACTCACCCAACAAATTCCGCCCATAAACCAATGCCCGGTTCAGAGAATCTCTTTGGGTCAAATCCATCAGAATACCTCTGACGGTTGGGTCTGAAACATGCTGTAGATTGACGCCGCCGATCAAGTCAGCACTGTTTTCTCTCTGAACCAAGCGACGGATCGCTTTGTCCGGCGATGGCTTACCGCCCTCAGATAACATATAGACCGAAGCCCCTTTGGCAGACTGCAAACGAAAGGCGTTGGCGTGAAGACTGATGAAGAGATCGGCCTGGCTTTTTCGAGCCAAAGAGACCCGGTCACGCAGGGAGACAAAATAATCCCCTTTACGGGTCAGTTTGGCTTTAAAACCAGACATCCGATTGATCTTGTTGGCCAGTCGTTTGGCAACCTGGAGGGTGACCTCTTTCTCCTTGGTTCCACCCGGCCCAACCGCTCCGGGATCGACGCCTCCATGGCCCGGATCGATAATGATCACGGCATCACGGCGGGAAGAGGTGTGTTTCAAAACCGGAAGATCACCAGGCGCTTCTGATCGACCTTCGAGGCGAACCAGGTCCAAAACCAGGCGGGGCGGCTTATCTTCTGATTGTTTCAAGGAAAAAACACGGGGCTTGATTCCGGTATTCAACTCAAACACAGTCCGCACCACACCGGGACGTGGAATACCGCTACGTACACGGTTGACGATGGGATCAGAAAAGCCCATGGTGGCAGGGTCTACACCGACAACCGAATCAACCAAATCCACCACCAGGCGGTTGGGGTTGCTCAGTTGCATCACTTTATGGCCAGTTGTACGTTCCAGATCAAAGACCACACGGGTATGATCGGGAGCTGTCCACATATGAACGTCCGCAATGCGATTGAGACGCTCAGCCAGGGCAAAGGAAGGGGGTAGAACAAGACCGCCCATGGAAAGCAGAATTCCCTTCAACACCTGACGGCGACGAATCGGGCTCATTTTTTCCACAGTTTCCATATCAAGTACCGCATTTTGATTGATCATGGTATCCTACTCTTTTAATATGGACCTACAAAAATTCTACTGAAAAATGGAGATGGCCATGTCCACGGTGGACCAAGCTGAAATTGCCAAATTTGAACAGATGGCCCACGAATGGTGGGAACCCGAGGGAAAGTTCAAACCCCTGCACGAAATCAATCCCGTTCGATTGGAGTATATTCAAACTCACCTGGGTGGCTCACCGGGAGCCAATCTATCCGGTCTGAAGCTGCTTGATATCGGTTGCGGCGGTGGGATTCTTTCCGAATCCCTGTTCGAACTAGGCGCCAACGTAACGGCCATTGATCGTTCCGATACCATCATCGGTACGGCCAAAGCCCACCAGAAAATCAGCGGCTCCAACGTTGACTATCGAATGCAATCAGCGGGCCAACTTTCTGAAGAACAGCCAGAGGCCTTTGATGCCGTCATGATCATGGAAGTTCTGGAACATGTTCCAGATGTTGCGGGATTTTTACAAGAGTGTGAAAGACTGGTCAAACCGGGCGGAAAACTGTTTTTTGCTACCCTGAACAAAACCTGGAAATCCTGGCTCTATGCTATTGTAGGAGCTGAATATATTTTACGCTGGTTGCCACGCGGAACCCATGAGTTTGACAAGTTTGTCCGCCCCTCAGAACTGGAAAAAGAGATGAGAGAGATCGGCATAAAAATGCGCGGATTGGCCGGAATCAGTTATGACCCCCTTCGTTCGAATTGGAAATTGAGCACCGATACAAGCGTCAATTTTCTGGGCTTTGGCGAGAAGCAGACCGGTCGTTAGCGTCAACAGCTGGCGTCGGCTCCAGATGGACCCGACGCCAGAGCTGCCCGGCTTGATTGATCAGCAACAACTGCCCGGCCCCAGTCGATTCCTTCACCAGCACAGCGACCCCATCTCCCATTGGGGCCAAGCTGGAAAGTTCGGCGGATGGAGGCAAAAGAATATGGGTTTCAAGGGTCTTGGGTGTTGACGAGGGTTCGGTCGCTCCATGAAATTTTGAGTAGAGGCGTGTAAAAAGAATGCCGGAACCGACCACAATCACCACCCCAGCCAAAATTACGAATATTTTCAACAACCGCATTCCCATGATGCCGAGCCTCCCCTTGCAAATAATCCCAGAAACGAGAGTTGGCGGTGCGTGCCGACAACTCTCGTTTCTGGGATAAAATAACATGTCAAACAATGAATCCGATATTCTGCTCAGCCAAGAAAGACTGACCGTACGACTGACCCCGGAGCAGGCGACATATCGGTTGGACAAGGCACTATCCCTGGCCTGTCCCCTGATGAGTCGGGCAAACATTCAGCGACTGCTCAAATCCGGCCAGGTTTTAAAGGCCGGAGCAATCATTACCAACAGTTCCGAAAAAAGCCAGGAGGGGGTGAATTATAGCCTGTGCATCCCCACCCCGGAACCGACTCATGCCGTCCCGGAATCGGTTCCACTGGAGATCCTCCATGAGGATTCCGACCTGATCGTCGTCAACAAAGCTGCCGGTATGGTGGTGCATCCCGGCGCCGGGGTCAATAGGGGAACGCTGGTTAATGCGCTTCTGGGCCATTGCGGGGAGGAGCTGTCCGGCATCGGTGGAGAAGTTCGTCCGGGTATCGTTCATCGGCTGGACAAAGATACCAGCGGCATCCTGGTAGTGGCGAAGAACGACTTTACCCATCAAGGACTCGCCAAACAGTTTGAACAACACACCGCCACCAGACAATACACCGCCATTACCAGCGGAGTACCCAAACCGACCAAAGGCCAGGTGGACGCTCCCATCGGCCGCCACCCAAACCAACGGACCAAGATGGCGGTCAACCTAAAAGGCCGCCAGGCCATCACCCACTATCAGGTACACCGAGTCGTAGCGCCGTTTGCTCTGATCGCCTGCCGTTTGGAGACCGGTCGCACGCATCAAATCCGTGTTCACATGGCCCACCTCGGCACCCCACTTTTTGGTGATCCGGTCTACGGACGCCCCGTTCACCCGGACAAGCATTGGCCAGAGGCTGTCCGCAACACCCTGACCGATTTCCGACGCCAAGCCCTCCATGCCACCACCCTGGGATTCATCCATCCCAGAAGCCAGCTTCCCCTGAACTTTCAATCCGACCCCCCGGATGATTTCAAAGCGTTGTGGCAGGCCATCCAAAAACTCTGCCCATGAGCGACACGCCTGACCAAGCATCAACCATTGCCATTCTCTAAATTATAAGTCATTATTGTGCGTTAATCGCTAAGTTCAAACTGTTTCCAGGCCAGGACCGATCTTAGGACAGAGAAAAAAAAGACCCTACTTTGGCGCGGTTTTCAGCCAAGCTGGCATAGGCCGGAGCGCACCATGGTGACGGATGCTTTTTTCCAACCCTAATATTAAGTTTGGCCCATTAAAAAATGGATCAAACCCATCATGACGGACCAAAAATCAGACCAACCCCCGGCCTCCTTTTCGGTTGAAACGGCTGCGATGGATGGGTTCGACCTTTCATTATTAAAACAGATCACCCAAAACCTCCAGGAAGGTGTTCTGGTTCTGGACGTGGAGGGACGGCTGCTCTTCATGAATGCCGAAGGGGAACGCTTGGTCGGCTGGTCCATGGAGGAATTGCTCGGTCAAAAAATCCACAATATTCTCCACTATCAAAACCCGCACCTTCCCCAGGTCACGGCAGAAGAGTGCCCGGTGCACAAAAGCATCGTCAGCGGTCAGACCTATACGGTCTCCGAGGAGGCCTTTAGCCATCGTGATGGCCATATCGTACCGGTCTCCTATACCGCCACACCGATATTTCAAGCAGGAAAAGTGGTCTACGGCGTCACAACCTTCCAAGATTTGATTCGCCGTAAACAGGCCGAGCGCGAGATCAAACAGGCTCGTGACATCGCTCTGGAAACCTCGCGTTTGCGCTCTGAGTTTCTTGCCAATATGAGCCATGAAATACGCACGCCGATCAACGGCGTTATCGGCATGTCCTCCCTGCTGATCAATACCAAGCTCAACAAAGAACAAAAAGAGATGGTCATAACGGCGCGGGAATCGGCCCAGGCACTACTGACCATGGTCAATGACATTCTGGACTTCTCTCGACTGGAGGGAGGAAAACTAGACATACAAGGGATTGATTTTGTTCCAGAAAAACTGGTAAGTGATGTCAGCTACCTGTTAGGCTCCCAGGCCCAGAACAAGGGACTCAGCCTGACCCATCAGATATCCGATAAAATCCCGCCTCTGCTCCGGGGCGATCCGGCCCGTCTTCGCCAAGCCCTGCTCAACTTGACCGGTAATGCGGTCAAATTTACCAAAAAAGGGACGATCACTCTCTCAGCCAGCCTGGAGGAGAAGAGCAAATCCCGTGTGATTCTCCGTTTTACGGTCGCCGATACGGGCATCGGCATTCCCAAATCAGCTCGACATCGGATATTTCAACCCTTTACCCAGGTTGACGGCTCCCACAGTCGCAGTTTTGGCGGCACCGGTCTCGGCCTCTCTATCGCCAGCCGACTGGTTGAATTGATGGGTGGTGAAATCGGTTTTTCGAGCAAAAAGGGCAAAGGTTCCACCTTCTGGTTTACCGTCCCACTGGCCCGATCCACCGAAGACCAAAGCGACAACGCTCCTCTGAGAGTCAAGAAAAACACCCGGTTAAACGGCATTAAAGCCTTGGTTGTCGACCCCCACCAAATCAGCCAGACAGTCATCTTGAACCACCTGCTCGAATGGAAACTGAAAGCCACCGCCGTGGAGAGCAATGACGAGGCCCTCGCCTTTCTCAAACATGAAGCGGATACCGGCCTCCCCTGCGATCTGGTATTGATCTCCTCCCATAATCTGGACATCAGCATGGATCTGGCTCGCAGCATCAGCCAGGATCAAAACATCTCTTCGACCAATCTGGTGCTTCTGACCAGAACCCGTGAGAAAAAACGGCTGGAAGAGGCGGCAAAAGCCGGTTTTGTCACCTATCTCAACCGACCTGTTTCCGGCCCGAAACTGCAACACGCCCTGATTAATCTGTTCAACGCCGATCTCAACGAGACAGATAACGAGGGTCAGTCCAATCAGCCCAACCAAAGCAGAAGTGACACATCCCAATCCGCCGAGGGAGGGATGTCGATCCTGGTTGCCGAAGACAATGCCATCGTTCAAAAAATGGTTCAGATGCAATTGAACAGGTTGGGGTTTGCCGTTCGCATCGTCCCCAACGGTCAAGAGGCGGTTCTGGCCGCTGCGGACAACTGCGCCCTCATCTTGATGGATTGCAAAATGCCGGTCATGGATGGCTTTCAAGCGGCTCAGGCCATTCGTGCAAAAGAGACCAATGGCACGCATATTCCCATCATCGCCATGACGGCCGGCACCCAACCCGGTGAAGAGGATCTGATCAAAAACGCCGGTATGGATGATGCCATCAACAAACCCATCCAGATTGAAAGTCTGGCAGAAATTCTAGCCAAATGGATGCCCAAGCCGCCTCTTGAGGAGTGGAAAAACAACCGATCCCCTGATGCTTCCCCCATCGAGTTGGGCCGAATGGGGGATTATTTCGGTGACGACAAAAAAATTATCCGTGAGATCCTGGAGGTTTATCAATTCACCACCGAATCCCTGCTCAATAAAATCAAAAAACATGTCAACGCAAAAAACCGGACGGCATTGAGCGAAACCATACAAGAACTCCGCAACTCCAGCGCTAACGTCGGTGCCGTGTTCCTCTCCAGACTGTGCGACCATCTGGAATCTGCAAAAGAGGAAAATGAGTGGGAGACGAATAGTCAAATTGTCGCAGAAATGGATCAAGAACTTCTCCAGATCAGTAGTTTTACCAGGATGCTCAGCCCACCCTCCAAAAAAATCTAACGGCTTGAGTCTAAAAACCTCTCTGGGCCGAAGGCAAAAGAGAACCCTGTCAACAGAGCTTTGACGCTGCTCATAACACCAGAAAAAAAATAGCCCATGGAAACACTGCCCTCAAACGCCTCAGAACAACGTCTTTACTGGCTGGCCGTTGCCAAAAACCATCCCCCGGAATGGTTGGCCGCCTATGTCGAGTCACCGACGGCTTCCTGGGTTATCGTCACTGAAAACGGCCCGAAGATTCGACGAGAACGGAGGACAGCCTATCTATCTCGCTGGCAGGAGGCTCCATACTGGGCTTTTGCCCTGGCTAAAAGCTATCTGGATGATGTGGGGGAGTGGCCTCTGGCCGGCATTAAAACCGAACTGACCCTGACCCTCTACGAAGAGAGCAGAAGTGCGGTGGATTTGGATGATCCGCAGATGGTCAAGCAAGCGGTCCGGGATATTCTGGGCACGGTCAAGCAGATCTGGCCGGAACTGGAGGTTGTTTTTGTCGGAGAAGAACAACAATGAGCACGCAAACAACAGCCTGATCCAGGCTCAACAGTTGCTTGGGTCGGGACAACTGTTGAGTCCAGTTTAAATGGCCAAAGAACGTTTACTGACCTCCTTGAGCAGTTGGTTTCCACCACACCAACAATCACCGAGGATTTTAGAACCGTCTGAGGGGTGCCCCATTCCATCATAAGGGGGGGATTGGAAACAGTGCAGGTTGGTGGTATAACCCTCTCGAACATAGATCCTCAGGCCGGACCGATGCAGATGTTGAGCCACCGCCCAATAGACGGCAATCTGGTAGCGAATATGCTCAACAGTCAACTCCCGATCAACCAGATGGGTTCCACGCCGCGCCCGCTCCTGACGCATTTTCAACAGGCTCTCAGGGGGTGGAAGAATAAACTCGAAGACAAACCGAGACTTCCAGTCTGGTGAGAGAAACCAGTTTTGCGCTGGTGGAATTTTAATGCGCTCCAGATCCAAAACCAGTGATTTATAATTATCCAGCCACTCCTGATCAAAAACAGCCAGCCCCCCCGGCACCCCGACAAAGGGAAAGCCCATATGTACTTCACGGGGACGATAACTGAGGGCCGGGGAACGCCACCACCGATCCAAAGAGAGATCGACATACCCCTCTTGAGGCCAACCGCCAATCTTGGTCATCAAGGTGCTTTTACCCACGCCCGGAGGACCGGTTACAACCAGATGGCTTAGACCCAACTGTTCTGGAAAGCGGACACCTTTGACCTCTTTTTGTTGAGACATGTGCCCCGTCCCAGCTTTTGCATTTTCTATAAGCGCGGAAATATTATACCCACCCATACAACAAAACTCCCTTCATTTTTATATATTTGCGATCCATGATCTGTAAAAAAAAATCAGGGTTCGGACAAAAAGTGGACGCAACAGCGCCACAAATTTGGCAAAAATTCCGACTACTAGTCCTAACAAGCAATAATTATGCCTTGAAAGCACAGGTTGTAAGGTCAACAAAATTCAAAAAAATCCGTCGATAGAAAACAGCTAAAAGACTAGATTCTTGTTCTATTTTACGTTAATTTCATTTACGGAATTCAGATGGGCTGATATAAATACCAGCACTCAGGAAAAAGTCAACGTCCAAGTCAATGATTTTTTTAACGAACAGTGCTGACTTAACGCGTTTATTCTCTTATAGTACCCAAAGAATAATGAAAACTAGAAAAATAGATTACTGCTACCGACTTTTGACATAACCACAGACCGGGAGTTCCCATGAAGGTCAAAAAAATCTGGTTTCGTGAAAACAGGCTGGTTCCGCAGCTACAACCAAAGACCGACAAAACCCAGGAAGGGCGTATCCGAGAACTTCGCCGGGAAATTCTGACCCTGCTCGTCGAAAATCGCTTTGTTTCCTTTGTCAAACAACCAAAATTCTTGTTTGACAACAAGCTGAACTGCCTTTGGTTGACCCACGGTTTTCAGACCGCCGCCGAGGAGATGTTCAGCCATCTTCCCCGCATTCAAATCTATACTTTCAAAAACTGGGAGATCCCCAGTGTTGAGGAACTGGTTTCCATTGCCCAGGAGAAGCCGTTCTGCGAGCACGAAAAGTTCCAAGGCGCCGAGATTTACTCCCATGAGCGCACAGAAGAGCCGGATGGAGCGTTCAAGACCGTCACCATCGGATCGGGAAAAATTGGTTCTCAAAGCAAACTTTGTCCTATTATTCCCCTGCATCGAGTCGGTCAACGAGATATTTTTTCATTCATCGTCGCCCACTCCCTGCTCCCTGATGGGGTCAGCGGCGTTACCGAAAAGCTCAATACCCTCTATAAACTGACCATGGCGCTAAGTCGCAACGAAAACAGCAAACCGCCCCCTTCACTGCGGGCTTTGAAACAACATCTGCTTGAAGGGGATTATGTTCGGGCACGTTTGCCGGTTCTCGAAGAGGCCTATCTCCACGATATGGAAAAGGGGTTGTGGGAGCTTTTTCAACCGGAGAAACCAACCGCAAGCGGCTGGACGGAGGTGGTTCTGGACGATCCTTGGGAGGCTCGAAACCCGGAGAAAGACATTCGGGATGGCGTTGTTACCATCGACTTTGGCACCAGTTCGACGGTGGTAGCCTGTCGGGAACATGGCAAAACCGTTTTGCTGCGGGTCGGAATGACCGATTTCTTTCGCAAACCCATTCCAGAGGATTACCAAAATCCGACGGTCTTGGAGTTTATCAATCTACCCAATCTGCTGGCGGCCTGGAAGGGGGACTCCTATCGCCCCTATACCCGCTGGGATGACTTCCATTTTTCCCATGAGGCTCTCGCCAACTTCAGAGAAAACGAGGCTGATCAGCGCATTGTCGCCAGCATGTTGACCAGCATCAAACAGTGGCCTCTGTTGGCCGAAGAGGGACAGGTTTTTCGCATTACCGATCAATCCTCCGGGGCTGAACTGGAGGTCAACCCGGACCGGACCCCGGCCCCGGTTGCCGGACAAAAATTGACCATCAGCCAAGAGGACCCATTCAACCCCATCGAGCTATACGCCTACTATCTTGGATTATTCATCAACAACCGCTCCATCGGCCTGTTTTTGGAGTATTACATGACCTTTCCGGTCACCTATTCCAAAAATGTCAAAGAGCGTATTCTCAATGCGTTCTCTCGGGGACTGATGCGCAGCCTGCCTCTCTCTTTGATCGGCAGCAAACAGATGTCCCGGTTCCGGGTTCAAGAAGAGGCATCCGAACCGGCGGCCTACGCAGCCTGCGCGTTGAACGAGTTGAAAATAGAGGCCACCGAAGACGGTATGGCCTATGCCGTTTTTGACTTTGGTGGCGGCAGCACCGACTTTGATTTCGGTCTTTACCGCACCCCCACCGAGAAAGAGCGCGAGAACGGCTACGAACAGGTCATCAACCATTTTGGGGCCAGTGGCGATATGTATCTGGGCGGTGAAAATCTGGTTGCCAACCTCTCCTATCAGGCCTTTTGTCAAAACCTGGATGTCTGCCGAGAACACAAAATTCCTTTTGCCTGCCCGCCAGAAGGAGAACGTTTTCCCGGCCATGAACTCTTTTTGGACAACTCCCATGTCGCCCAAACCAACAGCGCATTGATCATGGCCAAGGTTCGGCCCATCTGGGAAAACTTTCAGTGGGACGTCTCAAAAACCGACAACCCAGCCGCCGGTCCCATCGCTTTTCGTCGCCTGTCGGACCGCATCGGCGATGTGTTGAGTTTGGCTATTCTGGACCAGGAGTTCAATCTGGACCCAGCGGTTCAAAGCTGCAAAGCCGACCAGGAGACCACCACCTTCGATCTGGAACTGCTCAACCGCAGCCGAGAGAAGGTCAAGGTGACATTCACTTTGAACATCAACCAGATGAATCACTTTTTGGTCAAACGGGTCGGCAAGGGCATCCATCGATTTTTCATCGCCATGAAACAGGCATTTGCCAACCAGAACATCGACCCCGGCGAGATCCACATTCTCATGGCCGGCAATGCCAGTCGCGCTCTTTTGGTTCAGGCCCTGTTTGCAGCCCTGGCCCAAAATCGCATGTTTAAATGGGAACCGCCCGAAGAGGGGCTGAAAAAAAATGCCGTCTTGGAACAGATCCAAAACAGCATGGGGTTCAAACAGTTCATCATCCACCGTCCGCCTCCCGGCGATTCGATGGACCCGTACAAACCGACCGCCAAGACCGGTGTGGCCATTGGCCTGTTGCGACTGATTCCAGGAGAACCCCTGCTGGCCATTGGGCAAAACAGCGAGAACAGCAGTGGCGAAGCCCCGTTCCGTTTTTTTGTCGGCTCCCTGAAAAAAGGATTGTTTAAACCAGCTCTCATCCAAAACGGCCCCTATCAAACCTGGCGACCCCTGGGCATTCCCACGCGAGGCACCTTCGTGCTGGTCTATTCCACCTCACCACAGGCAGGCCTGGGTGAGTTGCGACGGGGTTCTCAGGAGCTGCGGGAGAGAAGTCTGGGCTTTGGTAGAGGCGCCGAAGGCAAGCAGATTTTTATTCAGGCGACCGGCCCATCCACCATCGAAATTTGTCTGGCCGACTCCCAAGAACAGATTTCGACACAACCGGAAAAGGCCATTTATCACAACACCATCAATCTGAAGTAGAAAGGTCCGCCCGCCTTCGCTGGAGAACCGCCGACAAATCCATGCAGAATCTGGCCGTTGGACGGGAACAAACAGAGTACGCCGTTGGTTTCTCTATTTTTTCCGATCTGCCGAATCTAGGATAATCGGCGGCTGGCATACGGCCAACCGCCGATTTTTTTTTGGCACGCCTGACGCCTTCTTACCGGCGGCCAAACATTTTTTCCAACTCAGCCAGACTCAAGCTGATATAAGTTGGCCGGCCATGGCCGCACTGCCCGGAAAAGGGGGTTGCTTCGATCTGTCTGAGCAGGGCATTCATCTCTTCCAAGGTCATGCTTCGATTGGCACGAACCGAACCGTGACAGGCCATGGAGGTCAACACGGTCTCCAATTGACTGCTCAACGCCTCGCTCTCGCCATATTTTTCCAGCTCAACCAGTAGATCCATAACCAGATTACGCACGCTGGCGGTGCCCAACAGAGCGGGAAGCTCTCGAACGGAAAAGGTGTTTTCGCCAAAAGGCTCGATCACCACACCCAATCGGGTCAGGGTTTCCAAGTGTCGGCTGAGCTGATTGGACTCGGATGTGGAGAGGGATAAAATTTCGGGGATCAACAACCTCTGTCGCTCTGGCCCCGACTTGGAAAAAGTATTTTTCAATTTTTCGTATACGATGCGCTCATGGGCGGCATGTTGATCCACCAGCACGATACCCTGCTCGGTCTGGGCCAGAATATAGCTGCCATGGATTTGCGCCAGCGCCCGTCCCATGGGGTTGGAACCTGGAAAGAGCCGCTGTCGGTCGGCTGCATTTACCGGTGGCACCATCGAGTCAATATCGGCAAAAGAGGCTTGGCCCGGGCGCGGATCGCCCCCCTTCGCGCTCCACTCCTCATTCAGCCGGAATCCTCTCTGCCCGGTCGTTGAGGAACGGTCAAAACTGTTGGTAAAGGTGGAGCCTTTTGGATTTTGATGAGGTGCGCCCCTCGGAGGCCGATCCCATCGGACCGGTTGCGAGACAGCAGGCGGCAGATCGGCAATCACCCCGCTCTCCTCCCCTAGATCCGAGCTGGAATCGTCTGTTTTACCCACGCCAAGGGGAGCATGGTAGGTTCGACACCCCATGGTGGTCAGTGCCTCATTCAAAGCTCGCTTCACCAGCGAGTGAATAAAGTTCCGTTGGTGAAACCGCACCTCCTGCTTGGCCGGATGAACATTGACATCCACCTGATCCGGGGGCAGATCGATAAACAGGGCGACCACCGGATAGCGATCACGGGGCAGCAGATCCCGATAGGCCTCACGGACGGCATGATTGAGCACCTTATCCCGAACCCAGCGGCCATTGACAAACAGATGCATCGCCGCCGCACTTCCCCGGTGCAGGGTCGGCAAGCCCAACCATCCCGATACGCAAACCTGCTCCTGCTCACTGTCGAGGGTCAGACAATTATCGGAAAAATCTCCACCAAGAATGGTCGCCAGCCGCCGCTCCATTCCTCGATCATTATCACTGGATCGAATGGACAGGCTCTCTTTACCGTTCAAAAAAAGCTTGAAACCGATATGCGGGTTGGCCAGGGCCAGGCGTTGCACCAGATCGGAAACATGATCATTTTCCGTTCGTTCTGTGCGCATGAACTTTAGCCGGGCCGGTGTATTAAAAAAAAGATTACGAACCGAAATTCGGGTTCCGACCGGCATGACCACCCGGCTTTCCAGCAGATTTTTACCACCTTGAAGGGTCAATTGCACGCCATCGGCTTCACTGGAAATGCGGCTCTCCAGGGTCAGATGAGAGACAGAGGTGATGGATGGCAGAGCCTCCCCTCTAAAGCCCAATGTCTGGATTTTAAACAGATCCTCAACGGTTTTTATTTTTGACGTGGCATGTCGGGCCAACGACAACCGAGCCTGATCCGCCGACATGCCATAGCCGTTGTCTGAGACATAAATCCGCTTTTTCCCACCTTGATCCACCTTGATCTCAATCAGAGTCGCCCCGGCATCCAGACTGTTTTCCACCAACTCCTTGACCACCGAAGCGGGCCGTTCGACCACCTCTCCGGCTGCAATCTGATTGGCCAGCACTTCGGATAAAATTTTGATTTCAGGTCTCTTATTGGAGAGGGCGGGTCCCGGATCATCCATTCTCTGTTTATCCCACATGAGAAGAGTTCAGTTTACCAATCAAGCCGTTTTCATACAAAAAAACTCCTATTTACTCATAGGAGGAGAGAATCAGCTTTTTGGCCGTACGAAACTGTTTTTTATTGATTTTACCGGCTTTCAAGGCATTGCGCAGACTGTTCATCCGCGCATCCAAATCTTGATCCCGCTTGGAGAGCAGTCGGCGTACCGCTTTGCGTTTCTCCTTGGAACAATCCTCATCATCCCCTTTATTGAAGAACAGCTCCGCCCCTTTTTGTAGCTTTTTCCATATGTTGGATTCAGAAGACATAATAGGATTTTTTCCTTTCTCGTAATCCAGGAGTCTTTAGATATCGACTTTTCTCTCACGATCCTCTATTTAGCGGAAATACGCTGGAGCTGTTTGATCTCCTGGGCACTCAAAGAGCGCCAGGCCCCCCGCATTATCGACCCCAACTCGATGCCACCATACGAAATGCGGATCAACCGCCCCACATCCATGTCAAACTGTTTAAAAATGCGTCTTACCAGCCGGTTTCTCCCCTCTTTCAAGGTCAACGTCAGCCAACTGTTGGCCCCCTGCACCGAATCCAGAACCACCTCCAGAGGGCCGGTGTGCCCATCTTCCAGGAGAACCCCGGCTTGAAGGCGAGTCAGAAATTCGGCACTGACCCGGCCATGGACCCGAACCCGATAGATCCGGGGAACCTGATTGGATGGGTGGGTCAACTGATGAACCAGATCCCCATCATTGGTCAGAAGCAGAAGCCCTTCGGAGTTGATATCCAGCCGACCGACACTGATCAACCGCGGGTGGCCGCGCCCCAACAGCTCAAAAATAGTCGGACGTCCTTCCGGGTCTTTACGGGTACAGATGCGGCCGGTCGGTTTGTTCAAGGCCAACACCACCGTCCGCTCCGTCCGTTGCGGCGCCTGGGGTTTGCCATCGACGGTTATCTTATCGCGCTTGCCGACTTTGGTTCCCAGTTCGGTGACCACCTCGCCGTTGACCATAACCCGGCCCGCCTCGATCCATCGTTCACCCTCCCGTCGGGAGCAGAGTCCGGCCTGGGCCAACCATTTTTGCAGTCTAATCGGCTCAGACATGGTTTTTGCGCCTGGTGTGAACCGGCAGCCCCAGAGCATCCAGCACCTTGACCATGGTTTTCTCCGCCCGCTCGCTGGCGGCCTCAGCTCCGGCCTCCAAGATGCGAACCAGCTCACCCTGATCAGCCCGAATGGTTTTGTAGCGTTCCTGGACCGGCACCAATAGAGCGTTGACCGCCTCAGCCGTCTCCACCTTCAATTTGCCATACAGGTTATGACTGAAATGAGACAATCCCTGTTCCAGGGTCTGCCCGGTCGTCGCGCACCAGATATTGAGCAGATTGGCCACCCCCGGCTGATTCTCTTCATCGTAGCGAATCACCCCTTCGCCATCGGTCACCGCCTTTTTGAATTTTTTCAAGATATCTTTCGGCTCATCCATCAACATCACCTTGGCCAACTCCGATTCGGCGCTTTTAGACATTTTTTTCGTCGGCTCCTGTAGATCCTTGACCCGAGCCGATCCCTGCTCAGAGATGAGCGGGTCCGGCACCTGAAAAATCGGCGAGAAGGCTCCGTTGAATCGCGTCGCCACGTCCCTGGCCAACTCCAGATGCTGCTTTTGATCGGCGCCGACCGGAACCTTGTGCGCCCCATAGAGCAGGATATCCGCCGCCATCAGGGTGGGGTAGGTAAACAGTCCGGCATTGATGTTGGTGCGATGACGCTGAGATTTATCTTTGAACTGGGTCATCCGCTCCAACTCCCCCATCTGGGTAAAGGTGGAGAGAATCCAGGCCAACTCCGCATGAGCGGGAACCTGACTCTGGATGAAAACAGTGCTCTGCAACGGGTCGATGCCACAGGCCAGAAAGACGGCGGCCAGATCGAAGATCTGTTCCTGGAACAGTTGCGGATCTTGTCGAACCGTCAGGGCATGCAGATCCACCACGCAAAAGATACAGTCATAATCCTCCTGCATGACGACCCAGTTTTGCAAAGCACCCAGATAGTTTCCCAGGGTCAACTGACCGGTGGGCTGGGCACCGCTGAAAACAATGGGGTTGGAGATGTTAGAGACTGCGTTCACAAATCAATCCTTTCAAAAACCTAAACAGAGAGTACGGGCTGGGGGGGGTGAGATGATCAAAAGATATCCTACACAATACCCGCAAGTTGTAAATAAAAGACCAGGAGAAAAGACATGACCGGCAACAACACTTTACCCAGCATGCCTGAGAAAGAGAGCAATAATACCAAGGGCAAGCCATATCGCTCCATTTTTGCCAGGTGCCGATCAAAAGGGTGGGGCAATAGAGCGTTCAACACCCGCCCACCATCCAGCGGCAGGATCGGCAACAGATTGAAAACCGCCAGCAAAACATTCATTTTGAGAGCGGCGGCCAACATGGAGACCACAGCCGCAATCATGAACTCCGGCAACATCACGGCTCCGCGCAACGCCAATGCACACAACGCCCCCAGAAGCAGGTTCATGACAGGTCCGGCGATGGAGACCGAAAACATGGCCAGCCGATAACGGCCAGCCCGAAAGTTTCGCGAATTGACCGGAACCGGCTTGGCTCCACCAAAAACAAAGGGTTGGCCTACCGTAGCCAGGGAAGTGACCAACATCACCACCGGAATGATCACGGTCCAGACCAGATCGATATGGGGAACGGGGTTTAAGGTCAACCGCCCCATGAGACGTGGCGTCTGATCACCAAACAGGGTCGCCACATAGCCGTGTGCCCATTCGTGAAGGGTAATGGCAAACAGAATCCCCGGCCCCCAGGTGACGATACCGATGATAATATCGCTGATTGGAATCATCGAGACGCCCCTTCCACTGCAGCCAGATATCCATCAACCATCAGGATTTGACGATCCAACCGCTCAGCCAACTCATGATTGTGGGTCACCATCAGACAGGAGAGGCCCATATTTTTATTAAGCTCGGCCAAGAGGGAAAAAATGCTCCAGGCGGTGCTGCGATCCAGATTTCCGGTTGGCTCATCGGCCAGCAACAGAGCCGGCTCGTTGACGATGGCCCGAGCGATGGCCACCCGCTGCTGCTCGCCGCCGGAGAGCTGGCCGGGTCGATGTGAGAGGCGCGATTGCAAGCCGACCTTCTCCAACGCCTCCACCGCTTTGGCTTCGGCCTGTCTGGCCGGGGTCCGATTGATCAGAAGTGGCATCATGACATTCTCCTGGGCGCTGAATTCAGGCAACAGTCGATGAAACTGATAGATAAAACCGATTTTTCGGTTGCGTACGGTCGCTTGCTTAACCGGGTCCAGGGCAAACAGATCGACGCCGTCCAGGCTCACCTGGCCAGAGGTCGGATAATCCAATGTGCCCAAGATTTGGATCAGGGTACTCTTACCGCTACCGGAATCCCCCAACAGCGCCACCATTTCACCTCGGTTCAACTCCAGATCGATCCCTTTCAAGACTTCCAGCCTGTCATCCCTGCCCACCGAAAAAGATTTTTTCAGGGCGGTCGCTCGCAGCAAGGGAACACCGAAGTGCTGGCTTGAACGTTCACTCATATCGCAATCCCTCGACCGGATCGACCGTTGAGGCCCGCCATGCCGGATAAAGGGCAGCCAAGAGGGTTATCAACAAGCTGATTCCGGTGATCAAACCGACATCCGACCATAAGACCACCGAGGGAAGATGATCGATGTAGTATACTTCGCCGGAGAGAATCTGGATATCAAACAACCGCTCGATGAACCCCAACGCCGCCTCCAGATTGAAGGCCAACCCCAGCCCCAAGGCCAAGCCGGACAAAGTGCCGATGATGCCGATGACGCCGCCGTTGACCAGAAAAATGGCCAAGATGCTTCTCGGTGTCGCCCCCATGGATTTAAGAATGGCGATCTCACGCCCCTTCTCCATGACCACCATGACCAGACTGGAGATAATGTTGAAGGCGGCCACCACCACCACCAGGAAAAGGATGACGAACATGGTGGCCTTTTCCATCTGCAACGCCCGGAAGAAATTGTGGTTCATCTGCATCCAGTCCTGAACCCAATAGGTGATACCCAACTGATCTTTCAGACGGTTTCGAACCACCGGGGCCTGGTCGGGATGGGGGGTCATGATTTCGATACCGGTTATGATCTCCGGATTCAAGCGCATCAGGAGTTGGGCATCGTCCAGGTGGATGTAGGCCAGGGTATTGTCATAATCATACATGCCCGATTCGAAGATTCCCGCCACCGCAAACCGTTTGGACCGAGGCAATGTCCCCATGGCGGTGACATTGCCCGCCGCCACCATCACCGTCAATTTATCGCCGACGACCACCCCCAGATTGGTGGCCAGACGACTGCCCAGAATAATGTGGAATCCGCCCAGATCGTGAATACTCCCCTCTTTCATGTTTTTATCCAGCGCTGAAACCAACCGATCCAGATCGGGAACCACCCCGCGCAAACCAACTCCGACAGCCCGACCATTGCTGGTCAACATCGCCTGCCCCAATACATAGGGCGAGGCGGCCACCACCCCCTGGATCTTTTCGACCTGGGCTAAAACCGGCTTATAAAACTTGATGTTATCCCCGTAAGAACGAACCGATGCGTGGCCGGTGATACCAAGAATTTGCGATTGCAACTCCTGGCGGAAACCGGTCATTACGGCCAGAACAACAATCAAGGCCGCCACACCCAGCGCGATCCCGCCCAGTGAAAAAAAGGTGATGATGGAGATAAATCGCTGATTCCGCTTGGCCCGCAGATAGCGCAGGCCAATGAACCACTCATAGCGGTTGGTCCACATGCTCGTCGTCTTATCCCTTGTCTGTGGTACGCATTTGCGGAAACAACAGAACGTCACGGATGGCGGCGGAATCGGTCAGCAACATCACCAATCGGTCTATGCCGATCCCCTCCCCAGCCGTCGGCGGCATGCCATACTCCAGGGCGCGGATATAATCGGCATCGAAGTGCATGGCCTCCAAATCGCCGGAGTCCTTGGCATCCACCTGTTTTTGAAAACGTTCGGCCTGATCCGCCGGATCATTCAACTCAGAAAAGGCGTTGGCAATCTCCCAGCCACCGATAAATAACTCAAAACGTTCGGCAATCTCCGGATTGATGTCGGAACGACGTGACAACGGCGAGACCGAAACCGGGTAGTCAAGAATAAAGGTCGGCTGAATCAATTTCTCCTCCACCAACCCTTCAAACAGCTCCAACAACAGCTTGCCGTCATCCCATTTGTCATCAATTTTAACGGATTTTTCAGCAGCCAAGGCTAGCAGATAGTCCCGATTTCCGATCTGATCGGCGTCGGCACCAGCATATTTGACCAACGATTCGCCCAGGGTCAGCCGCTGCCAGGGCGAGCTGAAATCGACGGTGCGGCCCTGATGGGTCACCGCCAACGTTCCGTCGTGGGTCTCTTGGACCACGTGGGTCAACAACGCTTCGGTCAAATCCATCAGATCCCGATAATCGGCAAAAGCCTGATAGAACTCCATCATGGTAAACTCTGGATTGTGACGGGTCGACAACCCTTCGTTGCGAAAATTCCGGTTGATCTCGAAGACCCGCTCAAACCCGCCGACAATCAGCCGTTTCAGGTAGAGTTCCGGGGCGATACGCAGATAAAGCTCCCGGTCCAGGGCGTTATGATGGGTGACGAACGGACGGGCGACCGCTCCGCCCGGAATGGAATGCATCATCGGTGTTTCCACCTCCAGATATCCCCTCCCCTCCATGAAGGCTCGAATCAGTTGGATGATTTTTGAACGGGTTTTAAACAGATCCCGCACCTCCGGGTTGACGATCAGATCCAGGTAGCGCTGGCGATAACGGGTCTCCAGATCTTCCAGTCCGTGAAATTTCTCCGGCAACGGTCGAACCGATTTGGACAACAGTTGAAACCGATCGACCCGAACGGTCAATTCTCCGGTCTGGGTCAAAAAGAGTCGACCTTCGACCCCGAGCCAATCCCCCACTTCAATTTTTCTGAAGATCTCCCGATAGAGCTCCGCCCCGATATGATCGCGACCAACCGCAACCTGAAGACGCCCGGTTTCATCCATCAGGGTGGCAAAAGTCAATTTGCCAAAATGTCGATGCAAGATTACCCGGCCAGCACAACGGACCAGAGCCGCATCCAAAACAGCGGCATCTTTTTCCTCACCATATTTTTCAACCACTTCAAGCAATTTTTGCTCGGGTTTGAATTGGTTTGGATAGGGGTTCACCCCCGCCTCTCGCAGTGCGGCGAGCTTCTCTTTTCTAGCTGCGATTTGCGGATTTTCCTTGATGATCTTACTTTTCTTCTCGGTAGTCATGTGGTTCCTCGACACAACGATGGGCGTCCTTCGAAATCGGCGCACGCAAACCATCAATTAGTTCAACCTGTCATAAAACGGTTGATTTTGCTCTTCTCCGGCAGGAATTGCAACCCCCTGTCGGATTACAGTCACCGACAGCTTGGCCCGCTTGGTTTTTTTGGCTTTTTTTTTGATTTTATTCCATTTGAAGTGGTTATTACGGGATCGGTTATGGGATACTGGAATGGGTATCAAGGGAGGATTTTCCATTCTCTTGGCTCCTATTTGACGACCAAATCGTTTCTCTGGCAAAAGGAAAACAAAAATGGCCCTGAAAAATTTATCCGTCGGAGAGAGATTGGGACTCGGTTTCGGCCTCATCGGCGCTCTCTTTGCCATGGTGGTCTGGCAGTATAATCATAGCCTCTTTGAGTTGATCGACCGGTTTGACCATCTGCAAGAAACGCAGGCGGCCAAAAAAAGCCATTTTCTCCACATCAGCCGCTATATGCTGGAGGCCCGGCACAACGAAAAAAATTTCCTCTCCAGAAAAAAAATCGAGGATGCCGACCGGGTCGCTCTTTTTGTTCAACTCATTCTCGAAGAGACTGAGCCATTAAAAAGAATTGAACGCATGACCGGAAGTCCACCCATCGCTGATAAAATCAACACGCACATCAAACTCTATCAGAGTGCCTTCCTCAAAATGGTCGACGCTTGGAAGATAAACGGTCTGAGCCACAACCTCGGATTGCAAGGCCGATTTCGCCAGACCATCCACGCCATCGAGGATCAGGCGAAAAATTTTAAGACCAGTCGTCTGACCCATACCCTGCTACAGATTCGTCGTGCCGAAAAAGATCTGGGATTGCGACAAATCCCGCTCTATCGAGACCAGGTTCTGGAATGGATAGAGGTTTTCAACGCTCAAATCGAAAAATCCGAGCTGGATCAAAAACTGAAGGCGGGACTGTTGAGCGCCCTTGAAACCTATCGCTCCCACTTTAATTCCTATGCTGTGCAGGTCTTGAAACATCAGGATATTCATGGTGGAAAAGGACCATTCAGAGAGACCGCCCACCAGTTGGAGGCGCAATTGCAAAAGCAGTTCGTCCCCGACCTGGAAGAGGACATTCTCTCCCTGCGCCGCCGGGAGAAAGATTATCTACTCCGAGGGGAACTTGGTTATGTCAAAACCGTTCAACAGATCGTGCTACAAATTTTGCACAACATAGAGGCATCAAAAATTTCCGATGAAGACAAAAAACGGTTGAACGAGGGACTGCTGCGCTATGAGACGGACTTTTTGGCCTTGGTCGATCATGATCGGGAAATCAGGGATCTGGCGGACCGGATGGGCGAGGCCATTCACCAGATCGAACCTCTGATCACCCTGGGGGTTGCCGAAGCGGTCACCGAAATGACCATCGCCACCGAACAGACCCGATCCCAAGCCACAAACAGCAGTTTGATCGCCCTCTTCATTTCCCTGGCCATCATGTTGTTGGGAATCATTTTCGCCGTCTATTTCAGCCGCCGCATAACCCGTCCGGTCAACACCCTGACTCAACTGGCGGAACTGTTTGCTCCACCAAAAGATGAATCGGACATGGAGAGTGCGCCTGTAAAAGATGAAATTTTGATCTTGACCCAGGCCATGGGTCGAATGACCGGCCACCTACAGGATATCGTTTACTATTTTATTGACCACACCAAAGACATCAACACCATCGCCGACCAGTTGCAAAGCAGCATTCAGCAACCACTCTCCCCCACCGAGCAGCAAAAAATCATTGATGATCTTCGTCTCATGTCTCAAGATCTCAAGATAAAAATGCGCCAGTTGAATGCGTAAACCCAGAAACGGCGATCAGCAGTGCGTGCATGGCGCAACCCATTGATTGCTCGGCCAGAACAGGAAAAAACAACCGGGTTGATGGAGAAATCTCTCGCCCTCAACCCGGTGAATCAAGAATGGACCAACTCATCTCACGAACCATTTTGTGCCAGAAAATCGCCTAACTTTTTGTCCATGCCCAAAATATGGGTTTGCAGCCACCCCCGCAGCGTGGCATCCAGTTCGGAGATGAATTCGTTCTCGTTTCTGGAGTTGAGCTGTTTGACAAACGTACCGGCCAGGGTGACCAACTCTTCATGCTCCTGTTTGTGAATATTGAGGTCGGGATAGTCATTTTGAATCATCAACGACTCCTCCCGTTGGAAATGAAAATGGGTGTAGTGAATCAAACCATCCAATATATTGCGAATTAACATGCTCGACTGGGGAGAGTGACCGGCCCGAGTCAGGTCGTTGACCATGATAAAGAGTTTTTGATGGTCCGAATCGATGTCGCCATGGCCGACGCTCAAGGCTTCTGACCACTGAATCAGCTTGGAGGTTCGGTCAACAGCATCGGGTCTCTCCTCATCGAGCGGGTTGAAACAGAACCCGATCAGCGAGACATCGTCACGGCGGGTCTCGCCACCCTGGTGTTCAAGCAGCTTGTCAAGAATGGCCTCTCCTTGTTCTGGCAGAGGCTGGTCGGCAAGTTGATCCAACAGAGCCATGAACCTTTTTTTACCGAATCCAAGCCGTTTCTCACCCCCCACCTGATCCAACAACCCGTCGCTGGTCATATAAAAGCGTCGCCCGTTGGCGATCTCCACACAATGATTGGTGACGACAACATCCTGAGAAACCCCTCGATAGCCAATACCAAACTTATCTCCCTTGAGTTCGACAAACGGGCCACCTGGATCCTGATGAAAAAGAGAGAATCGCGCTCCGGCAAATCGGAGCTGTTTGCGTGCCATTGGGATGTAGCAGGCTCCCAACTCCAGGCCATCGTCCGATTCTCCATCCGAGACATGTTGTCCCAAGGTTCTTTGGATCAACAGATGCATCCGTTTGATCAATCCCGCCGGATCGCCGGGCAACGCCTCCCGATAGGCCTGACCCAAAGCTCCATTGGTGATCAACGTCATGAAGGCTCCGGGAACGCCGTGTCCGGTACAATCCCCCAGCATCACCAGGTGGCCGTCTCCCCAAGGGCGGCACCAGTACATATCGCCACCGACGACATCTCTTGGTTCCCAAACGATGAAATGCTCAGGCATGGCCGCTTTCAGGTTGTGATGCAGAGGAAGAATGGAACTCTGGATACGACTGGCGTACTGGATGGAACCGGAGATGACCTCCAGCGCATCTTTCAAGCGGTGCTCGGCCTCCTTGCGTTCCGTGATATCGTTAAAAGAGACCACGGCTCCCAACAACTCCCCCTCACGAACGATCGGCGTACTGTTGTACTCGACCGGAAAGGGTGTTCCGTCTTTGCGCCAGAGCACCTCATCATCGATACGGTAGGAGTGGCCTTCGGTAAAGGATTTATACATCCAACAGGTTTCGATGGGATAGTCGGAACCGTCTACGCGCCGATAATGAAACAACAGATGGGCCTGACGGCCCAAGAGTTCCGCCTCGGAGTAATCAAGCATCTCCACACATCGTGGGTTGACGAAGGTAATGACGCCATTCGTATCGACCCCGAAAACACCTTGACCAACAGAGGACAACAGCAGGCGCGTTCGGGCTTCTGACTCGCCCAGTTTCCGTTCGGACTCCTTGCGTTTGGAGATGTCGCTGAAAGCGAGAACGGCACCGATGACCTGGCCATCCTTGTGGATAGGCGTACTGTTGTATTCGACCTCAAAGGCGGTTCCATCCTTACGCCAGAACACCTCGTCATCGACTCGGTAGGTTTTACCGTCCTGCATCGACCTGAACAAGGAACAGTGCTTCGACGGATACTCCGATCCATCTTTGCGATGGCGATGGAGCAACTTTTGAAAGTGCACTCCAAGCATCTCCTCAACGGTGAATCCCAGAAGCCTGCTTGTCATGGGGTTGGCAAAAACGATATGGCCATCCAAATCGATTCCGAAGACCCCATCCCCCACAGATTCCAAAATAAGCCGGGTGCGTTCTTCGGATTGGCTGATAGCCTCCTCCGTGCGTTTTCGCTCGGTGATATCCCGCACGATTCCGGTAAAAATCAACTCATCACCCAAAACGGCCTCTCCGACCGCCAGATCCATGGGAAATTCAGTGCCGTTTTTGTGTCGACCAATCATCTCTCGGTTCTGGCCGATGATACGGGCCTCACGGGTATCCAGATAGCGACGGAGAAAGCCGTCATGAGCGCTGGAATGGGGTTCGGGCATGAGCATGTTGACGTTCTTCCCAACGATCTCGTCCAGGGAATAACCAAAGATTCGTTCGGCTGCCGGGGAAAAGCTCTGGACGATACCCCGATCACTGATGGTAATGATACCATCGGCCGCGTTATCGATAATGGTTCGAATGCGCATTTCGCTGTTGGAGAGCTTTCGTGTCCTCTCTTCGACCATCTGCTCCAGTTGATCTTTGTAGGCCGAAAGCTCCTCCCGAGCCAGTTCGGCATCTTCCGCCAGATTGAGCGCCGCCAGCCGACCTTGACGCTGGGCGGCCTGGGCAGAGGTGGCCTGCATCCGATCCAGGATCAGGGTCGCCAGAATATTGGTAAAACGACTCAGAAAACCGAGGATTGACGGTAGTTTTTCCTCGGGAATGACCGGAACATCGGCGATGGCGGCCCTATAATCCGCCGCGTCAAATCCAACATCTAGGGCCTGAGCCTCAAAAAAAGCCTGGTCTGGAGGCGCCAAAAGAAACTGGCCGATAAACACATTGGCCAGATGGCGATCGTTGACCATGATGGGGGAGGCGGCGTCGGTCAGACCGTTGCCACAGCGATAGATGGTATAATTTTGACCCGATTGAAGCTGACGTGAAAGAATGGTGTCACTTTCAATGCAGCGCGCGCAGGTGACACCATTGACCCGATGAAAATCGGTGCAGGCCCGCTGCCAGCGGGCGGCTACCAGGACGTTACCCTCCAGGTCAATGATGGCGGAGGCCACCCCGACCGCATGACAGAAATCCTCAAACATCGATTCCAGTCCGCTAATTCCCAATAGGGAAGAGAGCTTGAACTCCTCATCCTGACCCGTGGCAGACAGGAGATCATCAGCCACGTCATCTTCGGTATTGGCAAAGTCAAAGGGGGGCGGCTTGGCGGATTCCCGGGCAAGATCGTTGAGACGCCGCTTCAGCTCAATGATCCGAAGTTCGCGCCCGGTAGCCAGGCGGTTGAAACGATCCGATTCTGCGTTGGTATCTTGGATGACCTGAACGGCATCTCGCAGCTCCTGCTCCCGTTTGTGTGCTGAGATTTCGGCCCGATTCAGAGCCTCCAACATGGCATTATAGGCGCGCAGGACATCGCCCAACTCATCACTGCGATCCCATTCCAGCGGATTTTGGATCTGCTCTTCCATGGGCCGTTCAATGACCTGCCGAAACTCATTCAAAGGTCGCCCGATCATGATCCGAACACCAAAAAAGGTACCGACGCCCAGAGCTGCAAGCAAAGTCAGCAGAATTGCGCCGTTAATCTTGAGATGGTCAAAAACAGCCGATCGAATACCGTCATCATGCACCGTAACCACCAGTTGACCGATAACTGTGGAACCGGAGCTTGATTGATGGCTTAGAGGATGCTCCAAGCGAAAGTCGGGGGAGCGAGGTGGCTGCCGGGGGTTGCCGATACTGGCCAGGATTTCGCCACTCTTGCCAAGAACTTCCGCCGCCTGTAAAAATGGCAGTCGGCTTTGCTCTTCGAGAAGATTCCGTACCCGTTGGAGGTCAAATTCCCAAACCGCGGTCTCGACGGCGTTGCCCTGAACGGTGACCAGATCAGCCAGATTTTCAACCAGTCGCGCTCTTTCACTGCGATAGAAATCCAACTCCAAAACCAAAAACAGCGTTAAAACGGCCGCCACTGTCAGGGAGAGTTGAATTCTCAGCAGCTTTCCGCCAAGACTGTTGACTTGGGAAAACAATGAAGACACTTCTTGACCTCAGATCAAGTAATTGAATAAGTTTGACAATCCTATGTATTCCCGGAACCTCAGATCAGGAACCGACCCGGAGATTGCATTTCTCCATTGGGCATATTACACTTACGTAGTGGCAAAGGGCAATCCAAGATAGCGCGACAATGGCTGCTATCCGAGCGGGGTAAAGTACCCTCTTTCAACCTCGAATGGGAAAATAAAATGAGTGTTGCTCAACTTTTGTTGGGGTTTTTTTTACTGGCAGGTCTGAACGGACAGGCCATGGCCGACGAGAAAATTTTAACGGCTGATTTCCGCCCCCGCCCACCGGAAATGGTGGTCGCGGAAGGGGAACAGATTTCCGGCCCCCTCAAGGATATCCTGGAGGAAGCGGCCGTTCGACATGGTTATAAACTCCGCTGGCGCGTCGCCCCTTTTCCGCAAAGCCTGTACGATTTGAAAACCGGTCATGTGGATATCGTTCCACGCGTCATTCACACCAAGCAACGTGAATCCTTCGTCCAGTACCTCGGCCCCATCGGTTATCAAAACAAAGACATCCATTTTTTGGTTCATAAGGGTCAGGAAGGGACCATCCGTTCCTACGATGACCTCCGCTCCAAAGCCATAGGGGTTAAACTAAAAACGGCCTATTTCCCAGATTTTGACAACGACTCCTCTCTCCGGAAAGAGACCTCGTCCGATGACACCAGCCTGGCTCGCATGTTTATCGGCGGTCGATTTCAAACCGTGGCCCTGCTGGATAAACAGGCCATGGAAGGGGTATTGGCTGGACTGGGTTTCAAAGACTATGCCTTTGCCGATTATGTTTTTCGGCAGAAAATTGGCAATTTCTACGGCATGTCCAAAACATCTGCCAACGCCGCCCTGTTTCCTGTACTCAATGAGACATTGAGTCAGATGGGTAAATCGGGACGAATCAGTGCCATTTATGATTTCTACCATGTCAAAGCACCTCTTTCGGAGTGAGACTGAGAGCAATAAGGTAGGAAGGATCATCCGGGTCGCAAGAGAATCGGGCTATTCCGGCCCGGCAATTCTCTGAGCCAGAGCCGCTTTGATAAAATCATCCAGATCTCCATCCAACACCCCGTCCGCATTGCCCTTTTCGACACCGGTGCGTAAATCCTTGACCATTCGGTAAGGGTGCAGAACGTAGGAGCGGATCTGATGGCCCCAACCGATATCGGTTTTGGCATCCGCCGTGGCCTGGGCTTCGGTGGCACGCTTGTCCAACTCCAACTGGTAGAGGCGGGCCCGGAGCATACTGAACGCTTCGTCCTTGTTGCGGTGTTGTGAGCGTCCGCTCTGACACTGAACGACGATGCCGGATGGGTGATGAGTGATTCGGATGGCCGAGCTGGTTTTATTGATGTGCTGACCACCGGCCCCAGACGCCCGATAGGTATCGATGCGAATATCCTTCTCATCGATCTCCACCTCGATACTGTCATCAACCTCCGGATAGACGTAAACGGAAGAAAAAGAGGTATGGCGTCGTGCTGAGGAGTCAAAAGGACTGATCCGCACCAGACGGTGAACCCCACCCTCGGTCTTCAGATAGCCATAGGCCATCTCTCCGACCACCCGAACCGTGACCGATTTACACCCGGCTTCATCTCCCGCTTGATAATCCTGGATTTCAGTCTTGAAGCTGTGCGCCTCCGCCCACCGCAGGTACATGCGCAGCAACATCTCCGCCCAATCCTGGGACTCGGTGCCGCCGGCTCCGGGGTGAATTTCAAGGAAAGCGTTGTTGCCATCGGCTTCATCCGAAAGCATCCGCTTTAATTCCAGGTCCGCAACCCGGTGCAGCATGGCCGTTGACTGAGCTGCGATTTCGGTCAGGAGGGTTTCATCCCCCTCTTCCATGGCCATTTCATTCAACTCCACCGCATCGTTCAACTCCTGATCCAAAGCCTCCCACTCGCCGATGGTCTTCTCCAGCAGACTCTTTTCGCGCAAAATCTCCTTGGCGCGAGTCGGGTCCGACCATAATTCCGGCTCTTCGCTTAAGGCGTTGATCTCCAGAAGCCGTCTTTTTCCGTTCTCGTAGTCAAAGATGCCCCCTCAGGAGAACAAGTTTCTCCCGGATGGCGTCAAAATTTTTCTGGCTGCTTTCATCCATAGTAACTGTAAATCACCTTTAATCTGTCTGTCTGTTCGGGTAAAGTGTGCCATTATATCATCGTGGGATCAAACAGTCATCCCGCTTCTTTTTGATTTTTTTCCGACAGATCGTATCTATGGCATCGCCGTTCAGGCGATAATGGAACGACACTCAACCCGGTTTTACCCGTAAAAAGAGCTTGGAAGCTGGCAAGCGGCAATACCCAGACAGCATCACAGGCCCAAACTGTTTTTTTACTATACAAATGAGGATCATCATGCTTAAAAATGCCATCAAACGCATTCTTGAAACGTCTACCATCGAAAAACAGGGCGAGTGGTACATTGCCACCTGTCCAGCTCTCTCCCCCATCGGCGCCCAGGGAAAGACCAAAAAAGATGCCATGAAAAATTTGCGCAATGTCCTGCGCATCTACATTGACGGCTGCTTTGACGCCATCATTACAGAACTTCTGCAAGAGGCCGGACAAATGGACGAGGAGAGCAACGACTAAAATCACCCTGCCCCTTCATGGTATGAAACCCAGATTCGGCAGTCGTGCCCATATCACCGGCACAACCTTTTTGATTCATCCGGCAATAGGAGTCAACCGTGCATTACGCCATCATCAGTGAAGATATAGCCGACAGCCTGCCCTTGAGAAATCAGGCTCGATCTGCCCACCTCAAACGGTTGGAGATTTTACGCGATGCCGGCCGCCTGCTCATCGCCGGTCCCTTTCCGACTGCCGAGGGCGAGGGGTTTACCGGTAGTCTGGTCGTTGCCGAATTCGACTCCCTGGAAGCGGCTCGGCAGTGGGCCGACGCCGATCCCTACCAGGCGGCCGGCATCTACGCCAGCGTTGTGGTCAAACCCTACAAAAAAGTGCTGCCCTGAACCGAAACCCGACCTCCGGTCGGCGCGTTGGGGGTTCTGATCTGCCCCGGAAAACCCGTTGTTTTACCGAGTGAAGGTAAAAAATTCGCAGGGACCGCACTGGTCCGTTTTTTTTGCCGGGCTGGTCAATGGCAAGCAGCCCAAAACCTCAGCAAAAATTGCAGGGTATTGTCATAAACCCCACGATGCTCCCGCTCCCTGGGGCCGGCAATGTTGAGAACACAGAGGCCATTCCGGGTCAACCAGGTTTTCAGCATCTGTTGCGCTGAGTGTTCATTCATCTCGATGTAGTTGAAATCCAGGATCAGACACTGTTTTTTCTGCTGCCTGGCAAAACGTTGAGTCAGAGCCGTCCCCCCTGACAGAACGCCTCGCGTCAAAATCAGGGTGCCGTCAGAATCTCGCACATTCCACTCGGTCCTCTGTTGATAAGCGCACGAAGGGGTCTCCTTCAAGGGGTAGATCGCGTCGATGGGACCATCCAGAGCCAATCGACCCTTGGGGCACCACCCGCCACACTCCAGACCGATGCGAACAGCAAAATCCAAAGCGGCCCGATCTACTCCGGTCTGGCCACCGGAAACCACACGTGAAATTTTCAAGTTTTCCATTTTTAATACCATATATCATACATCATCAATTGTCACCCACAAACGGGAGCTGTTCTTGCTGTATAAAAGCAGGTTATCCTTCATTAGCAGTGGTCGCACATTGTTTTTTCACCAAGCTGGCTTTTCAATATGCCTTTGCGATACACTGCCCTGCGTTACCGTCATATCAAGAGGGATCTTTTCTGGAGCCAGACCATGTCCACACTAAACGATGATGAGCTTATTTTTGAGTTAAAGCAGAGATTTGACGCCACGAAGCAGGCTCTTTACGATGTGAAAATGGTGACCAACAAGCTCGAAGAGGTCAACAAAAAGCTGCAAGCATCGGAGCAGATCAAAAGCAACTTTGTCTCCCATATGAAAAATGAGATTAATAATCCATTGACCTCTATTCTGGGATTGACCTCCCAACTCAAAGAGGGCAACCTGGATAAAGAGACCATCCAATCGGTGGCCACCATGATTCACGCGGAGGCTTTCAGCCTGGACTTCCAATTGCGCAATATTTTTGCCGCCGCCGAACTGGAAGCCGGAGAGACCGATCTACAAATCTCCATGGTCGATATCAATGGCCTAATTTCCGACTCCATCGATACCTTTTTACACCTGATCAACGAAAACCAACTGATCGCCAACTGCCAGATCGAATCGGAAGAGGGTTCTCAACTGCTTTTCAAGTCGGATGCCAATAAACTCTCGCTGATCTTCAACAATCTGCTCTCCAACGCCATAGAATTCAACCGGGCCGGCGGTCAGATCAATATTCTGGCCAAAATCATTGAAAACCGCCTCACCATCGCCGTCACCGATACAGGCCCCGGCATCAAATCCGATGCCATGCAGACCATTTTTGATCGTTTTACCCAATTGGACAGCGGCGCCCGCAAAAGCCACAAAGGACATGGCTTGGGTCTGAGCATCACCCAGGCCATTGTCGAATTGATGGAAGGAGAGGTCATCGCCGACTCTCAACTGGAGGAAGGCTCGACCTTTACCGTCATCCTGCCTGAGATGGAAATGGATGCCGACGCCGACGCTTTTTCCGTAGATGGCAACGATTTCTTCTTCGATGACGACGCTGGCGCAGAGGCTTTCTAAGACAATGCAGACTGGAAATGAAAACAGACCTTTCCTTCTGCCCGGCGCTCTTTTTGCCAAAAACGGGGATTATGTCATCACCACCGTTTTAGGTTCTTGTATCGCTGTTTGTCTTTGGGACCAAAACTTTAAAAGGGGTGGCATGAACCATTACAAACTGCCCCTTTGGAACGGTGACGGCCTGCCATCGCCTAAGTTCGGCAACATTGCCATCGAAAAACTGATCGAGCAGATGCTATCCTTCGGCTGCAACAAAAAAGCCATGAAAGCCAAGGTCTTTGGTGGTGCCGCCGTCATCAAAAGTGCCAGTGGTCTGCTCAATGTCGGCGAACGCAACATTGAGGTGGTCAAAGATATCCTGGCTCGGGAGCGCATCCCCATCGTCGCCTCGGATGTCGGCGGGGAATCGAGCCGGAAAATTCTCTTCAATACGATCGATGGTTCTATTCTGATGAAAAAAGCCAAACCTCAATAACCCTTAATTCCGCCCCAACAGGACCGAAAAGATAGGCCGCCCCAACTCCCGCCAGGCAAACCCAAGGCCGGTCAGCAAAACCAAACCACTGCCGGCAAAGACCACCCCCAAGCTCCAAAGGGGAAAAAACAGCCATTGATCATCCATGATCCGATTGACCACCAGTGCGGACAACAGATGGGCGACTATCAAGCCGGAGAGTCCGGCAATCCCCCCAAGCAGAGAAAACTCGATCAAAAGAACCCGCAACATCTCCCAACGGGTCGCCCCCATTAATCGACAGATTGCCGACTCCTTGGCCCGTTCTCGACGGGAAGAAACCACCTGCACGGCCAAAACCAGCAATCCGGCCACCACCGCCACCACACCCAACAGACGAACCACCTGAGCCAATTGGGTTAGCAGAGTGGAGATGGAGGTCATCACCTGCCTGGAAGCGATGGCGGTGACATTGTCAAATTGGCGGGTGACGGCGGCAAACAGGGCCTCTTCCTGTTCAGACCGACTGCGCACCGTCGATAGATAGGTGACGGGAGCTTGATCCAATACCGCCGGGGAAAAAACCACAAAAAAATTCAGCCCCATATCCTGCCAACGCACAGAGCGCAAACTGGTTACGGGAGCGGTTATGGGAATGCCCATGATATCAAAAGTCAGGGTATCGCCGATAGAAACCGCCAACCCTTTCGCCAGCCCCACCTCCAGACTGATGCCCCGCTGTATCGGCTCCGACTCCCGCTGCTTCCACCAACGGCCCTGGACAATCCGGTTTCCCGGTGGCAAATCCGCCAGAGCGGTCATGACATATTCCCGAGTCAACATCCAGGACTGGCTGTTATCGCCCTCCCCCTGCGCCCCTTCCATGGCCCGCTCAGCTGCCGGAACCCCATTAACCGCCAGCAGGCGACCTCGAACAACCGGCGTCACGCGAACGGAGTCTTGATCGACTCCGAAGGGGAGAACAACCCGACGAAAATCCGTTAGCTGATGGGGGAGAATATCGATAAAAAAGAAGCTGGGCACCTTGGTCGGCAACCGATCGACAATCTGGTTTTCCAGGTTGCGACCAAGAAAAAGTAAACTGAAAACCAGCCCCAACCCCACACCCAAAGAGACCAGAACGGTTCTTCCGCCCGGACGACAAATTCCCCTGAAAGCCAATTGGGCCGGAAGCGACCGGGGCGCGGTTCTAGCCAGCAGAAACAGACTGCCGCCAACCATTCCCCAAACCAGAAGCAGGCTGACGAACACCCCGGCGACAAACACCACCCCCATCCGCCCCTCTTCGATCGCATCGGCACCGATCAGACCTGGAATGACGGTGAGACAGGCGACCACCAACCAGAGCAGTTTTTGCGACCGGTTTTCGGCGGTATGGCGATGAAGAAAAAGCTGACCCGGAGAGATTTTTCGGATTTGGAACAGTGGAACAAGAGAGAACAGGAAGGCAAAAAACAGCCCTGAAACCGCACTGAAAAAACCCAGAGACCAGCGGGGAGCATAAGGAATGGCTTGCGGAAAAACCCCGTCGAGCAGGGTCAACAAGCCCCAAGGTCCGGCCAGTCCCAACACCGCACCCAGCAACGCACCCGGAGCCGCCATGATCAGGGTCCGCCACAGGTAAATCGACAACACCGACCAGCCATCGGCCCCCAGACACTTCAGGGTGGCGATCACCCCCTGATTTTCCCGAATGTGCACCCCCATGGCCGCCCCCATGGCTAGGCCGGTCAAAAGCAGGGTCAAAAGAGCCGTCAAGCCCAAAAACACGGAAAACCGACGCATGAACTTGCGCAGGGTCGTCTGGCTTTTTCCGGGCGTCAACAGTCGGATTCCGGCCTCCCTGGCTCGATTTTCCAAGGAGGAGGCAAGCCGATCCGGCGACTCTCCAGCAGCCAGATTGAGCCAAAGCAAATATTTGATCCGACTGCCTTTTTGAATCAATCCCGTCTCTTCGACACGATCCATCGGCATCAATACCCGAGGCCCCAGACTCATGAAACGGGTAATTTGATCGCTTTCGGTTTGAAGGGTGTCGCCAATGATAAAGCGACTTTTTCCCAAGACAAGAACATTGCCAATCGCCAGCCCCATACGCTGCAACAAACTCTGCTCCACCACCACCCGACCCTCGGTCATCACCTCAGCCAGGGAGCGGCCGCTGGACAGGGCGACGGTTCCCCTCAGGGGATACATTGATGAGACAGCACGCACCGCCACCAACAACGGAGTCCCGCTCACAACCCCTCCACCACCCTTTTCACCGGTGGCCATGGCCGAAAATTCCAGCCCTGAATCCATCTCACGTCCAGCCTGCCGGAGATGGCGATTGGTGAAGGTCTCGAAGGGGTGAGACGAATGAAACCGGAGATCGGCCCCCAGCAACGCCTTTGCTTCAAAATCGATGGTGGTTTTCAGGTGGTTGGCCGTGGCCAGAACAGCGGTCAGGGTGGTGACTGCCAAAAAGATGGCAACGACAAAAAAAAGAGTGTTGGCCCCATCGGCCCGAACCCCTTGCCAGGCCAGTCGCCAAGCCAATCGCCCGGAGATTCCTTTCATCGTCCATAATCCCGATGATCATCGACCAGAACCCCCGCCTCCAGACGAAAGCGACCATCCATCTGTCGCACCAATCCCAGATCGTGGGTGACCAGAAACAAGGTGGTTTTCCAACCCTGAACCAGATCGAACAACAGATCCATAATGCGAACACTGGTCTCCTGATCCAGATTGCCGGTGGGTTCATCGGCCAATATCAGCGGGGGACGGGTGACAAAGGCCCGAGCAATGGCGACCCGCTGTTTTTCACCGCCGGAGAGAGCCGTCGGCGCATGGCTCAGTCGATGGCTCAATCCTACCCGGTCCAGCATCTCCCGAGCCTGTTCATCGGCGCGATCATCCCCCTGCAACACCAGGGGAAGTGCAACATTTTCCAGAGCAGTCAGGGCTGGAACCAGATGAAAATCTTGAAAAACGATTCCCATATTCTGCCCGCGAAATCGAGCCAACCGATCGGCGGAACAACCACGATAGGAAAAACCATTGACCTGAATCTCGCCGCTACTGGGCGTTTCAACACCGGCTATCAGAGCCAACAAGGAGCTTTTACCACTACCGGAAGGACCGACCAAAGAGACCATCTGCCCCGCCTTGATGGTCAGATCCACCTTCCGTAAGATGGTCAGTTGCTTTTGCCCATGAATCAGGGAATAGTTTATCGATTCGAGTTTTATCATTTTAGAGGTCCTGAGGAATGAAAAACCGGTTTTTCAAGACACGCTTTCTGGTGTCCCTATTTATTGTTCTCTGTCTACCCACAGTCGGGCCAGGAGGTGAAAGGGTGATTCTCTGTTATGGTGATAGTCTGACCGCCGGTTATGGGGTCAGTTCCGAAGCCTCCTATCCGGCTCTATTACAAAAACGTCTTCATGAAAAGGGGTTTACCCATCGGGTCGTCAATGCCGGTGTCTCTGGCGATACCACCGCTGGCGCGCTGAACCGGTTGAGTTGGTCCTTGAAGGCCAATCCCACCATCGCTATCGTCACCCTGGGGGCCAATGACGGTCTGCGCGGCCTGGATCTCGATGCCATGACCGACAATCTGGACCAAATCATCCTGCGTCTTGAAAATGCGGGAGTCCAGGTCATTTTGAGCGGCATGAAAATTCCCCCCAACTACGGTCAAGAGTATACCAGCGCTTTTGCCCAGGTCTACCCGACGCTTGCAAAAAAACACAACATCCCCCTGCTGCCATTTTTCTTGGCAGGGGTGGCCGGAGAACCGGACCTGACCCTGGAAGACGGCATTCATCCCAACGAAGCCGGATATGCCCTGATCTTTGAACAGGTCTGGTCGATTCTTCAACCACTACTATTATAAGCTTTCATTCACAAACATATTCTGATTGGTTTTTTATTCTTAAAACTTTGTCATTCAATGCAATTTTATCTAAAATTGCAAACAGACATTTTGTTACAGTTTGGAATACACCCAAAAGCGGCAGCGGCCAGTTCAATCATCAATCCGTTCGGACCACCACCGTTGCATGGGATAAACTCACTTTCATTTTTGAAGACAATCAGATGGCAATAAGTCACTCATTTTTTCAAAGATCGTTGAGCCGTAAGGTGCTGTTTGTCTCCTGCTTTATCGGCGGCGTTGCGCTACTCATTTTGGGCCTCTTTTTAACTCAGGCCCTGAGGTCCGAGCTTATAAAACAAAACAACGATTTGATCAACAACCTGGCCAGCAGCGCCCGGCAGGGTCTTCACGCCATCATGCTGACCGGCAATGCCGAAATTGCCCGGGAATATGCCCGACACCTTAAAATGGTCGAGGGAGTCAAGCAGATCAATATCATCAAAACCAACGGGCAAGAGGCCTTTTTACTCAGCAACGAACAAAGATCCCCACTTCTTGCCGAGGATCTTCCCTACTTCCGATCCGCCTTGGAGAGCAAAAAAAGCGTCTCGTTCATCCGTTCGGATGATCTGGACCGGCTCACCAAAACCTTTTTCATCCCCATTCCCATCGAAGAACCGTGTAAAAAGTGTCACCAGGACGGCAAAGCCATTCGGGGAATTTTTGAAGTAACCGTCTCTCTGGACGCTATCGAAACCCAGGTTGGCCGAACTGTGATCAACGCCATCTGGGTGACCATCGCCTCCCTGGTCCTTTTCCTGATCGTTCTGGGTGTTACCCTCCGCCGAATCCTGACCCTGCCGCTGACCGATCTATCCCACTCCGTTCAACAGGTGGCCAAGGGCAAACTGACCTCCATTACATTTGATACCCAGCGAAAGGATGAGTTCGGATTGATCAGCACTGTTTTGCAACAGCTGGTCACCGGGTTGGGAGAGCAGATCAGAAAAATCAATCTCCAATCTGAAAACATGGTGGGCTTTATCAAGGAGATCATCCGTTTGCGCAACGACATTGGCACAAACGCGGTCGTTTTAAAAAACACCACCTCCGATGTCAGCCTTGAAAATCTCCATTTGGCCGAAGAGATTGCAAAAATAAAATCCCGCGTCGATCAGGCGACCGACAATGTCGCCAATATTTCCGAAGGCACGGTCATCGTCTCCAACAGCAGCCAGGAAATTTCCCATTCTCTGCTTCAAACCAACAACCGTGTCAACGAAATGATTGAACTGGTCGGGCAGATGGAACAAATTCTCAATCATGTTCGAGAAACATTGGGTAATGCTAACCAGGAAACCACCCACGTCTCGACGGCCATTCAAAAAATGGCCCTCTCCCTGGGAGAGGTACGACAACAGTGTCAAAAGGCTTCCGTCGAATCAAATTCGGGAAAGAACATGGCTCAGGAGGCCATTGTGTTGACCGGCGAGTTGATTACAGCCTCCCATGAGATCAATCAGGTCACAACGATCATTGCGGAAGTGGCCTCCGAGACCCAGATGCTGGGCCTCAACGCCCTGATCGAAGCGGCCAGCGCCGGTGAAGCGGGAAAAGGGTTTGCCGTGGTCGCCTATGAGATCAAGGAGCTTTCCAACCGCACCATGGAAGCCACCATAAAAATTGATTCCGTTTTGCAAAAGATCCAGGCCCAATCCGGCCAGGTCTCTCATGCCGTTAAAAACATCGGCAAGACAATCGATAATCTTGACGACTCCAACCAATGGATTCGCCAGGCCATGGAGACTCAGGAGAGCGTCATCCAGACCATCTCCCAATCGACACACGGTCTGACCCGGACCACCCAATCGGTCAACGACAACACCGCCTCCCTGGATCGGGCGGCAAAAGCCCTCTTCGAGGCGGTTGAAGCGGTTCAGGGGGAGACTCGGACCATCAACGATGAAGCCGGTCAAGCGGCTGAATCGGCAGCAAAGATTGCCACTCAAAGTGCCGAATCCAAAGTGTTCCTCCAGACCGTTCAACAATCCGCTCAGGAGACCCATGACTCTTCCCTGGTGGTCCAGGAAAAAATGGCCCTGACCAATGACGTCGTCAATACGGTTCAGAGTTCCGTCCACTTTTTCAAAGCCCTCTCTGAAGTAGCGGCCTACATGAGCGACGCCCTGCTGTCGGTCAACCTGAACATTGATATCGGCCCCGCCCCCTTCAACATCAGGCTGTTAAAAGAGCCTTTTCTGGGTGTGATGGGAGAGCTGGAGGCGATGGTTTCCCAGGTCAAGCCGGTTGACACCGACCTGCTGAATGATGCCTGTCCGCTGTGTCGCTGGATTCACCAACAACAAGCCACCTATTCCGACCAGCCCATTTTCAACAATCTGATCGCCACCCATGACCAACTACACACCACCACCGATGAAATCATGAAGCTGGTCGAAAAAGGACTGACCGACCCCGAAGCCCGACTGGCGCTGCGTTTTTTCCAAGAGGTGCGCAGTACCCTCTTTGACCAGCTCAATGCCCTTTATATGGGGGAGTCCCAGCTGAATCGGAACGATCAGCTCATGGATTGGCAAGAGGAATTTAGCCATGACAATCCAGAGATAGATGCCGACCACCAGCAACTCATCCGCCAACTCAACGACCTCTACAGCCAACAGAAGGCCGAACAAACCCGAACACTGCTCAAGACATTCATGGCAACGGCTCACAATCATTTTGTACGAGAAAAGCACATTTCAAGTCAGAAACAGTCACCGCTGTCTGAAGAGGCTCAACTGCATAACCAGGAGTTGATCAATCATCTGGAGCAGATTCTTTTTTTACACGAAGAGGAGGATTTCATTCCCTCCCAAGATCTTTTTCTCTATCTGCGCGGGTGGCTTAAAAAGCATATCACCGGACGGGATAGCGGATTTTTACTGGAATAGGAACGGCGGAGAGTGCCAGACTAGAGAGGGTGGGAGAAGGGTTCAGTCCGCTCCTCTTCCTCCTCGATGTATTCGACTGGCTCCATCAAATCCGCCTCTTTTTTCTTCTCCATGTAGCGAAAAAAAACCGCCAGGCCGACCGCTACCTGAAAAACCGCCAGGCCGATGAAGAAGACCGCCCACTTATAATCTCCGACCTGAATACCACCGGCGGCGTTGGCCCGCAGCAGGGTTGAGAACATGAGCACGTTTAAAATATTGATGCCGACGACGGTGATGGCCAACCAGACCTGTCGAACCTTTATAAAACAGGCCATAACCCCTGTCACCAGAGTCAGATAGCCGCCGAAAAGGGGGATAAGAACATATAACAAGGCCGTCAATACGGCAAAAAGAGCACCGAGAAGCCCTTTTCCGAAGTAATTGAGCAGAAAAAACAACAGCAGACTCACCACAGCCACGGCAAAAGCCAGGGCAAAGGCATTGACAATCATAAAGTGCAAAACCGAGCTCAACATGTCACCATCCCAAACAAAAAGGCCGTTATCGGCACTAAAAGGTCGTCAAAAAAAGCCCCAACAGCCAGGAATACACCCTCCCTTCACAACACTGTTTGATTTCTTTTCAACTTCTGACTCTTCCAGGTTACCGGAATAATTTGAGGGTTAAAAGTACCAACAGGTCCGATTTATAAAAAAAATATTTAACTCTACCCCAACTAACCATTATACTGACCTGATGTTTTAAAATGAAAATGGATTCTGTTCCAGGAATCTGCCAAATAGATCTATAGCGTTTAACGAGAGATAGAGCTGAAAATGGGAAAAAAATCCACTCCTGGTCACAACCATGCCGCCGCACTCATCAACGAAGATTTCATCCTTCTTGTCCAACGACTTCCCGGCGGGATTATTCTCCATAGAGATGGGATCATTCTCTTTGCCAACACCCACGCCCAAACCATTTTCGGCGTCTCTGCGGAAGAATCGCTCTCTGCTGAGCCACTCACCTCTTTTTTTCCCCCGGACTCCTGGAAACGGTTGACTCAGGCCATGGACGCCTCTGACACCGACCTCGATGAAGAGGGCTGGCCGGCTGAGATGAAAATCACCCGCGTGGACCACAAAGAGATTGACCTGGAAACCATTTCGACCGCCATCAACCTCTCTTCGGGTCCGGCCATTTGCACCACCCTCAAAGATGTCTCACAGCGCAAGCTTTCTGAAAAACGGATACACCATCAGGCCAACTATGACCATTTGACCGGACTGCCCAACCGGACCCTCTTCAGAGACCGGCTGGTCCGGGAGTTGATCCGGGCCAAGCGACTCGATAGCCGGGTCGCCTTGATGTTTATCGATCTGGACCGGTTCAAGTGGGTCAACGACACCTTGGGTCACGGGGCGGGTGACCAACTGCTCAAAGAGGTCTCGGTTCGACTGGAACAATGTTTGCGTAAGTCGGACACCATCGCTCGAATAGGCGGAGACGAGTTTACCGCCATTCTGCCCGACATGGCCCGTGGTCCCCATGCCGAACGGGTTGCCGGCTCCATCCTCCAAGCATTGGCCACCCCTTTTGTCCTGGAAGGACAAGAGGCGTTCATCTCCGGTTCGGTCGGCATCACCGTCTACCCGGATGATGCCGAAGAGTTGGAAGTGCTGCTGAAAAATGCCGATACCGCCATGTATCGGGCGAAAAATGACGGTCGCAACGCCTTCCGGTTCTATACCCCCGACATGCACGACGAAGCCCAGGAGCGCATGGAACTGGAGAAAGACCTGCACCGCGCCCTGCAACGAAACGAGTTGGTCATCCATTATCAACCCATCATTGATCTGCGCAACAATATCGTGGTCGGAGCGGAGAGTTTTTTACGCTGGGAACACCCCAAAAGAGGCTCCATCCCGCCGAACACGTTTATTCCCCTGGCCGAAGAGATTGGGATGATCGGCGAAATCACCGCCTGGACCATTCGAAGCGCCTGCACCTTTGCACAAAAATGGATATCCAGCCAACAGGTTGCGGCTGATTTTCTTATTTCGGTCAACCTTTCCTGCACCCGCTGCCGAGATCTCTCCACCGACGACAAAATTGAGGAGATTCTCAAGGAGTCCGGCCTTCCTCCCACCTCGTTGGTGTTGGAAATCACCGAAAACATCCTCTCAGAAGATGAACAGCGTGCCATGGTCATGCTCAATCATCTGACCAGGCTCGGGGTCAACCTCTGGCTGGATGATTTTGGCACCGGATACTCCTCCCTGAGCGTCTTGAAAAAATTACCGGTCAACGGCATCAAGATTGACCGGGCCTTTGTTCCCGACGTCACCAAAGATCCCGAGACCACCGTACTGGTCGAAGCCATCATGTCTTTGGCCAAAAGCCTGAAACGGCGGGTGATCGGTGAAGGTGTCGAACGGGTGGACCAGGCCGAATTCCTGATCCACCACGGCTGCATCTGGGGGCAAGGATACCTCTACAGCAAAGCCGTGACCGCTGAAGAGTTTGAAGAATATCTGTCCACCACCAAGATAACCAACCGATCCTCCTAATCCTGGATACGGCAGTTGGAAGTGCGTAAGCGGTGCAACCGCTTACCCGGCGACTCAACGGGGTTGTGTCAGATGCGCTGCGTGCCAACAAACGCCCTCTCCAGGCTCAAACAGACCCTGGATCAACGAACGGCTGGCTGTCAGTGACTTTTTTTGGGGATGAGCAGATCAAACAACTCTGCTTCAGTGAGGTGATTGCGACTGAAGGTGGAAACTCTTTTTTCGGGAGTCGGAATCTTTTTTTCATTGATCAGTTTAATGTTTCGCTTCCAGGCCCGCAGCTTGACCTCCAGCAGATTTTCATTAAAAGGCTTGCTGATGAGATCATCCCCTCCAGAATCGATACACTCCACCAATTCATGGTCATCTTTGGAACTGGTAAAAAAGATGATCGGAATGAATTTTTTATGATCGGCGGCAATCTGCTTGAGAATGGGAGCCACCTCGCAACCGCTCATTCCCGGCATGTGTACGTCGAGCAAAACCAAATCCGGGAGCACTTGTTCAAAGAGGGCTATCCCCTCTTCCGGGTCGGTGGCAAAGAAGGTCTCATAGCCTTCAATAGTCAGTATCTCTTGAATAAGAAAATGAAAAATTGAATCATCATCGATGACCAACACTTTCATTTTAGAGTCTCCGTTCGCCTGATCAGCGCTCTGCATGACCTCACCCTCCCAACGTTCTCCTCCAACGTGACGTCCTTACAATCCTCCCATGATAGCAAATCAAGTGTGATATGTAAATTAATTATCTTTTCATAAACTTATAGGTTTTGTTAACACATTCTCCCAAACTTTTGGCCTGGAAGTTGGGACAGGAACCATCCGGGTGGAGAAAATCCTGGGTATAGATGGTCTGGCACTGCGCTAGATTTTGACAGGAGGCACCATCCCGACAGGCCACCCCCACCTGGGGACGGCCATGCTGTTTTTTGGGAATGGCCAACTGACTCTCACGAAGACAACTCAGACAACCGGTTGCTCCGGGGTGGAGGGGACGATCGTGAATCGGGCATTGACCCACGACGGACTTCCGGTCAGGAACCACTGGACGACTCACTGGGCTTCGTCGAAGGTGATTCGGGGATCAACCCATACGTAGGTCAGATCGGTCAGAAGCTTGGTCAGCAAGCCAAGCATGGTATAAAAATAGAGGGTGGCCATAACCACCGGATAGTCTCGGTTGATCACCGACTCATAGCCCAACAATCCCAGACCATCCAGGCTGAATATGGTCTCTATCAGCAGGCTCCCGCTAAAGAATGCGGCGACGAACGAGCCGGGAAAACCGGTTACCAGGGGAATCATGGCATTTCGAAAGACATGGCGATAGAGCACGGCTCCCTCCGACAACCCCTTGGCACGCGCCGTTAGAACATATTGTTTGGAGATCTCCTCCAAAAAACTGTTTTTGGTCAACATGGTCATCACCGCAAAAGAACCGACCACCGAAGCGGTAATGGGCAAAACCATGTGCCACAGATAGTCGGCTATTTTTGCCGGCCAGGAGAGCAACTCCCAACCATCGGAGGTCAGCCCCCGCATGGGGAACAGATCCCAAAAGCTGCCGCCCCCGAACAACACGATCAGAAGAACCCCCAAAACAAATCCGGGAATGGAGTAGCCAGCCAGAATCAGGGTGGAGGTGACGGTGTCAAAGCGGCTACCGTGTCGAACCGCTTTGCGAATGCCCAAGGGAATACTGACCAGATAGGTCAGAAAAAAGGTCCACATGCCCAAAGAGATGGAGACCGGCAATTTTTCCAACACCAGATCCACCACCCGACGATGGTGGTAGTAGGATTCACCAAAATCAAATCGCAGATAACTGCTCAACATGATAAAAAACCGTTCATGGGCCGGTTTGTCAAATCCATAGAATTGGCGCAACGCTTCGACCTGCTCCGGGTCCAACCCCTTGGAACCCCGATAGCTGCCAAATGACGTGGAAGAAGTGGCGGCCTCCCCGCCCGCGTGACCATCCTGTTCCAACAGGGAGACCATTCGCTCCACCGGTCCGCCCGGAACAAACTGCAACACCAGAAAGGTGACCAGCATGATGCCAAACAGAGTCGGAATCATCAGCAACAAGCGACGAATGATGTAGGCGGCCATGATCCCTCCCTATTATTCCTCTTTGATCCACCAACTCCAGAGCCGACTGTGGGCCTGGTAGTACAGCGGATTTTTATCAGGACGGCCAAAGCGGTTCCAGAAGGCGATCCGATGGGTGTTGAGATACCAATTGGGAATCAGATAATGACCGGCCAACAAAACCCGATCCAAAGCTCGGCACGCCGTCAGCAGTTCGGTTCGAGAAGAGGCGTAGACAATCCGATCTACCAGGGCATCGATAACCGGGTCTTTGAGACCGATATAGTTTTTGCTGCCCAACTCGTCGGCACTGCTCGAACTCCACAAGCCACGCTGCTCGTTACCGGGAGATTGAGATTGACCAAAGACGTGGACGATCATGTCATAATCAAAATGGTCCAGGCGTGTTTTGTAGAGGGAGAGATCAACGGTTCGATAGGTTACCTGTACCCCGAGCCGCTTTAAATTGGCCACGTAGGGCGCCATCACCCGCTCGAACGCAGCCGATGACAACAACATGTCAATTTTCAACGGCTCCCCTTTTTGATTGGACAGGATTTGATCTTTTCCCACCTGCCAACCGGCCTCTTTCAACAGTTTGGCCGCCTTTCGCAGGTTGCTGCGAATGGAGTTGGGCGGCGTGGTCGAGGGGGGAGGCTGTACCGCCTCGAAGACCGCCGGGTCCAGTTGATCCCGAAAAGGTTCCAGCAAGGCCAACTCATCCGGGCCGGGTCGCCCGCTGGCTGCCATCTCGGAGTTGGAAAAATAGCTCTCGGATCGAACATATTGATCGTGGAACAGATTTTTATTGCTCCATTCAAAATCAAAAGCCAACGTCAGGGCCTGACGAACCCGTTTATCCTGAAATTGGGGACGGCGCAGGTTAAAGATCCAACCCTGCATGCCGGCACCGTTTTTATGGACAAGCTGCTCTTTTTTGATCAATCCCGAATCAAATTTTTCACCCTGATAATCCCGCGCCCACTGCTTGGAGTTGTTCTCCAGAATAAAATCAAACTCACCCGCCTTGAACCCCTCCAACGCCACCACCGGATCTTTGAAAAATTTAATCACCACCCGATCAAAATTATAAAGCCCCCGGTTTACCGGTCGATTCCAACCCCAATAATCGGGGTTGCGTTTGTAGGTGATGATTTTTCCTGCCTCAAAGGATTCGATCTGATAGGGGCCGGACCCCAAAGGAGGGGTCATCTGCAAATTTTCGAAAGAGTGTTTTTCGAAAAATGCCCGACTGAAAACAGGCAACTCGCCAATGATCAGGGCCAGCTCCCGATTTTTTTGGGAAAAATGGAAAACAACCCGATGGGTTCCAACCACCTCGACCTTTTCGATATCCCGAAAATAGCGGGCATAAAAGGGGTGGGCCTGTTTGGATTTTAAAATCTGCAAAGAAAAGCGGACATCCTCGGCTGTCAGGGGAGAACCGTTGGAAAACCGGGCCTCCGGGTCCAGTGTACAGGTCAGGGAGAGACCGTCGGACGCAACCGCCAGATCGGTGGCCAACAGGCCGTACTGGGAAAACGGCTCATCCTGGGATTGAACGGTCAGGGTATCAAAGAGCAGGGTGCCCAGATGATCCGGAGCCACCCCTTTCAGGGTAAAGGGGTTGAACGAGTCAAATCCGCCCAAACCATAGAGGGTCAGGGTGCCGCCGACCCTGGCTTGATCTGAATTATAGTCAAACCCTTTAAATCCTTCAGGGTATTTTAGTTCTCCATCCAGACTGATGCCGTGAGCGGCCCAGAGTGTGGAAGAGAAAAACAGAAGAAAAAGCAGAGGAGCGAAAAATTTTTTTTTCATGTCAAGCTCTATTAAGGCTATATTGAATGTCGAATGAGTTCGGAGTTGAAGAGCAGTATAACAAAGATCAGCCGAACTAAATAGCCAGATTGGATTTTCCTCAACCCTTGACGTGGCAAACAAAACAAAAAAAGGAAGCCGCCATGGTGAAAACCGGGATTCGTCCGACTGCCGTTGCCGGTACATTCTATCCCAAAGATCCCAACATACTGCGACGCATGGTACGGGGTTTTCTGGACAACGCCAAACCGGACCGGCTCGGAGAGCCTAAAGGGTTGATCGTTCCCCATGCCGGCTATGTCTACTCCGGTCAAATCGCCGCCCACGGTTATGTCAATTTGAGCCCGGCCGATCCCGGACGGCCCCGACGGGTTTTTGTGCTGGCTCCCAGCCACCGGGTTTATCTGGATGGGGTCTCGGTCGGCAACTATCACGCCTACGAGACCCCTCTGGGTCCGGTGGAAGTGGATCAATCCGTTGTCGAATCCCTGGCCATCCTGCCCGACGTCAGCCGCAGCCCCGCTGCCCATACCCAGGATCACGCCTTGGAGGTGCAGCTTCCTTTTCTCCAGGAGACCCTGGCGCATTTTCGTCTGGTTCCCATCATGTTTGGCGATATCAGCGGCGGTCAACTGGCCGACATCATCAGCCGCTGCTGGCAACCGGAAGATCTGATTGTCATCTCCTCGGACCTCTCCCACTTTCACCCCGACGATAAAGCCCGTGAATTGGATCAGCGCAGCCACGAGGCGGTCCTCTCGGGAAAACCCAGATCAATCGAGTCCTGTGAAGCCTGCGGTCGAACCGGCATGTCGGCCCTGCTGGAGATCGCTCGCCGTCAGCAGTGGACCCCGAAGCTGGTCTTCTACGGCAACTCTGGCGACACCGCCGGGGATAAAAACCGGGTGGTCGGTTACGCCACCTATCTTTTTCACCCCCAGGGTCAAAACGGCCCCGCCGATCCGGTCCACGCCCCCGAACAACCCGACCTGCCCAAACTGGTCCGGCATCATCTTCAGCAAATACTGACCGGCCAACCGGGAGAGAGCAGCCTGGCACTCGAAAAACGGTTTCCACAGCTCAACGACAAAGGCGCCACCTTTATCACCCTGACCAAAAAGGGACAACTTCGCGGCTGTATCGGCTCTCTTCTAGCCCATCGATCCCTGGCAGAAGATCTGCTGGAAAACAGCGTTGCCGCCACCCGCGATCCCCGCTTTCAGTTGGTAACCGCCCAGGAGCTTGCCGGATTAACAATTGAGGTATCCATCTTGAGCAAACCCGAACCCCTGACCTACGCCGATGGCGCGGATCTGCTGACCCGTCTAAAACCGGGGATTCATGGGGTGATTTTGGAGAAGGATGGCCGACGTTCAACCTTTCTCCCCCAGGTCTGGGATCAACTGCCCTCTCCCGCCCTGTTTCTCAGCCACCTCTGCCAGAAAGCCGGCCTCGGTGGTTCGTGTTGGAAAGAACAACCCCAGATTTTCACCTATACCGTCAATAAAATAAAAGAGTCGGCTTAGCGGAAGATGGCCGGTTTTAAAGCCCACTTTTCCGCTGCCGCTGTCAGTGGCGGCCTGATGGCAACAACCCTGCTGTCAGCCCAGATCATCGAGGCCGACACAGCGATTTTTTGTTTTATCGCGGCCATTTTGGGCGGACTGCTGCCGGATATCGATTCCGACACGTCCACCATTCTCACCGTTAGTTTTACGGTTTTTGCGGTTATTTTTTCTTTTTTGGTCATGTTCAGTCAGGCGGCTTCCCTTTCCATAATGGAGCTGCTGATTCTATGGATGGCCGCCTTCGTCTTTTTTAAACTGGCGGTCTTTGAACTATTTACCCGCCTGACCGTCCATCGGGGAATCTTTCACTCCATCCCGGCCGCCTTCGGCTGTTTTTACTTCACGCCCCTGTTCTTGGGACGATTGTTTCATATCCCCAACCAGAACCTCTGGCTGATCGCCGCCTTTCTGCTGGCCGGTTTTCTCATTCATCTGCTTCTGGATGAACTGGCCAGTTTAAACCTGTTCGGCTTGGGTGGCACCCGTAAATCCCTGGGCAGCGCTTTCAAATTCTACTCCGACGACCTTGCCGCTACGACTGGCCTCTACCTGACGACCGCTCTGCTCTATCATCTCAGCCCGGAGATAAACGGTTCGTTCGACCCCCTGCTGACCTGGGAGACCTGGGAGACCATTGCCAATCGGTTTTTTCCCGTCGGCGGCTGGTTCAGCGTTAAATTCAGCCTGTGGAAATGGTGGATGTTTTAACCTGGATACGGAGAGAAAAAAATGGTTGACTATATTTGCCTAGACAGATATAAATGAGCCATGGATATTTTGGAGCAACTGGCCGCCCGCTATAAGGCACTCTCGGAACCCCTGCGCATTCGACTGCTCTGCCTGGTCGCCCATGCTGAAGAGATCTGCGTCTGTGATCTGGTAACAGCCACCGGCGTCTCCCAAAGCATGGTCTCCAGACATCTGGCCTATCTGCGCAACTCCGGCTGGGTCACGGCCAGGCGTGACAAACTCTGGATTCACTACCGAATCGCCCGACAGGCGGATGGGTTTGGTCAGGACATTTTAAAAACTCTGGTCAATCAGGCCGTTCTAAGCCAACAAATCCAGAAAGATCTGCAGGCCCTGAAAAATATTCCAAGCTCCGGGCGCAACTGTTAGCTTTTAATTTATTTAAATTTATAAATACGTTTATCCGCATATACAAGATTGGAGAGAACATGTCTATTCGCATAGGAATCAATGGTTTTGGTCGCATGGGGCGCTTGGGTTTTCGAGTTGGGTTTGACTCACCGGAAATTGAAATTGTTCATATCAACGAGATAAATGGGGATGCCAACTGTGCGGCCCATCTTTTGAAATATGATTCAGTCCACGGACGTTGGGACCACGATGTCTCCTGCGATGGTCAGACCATCACGGTGGACGGCTCTCCAATCAGCTACTCTTCAGCCGTTCAACCGGGGGATGTGGACTGGGCGGCCATGGGGATCGACCTGGTTTTGGAGTGCAGCGGCGTTTTCAAGACCAAAGAAAAACTGCAACCCTATTTTGACCAAGGCATTAAAAAAGTGGTGGTCTCCGCTCCGGTTAAAGAGGGAGGATTGAACCTGGTCATGGGGGTCAACGACCATCTCTATGATCCCGACCAGCACCACATCATCACGCCGGCCTCCTGCACCACCAACTGCCTGGCACCGGTTGTCAAGGTGATGTTGGACGGTCTGGGAATCAAACACGCCTCCATGACCACCATCCACGACATCACCAACACCCAGACCATTATCGATCTGGGTCACAAAGATCTGCGCCGGGCCAGAGCCTGCTCCCTCTCCTTAATTCCAACCTCATCCGGGTCGTCCAAGGCCATCATCCAGATTTTTCCGCAACTAGCCGGAAAAATGAACGGTTTGGCGGTACGGGTTCCGCTCTTGAACGCCTCATTGACCGACATGGTCTTTGAAGTGGAACGCCCGACCACGGTCGAAGAGGTCAACGCCCTGATGAAAGCCGCTTCCGAAGGTCCGCTAAAAGGAATTTTAGGATACGAAGAGATCCCGTTGGTCTCCATCGACTATAAAGATGACCCCCGCTCCTCTATTATCGACGCCCTCTCAACCATGGTTATTAACGAAACCCAGGTAAAACTGCTCGCCTGGTATGATAACGAGTGGGGCTATGCCTGTCGGATGATGGATCTGGTTGGCAAGGTGGTTCGGAGTCTGTAGTTTTTTCTGTCATCCGAGAAACGACGATTGGCGGTACATGCCGACAACGACCATTTCTCGGATGAAAACCTTTTTTCAACCGTTGACCACAACGAAAGAAAGAGCGCTCATGACCGCATCTCCCGCTGTCGCTTCTGGTATACGAAACTATCTGTTGGTAACCTTGGCCTATTGGGCCTTTACCATCACCGACGGTGCCATCCACATGTTGGTGGTGTTGCACTTCCACAATCTGGGTTATGCGCCGCTGGAGATCGCCTTTTTATTTCTCTTTTACGAGGTGTTCGGCATTGTCACCAACGGTGTCGGCGGCTACATCGGTGCCCGGTTGGGGCTCAATACCACCATGTTTCTCGGCATGGCGCTGCAAATCGTCGCCTTGAGCATGCTGGCGGTCGATCCCGGTTGGCTTTCCATCAGTTATGTCATGTTTTTCATGGCGCTATCGGGAATTGCCAAGGATCTCAATAAAATGAGCGCCAAATCCAGCGTAAAACTGATGGTTCCAGATGGGGAACAATCGGACTCCAGACTGTTCAAGATGGTCGCCCTGCTCACCGGCTCGAAAAACTCGCTCAAGGGGGCTGGCTTTTTTCTCGGCGGGCTGTTGCTGGCCGTTTTCGGTTTTCAGTTGGCACTGATCCTGTTGGCCTTCGGACTGTTCATCACCCTGATTCTTACCGGCTGGTTGCTACCCAAGGAGATGGGAAAAGCCAAAAGCAGCGTTAAGTTCAAACAACTTTTTTCCAAAACGCCGCAGATCAACCGACTTTCAGCCGCCCGGTTTTTTCTCTTTGGCTCGCGGGATGTCTGGTTTACGGTGGGACTTCCGGTTTTTTTTGCTGAGCAACTCGCCTGGTCCCACACCCAGGTCGGCACCTTTCTGGCGCTCTGGGTGGTCGGGTATGGAATTGTCCAGGCGCTGGCCCCGGCTCTGTTGCGCAACCGAAAAAACGACCAGGGACCCGATGGCGGCACCGCTCGCCTTTGGGCTTTCATCCTGACCCTTTTGCCGGCCGGTATCGCCATCGCCTTGACCCAGGGGTTTGATCCGGCTCAGGCCATCGTCATCGGCCTGGGATTGTTTGGGGTGGTATTTGCCCTGAACTCTTCAGTCCACTCTTTTCTGATTCTTCTTTACTCCGATCGGGAGACAGTGGCCATGAATGTCGGGTTTTATTATATGGCCAACGCCGCCGGTCGCCTGACCGGAACGGTGTTGTCCGGCGGACTGTACCAATTATATGGCCTTCAAGGCTGTTTATGGGCCTCGGTTGTCTTTGTTTCAGCCGCAACCCTCGTCTCCATGGGATTGCCCGGCCATGAAAAATGGCAACAGATCCGCCACTCCCAACAGAGCTGAGCGGGCGAAAAAACGCCCTACCACATAATCAGCGGCTGACCAAACCCCATGACCAGGGGAGGATAGACCATAACCACCGGATTGCTCGGCTCCGAACTAAAGTTGGAATAGAGTTGAATGGGTTTGGCATTGGATTCAACCGTTGGTTTCGCTTCCGGTTCTTTCTTGGTTTTTTTCTCAACTGGCGCAACCGGCGTCGTCACGACCTGGGCGGTATAGGCCGGAACATAGTAACTCTGGATAACGGTGGTCGGAACCGCATAGGTCACGACAGTCGGAGTCACCGGCACATAATAATATGTCGGAGCCTGAATCTGATATTGAAAGGAATAAACCGGAACGCCATAGGCCACATAGCCAACCGCAGTTGGGGACGCAGCAGCCAGGGCGGTCGGTGCCGGGTGAGCCAGAAAGGCCATATCCGCCTGAGCCGAAAGGGGAAAGCAAAGAGCCGCCGCCAAAACCGCCGCACCAGCCCGAACGGAATACCGCATATCAAGGTGATTCATCTCTCTTCTCCCTCCTGGAAGCAAAGTAAGCGCAAAGTTACGACACCATACAATATTTCCACATCCGGTTCAAACTGAAAGCTAGAAACAGGCTGATCAAACCCCATTTTTCTCCGGCCAGCGGAAAACCGGCAGCATTGAATATTTTCAACCCCGGTCACTTATGAACCGATAAACGGCAGTTGAGATCAGGTGGACTCCTTGACCTGACTCTTGACACAGTTGACCAAGGCTCTGGCTAAATGGGCTCCCCGTTGAAACCGCTTGTCGGGATTCAGGTGAATGGCGTTTGTAATAATCTCATCCAGACAATGGGGCAGGTCCGGGTTGAAAGTGAGGATGGAGGTGGGGGGGGCGTAGGATAAATTGGTCTCCAAATCTGAATAGACCCTCGTATCCTCGTCGAAGGGCACCTCCCCGGTCAACATTCGATAGAAGAGCACGCCCAGAGAAAACAGATCCGAACGGGAGTCGGCCTCTTCGCCTCGGGCACATTCGGGCGACAGGTGATAGGGGGTAGCCTGAGAGCGAATGGTCACCAACCGCCCGCCCTCCATTTTGATCAAACCGGACAGAGAAAAATTGGTCACTTTGACCCCTCGACTCGGCTGATCGAACAGAACGTTGGACGGCTTCAAATCGCCATGAACCACCCCTTTTTGATGGGCATAATCCAAGGCCATGGCAACCTTGGCGATAATTTGAATGACCAGAGAGACCGGAAGTAGATTTTTTTTCTCTAAAAAGGTCGACAAACTCTGACCCGGCAGATAATCCATGACGAAAAAAGCCTGGCCATACCGTTCGCCGCCCTGAGTGACGTTGACGATATTCGGATGGTTTAGCCCCTTGGTTACCTTGAGAATTTTAGCAAAACGCTTACAGGCCTTCTCCAATACCGCCGCTTCAAAAATCTCCGTCAAGGGGATGATCTTGACCGCCACCTGTCGGTTATCCTCGGGAGCACGTCCCAGAAAAACCGTGCCGATGGAGCCTTGCCCCAAAATTTTACCCATTTGATAGCGCTCCACTGAAAGAACCGATTCGGATTGTTCCGCTTTTGGTTCTGGCACCACCTGCTCTTTGGGAATGGACTCTTCCATTGTTTTCAATCGGGCCTGAATATCCTGAAAGTCTTTTTTGTATTCAACCATATAACTCAAAACTTCAGCCGCCTGCTTAAACTGCTTTTTTTGTTCAAACTCCGTAGCCAGATCATAGAGGATGGTCATCAACATCGAGTCCATACGGCAACTTTTAAATTTTTCAAAGGCCAGGACCAATTGTCCCTGCCCCTGAAACGCCAGACCCAGCATGCGCTTGGAATCCTCTTTGATCTCTTTTGTAGGCCGTACCACTCTGATTTCCCCGGCTTTGGATTGAAAAACAATCATCAAAAGAGATCCCGACAGCAGCAGCAAAAACGGTCCAACCATGGGTAACCAAATTTGGAGTTGCGTCATCAGTTGAACATGAGCTGTCATCATCAAGGCGGCAATGAAAAGAGTGGTGACAAAGCCGCCTATACGACTGAGAAGGGGCAACAGCAACAGAAGATAAAGACCGACTCCAGCATATAAAAGCCATTTAAACTCTTTGGCCCGGTCCAGCACCCGATAACCGCTCTGGTTGAGCAGGGAGAGAATCCGATGCCCAAGCAATTCCACCGGTGCCATGGTCCTGGCAATGGGGGTTTTCACTCCCGGCGATATCGTGGGATCGGTCTCACCGATCAGAACCATTTTATTGTAGAGTTGATCGGCAGGGATCTGCCGATTGAGCAGATCGGAAAGAGAGAAGACTTTAAACGGCTGTCCGGCCTCCAGGGGGGTAAAATAGTGTGGGTAGGTCTGATAATCGGAATCAACCGCCACGACCAACGGTCCAATTTGCAGTTTTTTGCCGGAAACAGTTAAATCTGACAACCTTAAATTATGATTTTTTGCCACCGCGACCAAAGCCAGGGAGGGCAGTTGAATCCCCCCGTAAGAGAGCAGCAGTCGATATTTCCGGGCTACCCCATCAAACTCCGCCTCATGGAGAAAAAAGCCGATCCCGGCCATCCTTTTCCCCAAATCCGAACTCACGGGGTTGATGGATTTCACCAGATTGGGCTGAGCGAATGAAGCGTTCAAGTGAAGCAGATCAACCCCGGATTCAGCCATGAAATAGTCCGGTAGCCGTACCGATTGATCCAGCAGATAATGATTGGCAACCGTTAACGGCAGGATTTGGATCACATTTTCAGCCTGCTCTAGCGCAGAGAGCAATTTTTGTTCGCCATCGACCGGTTTAACCTCTGAAGCGAGCATCTGATGCAGTTTGCTCAGATTGGCAGAGACGGTTTCAATGAGGGGAGAATCGGCCGGAAGGGCCTGGGAAATACTCTTTTGGATGTCGGCTTTTTCCAAAAATTCCAGAACCCTGACGACCCCCCTCTCTTTGGGTTGGACAGACTCCTGTAACAAGGGAATGGTGTTGACAATCAGTTTTGGTCCGCCCTGAGAAAGAATAGTGATCGCCTCGGCCAACCGGTCCCGAGACCAGGGAGACACTCCCAGATTCTTCACGGTTTTTTGATCGACAGCGACAACAACGACTCGATCGTCGGCAACACGTTGGACCAGACCGACCCCCACATCGTAAGCCCGATTTTCGAGATGTTGCATGGTTTTGGCCCGATCCTGATAAAGGAAAAAGACAATCAGTCCTAAAACCAGTACATACCTCATGTTTTTCATTAATCTCATCATACCCACACCAAAAAACCGGACACAATATACAACGATTTCACTCCCACGTAGATCTGATCGGGCACCGGATCGTTTCTCTTCATTTTTTTCTACCAACCAATTGTGATAGACTCTGGAAATAGGATGGTTAAGCTGGAGTTTCGCCCTCAACATGAATCTGTCAGTTGGACGTGCACAAATGGGGCAACCGTTTGGTCTGTCTGCTCAAACAGAAAAAATCAAAGTCACCTTTCCGGGTGATTCAACCAATGGAAGCCTCAAATGATCAGAATCCAGACCGAGAACTTTTCACTTGAGGCCGAGATTGCCCAGCTCAGCAAAGAAAAACCCATGATCGGAGGCATCGTCTCCTTCGTCGGTACCGTTCGAGACTATACCGAAAATGAGGACGTTATCGCCATGATTCTTGAACACTATCCGGGCATGACCGAATCTGAGTTGGATAAAATCGAACAATCCGCCCGCATCCGGTTTGAGGTCGAAGAGATCACGGTCGTGCACCGGGTCGGACGCCTGGAACCCAGCGAGAATATTGTTCTGGTCATTGCCGCCGCCAGACACCGGGCTGCCGCCTTTGATGCCTGCCGGTATGTCATAGACCATCTCAAGGTTCACGCCACTTTCTGGAAAAAAGAGGTGATCAAAACCGGTGGAGAGCGATGGGTCAAAGGCTGTCCGGGGTGTGAAGCGGCAGCCAGTCAATGGAGCGAACTGCGTCACGTCCGGCACACCCACCCCACCCAGACCCAAGAGCCTGAAACGATACCCTCGTCAAACCACAACCATTCGGCACCGCATCACCCGGCTTTGCACAATCACGCCCCGCGTCAATCGGCCTGGTTGGGCCTTCAGGTTGGCATTCTCACCTTATCCGATAGCCGAACCCGTGCCGAGGATAAAAGCGGTGACGCCCTGGAGGGAGAGGTTCGGAGTCTGGGGGCCATCCTGGCGGCTCGTAAAATTATCAGCGATGATCAGGCCGGAATAGAATCCTGCCTGAAACAGTGGAGCGATGATAAAAAGCTGGATCTGATTCTAACAACCGGCGGCACCGGCCCCAGCCCCAGAGACTTTACCCCGGAGGCGACCCGTCAGGTGACCGATCGAGAGCTGCCGGGCTTTTCCGAACAGATTCGCCTGGAAGGTCTGAAACAGGTACGTAGCGCTCTTTTGACCCGTGGCATCACTGCATTTCGGGGAGCAACCCTGATCGTCAATCTACCCGGTTCCACCCGTGGCGCCCTGCATAGTTTGCAGGTCATTGTCGATCTGATTCCACACGCTTTGCGAATGGCCCACAGCGGCGGGCACGAATGAGGTTTTTTATTCCATTTAAAAAAAGGTTTAGCGATCCATGATCTCTTTTTCAGACGCCCAAGAACAGGTTTTAGCCCGTGTCAATCCGGTCACAAATTTGGAGGCGGTCACTCCGCTAAATGGGTTGGGTCGGGTACTCAGCAGCCCGGTTTCCGCTCCTGTCAACGTGCCCAACCATGACAACGCCGCCATGGACGGATATGCCCTGAACATCAACGATCTCCATGCCGACCAGGCGACCACCCTGCGCGTTATCGCCGACCTTCCGGCCGGGGACCGGATCAGCACACCGATTCAAACCGGTCAAGCGGTGCGTATCATGACCGGGGCACCCATACCACCCGGTTGTGACTGTGTGGTCATGCAGGAGATGGTCGAACGAAACAAGGCACTTATATCCGTTCCATGCGGACAGAAAAAAGGCCAGCATATCCGTCTGGCCGGAGAGGATATCCAGGCCGGTTCGGATGTTTTACCGAAAGGACGACGACTGGGACCAGCTGACCTGGGTTTGCTGACCTCGGTGGGGGTCAGCGAGATTACCGTTTTCCGTCGACCGGTCGTCGCTCTGCTCTCCTCTGGAAATGAGGTGATTGAAGGTGGAGCGGAGCTTAAACCGGGCCAGGTCTACGACAGCAATCGGACCACCCTGTATAATGCTCTGACCGCTCTGGGAGTGGAGGTGTTGGACCTGGGCGTGGTTCGGGATAATTTGCACGAGATTGAAGAGACCCTGCATCGAGCCGGACAAGAGGCCGACGCCATCATCAGCACCGGCGGTGTTTCGGTTGGAGATTATGATCTGATCAAGGAAGTCCTGAAAAAACATGGAAATATCCATTTTTGGAAGGTGGCCATGAAACCGGGCAAACCTCAGGCCTACGGTCAACTCAACAACGCCCTCTTTTTTGGCCTGCCGGGAAATCCGGTCTCCTGCCTGACGGTTTTTCTAACCATCGTCCGTCCAGCCCTGCTACAATTGATGGGTGCCAACCCGGAACCGCCCAAAACCCTGACCGTCCCGTTCCGAGGAACCCTTGTAAAAAAACATGACCGTATGGATTTTGTTCGAGGCATCCTCCACTTCGATACCGAGGGAGCTTGGGTAGAGACCACCGGCGCACAAGGTTCTGGAATTTTGACCAGCCTCTCAAAAGCCAATGCCTTTATCATTTTGCCGGAAGCACCGGTTACGTTAAGCGACGGTGATCTGGTTACGGTCCAACAGATTCAGTACAGTTGAGCAGAGGTGTTTCCGAATGAAGCTGACCCACTTCGATGAAAACGGCGCTTCCCACATGGTGGATGTCTCCGACAAACCCCACACCCAACGGATCGCCGTCGCCGGTGGCGAGATTTCCATGCAACCGGAGACATTCCGGTTGATTTTGGACAAAAAAATGGCCAAAGGTGATGTGCTGGAAGTGGCCCGGATTGCGGGGATCATGGCCTCAAAGCGGGTAGACAGCCTCATTCCGCTCTGTCATCAAATCAATTTGACTTCAGTCAAGATCTCCTTTGAGCCAGATTCGGACCAACGCCGAATCCACTTTACGGTCCGTGTTAAAACAGCCGGACAGACCGGCGTCGAAATGGAAGCGTTGACCGCAGCCAGTATTACGGGATTGACCATTTACGACATGTGTAAAGGAGTTGATCGGGATATGGTTATCGGCCAAATTCGCTTGCTGGAAAAAATGGGTGGTAAGAGTGGACACTATGTCAGAAGCCCAACCTGACACAGAATTGTGGAATCCCTCAAATCGCGAATCGACCGGGATAGAGACGAACATTTTTCCACGCATCGACATTTAGCCTCCAACTGGAGTACCCAATTCGTGGCTCTCATCGACTCATTTGGACGAACCATACGATATCTGCGGGTTTCCGTGACCGATCGTTGCAATCTAAGCTGCGATTACTGCCGTACCGCCGGCCTACAACGTCTACCCAACAACCAGCAGTTGCTGACCCTGGAGGAGATTGGTCGGCTGGTACGCATTTTTACCGAATTGGGTGTCGAGCGAGTCCGACTGACCGGCGGCGAACCACTGCTGAGAAAAAATGTTCTTGGCCTCATTTCGCAATTGGGTGGGCTACCTCTACTGACAGAGCTCTCTCTCTCCACCAACGCTCTTTTGCTATCCCGTTTTGCGAACCGGATTAAGCAGGCCGGGGTCCATCGAGTCAATATCTCTCTGGATACGCTCAACCCGGAAACCTTCAAGACCCTGACTCGTGGGGGCAACCTGCCGGATGTGTTGGCTGGCATCCAGGCTGCTGTAAAGGCGGAGTTGTATCCAGTCAAGGTGAACATGGTGGTGATGAAGGGCATCAATGAACAGGAGGTTCCCAGTATGGTCGAGTTTGCCCGCGAACATGGTCTTGTTCTGCGATTCATAGAGACCATGCCCATCGGTGAAGCCGGCAAAGGAATTGATGGGCGTTATTTTTCCGCCGAAGCTATTCTGGACATGGTCAAAGCCCGGTTTGACTCGGAACTCATCCCCGTTCATCAGAGTCGTGGCTCTGGACCGGCCCGTTATTATCAAATAGCCGGAACCGATGCCGAAGTCGGCGTCATCTCAGCTCGATCCCGCCATTTTTGCGACACCTGCAATCGCATGCGCCTGACCTCGACCGGCCAGTTGGTTCTCTGTCTGGGACGAGAGGATCGCAAGGATCTGAAAACCGCTCTCCGGCAGGGAGCCAGCGATGAGGATCTAAAAAGACAGATTGAGGAGGCGGTCGAACTCAAACCGCTAAACCACCAATTCGACCAAGAAGGCGCCCACGGCACGACACATGCCATGTCCGCATTGGGAGGTTGAACAGATGAGACTTCCCCGGCTCACCCTGCTGATTCTTTTGCTTTGCTGGCCCGGATTGACCATTGCCGAAGAGATTCATGTGGCGGTGGCGGCCAATTTCAAAAAACCGTTTACTCAACTGGCCAATTTATTTGAAGCCCAGACCGGACACCGGCTTTTGATCAGTTCCGGCTCGACCGGGAAACTGTTTGCGCAAATCGTCAATGGCGCCCCCTATCAGCTGTTTCTCTCGGCGGACCAACAGCGTCCGAGCTTATTGGCACAGATGAATCTAGCCGACCCCAAAAGTCAATTTACCTATGCCATGGGTCGGCTCGCCCTCTGGCGTCCCAAGGGGGGGGATAAGCCGCTGGATGAGGAGTATTTCCATCCGCCGCCCAACAAACGAATCGCCATTTCCAACCCGAAACTGGCCCCCTACGGATTAGCCGCCAAAGAGGTGTTGTTACAACTGAAAATCTGGGAAGCCCTTCGCCACCAGCTCTCATTTGGTGAAAATGCCGGACAGACCCTGGCCTTTTTATCCAGTGGCAATGTGGACTCCGGCTTTGTCGCACTCTCTCAAATTTTGGACACAAATCCAACTAAAGATCAAATCTGGATAATCCCTTCCGCCTATTACAACCCGATCCGACAGGATGCCATTCTCCTGAACACGGGAAAAGAGAGCCCCGGTCCCGGTCAATTACTGGAGTTTCTGAAAAGCCCACCGATCCGGGAGCAGATCGAACAGTGGGGTTACAGCGTTCCATGATCGACCTTGGCGATATCGCCAACCCGGATTGGCACGCTTTGCAATTGAGCCTGCTTCTGGCCGCTTTGACCACGGCGATCCTACTCCTCATCGGCACGCCCATGGCCTGGTGGCTGAGTCGAAGCAAAGGCGGATGGGGCAAACGGATCGTCGAAGCCACCATTGCCCTGCCTCTGGTTTTACCCCCGACGGTTTTAGGCTTTTATCTGCTGATTTTTTTGGGACCGCATGGCTGGCTGGGACAGACCTGGATCTCTTTGACGGACGAGGCGTTGGCTTTCCGCTTTTCCGGCTTGGTCATCGCCTCGGTTATCTACTCCCTCCCCTTTGTGGTTCAACCGCTTCAGCGAGCCTTTGAATCCATCGGCGGAAAACCCCTTGAAGCAGCCGCAACCCTGGGAGCCACACCCTGGGACAGCTTTGTCAGTGTGGCTTTTCCCATGGCCCGCGGCGGCTATCTGACCGCAGGCATTCTTGGTTTCGCCCACACATTGGGAGAGTTTGGCGTGGTGTTGATGGTTGGAGGGAATATTCCGGGGAAAACCCAGGTCATCTCCATTGCCATCTATGACCATGTAGAAAGCATGGAATACAGCCAGGCCCACACTCTTTCAGCCCTCTTGCTCGCGCTCTCTTTTACGGCGCTGATTTTTATCAACACCTATAATCGTCGTTTTCCCGTCGGTTCACCATGAAACTGGAAAGCCGATTTTCCCTGACCCGAGGCCACTTCACGCTCAACAGCCAGCTCTCCATCGATCTGACCGGAATCACCGGCCTGTTCGGCCCCTCAGGAGGCGGCAAGACCACCTATCTGCGTTGCCTGGCCGGATTGGAACGTGCCACAGACGGCTATATCGGGTTTGGTGATCAAATCTGGCAGGATGAATCCAACAACATATTTCTCCCGCCGTTCAACCGACCCGTCGGGGTGGTTTTTCAGGAGAGCCGTTTATTTCACCATCTAACGGTTCGTGAAAACCTTTTTTTTGGCAGAAGCCGTTCCAAAGGGGCCGAGCAACGGGTCTCCTGGCAGGATACCCTCGACATATTGGAGTTGACCGCCCTTCTGGATCGGTTGCCGGAAAACTTATCCGGCGGAGAGCAACAACGGGTCGCCATCGGACGGGCCATTTTGACCGGCCCGAAACTGTTGATCATGGATGAGCCATTGGCCTCCATGGATCACCAGGGAAAGAAAAAAATCCTCCAATATATTTTACAAATCCACAAACGATTGCAACTGCCTATTCTCCATGTCAGCCACGATATGGGCGAGATTCTTCAACTGGCCGACCATCTGGCACTCATGGATCAGGGGAGGATTCTGGCCAACGGGCCGGTCAGTGAAATCATAACCCGACTGGATCTGCCTCTTGCCCATCAAAGCGACGCCAGCACGCTGCTATCCGCCCAGGTAGTCCATCAAGACCCTCATTTTCACATCAGCACATTGGCTTTTGGTCAATCCCGAGAGCTGATCCAGGTGCCCAGTCAGCAGTTGACCGGGAGCGAAACCGTTCGAGTTCGAATTTATGCAAAGGATGTCAGCCTCACCTTGAGACGCCCGGAACAGACCAGCATCCTGAATATTTTTTCCGCACACGTGGTAGAGATTGTAGCGGAGAACCCGGCTCAATACATGGTCAAGCTCTCTATTTCCGGCACGCCCATTCTCTCCCGCATTACCAAAAAATCTCTTGAAACCCTTCAGATCAAAGCTGGGCTATCCCTGTTTGTTCAGGTCAAGAGCGTTGCTTTGGAGCGCTGAGCGGCTCAGCCACATGTCGGACAATCGGGCCGTTTGGGAATCTGGATACGATGAAAAACGGTATCCAACAGGTTGACCAGCAACAGTGAACCGGATAGATTTTGCCCAACGCCCAGCAGGATCTTGATCGCCTCTGCCGCTTGCAGGGTACCCAGAGTGCCGACGGTCGCCCCCAACACCCCGGATGAAGAGCAGGTTGGAGCAAATGTCGGCGGTACAGGAAAAAGACAGCGGTAACAGGGCGAGCGACGGTCTATCCCGTGAGAAAAGGTGGCGATTTGACCTTCAAACCCCAATACGGCAGCCGAAATCAATATTTTCCCCTGGATCAAACAGTGGTCATTGAGCATGTATCGAGTGGAAAAATTATCACTACCATCCAAAACCAGATCGCACGAAGCGAGTAACGGTCCGATATTTTCTTCGGTTATGCGTTGCTTGATCGGGGTAACCCGAACATCCGGGTTAAGGGATTGAAGGGTTTGCTGAGCAGAGACAACCTTGTCGGCTCCGAGCCTCGCCGTGGTATGCAAAATCTGCCGTTGTAAATTGGAGAGTTCGACTTGATCGTGGTCAGCAATGATCAGATGTCCAACACCGGCGGCGGCCAGATAGAGGGCCGCCGGAGAGCCCAAACCACCGGCTCCCAGAATAAATACCGTGGAATCCAGAAGCCTGGCCTGACCCAAGCCGCCAATCTCCTTTAGAATAATCTGCCGGGAATAGCGTTTAATCTGATCTTCTGACAGGGTCATGGCACGGACGATCCTAAACGCTACTACAAGCCGATCAACGGCTATCCCCCGCCCGACCGGCCAGGATCAACAACCAGAAGAAACGCAGAAGGATAACATATAACCGATGTAGCCTACATTGAAATTGTCTTTTAAAAAAGCAGAGGCTTATCAATAATCTTTGTATTTGCAGACAACAACGCCACAAACATCCAACTCGCCTTCAATGTCCATCAGGGGATAACGGGCGTTGAGTGGCTTCAGATACCGTTTTTTACCCAGAATGATCAACTGCTTGAAGGTCGGGCGCGAATCTCCCTGTAGACGTACGATCAGGAATTGATTGTGGGTCACCTCCTTGTGGGGGTCGACAATCAGTATCTCACCTTCAGAAAACTCCGGCTCCATGGAATCATCCGGCACCGTCAGCGCATAGCACTGCTCACTGGTACGCGGAGCGACGGGTATCCAGGTAGTCGCCTCGGCTTCCAAGCTTTCAAAATCGTCCGTACCACAGAAGTTGTTGACTTGGTTCCAAGGAATCAGGGGCACCCGAGCAATCAAGGGGAAGGGCCGGTAAGAGGAGCCATCTTCCTGAATCTGATGGCCGGAACCAGAACCTGGCAGCAACATGTCACCCCGACCGGTTTCGAGCCAGATGGGATCCACACCACATGTCAAGGCTATGGTAACCGTCCGACGGGAGGATCGAGACCGACCACATTCTAATTTATGAACAGCCGTCTGGCTGATACCTACTTTATCAGCCAAACCTTTTTGGGTCAAACCAGCATTCTTTCGAGCCAGTTGAATCCGATCACTTAAGGTCATGCTCATGGAGTTTCATTCCTTCATGTTAAATTAAACAGCCCAATAATCTGTATATCCTCTGCCAATATCGATTGTGAGGTTCAATATACAGCATTTTCTTTCATATTCAAATCCAAATTTTATCTTGAAAACACAAATACTTACACAAACTAACCAAACAATTGTTTACATCAAAAAAAGATAACGCACAGACATAACTTGAAAACTTATCTACAATAAAAACAACCTGAAAAGCAGGCAAACAACTGTTGAAGCTCGTAAAAAAAACCGTTTCGGATGACTGGCTGTCACGCGTTTATTACCGTTGCGAATGTCTCAAACTGGAACTAATGTGTATTTCAACGTTTCAACAGAAATCGCACATCTTTGCTTTTTCCCGAGTCAACAGGATGGCCAAAACCATGAATCGAACCAACCGCCCAAGAAAGACCAGCCAACCTCTCGTAAAAAAAACAGAAGAGGAGCGCGCCGCAGCCATGGAGCGCATTGTCTCGTTGGCACGTGGCAATCAGGAGTCCCGCTCGGCTGGATATCGGGAAAAATCCCTGCGCATCCATCCCCATGTTTGCGGCCGCTGCGGTCGAAGCTTTTCTCCCGACAACCTGACTGAGTTGACCGTTCACCACAAAGACCACAACCATGACAACAATCCAAGCGACGGAAGCAACTGGGAAAATCTGTGCATCTACTGTCATGACAACGAACACAGCCGTTATACGGAGCACCTCTCGTCAGGAAGCACCAGCCTCGCAAAAGAGGAAAAGTCCGAAACGGCGACCCACAACCCGTTTGCTGATCTTAAAAAACTTCTTGATCGATAAAATGCCCGATTGATATTTTAAAACCAAATAAAAATGACCTACAACAGATTGGACAACAAAAATTAATTTTTATCCCAAGAAAAATGAGTCCGCTCGAATGCGACTCTAAAGAATAATTTTAACATATCATTAACTTCTGTCACCCCTGAAATTAAAAAAATTAAATTTCTTTTAATTATATGTATTTGCATACAAAAAAAAAAAAAAAACCCACAATAGACCGGTTTGCGCAAAAATCGGCCCCGCCCATTCCCAGACACACAAGCGAATATTTGCGCTTTCAAAGAGTGGCTGCTTTTGAAATTTATCGACACCAGAGATGGAGCAACCCATCTTACTCCATCAACTGATTAAAATAACAGGTTTTTTTCAGGTTCTACTATAAAATCATCTGACCAACCAACTAAAACGTTACAGATTAAACCGCCCGATGGCAGGATAAACTACCGTTTTTAGGTTCAAACGATGTCTGTAAACCCGATTTGTTTTGCCATGATTGTTAAAATGATATTGACAACCAACGACAGATGCAGAGCCAGTCTGTTCTTAAGAGATGTAACAGATTGGTTTATCTGGTGAACTGGAGAAAATCGAAGTCACCTCATCGGTGATGAGATTTTTATGGTTTGCCGGGTGAATCAATTGCCGATTGCAAGAGAATAACCGGCAGATCTCGGATTACAGGAGGTTTCCACTTTTTAAAACAGCCGTGGGAGGCCTGAAATATCTGTAACAGGCTTGCCAGTCCATAAGCTGAATCATAAAATTCAGGAACAGACCAACCGACCCCTCACAACCACAAACAGACCTCCAACAGCCTGGGTCCAGACTACAAGTTAACCGTCAGCGGTAATCCGGGCGACCAACTCAGCCAGTTTTTCATCCGCCTGGTCGGTGCTGATCTGGCAGGTGCCGGCGTTTTGATGCCCGCCCCCACCATACTTGAGTGCCAATTCACCGACATTGGTTTTCGAGTCCCGTTTCAAGATCGACTTACCGATAGCAAAAACCGTATTTTGCTTTTGGAACCCCCACAGAACATGGATGGAGATATTGGTTTCTGGGAATAACGCATAGATCATAAACCGGTTGCCGGCATAGATGATCTCCTCGTTGCGCAGATCCAATACCACAAGATTGCCGTGAATAGTCGAACAGGATTTCAGCTGTTCAATAAACTTTTCTTCCTGTTCAAAAAAAAGGTCGACCCGCTCTTTGACGTCCGGCAGTTTCAGGATATCCCCGATACTCATGTCTCGACAGTGATCAATCAACTGCATCATCAACTGATAATTGGATACGGTAAAATCCCGAAACCGCCCAAGGCCGGTCCGGGCGTCCATCAGGAAGTTCATCAGTACCCAACCGGTTGGCTTTAGAATCTCTTCCCGGCTGAAACGGGCGGCATCACCTTTATCAACCGCTTCCATCATCTCATCGGAAACCCGTGGATACCCTTTGGCTCCCCCATAATAATCATAGACAACACGGGCGGCTGAGGGGGCCTTGGAGTCGATGATGTGGTTCTCCTTCTTTTCACCACCACGACGAATCACCTCACTGAGATGATGATCAAAGGCCAGATAGACCCCTTCCACGTAGGGCAGATTGGTGGTGATATCCCGACTGGTTATGTCAATCTTACCGTCCTGCATATCTTTGGGATGAACAAATTTTATTTCATCGATCATATCCAATTCTTTGAGAAGAACCGCACAGACCAACCCATCGAAATCACTCCGGGTAACAAGCCGGAATTTTTTTTTCTGCATCGTCAATCACTCCTTCGAGATATTTTCCTGGATTCGACAGAAACGGCTCAAATCCAGGTTTTTGAATCCATTACCATTACAAACGCACTGTAGCAGATTGACAGTAAATCTTCAAAAGAACAACAGAGCGTTTCTTCGGATAAGACCGAAAAGAGCGCCTCGGATTGGAAAAACAGCTCCTGGGTTCCGGTCAACCATTGTCAACTCAATTTTTCGTCTGGATCATCCAACAATTATGGATCTTCTGGCTTCGATTAAAGTCCGGGTCAAAGGTTTGGTCGGTGATATCCGTGACCAACAGGTCCGACTGTAAAACGGAATCGTCCATTTTAAATTGCCTGAGATTATTGGAGAAGATCAACAACCCTCCCGGCTCCAGCAGACCGGCTACGGTTTGAATCATCTCGGCGTGATCTCGCTGCAGATCAAAGGTACCCGACATGCTCTTGGAGTTGGAGAATGTCGGTGGGTCCAGAAAAATCAGTCCGAATCGACCGTGACACCGCTTGACCCAGCCCAGGCAATCGGCGGAGATGAACGAGTGTTCCGGCCCCTTGAACCCATTCAAGGCCATATTCTCTCTTGCCCAGGTCAGATAGGTATTGGAAAGGTCAACGGTCATGGTATCAGCCGCCCCCCCATCCGCCGCATAGACCGAAGCCGCTCCGGTATAGCCAAACAGATTGAGAAAACGGCGACCATGGGCCTCTTCACGGATCAGACGACGGGTTGGTGCATGATCCAAAAACAGTCCGGTATCCAGATAGTCGGTAAAGTTGACCAAAAACCGCAACCCCCCCTCTCTGACCTCTCGCAGGGTACCGCGCCGATCCATCTTGCCGTACTGTGAGCCGCCCGAACGCTTGCGTCGCACCTTCAGGTAGACATTCTCAGCCGGAACATCCAACACCGACGGGATGACCGCCAAAGCTCCGTTGAGTCGGTCTCTCGCCTTTCCCGGATCAATGGTTTGCGGTGCCTGATATTCCTGAACATGAACCCACTGCTCATAGACATCGACCGCCAAAGCGTATTCCGGCATGTCGGCGTCATAGAGACGATAGCAGGTAACCTGATTTTTTTTCAACCATCGACGCAAATTTTTTTGATTTTTTTTCAGACGATTGGCAAACATCTCCGCCATCTGGGCGACCGCCACCGGAACCACCGATTTTTTAGCCACCGCCGGCACAAATGACAGAAGAGAACAGGGGAGCGGACCATTATAGAGGGTGATATTTTTCTCAGGAGTCACCCCCAGAGCCTGGGCCGCCGCAGGCAGCCCGGTAAAAACCGTCCGATGCCAATCAACGAATCGGTAGCGAATGATTTCACCCAACGCCCGATAGAGGCTCTGCAATCCGTCAATCGTTCCCTGACGCTCACCGTAAGGTGGGTTGAAGGCCAACAATCCCTTACCGATGCGCGTTGGCTGAACCGCCAACACCTCTCCTTCCCGAAACTGGATATGGGCTGAAAATCCGGCCAAATCGGCATTTTGTTGTGCGGCTCGAACCATGCTCGGGTTGCTATCAAACCCCAGGATCGGCGGTAGAGAGCGTTTTCCCACTTCTGAGCGTTCGCGTGCCTCCAGAACCAAGGCATCCCAAGCGTCGGCATCATGACCCAACCAGCCGAGAAAACCAAAATAGTTTCGGGTTAAACCGGGTGCGGTATCGCTGGCGATCAGGGCGGCTTCGATAGGCAGGGTGCCCGAACCACACATGGGGTCGAGAAAAGGACCGCCGGCCTTGGCAATTTCGGCCCAGTTGGAAAAAAGCAGAATGGCGGCCGCCAGATTTTGCTTCAGGGGGGCGTTTCCCGATTGAGCCCGATATCCACGACGATGCAGACTCTCGCCGGAAAGATCGATATTGATTGCCAGTCGATCTCCGCGCAGACGGGCATTGATGCGCAGATCCGGCTGTTCGGTATTGACGGACGGTCGAACCCCGGTTAGATTCCGAAAACGGTCAACGATCGCATCCTTGACCCGTCTTGCGGAAAACGCGGTATGGTTGAGGGCATCGTTGGTGCCGGTAAAATCCACCGCCAACGTTCCCCCCTTATCCAGATGCTCTTCCCAGGGAATTTTGTAGACGCCGTCATAAAGGCTTTGCTGATCCACCACGTTAAATCGGGACAGAGGATAGATGACCCGGCTGGCGGTTCGCGACCACAGACAAACCGCATAGGCCAATGACAAGGGGCCTCTGAATGCCACTCCCGCCCGACCAGGTCGTACCCCACCGGCCCCCAGATCCCGCAACTCTTGAGCCAGAAGCGGTTCCAATCCATAGGCGGTAGAGGCAAAGAAATCAATGTTTTTCAATAAATTAAAACCAATATAAAGGGAGTGTGGCCGGAATTGGAAAAATTATCAAACCCCCATGCCCAGGGCCTGTTTATAGAGATGGATCATCGCCTCTTCTTCATCGATCTCATGAGGGTCCATGGTTCGCAGACGGACAATTTTACGCATGATTTTCGGATCAAAGCCCTGAGATTTAGCTTCGGCATAGACCTCTCGAACATTGGTGGCAATGGCCGATTTTTCCTCTTCCAACCGTTCTATACGGTCTATAAACCGGGTTAACTGCTCGGCAGCAATACCTTCTCCATCGACAATCTCTCCAGCCCGTTCATCGGCTTCCGATTCACTACCCTCCACAGTCATGGTCCACATCCTTATTATTTACCAAAATTGACAAAACAGATAAAAAGAGTCCCATTTCGGGAATTTATTCGACAGTCAGCCGTTGAACGAGCACAAAGGGAGCAACAAATTGGCTTACCTGCTTTACCTGACAAATCAATAGGTTACGCCAGCAGCGTGCCAACCACGGCCAATTATCGGTTCTATAGGGGCAATGCTAGCAAAATCCGAAGCCATTTTCGAGGTGCACTGTTGCCACTGGACCCAGAGTCGGAAATTGGCCGCACGCAATCGGCACGACAACGGGTTGAAGATCGCCCCCCCCCTTATCAAGAAAACCGTCTACTCCAGAACCAAATTCTCCAAATAGTGTTCCAAAGCCTTCTGCGCTTGATCCATCTGGCTGTCCAGCTTTTGAATCTGCTGTTGATTTTCTTCCAACAGCGTCTCTTTGTCAGACATTTTATCCATCATGCGCGCGTAAAACCGGCTTTTGCCATCCACCGTTTTCAGATTGGCCCGCACCCTCTCCTGCTCCCGAGTCAATTCATGAACCTGCTGTTGAGCCAACGTTTTCTGCTGCCTTATTTTTTCAACCCGACCCTGCAACTCTGCCGCTTTATTCAACCCTTGTCGAACCGAGTTTGAAAAAGCCCCTTCCCTGGCATAACTGAGCAACGGCGAAAGACCGCCCCGCACCAGAACCACCCGACTCTGCTGAACCTTCTCCTCTTCAACAATCAGTTGGCTCCGTCCCTTGGCCGCGAGTTCGACCCGAAATCGGTGCCACTGATCGGTCGATTCAAACGGCTGTACCGACCCCGCCACCTGCCAGCCCTCCCGTTTGGGATATTCGACAACCAAATTTTTCCTGTCACCCCCTCTGTTATCAAAATCAAAGGTTTGATTGGCCTGATATTTCCGGGTGAAGGTCAAGACGCCGTTGACAATCCGGCCACTGCTGATCTGACTCTGTTTGGGAGCCGATTGAGCCACCACCGCCACATCCTGATCGACACCATAACTCAACAAACGTTTTTCTCCTGCGGGCAGATTATCCAGCAACGCATCTCCGCCATAGACTCCACCGGCAAACACGGTCACCGGACCAGAGGGCAGATTGATATCGGTATTGTTCGACAGCCAAACGCCGTTGAAGGGGTGCTCTTTCAGGCTTGTTTGATTATACAAGCTCACCTTTTCCATGTTGATGGACTGGGAAATAAAGGAAATCATTGCCCCACGCCGGCGCGGCAGCGTCACCCCATCGACGGTAAAATTAAACAACTCGCCGACCGATTCAGCCGTAGCCGCTGCCTGAATGGCAGGGTTTAGAGCGTGTCCTTCCCACCCTTTTTCATCCTCAACGTAGTCATTCATCGGTGCTTTTGCAAACGCAGTCATCCCCATGGAGGCGGACTCTTCCTGCAATCCCCGACGAGCAACCGCTCGAACCCCTCCCAAGTGGGGCTGGGGTTCGATAGCGGCCTGCTCCTGGGTTTGGATGACCGGTCTTTGAACATAGTGTGGGGTGTAGAGGTCTTGAACAAAAGAGATGGGACGACCACTGACCAGGGAAAGACGGATATCCTGCCAATCGTTATCGGTCTGATTTTCCACCACCGCCCAACCCTGAATCCGAGCCAAACCCGTTTTCCCGTCTTGTTCCGTATCATCCGGCAAGATCATGCGGTAGGAACGTTTCCAGGTTGGTGTTTCGACCACATAACCCAGACGAACCCGTTTTAATCCATTACCGGGAAACTGCAAAACCATTTTTTTGCTGTTTTTACTGCGTATGTCATCCAACGCCTTCAAGGCCTGGACCAGATCATGCCGATCGCCCGAATCATCCAAAGCCAACTGTTCCAGATCGCTAAACGCAACCGATCGAAACCCCTCCTCGGTGAATAGATTGACAAACCACTCCATCACCGCCACATCCGACTTCTGGATAGCAACCGGTCTCTGTTCCACACCCAACAGACGACCAGAGAGTTTATTACCCTGATGGGTTGCGGTGATCTGGCTACCTCGAAGCTGACTGAAAATATCGGCCAGGGAGGGGTTTTGGCTCAAATCAATTTCAAAACTGGAGAGAATCCTGCTTTTGGAGTTTTCAGACGGGTAGAGAACAGATCCGGGAACCCCCCCGTCCAGATCCTCCATCACCAGTGATTTAAGCACGTCACTGATCTGTTTGGTCTCCAGGGGCAGGTGTAGTTCGGAACCACCCTGAACGGAGCCAGCATGTTGAAAATATCCGACGCCGCTGGAATAGAGGGCGACACTGCGTACCGGCAAGGTGGCCTCTGCCTGCTTGGTCGCTTCGGCAAAAAGAGCGGTCGGCAATAAAAAGGTCCACGCAAGAACCAAAATCTTCGACGGCGTAAAGAAACCTGGAACCCCCATTTTTCCTCCTCTTGTGGTCCTAACAGAGACAAAGATGAATTGTTTCGATAACAGGCGGTAACGGTAGCGCATCAAAGGGAGGGTTTCAATCAGTTTTCGAGAATTGGCAACTCTTTTTCCAGAGCCTGCCTGAATTCGGCAGTCAAACGCATACAAACGGCACAACACATTGATTCATCAGGATAATTTTAAAAATCCCGATCAACACGGTGACCGCGTTTTCTTCCGATTCTCCAGGCAAACCCATATCTTGCTCCAGCCACGCCCATTCAACTACCGAATATAGATTATGGGGTCAGGGTCGAGAAGCCGCATTTTTCAAGTTGGGCCAACAGGTGATCCGGCGGTTCGGCTTCGACGACAATGGGCGGTTTATTGGCAGCGAGGGGAATTTCTATGCGGCGGGCATGGAGTTGCAACGGCACGTCCTGAAAAGTGCCCGCATGATCCCCATAAAGACGGTCACCCAAAATGGCAAAGCCCTGGTGAGCGCAGTGGACCCGAAGCTGATGGGTACGGCCCGTTAGCGGTCGCAGTTCCAACCAGCAGGTTCCATCGTCAGCTCGGCCTAAAACCCGATACTCGGTTTTGGCCGGTTTTCCTTGCGCATCGACCATCATCTGCCATTGATGCCCCCCTTGAGCCCTCTTCAACAGAGGCAGATCCATCAGCCCGTCGGCTCTCTGGGGTGTTGCGCAGACAATGGCCCAATATTTCTTTTCAACCTGACCATCGGCAAACAGTTTTGCCAATTTTCGCAGAGCTTTCGGATGTCTACCCAAAACCAGACAACCGCTAGTCGGTCGATCCAGACGATGAGCCAGAGCGGGAGGTCTTGGCAGCCCAAAACGCAATACGTCGAAGTAATCCTCCAGCGATTCCCCCCCTCCAGGTGGCTTATGGACGGCTATCCCAGCCGGTTTATCCACAACCAACATCATTCCATCCCGATAGAGGATGCGCTCAAGCAACTCGTCTTCAGTCATTCATCCATTCCGCTATTTTGGCCATTCTAACAGGCCATGCGCTGTTGATAGGCGTCTGCGTTCTCATTTTGCAAATCTTTAATCTCATCCCTCTCACGTTTCTCGCGAGCGATTTGCGTCTTGCGAGCGGCAATGACCAGCGATTCCATGCACTGCATCAGCTCCTCATCCACTTTAGTCCGACCCTCTTGCACTTCAAGAACCAACTCTCCAGCCATCTGTTCTAAAATGGATTCCATCGCAACAAATTTAGCAATACTGGCCATCGGACATGCTCCTTCTGGGGGAAAAATTTTTGGGACATCTATACCGGATCCCTTGATCACGTTTGTTCTTCCCCAATACTTCAAAATACATGCCACAACGTTTTCAATGATTTTACAACTACCGGACAATCCCCGAACAACAAGAATATACGTCACGATATCATACACTTAAAAAAAACAAAACCCGCCGCCACCCCTTGTTTTCAACCCGTCAGATCCTGTCGTTCAACGCAAAAATCAGCGCTCGGAAACCGGGAAAAAACGGCCACAGGGAAAAATGTGCTCCTAATAAATTGCCGAGGGGGGAAAAAAGTACGCTCTTCAAGAATACGTTCAACTGCTGAATTCAGGTTTATGGCGCCGGCTTCCATTTTTCAATTTTAGCCTCGGTCAGACTGATGCTCTCCATCCGTTCAAACACCTCATCCGCCTTCTCTTTGCTGTTGTACGGCCCCATGAAAACCTGGAATGTACCGGCATCGGAGGCGACCTTGATCAATTTCAACGGTGAAATCTCCAGAGCTTTCACCCGCTCCATAACCGCCATGGCTGAAAACAGATTCTCCGATTTGGTCAGAGAGATCACGTGTCCCTGCTCGGTTCGATCCACCCAGACATCCATACCGCTGGCTCTTAACAAAACCTCGGCCCTTCGGGCCTGTTCCAGATTGATGAAGGGACCGGCCTGCACTTCGTTCATGTGTCCCGGTTTTTGAATCCGATTGACTTTCGGATCATAGCCCCTGGCCTTCATAGCCGCGACCAACACATCGACACCGGCTTGATTGTCGAACTCACCGAGTTGAACGATATACTTGCTTCTGTCGATAGCGGATGGTGGGGTAACCGGATCGGAAGTCGGAATTTTTTTGGCCATTTCCAACTTGGCCGGTAGACTGGCCTCTTTCGGGCGAATTCTGATTCCGGTCGCATCAATGATTTTGGCCATTGAAATATCGGGAAGTGGAAAATATTTTTTGGGCATGAGCGGCCCTTCCCACAACCCATCGACATCTTTGGAGGAGAGGCCATTGATCAATACGGCGACGTTCAAGGTGGCCAAAATCACCACCAACAACAACGGCACGATTCCAAAAACAGCGGGAAGACGTATAGCCACCCAACCCCCTCCTTGACAATAAAACGTTTAACCTCAATCAAGCCGTTGCCAACACCCATTTTGATACAACCGAGTGCTCCGAAAAAAACACTTGACTGCCACCTCAGCGTTTAGACAACCGCTTGACCCGGCGTGCATGGGGAACCCCGTCTAACCGATCAGATCTGCATCAGATGTTGCGTTTATAGAGCAAACGCAGTCCTTTCAAGGTCAGAAACTCATCAATCACATCAATTCTTTTACATTCGGCCGCCATTAACCGCGCCAATCCACCGGTGGCGACAACCTTCACCGCAGGAAAACCGGACTCCTCGATTATTCGACCGATCAAGCCATCGACCAGGCCGACATAGCCCCAAAACAGACCGGACTGCATGGAGGTGACCGTATCACGTCCCACCACAACTTTTGGTTTTATCAATTCGATTCGAGGCAATTTAGCAGTTTTTTCTGACAGGGCCGTCATGGAAAGTCCCAAGCCCGGTGCGATGGCACCGCCCAGATACTCCCCTTTCTGACCGACCAGATCAAAGGTGGTCGCCGTTCCAAAATCGACCACCACAACCGGATTTTTTATACGATCAAAAGCGGCAACGGCATTGACAATGCGATCGGCGCCGACATCTTTCGGATTTTCATAGCGAATGGACACATTGGTTTTCAAGCCCGGACCGACAATCAGCGGTGGAATATCCAGGTATCTCTTCAATT
>JADFYU010000040.1 GCA_015232865.1 Magnetococcales bacterium
ATCAACACCAATGACATCAAGTGATATCAAACCGGCCACCAGACCGACCCGTGATCAAGAGCGGGCTATCCGGCAGATGCAGGATTTTTATGAGCCGCTCATGGGCGGAGCCGATTTTTTTCTGCTCTCCGGTTATGCCGGAACCGGAAAAACCTTTGCTATTACCGAATTTGTCAAAGGGTTGGAGGTTGATGCGCAGGTGATTCTGACCGCGCCCACCAACAAGGCGGTGCGGGTGTTGGACGCCATGGCCGAACGGGCGGGATTGAAGGTGGAGACCGCCACCATTCATTCGCTGCTGGGCCTGGTGCTCGGTTATGAAAAAGATAAACAGATCCTGAAAAAAAACCGGGCCTCCACCCTGAGCAAATATGACCTGGTTATTGTGGACGAATGCTCCATGATCGGCGAATCGTTGTGGCACTATATCGAGGAGGGTCTCCGGAATCTTTCGACCCAGGTGATCTTTGTCGGTGATCCGCTTCAACTCCCCCCCGTCGGAGAGGTGGCCTCTCCGACCTTCTCCATCGAAAACCGGGCCGATCTGAACCAGATCATCCGCCAGCAGGCTGGCAACCCCATCATCGAGCTGTCGGCGGCCATTCGAAACATCATGGAGACCGGTGGCCGTCTGCCGGTGCGCCGCTTCCTCTCCGAACCCGGCAGCAAGTCCGGCCTTTTCCTGATGCCCGATCATCGTTTTGAAAAATGGTTTCCCGGCGCATTCAAGCAGGAACGCTATCGCCAGGATCGGGATGCCTTCCGAGTGGTCTCCTGGACCAATCGAAAGGTGAACTATTTCAACGATACCATTCGCTCCTTTTTGGTTGACAGGCCCAGCAATCAACCTTTTCTACCGGGGGAGCGGGCGGTAACGGCGGATGGGGTGCATATTCGAATCGGCCAGAGCAAAACCAAGTTGGTTTTGAATACCGACAGCGAAGGGGAGGTGTTGCAGTGTGACAAGACCATCCACCCCTGGCATGAAGAGCCGCTGACCGTATGGGAGACCCGGTTTCAACCGTTTGATACCGAGGCCGCCGTTACCCTCTATCTACCGGACCCGTCCACCAGCCATCAGGTTCAGGCCCGTCTCAAGCGGTTGGCCGAGCAGGCCAGGGCCGGAAAAAAACAGTGGTGGGATTTCTGGAACCTGCGAAACTCCCTGGCCGATCTGCGTCCCTGTCACGCCATTACCGTTCACCGTTCCCAGGGATCGACCTTCAGCAACGTTTTTGTCGATTCCGAAAACATCCTGGCCAACCCCAATCGTCAGGAGGCCCTGCAGTGTCTCTATGTCGCCGTGACCCGCGCCTCTGATTGCGTCGTTCTCAACACTCCTTTGATCTGACCATCAACAGCCCTTACAACCCACCTATATATAAGTAAGGGATTTGCCCGGTCTGTTTTGCTGCGGTGAGATATTTGTATCACACCTGATTGAGGGGGAAAGATTCGGGGGATCGAATGAAAGAGGGAGCGTTTCGGGGAATGGCTGGCCAGGGCCGGGCCTGCTCTCTTGGTCAAATGGCTTGATGACGTCGGGATTGACGAAAAAAGGAGGAAAAATCCGTTGGGCTGAAATCGAGTGTTATCGTTATATTTTCACATGGGCGAAAAAAAATGAAGGCTGGGAAATTATAAAATTGTATGAAAAATACAACAAAAACCCCGGAATTTTGACTGTCATTAACAGAGTGTGGCAAATCAGTGACGGTATGCGGCGCTTTATAACACAGGTCGAGTAGTCAATAAAAGCACTTTAAAAATAAGCCGTTATGAGCCTTTGGCGGCCAATTGTAAAGATGGCACACCCATTGCTCTATCTATCGGACAACGCCAGGAGGCGGGGTCATTATCATCGGGTAGTCAATATGAGACCCGTAAAAAATTGTAGAACGGGGTGAATTATTTTCTTGACTTGGTTGTGCAGTACGTGTAGAAAAAGCGACACAACAGTTGCAAACAAGTCACAAGAGAAAAATTAGGCACAACCGAAACCAAACAGGGATTGGTAGAACGGGATCAAAATCCGGCTATACAATCTCAATTATCTAGAACTAGAAAAAAGGAAAAAAGTTACATGAAAAAGTCACTCGTTTTAGGCGCCGCCGCTCTGGCCGCTGTCGCTGCTGCTCCCCAAGCTGATGCTGCTGACGTTAAACTTGGTGGTTACTACCAAATCCGTTTCACCGACGCTGACCTGACCTTGAGCGACGTTGGTAACCCGGACGACACCCAAGTTTGGCAACAACGCATCCACCTGAACCTGGACGCAAAAATCAGCGACAAAACCTCCGTGCATTACCAATGGCGTCCGCTGGGAAGCAGCGACGTTGTTGAAGGTGCAAACCAAAGCGACGCTTCTAACGGAAGCACCGACGAGGACATCAAACGCCTCTGGATGGAGACCGAGATGTATGGTGTTGGCGTTAAAGCCGGTAACATGCCCCTCAGCATCAACGATTCCCTGCTCTTCAAAGACGACGGTGGCTCCTACGGTACCGTATTGTTGGCCAAATCCTTTGGTGACGTGACCGTCGTCGGTTTGAACGTTCGTGCCGATGAAGGCGCAAGCGCAACCAACGATGACGAAGCTGATGTCTACGGTCTCTCCCTGTTGGGTAAAGTCGGCAACATCAACTATCAGTTGACCTGGGCTCACTTGGACGTTGACGCCAACTATGTTGCAGCCGCTGCTACTGCTGCTGTAACCAACGCTTCTACAGCCGCTACTGGTGCTACTGTTACTGTTGTTACCGCAGCTGGTGCCGCTACCCTGTTGGGTGCCGACGTTGACGACGACTGGTTGGCTTTGACCATGGGTACAGAAGTATCCGGTATTAAATTGACCGGTACGTTGATCTGGGAATCCGGTCTGGACGCTACTGGCAGCATCTTGGCAGGTCCTAACCAGATGACTGGCGATGGCCTGTTGGCTGCTGTTCGTGCCAGTGGTAAAACCGGTTTCGGCGGATGGAATGGTTATGCTTTCTATGCTGGTGAGGACTTCACTCACCCCATGTCCTTCACAGGTAACAGAAACTACGAAGAGTGGTCCCCAACTTGGCAACAGGGCGGTGCCGGTGGTACTAACCTGATGCAAGACTGGGCAACTTCCGTTGGCGGTGGTTCTGGCAACGAGCATGTCGAGAACATGTGGGCCGTCGGTCTTGGTATGTCTGTTAAAGCCGGTGCATGGACCATCAAACCCTACATCGACTATGCTGCAATCGTTGACGACACCCCGAACAATGGCGCACTGTTGACTTCCGACAGCGCACTGGGCGGATCCTTGATCGCCACGACCAGCCTGGACGAGGGAACCACCTTTAGCCTGATCGCCAAAGGTGTAAACCCAAGCGAGACCACGACTGCTGCAGCAAACGCAGTCGAGAACATGCACTCTTTGCAAGCTGAGTTCACCGTCAAATTCTAATTTCGATTAGAGTGCGACGGGCAGGTAACTGCCTGAGTGTTTGAAAATAAAAGAGGGGTGGATTCGTTCCACCCCTCTTTTTTTGTGCTATTTCCAGCGGTTGAAAACGACGCTGATTCCAAAGATAGATTGCTTTAATCCTTAATTTTAACTATATTTTCTTAGAGTGATTGAAAATGATTTTATTAAAGTTTTGGATTGATTGAAGCGGATAGCATGAATATAGCCAACGGTCTGTCACTGTCGCGACTTTTTTCTGCCCCGCTTTTTAGCTGGTTGCTCTTGACCGACCATCTACAGGGGGCGTTGTTGTTGTTTGTTTATGCCAGCTTGACCGACGCGGCGGACGGTTATGTTGCCAAACGCTTTAATCAGCAGACCGAGCTGGGCCGAAACCTGGACCCGTTAGCCGATAAAGTGCTGATGATGGTTGGTTTTATAACCCTTTCCATCGCCCACCTGATTCCGCTTTGGTTGACGATGATTGTGGTCCTTCGGGATTCTATTTTGATTGCCGGAGCCGTTTTTGCCAAGGTTTCGACCGGGGTGTTTCATGTCAAACCGTTCAATATCAGTAAAGTCAATACGGTATTGCAGGCCGGGTTGATTATCTTGGTCCTGGTCAATACCCTGTTCCCCCTGCCGCCCTATTTTATCACGCTGCCCCTCTGGGCCACCGCCCTCACCACCATTGCTTCGTTCGGGGCCTATCTGGCCAACTGGTCCCAAGTGATTCGCTGGGCCGACTCCTGACCCACCCCGGTTTTTGGCAACGGTAAGCGACTTCCAACAGACGGTTTAGCCACTCTTCCGCTTGATTCCTTAGCTGTTTTGACTGATATGGTCGCTGGAGAGGTCGCCAAGCGCTTCGATCAGAGGTTGTAACTCCTTCTCGAACTTTCGCCATCCGGCGACCGAACTGCGGTACATGGGCTGACGAACCTGGACGTTACTGGCTGTTTTTACCGCCCGCACCGTCTGATGGAAGTTCAGACAGTTATCATCCCACTCCAACTGGCAAAACTGCAACAGCTTGCGGGTCTCCTCCTCCTGGTTGGCGGTGAGTTGTTCGTAGTTGACGTCATAGATCACACCGGGCAAAACCCGATGCCAGTGGGCCATCATTTCGGCATAGAGTCGATAATATTGTCCCAACTCGGTCAGGTCATAGGCATAGTTATGCACACCCAGGAATTTCAATCGGAAGATGGAGAGGCAGGTGTCCTCCGGAGAGCGAACCGAGTGGATGATCTTGGCTTTTGGCAGCATCAGGCGGATAATGCCGACGTTGAGGAAGTTGTGCGGCATTTTATCGGTAATAAAACGGCTTTTCGGTGAAATTTCGCGCAGTTTGGCAATATATTCCCGCCCCATTTCCTGGAAGGCTTCCGGTTGCAAACGGGCGATTTTTTTGGGCATGAAACTCAACATATGCGACCCGACCCGATCCTGGACACTTTGACGGATAAAGTTCAGCTCGCCGGCACCATAAACATCGGGATGGCTGGATAAGATCTGCTCGATCAGGGTGGAGCCGGAACGGGGCATTCCGAGAATGAAAATCGGTGTCTCATCCTCCAAGCCATATCCACTTCTCTGTTCAAAAAAAGAGGCGTCGAACACCCGACGAATGCGTTCAAAGTCGCGTTTGTCGTCTGCAATATCATGCTGGAATGTTTTACGGTTGAGCTGGTTTCCCTTTAAAAAGTGGCTGAAAGCTTCCGTGTTTTGCTTGAGGTCGGCATAGGCTTTTCCCAGTGCGAAATGCAACAGACAGCTATCTTTCTCTCGCTCCTCCTCTTCCAGCGTCTGCTGTTTTTCCAATAGATCGATCATGGGCTGAAGTTCAGATGGTTCTGAGAATTTTTTTGCCAGAGCGCGGCTGTAGTGAGCTTCGGCAAAATCGGGGTGGTGCAACAGGGCGTTGTCAAAACTGGCGATGGCCTCATCCAGTTCCCCTTTTTCCTTGAGGGCCGCCGCCATGTTGCAGTGAGCTTGCGCATGATTGGGTGACAAAGCGATGGCCTGCTTCTGACAGGCGATGGCCTCCTCTAGTCTTCCCTGCTCTTTGAGCGATCTTCCCAGATTAAAATGAGCCTCCACATGATCCGGCATGAGGGTCAAAGCTTTTTTGTGGCAGGCAATGGCCAGATCAAACTTGTCCTGTTCACCGAAAACCACGCCCAAATTGCACAGAGCCAGGGCATAGTCGGGGTTCAGGTCGATAGCCCGGTTATAACAGTTGACCGCCTCATCCAGCATTTTTTGTTTGTGGTAGACATTTCCCAGATTATAGTGGGCCTTGGCGTGGTCGGGTTTTAGAAAAATGGTATTTTTAAAGCAGGTGGCCGCTTCGCTCCACTGCTCCAGATCCTGAAAGATATTGCCCAGATTATAATGAACGCCGGGCAGGTCCGACTTAAGAGAGAGGGCTTTTTTATATCCAGCGGCGGCCTCCTGCAATTGCCCTTGAGAACGCAGAATAAAACTCAGATTACACCAGGCGGTTACCAAGTCTGGTTGCAGGGCCAGGGCCTCTCTGTAACAGGCCACCGACTCATCCAGCCGTTGGGCTTGATGGTGCTGGACTCCCTGTTGCAAAATTTTCTGAGCCCGTTCCTGGTTGGGCTGGGCCATGGTGTTTTTTGGTGTCTGTTTGGCCTGTTTCTGCTGCGCTCTCTTCTCTGCTCGGTTCATTTTATTCAACCCTTGTTGGTGCAAACCAAAAAAACCATTTGAAAGACTATTTTTAAGGCCAATGAGAGTGCGGATCAAGTTTTTCTTGGTTTTGTTAATAAATCGTAGATTTGTCAGTAGAAGATCGGTGAATAACGTTTTGGCTTGTCCGGTGAATCAGGTTAATGTACGGCCAATTGCCGAATCCATTGAATCTCAAAGGCAAAACATCGGGCGTTGCTCAAACCCCGCCGGGAAATGATTCCCCGGCGCTCCGGTTGGAGAAAGCTAATTAGAACCTGTATCCGGTTGTTTGGCGTAGCGGTGGTAGATCTCCTCTATGGATTCAAAATGTTCCCGATAGATTCCCTCCGGAGCAATCTGAAAACCACACACTTTGTCCAGCATGGCAACCAACTCGACAATAGCCAGTGAATCCAACACGCCGGTGGATACCAGGTGCTTCCAATCGGGATCTTTGATCAGCGGCGAGAGGGTGCGTATTTTTTTTTGAATTAAGTCTAAAAAATGATCATATTGACCGTTCCAGGTTTGGCTCTCAACCGGGGGTTCGTTGGCGGCATCGTCGATATAGCCAAACCGCTCCTGCAAAATATTCCAATAAAGATCGGTATGTTCCTCCGGCAGAAGATGGGCGGCGTCCACCAGCCGGTCGGGATTCATAAAACCGTCTTCTTCCAGTAAGGGGGTGCACAGATCGATAAATTGGATCATCTGCTCGGTGCAGAGTGCCTTCATTTTTTCATAAAAAATATGTTGATAGGCGTAGCGTTGCGCCGGGCTGCCGGTAATGGGCCATTGGCTGTCGTTGTTTTCTATGTTGAGCGGATGGGTGGGAATGCCGGTCATATAGGCCAGCCGTCCTGGCCAGACCTTCTTTAACGTGGCGAAAAACTCCCGGTACTGGTCAACGGATTGTTGAATTCGCGCCATGGGATCGGGGCTGACGGCAAACAGGGTCCGACATTCCGGCTCGCCGCACTGGATGATCAAAATATCCCGCCGTTTAAGCTGGGGAATAAGCTGGCCGAAAAAAGCGAAGGCACGCCTCCAGTTGTCTGCCCAGAGCAGGCCGACCCAATGGGCGTGAATCTGTCGGAAACGGTTGTGATGGGAGGTCTGGGTTGACCAGAACAGGCGAACATGACTGTCGCCGACCAGATGAATGGTACTCTCCTGGGCGGCTAAAAATCGGTCGAGATTGTTGATGCGGGAGATCTTGCCGCTGGATGTCTTGCTCAGCCAGCCCTTGGGAACGCAGGCCAGATCGAGCCGAATATCAAACAGAACCTCCAATGTCTGGCCCAGCTCAGCACAAATACGGTTTCTCTTCGCCAAAGTCAAAGGAGTGCGAGGTTCAAAAAGAACGGTGATTTTTTCCGAATCCAGACGGTTATCCAGATTGCCCAAAGCCGCCACCCGACCCGGATGGACCTCCGGGTGTCCATTGACCTGCTCCTCCAGATCCTGGGGATAGATGTTTTTGCCGTTATGAATGATTAAATCCTTGCTCCGACCACATAAATAGAGCGCCCCGTCGTCATCCAAAAACCCCAGATCCCCGGTCGGCAACCAGCCTTGATCATCGATAGGCGGGTGGCCATAATAGCCCGCCACCGTCGAGGCTCCCTTCAACATCACCTCTCCGACCTGCTCACCTTGCCGCCGACAACGAATCTGGATCTGTACCGAATCCAAGGGGTAGCCACAGCTGAATAAAACCTGTTGATGAGGCTCCGGGGGCGGATCTTCCAACAACCATGGCCGAATGATCTCCACCATTCGCCGTTGCAGCGCCGCCCGTTTGACCATCAGAGCGGTGGGAGCGGTAGCCGGTGGCGTCTGGGTGGCGGCAAAAACATTTTCGGCCAGGGCGTAACTGATGGCCAGTTGCTCTGGCCTGACGCCGAACGTCCGGCTGAATTTTTGCAAAGCACCGATGGAAACCGGTTCGGAACAGTTGATAAATGCCCGTACATTCGATAGGTTGTACCGTCTCTTTCCCCGACTTAACAAAGAGAAGGAAAAGTTGGGCAGCCAGCAGAGCGTGCCGTTGAATTGTTCCAATAACTGGAGAAAAACCTCCGGGTTGGCCGCCCAATCGAAGGTATCGACATGGGTGACGGGGGTTTGGGTCAATAACGGCAGCAGGTGAGCGGTAATCAACCCCATGTCATGATAAAGGGGTAGCCAGTTGACAATGTGATCTGATTTGGCGTTCAGTCCGATGGCGGAACCATAGGCGGTGATCTGGCTTTTAAGCTGATCACCGCGAATGGCCACCGCTTTTTGCAGGCCGGTCGAACCAGAACTGCACTGTAAAAATAAAACGTCGCCTGGTTTTTTTCTTAAACCCGGATAATCATGAAAACCCGGCGTGCTGACTGTGGGACGGTGATCGGCGGTGAGGAGCGCCGGACAGATCTCCCGGTCCTGCTCTTCGCCGATAAACAGGCAGGGTTCAAACCGATCTTGGTAGTTTTCAATCTTTTTTTGATAGACCTCTCCCCGGATTTTATGGCTGGGATAGGAGATGAATGCCGGAATTTTTCCCGCTAGAAGCGTGCCGTACCAGGCGGAAATCATGGCTAGATTGGTGCGGCCAAAAATAACCGCAACCGGCTCGGGACGGCGTGCCAACAGGTCGGCCCAAAGCCGACATTCGGTTAAAAATTGATCCGATCGGATGGGGGTGACCTGCTGCGTTTGAACACTGTAGAGATAAAAAAGCGGGTAGGCGGGCTGAGTCAACCGATTAAAGAAAGCTGGAATCATGGCTCAATTATTGACAGTTTTCGCTGTCTCCTCAACGGCAATGGTTTTGATTCACCACGGCACAGAATAAGACGCCGGAGCGGATCTAGCAAGATCAAAATAAGATCAACCATCTACCGGCTATTTTTATGATTTTGTTTTGCATTGTCTTGATTTTGCCCTGAGTTGGTAAGACTAAAAACAGCGGTTATCGGCATGTGCCTGGCACAACCCATTGATTCACCTGGTAAAACAGGAGAAGATCTGATCACCAATCAGGAGACGGCGACTACTTTTGTTTCGCCAGGTGAATCAAGAACTTCTGCCATGTGCATGCGTTCAACTGCCGAATTTAGGTTTATGGGGATAAGGGAAACTTGTTAATGAAGAAAAAAATCATAAAAAACCATGGTTTGATCTGTTGTGTCGCTGAGTCCGGGTTGAACCTAGATACGGCAGTTGTAAGCACGCAATCGGCACAACCTCTTGATTCACCTGGCAAACTAGAAAAAAGTCTCATCACCAATAAGGTGACTTCGATTTTTTCTAGTTCACCAGATAAACCAATATGTTGCACCGCTTACGCACTTCCAACTGCCGAATCTAGGTTGAACGGTCCGCATCATTTTCAACACATTTGCGCCTGACCGATGTTGGACTGGGGTCTTGGCGGACTGTTTGTCAGTGCGTTACTGGCGGCGACGATTTTGCCGCTCTCTTCGGAGGCGGTCTTGGCCGGGCTCTATTATTCGGCTGACCATGATCCCCGCTGGCTCTGGCTGGTTGCCACGGCTGGAAATGTCGGTGGATCGATGGTCAACTGGTATCTGGGAAGAGAGACCCTGCGCTGGCAGCATGAAAAATGGTTTCCGCTTCAGGCCGAACAGTTGCATGCGGCCCAAAGCCGGTATCTCAAATGGGGGCGGTGGAGTCTGCTGTTGGCCTGGGTTCCGGTGATCGGTGATCCGCTGACCTATGTAGCCGGGCTGTTCCGCACGCCGCTTCTATTCTTTACCGTACTGGTTTTCATGGGCAAGGGCGGGCGATATCTGCTGCTGCTTTGGGTGTTGTCCGGGGAGTGATCAGGCCACCGCCAACCGGATCTTGCTTTTGCCGCCGCCTTGAGTGACGACCTGAACCTGGACGCCGATTCGCTCGGTCAGGGCCGGAACATGGGAGATGACGCCAACCACCCGGCCTGTGGCGTGGAGAGCCTCCAGGGCAGAGACAGCCATGTTCAGACTGCCCTCATCCAAGGCTCCAAACCCTTCATCGATAAACAGGCTCTCAATCTGAACGCCTCGGTTTCCGCTCATGCTGGCCAAGCCCAGAGCCATGGCCAGGGAGGCCAGAAAACGTTCTCCTCCCGATAGATTGGCAATACCTCGAACCTCTCCGCCCATCTCAAAATCGACCACCTGTAGAGAGAGGTTGCCCTCGTGGGATCGTTGCAGACCATAGCGGGGGGTCAACGCCTTCAGATGGTGATTGGCCAGCTCAATCAGGCGGTCCAAGGTCAGGCTTTGGGCAAATTTTCTAAATTTATCACCCTCGTTGGAGCCGATCAAATCATCCATCTTATTCCAGAGTCGGCAGACGTTTTGTTGTTCCTCAAATTGGTTGAGCAGAGATGAGGCCCGCTTTTTTATGCGGTCGTCCTCATGCAGTCGCCCGCGAACCACCGAAAGTTGCTCTTCCGCCTGCTCCACAGCCTGTTGTTGTTGCTTCAACCGCTCTGTTGTCTGCTCAAAATCTTCTGCTGGCCGGTCCTGTTGCAACTGTTCGGCCTGCTGTTTTTGTAGCAAGAGCAGTTGATAACTGCTTTGGTTCAGTTTCTCTTGCAGAGCCTCTTTTTCCTGTTGAGCGGTGACCAATTCTGCCTCTTTCCAGTCCAGTCCCTGTTCCAGTTGCTGCTGGGAGAGCTGAAGCGTTCGGCACCTGTCCTCTAAAATCGCCTCTGTTTCAATCTGCTCCCCATCGGCCTTTTTCATCCGCTCTTGTAAATCTTTCTCCAGGCCGCTCAAACGGGCCATCTCTACCTGAATGGAGGTTTGGTTTCTTTGGGCCTGTTGTCGCCTCTCTTCGGCTTGAGACAGCGCCCCCTCCAGGGCGGCTCGGACGGTCTGGGTCTTTTCGCCATTGAATAGCTCGGATCGCTCGTTCTTGAGCTTGGTCAGACGTGCACGGATTTCCACCACCTCCTGTTGGGATCGCCGTAGAGCTTGCTGAGCCGACAGCCGTTCACTTCGCAGAATGTGTTGGGCGTCGTCCAGCTTTGTGATGACCTCCTGGGCCTGCGTCAAGGCGGCCTGGCGTTTGAGCCACTGCTCTTGTTTTGTTCGACAGTCGGCCAAAACCGATCCGGGGTCACGCCGGGCGGCCTGGGGCCAGTGGGAGGGCAGGGCAGGGTATTGATTCAATCGTTTCTGACGCTCATTCTGGGCGTCTTGGTAAAGACCAATGGATTGGTTGGCGGTCTGGATTTTTTGATTCTCCGCCGCCAAAAGAGCCTGGTTGGCCATCAAGTCGCTGTTGATTTGGTTGAGCTGGCTGCGATTTTCTGTCAGAGCCTGATTGATACGGTGAGATTCGGTCTGGTTGGTTAAAAGATGGTTGAGTTGCTCTTCGTCCTGTTGTAGCCCTCTCTCCCAGGTTGTCAGCAGAGCTGAAAAAATTGGTCGATCTTCCGCTTGCGGTCGCTTGGCGGTGCGGGTGTGTCGTTGAGAAAATTCGGCGTGTCGGTGCAAGATGTTCCACTGGTCCTGCCACCGCTCCAGACCCTGTTCATTCTCCTGGATTAAGCGCTCTACCGCCTGGAGATGGCTCTCTTGTTCGGTTTTGATCCGCTGTTGTTTTTTAATGGTCTGTTCTTTTTGTTTGTAGAGAGCCTGCTCTTGTCTGACCAACTCAGCAACCCGGTTGGCTTGCGCTTGAGCCAGTTTGGTCAGGGGTTGATCGCTGGATTTCAAGGGGTGTTCGGTGCCCCCACAAACCGGGCAGGGGTGCTGTTGGATCAAAAGCGCCCGCAGAGCCAATGCCGCCTCTCCCGCTGTCGCCTGGGCCAATTGGTCGGCACGCCGGGCCTCGTCCAGCTTCAGGGTATTGTTTTGAAATTGCTGATTGATCTGTTCGAGCAGAATCTGCTCGTCCGCACTTTCCTCGGTCAGGCGGTGAATTTTTTCCTGATGGTCCTGGATCTGTTGCTGACGAATTTGAGCTTCGTCGGTCTCGTGCAACAGTTGCCGCAGGTTCAGAAGCAGCGCACGATCTTTATTCAGCTTTTTTTGCAGGCTTGAAGGGTCTGCGGCCTGTTGAAGTCGTTGTTGCAGGGTGCGTGCTATCTTTTCATCGGCTTCAACCGTTTGCCGACGCTGTTCCCACTCCTGTTGCAAGGCGGTCATACGGGCTGAAATCCGGCTCTGGTTCTGTTTGGTCGCGGTGATGTCAGCCGCCAGTTTATCCATCTTTTCAGCGGTTTGGTGATAGTTGACCAGGTCTGTTTCCATCTCGGTCAACCGGTCGACAAAATCCTGATAAGATTGGTGGGTTTGAAGCCAGTTTTTGTTCTCCTGGTCGGCTTTCTCCAGCTTTTTCCGGTTGGTCGCCCCGTTTTCCAACTCCTGATCAATCTTTGTCAGCCTTTTTTGGTCGGCCTGTTGCAAAACCACTCCCTGGCCTTCTCGCTCCTGTTCGGTTTGAATCCGGCTGTCGAGTTCGGTCGCGCGATTGAGAGGGGTTTGAGCCTGTTTTAAAACCTGCCGAGCCTGTTCAAACTGCTGGCTGGCCTGGCCAAACAGCCGAATAACCTCCTGGTTTTGTCGGGCAAGATCAAGGCATTGGGTTTGGATTCTGGCCAACTCGTCGGCAAACGCCCTATGGCGGTCCCGGCTCTGTTGCCACTGGTTGTATTCCGGGCGCAGACCATGGGCCTGTCGAGCCTGGGCGAGGCGGGCATAGTGGGGTTGGTTTTTGTCAACCTCTGCCTGCCGTTGTTGCAGGTCGGATTGGGCGGCGGCGCACTGTTGTTCCAATGCCTGTCGCCTCTGATGCCAATCCCAGGCTTTTTGGAGTTGAATCAAGCTGGTCTTGAGAGTCGAGCCGTTGGCTTTTGCCAAGTCAATCTCTTGTTCGAGCTGCTGGCGTTCTTCAGCACTCAACGGGCGGTTTTCCCCCAGCTGAGTGTTGATTCGAGCCAGTGTCGTTCGCTCTTTTCTGGCCCGTTCATGGACGGCAATGGAAATTTTGGAGTAGAGACCGGTTCCGGTCAAAGCCTCCAGCAAAATACCCCGCTCGTTTTCATCGGCTTTCAAAAAGGCGTCAAACTCTCCCTGAGAGAGCAGTACCGTGCGGCTGAACTGTTCAAACTCCAACCCGACCCGTTTTTTGATTTCAGACAGGGATTCACTCTTTTTTCCCCCCAGAACCGTCCCGTCCTCCAGGTTGATCAGGGATAGCTCTTGAGGGAGCAGGTTGCCGGAAATTTTCCGCCTGGCCCGGCGCACCATCCAGCGGGCACGATATTTTTGTTGATCCTGTCCGACAAAATCCACCTCCGCATACCCTTCGACAGCCGAAGTTCTCAAAATGGTTCGCACATCGTTGGCGCGCAACAACTGGGCCTGTTTTTTGTCGGTCTCTCGTTGGCTGATCCGTTTGAGCTGATTGGTGCGAGGAATCTTATCGTAAAGAGCCAGGCAAATGGCGTCGAGCAACGTGCTTTTTCCCGATCCGGTGCGGCCGGTTATGGCAAAAATTCCCGCCTCCGAGAGTGGGGGCGAGGAGAAATCAATTTCGAACTCGCCGACCAGACTCGCCAGGTTTGCACCGCGAACCGCTAAAATCCTCATGCTGTCCGCTCTTTCGGATTGAGTTGCTCGGCCAAAATCTCCGCAAACGCCCGGCTCAATTCCGGGTCGGGATCGTGGTCATATTTTTCTTTGTGAAGCCGTTGAAACACCTCCTCCGGGTCGATTTCATCCAAAGATCGGCAAGAGGTGGCGTCGGCCAGGGCGTTGTTCTGGCCGCGAGTGACGGCCTGGATGCCGGCCAATCGCACCGCTTTTTCCGACAACGCCTGCTCAATCTGCGCTCGCAGTCCCGGTTCCGGCCCGTTGAGTTGAACCACCACCTCCAAAAAAGGTCTGAAATCCGCTTCGGGTTCCGGGGTTGGCAAAACCAAGCCCTTTAATGCCGAAAGTACCTCCGGCAGCAAAGCGGCCCCTTGGTCTGGAACCCGCAGGTAGGGGACGGTCCGGGGCACCTTGATGGCGTATTGATTTTCGATGTGTCCCGACTCATTCAGGCAGATGACTCGAACCCCATGCCGATAATCCCGCTCTGTAACCGACAGCGGCAACGGAGAGCCGGAGTAGCGCACCGACTCCCGGCCACCGACCCGCTGGGCTCGGTGCAGATGGCCGAGGGCAACATAATCGACGCAGTCGGGAAACAGATCCACTGGCAAGGCCTGCTCGCCACCACTGATGATTCGTCGTTCGCTCAGTTGGGAAATCTCACCTCCCTGCATGTAACAGTGGCCGGTTAGGATCAAGCCGCAGTTGGGTTTGAGCCTTTTTTGACACTCGGCAACGGTCTGGGAATAGATCTGTCGGATACCGGCAACGATGGGGTCGCTGTTTTCCGTTGTTCGGGTGGTCTGGGAGGGCAGGTCGGCCTGGCGCAGATACGGGATGGCGGCCAGCAGTGCGCGTTCTCGCCCCTGTTTGTCCAGCAGGGGAATAATAAATTTTGACCAGTCCAATTGGCCGTCAAGATGGGGCAGGCGGCCGATAGATCGGACCCCGAAAGCGTGAAAAAGCGGATTGGGGGCCTCCAAACGACTGGCGGAGTCGTGGTTGCCCCCCAGCAAGATGATTTGCAGCAACGGTTGCTTGAGGTGGCACTGCTTGATGAAATCGAAAAGCTGATTTTGAGCGCTGGCTGGCGGGTTGACCGAATCAAACAGATCACCCGACACAATCAAAACATCGGCCTCCTGTTCCTGGATACACTCCCGCAGCCAATCCAGAAAGGCCCCTTGTTCCCGAAATCGGGAAAACCCATGCAGTTCATGTCCCAGATGCCAATCAGCGGTGTGGATGATCTTCATGTGTGTTGGCAGTTCCCAATCAGGGGCTGAGGATTCTGTCTCAAGGGAGCATTAAGATCAGCTCTTTGAAGGGGGGGGCCAGCAAATAATAGTTGATGCCCAGTGAGGTGATCAGTCCGAAAAACAAAAGCGCCATGATGATTCGAGACAGAGTCGTGGTGCGTCCGGCATTGGTGGATAAAATTTCTGAAAAATCCATCATTTCACGGCGAAGATAGACGTTTTCGATGGCCAACTCCAAATGGTGCGCCACCTTTTCCAGAAGCAGGCGATCGGACTCGACAAAATATTGTTGGTTTTTCTTGTTGACCAGTTGAATGACGCCGGTGGTGCGATCTCCCATAACGCTGTTGATGGGAACCAGCAGAGAGTTTTTGATGACAAATCTGGATTCGGTTTGTCCTGAATCCGGGTCGGACATCAATAGGTCCAGATTTTCCAAAACCGTATACTCGCCCGTCGAGATAACCTGATTCACCTGCTCCCACATCTGACACTCTTCAATCCGTTTTTTGCTCAGATCGGTTCCAGACATCAGCCAGGCGTCCTCCTGACCGGGATTGCTGAGAAAAATATTGCACTGTTCACAGTTGGCGGCCTCTGGAAGAAGGCGGGCAAACAGATCCACCAGCTCCCGGTTGCCCCGTGTGCTCCAGGAGCGGTTCATGATCCGCTGTTTTAGTCTGAGTTGGTCGTGAATGTGGTAGAGATCTTTTTTCGGCATCTCTTTGACCCGGTTCATACCCAGGAGGTCACTCTGTTCGGATTCATCTCTGATTCGCATGGGCGGGCCGCCCAGTCGGTTTCGGACGTAGACATTCATGCCGCTCTGGTGAAAATAGAGAGCCAGAGCGCTGTAGAAATCAGACTCCTCCGTCACCTTTTGCAAGGTTAGGTTGGCATCGACATGGTGCGTGCCGGATTCCGACCGTCTTTTGCGAAGCTTGAACAGCTCTTTTGGTGGCAGCAGAATAAACTCGAAAACCAATTTTTTCCTGAAGTTTCCAGAGAGCAGTGTCCCTTTTGGTGGAGGCAGGCGCACCCGCATGAAATCGATCTCCAAATAGCTGGAGTCGTCCAGGTTATCGACATCATAAACCGGAACCGCCTTTTCATAACCCAGAAAAGGAACGCCCAAATGAAGCTCCCGTGGTCGATGGGTCATAACCGGAGATTTCCACCAATCTTCGGCAGAGGTGTCCACATAGCCCTCTTCCGGCCAGCCATTGATGGCTTTGAGAATGGTGGTCTTTCCAGAACCGGGCGGGCCGGTGATAATCAGCTGTTGAGGGGAAAGATCACGGGGAAACAAAACTCCGTTTTCCTCGGTCGTCTCTTTAACCTCTTCCAGCACCAACTTCACTTCTTCCAACACCAACTTGTTCATGGTTGTCCCTCTGTTGAGATAAAAGCCGGATTCGGTTTTTTAATCATTGGAATGTTGTTTGGTCAAAGAGCGGCGTAATAGTCGATCGATTACAACTGGAAAAAGTGCCTTCATGAATCAAATCTTTAACCCGGATCTGGCTGTTGTTCGCAGGAAATCGGTGTAACATATTGATTAATCATATAAACTGTAAAATAACTCAATCCACCCATTATATATTCATTGTCGAAAAGATTCAAATGATGTGTCATCAATCGCCTCGTTCAGTCTCCAGGTCGTGGTTACTGCTTTGTAAAAAAAGATTTGTCTGCTATAACAAAGCAGAGGCTTTTCGTCTGCAAGAGCGGCTGTCTGGCTTTGTCAGTCCGGTATCTTGTCAGACTCCCTGGACTCGGAATGGTCGGCGGGAACCGACCGAAAATAGGATGATCTCAGGAGAACAAGGTGTCTACATCCATTCAGATTTTGGAGCTGTATCTCGATGAGCTGCTCAATGCTGCGCGGTTTTCGGATTATTGTCCCAATGGAATGCAGGTTTTAGGTCGAAAACAGATCAAACGGGTCATGACCGGCGTTTCCGGCTCTCAAGAGTTGATCAAGGCGGCCGTTAGCTGGCAGGCGGATCTGATCTTGGTTCATCATGGGATTCTTTGGGATAAAGATCCTCGGGTGGTTCGGGGCAGTTATAAAAAACGGCTGCAATTGCTTCTGACATACGATCTCAATCTGATGGCCTACCATCTGCCTCTGGATGCCCATCCAAAATTGGGCAACAACGCCCAGATCCTGGAAAAGTTACAGTTGATCCAAGATCAACCCTTCGGTCTTTATCGGGGGCACCCTCTTTCGTTTGTCGGTCGAGCCGAACAGCCGATCTTGATAAATGATTTTTTCAAGCGGGTGACAAAATGCTTTGGCGGAAAGCCGCTCATCCTTCCTTTCGGGCCAAAAAAAATCCAAAGGGTGGCCGTGTGCAGCGGCGGTGCCCCGGAATTGATTCGAGAGGCTCGGGAATGCGGGGCCGATCTGTTTTTGACTGGTGAGGCCTCGGAGTTCGTCTATCATTATGCCAAAGAGGAAAAAATAAATTTTATCGCCGCCGGACATCATCGAACCGAAACATTGGGGGTGCAGGCCGTGGGGCAGGTGCTCCAGGAAACGTTTGGTTTGACCCATCGTTTTTATAATATTCCCAACCCCATTTGATCGAGCCTCCACGATCCAGCGGACTTGAACGGTTGGAATAACGGACACGGAGGCTTGGGCTGCAGAAAAAAATCAACCTTCCGGTTTTTCACCCTTGTCATACCCGACCCACCTTCCCAAAGTGGCGATGCGATTGGAGAGGCTGCGCAGCTCTTTGGGCACCATCTCCTCCAAGAGTCGGAATCGGGTTTCCAAAATAGCCACCTTCTCTTCCAGCATCTCTATTTTTTCTTGCATCTCCCTGGCATTGTCCAAAGTGTTGGGCATGTTCTGCTCCTCAGAATAAAAAGGCTGTTTATCTTTTCGGCTTTTTTTCTTCTTCGGATCAAGTGAATCATTCATTATTCGGATCACTCTTCATGGTTGATTGGACCGGATCCCATCCCCATCTCCACCACCAAGCGAGGTGACGGGATCTGGGGGGAATGGTGTCAGGTGGTGCTCTGTTGGATGTAACGGCCATCAAAATCATCCGCCTGTTCGGACAGTTTGCCATTGCCAAGAGAATTTAGCAAAACCGTACGACAATTAAATATATTTTCCGACCAAACAGAGAATGATACATCCTGCTTAAAAAAATAATCCTTGAGTTTGACCGTTGACCATTTCAACCAACGGCCAAACCCAAATATAAACGGTAGTTTACCTGAAAGTTACGTTTATGAAATAGTATTTAAAATTTTTCTGAACGGGCCAGTCAAAAAAAAGAAGGTAACAGTCGAATTTGTTTGCATTTTAAAAAATAATGTTCTATTTTGATGTCCAAGTTGTTAACCAAAGGTTAACAACACTGTGCAAACAGTATGACGAAAGAGCGCAAGCTTGGACGTCTTGGGTTGATGAGAATTGAGCCTCCCCCCCCCCTCTGTGCTTGGTTTTCGTCAACCCAAATTTCTCTTTTTTTTTTCTGTCCACGCCCCCTTTTTTTACAACACCTTGGTTGCCAGCTGTTTGATCTGTTCTCTAAGCCAGATGTCCGGCAGGCTGGTATCTGTACGTTTGTGCCAACTCATGGCGATTTCCAACGGTTCTGTTTCAAAGGGAAGGGGGTGGATATTCAGCGGAAAGTGGGATTGAAAAAGCAGCGCCTCCTTTCTGGGTAGGACCGTCAAAAGATCGCTCCGACTGATCAACTGGGGAATGGCGTTCGAAGCGGAAAGGGTGGTGACAATCTTACGGGATTTTCCTATTTTTTCAAGACTTTCATCCACTGGATTTCGATCCATCCCCTGAGGATAGTATTGAACGTGGCGGGCATTGATGAACTTTTCCAAGGTTAAAGTCGAGGAAGAGTTGGTCAACGGATTGCCCCGACGGCTCAGGCAGACAAAATCCATTTTGAAAAGATGATGACGCTGTATTTTCTTCGGTGGCATCCAGTTGAACCAACTGATTACCAGGTCTGCTTCACCTCGATCAAGCAAACTGGTCTGCCTGTTCTCACTGCAATTAAGAACCGTGATTGATATGTTTGGCGCTTGTGCGGAGAGAATCGACAAGAGCGGATGCAAAACGGTGGAGGTCAGACATTCGACTATGGCGATTCGAAACAGATGGGTTGAGTTTTCCGGGATAAAATCTCTGTTGTTCAGAAGTTCACCAACATGATAGAGCGCTTTGGTGATGGGAATGGACAGCTCCATGGCACGAGGCGTCGGTTCCATTTGCGCCCCTTTTTTGATGAAAAGAGGGTTATCAAAGGTATCTCGCAATCGCCGCAATGTGTTGCTCATGGCCGCCTGGGTTATTCCTAGAACCTGCCCGGAGCGGGTCACGCTTCGTTCGGTCATCAGCGTATCAAATGCTACCAATAGATTGAGATCTAACTGACTTTTCGTTTTACGCATCGTATTCTTTCAATCTGCCTTCTGATCTATGTGACATAATATTTTTAGTTTGTCACTGATCGTAACAAATATCGGACCGATAGAATAGATAAAAATTAACCAACACTCATTTGTTTAAGTTGTCATGAAAAACAGGCATAATGAACGCAACAATAATGTGTATAATGTTGAAAAAACACTTGAATTGTGTGAAAACATAACCAACTGCCGAATCTGGGATAATAATCCTGTAAAGCAGATTAAAAAGGCCAGAGGCTCCAACTGTTTTCAAATCGATTGCGACAGCGGGTCAGTTGAGTATGGTAGCGGGAGGCGTTGTTCTTGACTTTTTTGGCCACCTGGAGGAGCCATTTTTTTTTCAAATAACTTTTGCGTTTATAGCCGCCATGTCCTTCGTGGTAGGCCAGATATTGCCCTTCGGCATCCCAGCGGGAGATCCCCAGGGTTTTATGGCTGATATCGGTATACCAGCCGATAAAATCCACCGCATCGCCAAAGTCATCCCGGTCGGCACCATGGTTCCCTGTTTTGTTTTTGTACCACTCCCAGGTTCCATCCAGAACCTGGGCATAACCAAAAGCCGTCGAAGAGCGGGGGCCGGGAATAAACCAGAAAAGCCGGGTTCTGGGGGCTTTGGCATCATGTTTGAATTTGGACTCCTGATGGATGATGGCGAGCTGGACATGGATGGGCAGTTTCCACTTTTTTTCAACCCGGCGCATCTCGTCATACCAACTGCTTTTTTCATCAAAAATAGCGCAGGCGTCATTGATATCATGAGGACGTGAAGCACATCCGCTAACCATCAAGAGGAGGAGTGTCCAGACTATCCATTTGTTATCGGGATAAAATTTTTTACTCATCCGGCTTCTCTCCGACACATTTTGGCAATCGATGTTTTCCAACTTACCATAACCAAATCAGCGGGGAAATGCAGACCATAAAAAAAGGGTGGATTTGTCAAAAAACAAAGCCACCCTTAAAATAAAAAGCTTTATTTGGCACTCTTGAAGAGTGCCAAATAGTCCAAACCTACGCGCCGGCTTTGGCTGCGGCCATCATCGCCTCTTTGCTCCGAGCGACCACTTTGGCCACGCGTTTGGTGTGATAGTAGATCCGCTTCAGGTTTTCACGGACGTCTGTTTGCAATGTGTAGGCGGTCAGGTCAACCATCGGTGCGGCACCGTCTCCTTGCAGAGCATCCATCTGTTTGGTCTTGCAGGCGTCGTCCATGTCGCTGATCTCATCCTTCATGGCCATGACAGCCAGCGCCGTCTCTTCATCATCGGTAATGAAGGCGGTGGAGGAGGCTTTGAAAGCGGCAGAAATCTTGGCATGATAGGCCGTCAACGTTTTCAGCGCGTCATCGGTGAGCAAAATTTTGTTTTTTGCGCATACCTCTGCCAAGTGAGACATGTTGTTTTCGATGATGTCGCCAATGTTCTCCATTTCACTGGTTGCGGTGATGGTGGCCATCACTTCGTCTGCAACAGCGGCAGGCAGATTGGCACTGCCAATTTTGGAGAGATAGCTGGTGACGGCTTGGTGAATCTCATCCACTCGGTCGTCCATCTTGGCCAGTTCTTTCATTTTTTCCAGATCACCCTTGAAAACCGCATCCGGGATTCCCTCAAGCATTTTTTCCAAGACATCGGACATGA
>JADFYU010000041.1 GCA_015232865.1 Magnetococcales bacterium
CCATATTATTGGGCTTTCAGGCGGTGGCCAACATGGGCGTCGTCATGGGGCTTCTTCCCCCGAAAGGGTTGACCTTGCCTTTGGTCAGCTATGGCGGAACCTCCCTGATCATCACTCTGGGTGCCATCGGCCTGCTCCTGGCTTTCTCCCGAACCATACCGCCAGAGATGCGTCAGGGAAAATCCCTTCGACGCCCGATCCAGTCATGAACGGCCATCCGGGCAAACGGCTTCTGATTGCCGGAGGCGGTACCGGCGGTCATCTGTTTCCGGCCATGGCCATTGCCGAGGCCTGGGAATCGATGGCCGGTGAGGTGCTTTTTGTCGGCACGCCCCGAGGTCTGGAGAGTCGGATTATTCCGCAACGGGGTAAAAAACTGGCCTTGATTCCGGTCGGCCAGTACAAGGGTGGCGGTCTGATCGGAAAACTGCGGACTCTGCTGGGTCTGCCGATGGCACTGCTACGCGCCGTAAAAATTGTCCGCTCTTTTAAGCCGGATATCGTTCTGGGTGTCGGTGGATATGCCTCGGCTCCGGCGGTTGCCGCCGCCCGACTGCTGGGAATCCCCACCGCACTTCACGAGCAAAACGCACTGCCGGGATTGACCAACCGGCTCCTGAGCCGAATCGCCAAACGAATTTTCATCAGTTTTGCCGAAGCCGGCGCATATCTTCCCGTCAGCCGAACCCGATTGACCGGAAATCCGGTTAATCATCGGTTTCATCAAATGGCCATAAAGCCCCTGCCCAAACCGGAGGAACCGTTCCGAATCCTTATTTTCGGTGGCAGCCTGGGTGCGCGGATTTTCAGCGAGATCGTACCCTCGGCTCTGGTCCGATTGCGCGCAGCCGGTTTTGACTTTCAGGTTCAACAGCAGGTCCAGGAGGCTCAACTTCAAGCGGTCACCGATTTTTACAACCAACAGGGGATAACCGCCGAGATCGCCCCTTTTTTTGAAGATATGGTCCAGGCCTATCAGTTGGCCGATCTGGTCATCTGTCGTGCCGGAGCAACCACCGTCTCGGAACTGGCGGCTCTGGGCAAGCCGGCCCTGCTCATCCCCTACCCCTTCGCCGCAGACGATCATCAGACCGCCAACGCCCGGGCCTTCGCTGAAACCGGAGCGGGCTGGATGCAGCGCCAGGAAAAAATGAGTTCAGAATGGCTGTCCGATTTTCTTTTCAAACGGCTGTCAAACCCGGAAGAACTCCGCCTTACCGCCCAACAAGCCCGGAATCGGGCTCATCCTCAGGCGGCATCCGACATTGTTAACGGGTTGCTTTCGTTAACCAAACAATAGACCATGTTTTCTATAACCAATGGAATAGAAAGATTTTTTTATCGCCACCCGGCTTTTTTATCGTTGCGAGTCCATCGTTCAGACAAGCGACCACTGCCACTTCCGGTCTCAGGACAGAAGCGACTCATTTAAAAAATAGTTTAAGGTAAATAGAGTTAACTATAGACTTAAAGATTAAAACAAGTCAGAATAACCGCTCTTTATGCTCCATTGGGGTGGGTTTGGATGTACGAGAAAATCAAAAAATTACATTTCGTCGGCATTGGCGGGATCGGCATGAGCGGGATCGCCGAGGTTCTCTTGAACCTTGGCTACCAGATCAGCGGATCTGACCCGGTGGAAAATGCCACGATCATTCGGCTGAGAGAGCTGGGTGCCACCATTTTTCAGGGGCACGACCCGGACCACATCCAAGGTGTGGACGTCGTCATTCACTCTTCTGCGATCAGCATGGACAATCCCGAAATCATTGCTGCCAAACACAATCGCATCCCGGTCGCCCGCCGTGCGGAAATGTTGGCAGAGTTGATGCGGATCAAATACGGCATTGCCATTGCCGGAACCCATGGCAAGACATCAACGACCTCCTTGATCGCCAGTATTCTGGGTGAGGCCAACATGGACCCCACCGTCGTCAACGGTGGAATTGTCAAAGCATTCAATAGCAATGCCCGCTTGGGACAGGGGGATTTTCTGGTCACGGAAGCCGATGAGAGTGACGGCTCCTTCCTGAAACTCTTTCCGACCATCGCCGTGGTCACCAACATGGACCCGGAACATATGGAGCATTACGGCACATTCGAAGCCGTCAAACAGGCTTTTTATAATTTTATCGAAAAGATTCCCTTTTATGGCCTGGCGGTGCTTTGCAAGGATCACCCCGAGGTGGCCAACCTGATCAACCAATTGCCGGACAAACGCATCACCTCCTACGGCCTGGAATCCGACGCCGACCTCCAAGCCACCCGGATTCACCGGGCCGATGGCCGCACCTTTTTTACGGTCGAAAAGCGCAATCCCCTGGATGACAGCAACGAGATTCTTGGCCAGATCGGCTTGACCTCCCCCGGCCGTCACAATGTCAGCAATGCCCTGGCCGCCATCGCCGTCGCTCTGGAGTTGGACATCCCCTGGATGGTGATCGTTTCCGCCCTGGAAAAACATCGGGGGGTACGCCGACGTTTTGATATCCTCCAGGAGAGCGCTGAGCGGGTGGTGATTGACGATTATGCTCACCATCCGACCGAGATCAAAGCAACCCTCAATGCCGCACGAGAGGCGTTTACGGCCCCCCATCGCATCATCGCCATATTTCAACCCCATCGATACAGCCGGGTTCTGGCTCTGTTCGATGACTTTCTCGCCTGCTTCAAACAGGCGGATCTGGTTTTGGTAGACCACGTTTATAGTGCCGGTGAGCATCCGCCTTCTACGGAGCTGTTCCCGGAAGGCGTTCAAAAAAAATTGACCGACGGCATCCAAAATTGCAGCCACTGCCCGACCCTGCCTCTACCGGGAGGGGAGAATTGGCGCGAAGCCTTGGAGGCCTTGCTGCAAAAAGGGGATGTGGTCCTGTTTATGGGAGCCGGCAGCATCACCCATCGGGCCAGAGATTTTGCAAGTACGCTGTATGGAGATGGGTGAGATCCGCTTGCCGGCCTCCATCAAACCCCTTTTAACGGAAGGGGTCTCTCTAAGGGGGCGCACGACCTGGCGCATGGGTGGAAATGGTCGCTGGCTGGCGGAACCGGTCGATCAGGCGGAGCTGGCCCGGATCTGGACACAGATACCCGAAACCGTCCCCCTTTTCTTGTTGGGGGGGGGTAGCAATATTTTGGTCGATGATGCCGGATTTGACGGGGTGGTGATCAACCTGAGCCGACACCTGAACCAAATCTCGGCCATCCGCGACAACGGCTCTCTGTTGCTGACCGTCGAGGCTGGAACCAGCACCAGTTGCGTTGCCCATTATGCCCGACGAAACGGCTGGGGCGGTGCGGAGTTTCTAGGTGGCATACCCGGCACCATCGGCGGAGCCATGCGAATGAATGCCGGCGCCCACGGCGGGGAGATTGCCCACCTGCTGGTTGAGGCACGGTTGATGGACAAATCCGGCAGACAGCACTGCTGGCCGGTCGAAAAACTGGGTTTGGAGTATCGGCGTTCGGCCCTGCCGTCCGGCTGGATTTTTATCTCTGGAACTCTCCGGCTCAAAACCGATGACCCGGAGAATATTCGAAAAAAAATGCGTCAAAACAATCAGCATCGCCGGCAGACGCAGCCCTTGGATCACCCCTCGGCGGGCAGCACCTTTAAAAACCCGCCTCAAGTGGCGGCTTGGCGACTGATTGATGAAGCCGGACTGCGCGGCGCCCGAATTGGCGAGGCCCAGGTGTCGGAAAAGCACAGCAACTTTTTAGTCAATCGAGGCCAGGCCAAAAGCCGGGATATGCGCATATTGATTGAGACTGTAAAAGAACGTGTCATGAAAACTTCGGGTATTTCCCTCCAGTTGGAGGTAGGAATATTGGGACCACAGGGATTTTATAACGAGTAGGTATTTTCCTCCGCAAATCGGTTTTTGCAACGGCGGAACAACCGGGACAAAGGAGCGTTTTCATTGTCTGAGACAAAACCACATATTGGCGTTCTTCTGGGCGGCAACTCTACCGAACGGGCGGTCAGCCTTAAAAGCGGAGCGGCACTGGTTTCGGCCTATCGAGGGCTGGGCTATACCGTGACCACCATCGACACCGCCGATGGTCGCGCGACAGCCGAAACGCTCTTGAACAACCGGATCGATGTGGCCGTTTTGGCCCTGCACGGACCCGGAGGTGAAGACGGAACCATCCAAGGGTTGCTGCGAACCTTGGGCATCCCTTTCACCGGTTCCGGCGTTACCACCTCGGCGGTCTGTATGGACAAGGTTTTGACCAAACGGATTTTACGCGACCTGGGGCTTCCTACCCCCTCTTGGAGCGAAGTCACCGTAAAAAATGGCCAAATAATTCATCGCCAACAGCATCCCGACGACCTGACTCCTCCCTACTTCATCAAGCCGTTGGATACCGGCTCCAGCGTGGGAGTGTCTCGCGTTGATGTTAATGATAACATTGATGAATTTATCATTCAGTCAGCCAAAGATGCCGCACCGGACGGAGCAGAAACCCGCATTTTGATCGAGCGGGAAATCCGTGGAACAGAGATCACTTTGTCGATTTTAGATAAAAAAACATTTCCCCTCATTGAAATTTGTCCAAAAAAAGGTTTTTATAGTTACGATAATAAATACACCTCAGGTAACACCCGCTACCTGATCCCCCCCGAGAAATTGGCAGAAACGTGCATGAACGAGGCGATTCGGATGGGTTTCATGGCCGGGCAGCAGTTGGGGTGTCGGGGGTTGTACCGAGTTGACATGATCGTCGATGCCGATGAAAAGCCCTGGATTCTGGAGATCAATACCATCCCTGGTCTGACGGAAACCAGTCTGGCACCCAAGGCCGCCGCTGCCGCCGGGTTGACATTTGAAGCGTTGGCAGAACAGATTTTGGCCGGAGCCAGAATGGAATAATGTATCGCAAGATCTTCATGATTGTTGCTCTTGTTTTCATCGCTGGCGGCCTCTATCTTGGCTGGAACGAAGCTCGGAAACCAGGTCGATTTCCTCTCCAGGAGATTCACCTGGAAGGGGTGGTCCACACCGATGTGGAACAGGCCTTGGAGATCATCAATGTCGACAAGGGAACCAATTTGTTTGCCATAGATTTGGACAGTGTAAAAAAAAGTTTATCAACCCTTCCCTGGATACGTTCAGTGCAGGTAAAAAGGGTATTTCCAAACCAAATGGCGATACAACTGGTGGAAAAAATTGCGGTCTGTATGGGTAAACAGGAGGATCGCCTCAATATTTTGGATGAGTACGGCTCGGTCATCAAATGGTTGGAGCCGAAAGATCCCCTGATTTTTCCGGTGGTGACGACACCGGATCAAAAAAAAGAGCGCCCGGCCCGAATTGTCTGGCTGATCAACCTGCTGGGGCGTCACCCTTGGCTGAAGGAACAAATTTCGCAAGCCATCGGTTATGCAGGAAACCGGTGGATACTGTATACCGACAAGGGGGTAAAACTGCTCTTGTCTGAAAACGCCGACCGGGAGCTTGATCTTCTGATGCGATTGCAGAACCGCTACAACATTCTCAATCGCCCGATCAAGCAGGTGGAGCTGCGTATTCCAGGACGGGCGGCGGTGCGGGTAGCGGGACTCTAGGCCATCGGTCGGGATCTTGTTATGGTGTGTAGGGATTTAAATGGGTGGGGAGACGTTAATGCGTCAACCTGTGGTCGGATCTTGAGTGTGACAGGAATACACAGCGGGATCTGTTATTTTTTTCGTAAATGCTGGACGAATCAATGGCCAAACAGGACCAGAATCTGATCGTCGGACTCGACATTGGAACGACCAAAATCGTCTGTATCGTTGCGGATCTACAGCCGGACGGTCGTTTGGACATTGTTGGGCTGGGCTCCCATCCCTCACGGGGGTTGCGCAAAGGAGTCGTCATCGACATTGACTCGACGGTTGAAAGCATGCGCATGGCCGTTGAAGAGGCCGAACTGATGGCTGGCGTCGAAATCAACATGGTCTACGCCGGCATTGCTGGCGGACATGTCAAAAGCGGCAACTCCAACGGTGTAGTCGCAACCAAAGACGGCGAAGTGACCGCCTTTGACATTCAGCGGGTTTTGGATGCGGCCAGGGCGCAGAACATCCCCATGGACCGGGAGATTCTTCACGTCATTCCCCAGGAGTATAACCTGGATGGACAGGATGGCATCAAAGAGCCGCTGGGGATGTCCGGGGTTCGACTGGAAGCCCATGTTCATGTGGTGACCGGCGCGGTCTCTTCGGCTCAGAACATCATCAAATGCGTCAACCGCTGTGGCTTGGACGTGGGAGACATCATTCTGGAACAGCTGGCATCTGCCGAAGCCGTACTGACCTCGGACGAACGGGAATTGGGGGTCTGCATCCTGGATATCGGCGGAGGCACCACCGATATTGCCATCTACGCCGAAGGTCATGTCAAGCATACGGCGGTTCTGGCCATTGGCGGAGACCATCTGACCAACGATATCGCCGTAGGCTTGCGCACACCAACCAAAGAAGCCGACATGATCAAGCGCAAATACGGCTGCGCCCTCTCCTCCATGGTTCCGCCGGAAGAGCTCATAGAGGTTCCCAGTATCGGAGATCGGGAGCCGCGCTCCCTGGCCCGGCATATTTTGGCGGAGATCATTGAGCCACGGGTTGAAGAGTTGTTCACCCTGGTCAACCGTGAGATTGCCCGTTCCGGCTATGAAGAGCATATTACAGCCGGTATCGTCCTGACCGGCGGGTCGGCTATTACGACCGGCATGGTCGAGTTGGCCGAAGAGATTTTCAACAAACCGGTGCGTCGCGGAATTCCCCAAGGGGTCGGGGGATTGAATGATGTGGTGTCCAGCCCGATCTATGCGACATCGGTGGGTCTGGTCCTGTTTGCAAGTCGCAATGAGCGAGACATGTCCAAGCGATTCATCCCGGAAGAAACCGGCACCGTCAAAAGTGTCATTCAACGGGTCAAAGAGTGGCTTGGCAATATTTTTTAATGATTTTTTGTCCTGGGAATACCAAGATTGAGGGGATATATAGATGACAATCGAGTTTGAGAACAACGAACCGTTGGAAGCGCGGATTAAAGTCATCGGCGTCGGTGGTGGTGGTGGAAACGCCATCAACAACATGATCCAGTCACAACTGGAAGGTGTTGAGTTTATTGTTGCCAATACGGACGCTCAAGCTCTTGCTCGAAATTTAGCATCAACCCGCATTCAAATTGGCGAAAGCGTCACCCGTGGATTGGGGGCTGGGGCCAAACCGGATGTCGGCATGCGATCGGCCGAGGAGAGCCGGGATCGGATTCAAGAGGTCATTGCTGGCGCTGACATGGTCTTCATCACCGCCGGCATGGGTGGCGGAACCGGAACCGGAGCGGCGCCTATTATTGCATCGATCGCCAAAGAAATGGGCATTCTGACCGTTGCTGTTGTCACAAAACCGTTCAGCTTCGAAGGAAAACGCCGGCTGCGTTTTGCCGACGAAGGGTTGGCGCTACTGCGGGAGCAGGTGGATACCGTCATCACCATTCCCAACCAAAAACTGATGTCCATCGTCGGCAAGAACACTACGATTTTGGACGCCTTCCGTAAAGCCGACGATGTTCTGCAACAGGCGGTTCGGGGCATTACCGATCTGATCACCATTCCCGGCCTGATCAATGTGGACTTTGCCGATGTTCGTACCATTATGGACGAGATGGGACAGGCCATGATGGGGGCGGCTGAAGCCACTGGCGATACGCGCGCCCTGGACGCCGCAACCCACGCTATATCCAGTCCACTGCTTGACGATGTCTCCATCCATGGCGCCAAAGGGGTCTTGATCAACATTACCGGCGGCTACAACCTGGCTCTACAAGAGGTGGACGAAGCGGCAACAGTTATTCGAGACATGGCTCATGACGATGCCAACATTGTCTTTGGTGCCGTCCTTGATGAGAGCATGGAAGACGCGGTACGGGTAACGGTGGTTGCAACCGGAATCGGAGCCGCAGATAAAGTTGCCTTTCCCAAAGATGCCGGCTCTTCCCGGATTCGGTCCAATTCCCGTCTGACCAAGCAGGCAATCCCTCAGGCGCAGGATCGCTCCAACGAATCCGTTGCGCAAAAGAAAATTCAGGTCGGAAACCGTCGTCCCATCAATATCGGCCGGATGAACGACCATAACCTTGAAGAAGTCAATCAAGGCGATGCCTTTGATGTCCCCACTTTTCTTAGACGGCAGATGGATTGATGTTGAAAATCCGATAGTAGTGTCATGAATACAACTCCGTTTTCCACTACTGGTTCGATAATCCGGATTTGGCCGTGAACGGTATTTTACCGAAACACCCTCTTTAATTTACCAGACAAACAAGAAAAAAAACAAAGTCACAAAAAGGTGACTTTGTTTTTTTTCTGCCTTCCCCGACAAACCAATCTATTGTGCCATTCAACCTAAATTCGGCAGTTGATCGTGTGCGGTTGGTGCAAGACATTGGTTTGTCTGGTGAATCGGAAAAAAAACGCAGTCACCTGATTGGTGATAAGGCTTTATCCTAGATTCGCCAGGTGAATCGAGAGGTTGGGACATGTGCATACGATCAACTGCCGAATTTAGGTTTAATTGCCGTTTCCAGACTTAACCGGAATGACCGCCAAACTGGACATAAATAACGAAAATATCAACAACTTCATCAGGAATCACCGACACATCGACTACAGCGCCAATCTTCGATCGACTCTATGGATTTGACCAGATTTAAAGAAGAAAAGTGTATTCATACAATAAAATAGGCTTTTTTCCTTTTTATAAATAAAGGTTTTCGGTATAATGTACAGTTTATGGTGTATTGTTGGGGTAGTTTGACTTGGCATATTTACTGCTTACTGTAAGTTAGAAAGTTTGGCATGTGATTGGATAGTTGAATTTTGTTGGCAAGAGAAACAACGGTTACGGACACTCAGCAATAGACTGATTTATCGAAACCGTTCTCTATCTATCCTGTTGCGACTCCCATTTACTGGAAAACTATAAAAAGACGGAAACGACCGAATGTTTTTTCAACGCACTCTAAAAAATACCATTCGCTGCACCGGAATAGGCCTTCATAGTGGCAACAAGGTTTACATGTCTTTAAGACCAGCCTCGGAAAATACAGGCATCGTATTTCACCGGACCGATCTTGACGGCGCCTTGATTCCTGCCACCGTTGAGAACATATCCGACACCCGGCTCTGCTCAACCATCTCCAACGCCAATAATGTTCGTGTCTCAACCATCGAACATTTAATGGCAGCTTTTGCCGGTTTGGGGGTGGACAATGCCTATGTGGATCTGGATGGGCCGGAGGTTCCGATTATGGACGGCAGTGCCGCTCCCTTCGTCTTTCTCATCCAATGTGCGGGAGTTGTAGATCAAAAGCTGCCCAAAAAATGGATTCGCGTCAAGAAAAAGGTTACCGTCAAAGAGGGCGACAAAGAAGCATCTTTTGAGCCGTTGGATCATTTTCGGGTCAGTTTTCTGATCGATTTCGACCATCCACTCATCGCTCAACAGGGGGTGGATATGGACGTTTCCGAAACCACATTCATCAAAGATGTCAGTCGGGCACGCACTTTTGGATTTTTAAAAGACATGGAGACACTCCGCTCCAACGGCCTGGCTAAAGGCGGCTCCCTGGACAACGCCATCGTTATCGGTGATTTCCGAATTCTCAATGAGGGAGGACTGCGTTACGAACAGGAGTTCGTCCGCCACAAGATTATTGACGCCATTGGCGACCTCTATCTGCTCGGACACCCGGTTCAAGGTCATTTCAAGGGAATACGGTCTGGTCACGGTCTGAACAACGCGCTGCTAAAAACCTTGTTAACTCAAAAAGATGCCTGGGAATTTGTCGAGAAAACACACGGGGAAAGCAGACACGAAACCTTCTTTGAACCGGCTTTGGCACTCAACAGCTGAGGATCGATAAAACAGGAAAACCGAAACCCTGAATGACGGCAGTCTGGCATAGCCGATCAACGGCTTGATTCTGGGTGGACAACGTCTCATACATGTTCGCTATTCTGGGCAGACAACCCTGTGTCGCCAACCATTGCCAAAGAGAGAGCATGATAACAATCCGTACCGGTTGTTTTATGGAAATCATCCCCACCTTCTGCCGCTCACTGGCCGGACGACCAGCCAGCCAGACGAAGGAAACACCGACAGGGATTGCGATTCACCGCCCTTGCCGATTTTCTTTCGCCGCCCTCACATTTTTTATCCTGTCGAGCCTTCTGCTTGGCGGCTGCGGCGATAAAAATCAATTGCTGGATGAGAACCCCATTACCGAGGCCACCGCTTTTATTCAAGGGGGAGACCTCTATGCCCGCGCCAAATTAAACGCAGAATTCAGCAAAAAAATCATTGCCGCTCTCAGGCATGGAGAACCCATTCAGACTCTCTTCCGATTTAGCTTTTATCGACATCAAAGGGTTTTGCCCAACCTTCCCCTGGCCAAAGTGATCGTCAAAAAGCAGATCCATCTGCGCCTGGTTACGCAAAAATATGAGATGCATGACGTTTCATCCGGCCAAATTCGCTATACCCCGGACGAAGAAGAGGCGATCCGATTTTTTGGCAACCCCCGTTTTGTTCTCCTGGGAAGAGAGGTCCATTTACAGCCCGAATTCCGTTATGGCCTGAAAGTGGATTTTGACGTGGATTATCAGGGAATGTCTCCTTTGTTTCGCACTCTCAAACAGTGGCTGACCCTCGATCGATCAGAGGACTATCACTTTCAAGTGGATTTCAACCAACCATGAAGAAAATCTCGGCTAAAACCTGGAGAAGATGGGGATCTGGTCTACTGCTTCTGGCCATTGCTATGACCACCTTTTTTACCGGCCAAAGTTTGCAGGGCTCTGCCGTTGTCAATGGTGGCGATTATGGCATGGTTTTTCTCATTTTACTGTACCTGAACATCTTTTTTGCCCTTATTTTGGGGATTGTGGTCTTTCGCAACCTGTTTCGGTTGTGGCTGGACCGCCACAACCGGCGGACCGGGTCAAAGTTTCGCACCCGAATGGTGAGCATGTTCATCGCCCTCTCTCTGTTACCCACCTTGATTCTGGCCATTCTATCGGTAAATTTTCTCAATCGCGGAGTCGATACCTGGTTTTCCGACCAAATATCCACAGCCCTGGAAAATTCGTTAGCCGTTTCAAGAGCCTACTACCACGAAAACCAGCGTACAGTCCGCCACGATGCCGAATCCATCGTTCGCAACCGCAATGTCACCCCAGCCCTGGCCCTGGAAGGGGCGGACTCGGCCAACTCGGTTTTGGAGGTGGAGCGTCGCTCTCGAGGGTTGGATGTCGTCACCCTGTTACGCAGTGACGGCACCCGCCTGGCTCAGGCCGGGGAGTTACCCTTTGACCCCATTCCAGACCTCAGCGGACTGAAAGAGGGAACCAACAAAGCCCTACTGGTCACCAATGAGAAAGGCGATCGGGTCCGGGCCTTTGTCCGATTGAGTGAGGATTTATACCTCTCTACCGGTCACTGGATCGACCGGCAGATTCTGGCCCAGATGGAGACCATCGAATCGGCCTATGTTCACTATCATAAACTACGGGCCGCCCATGGCCTGCTCAAATCCAACCACACCGTCACTCTGGCCATGATCACCCTGTTGCTGACCTTGGCAGCCATCTGGTCTGGATTCCGAATTGCCGACAGCATCACCGACCCCATTACCGAGCTGGTCATCGGCACCCGCAAAGTGGCCAGCGGCGATCTCTCCGTCTCCCTGTCAGTCACCGGAGATGATGAGTTGGCCACCTTGATGGCGGCCTTTAATGCCATGACCAAGAAGTTAAACGAAAACCGGGAGGAGCTGCAAAGCACTAACGCCCTGCTGGAAGAACGCCGCCGTTTTATGGCCGCCATCGTGCGCAATATCTCTTCGGGGGTGATCTGCGTCAATCAATTCCATGAAATCACCTTGATGAACCCGGCGGCCGGAGCGATGATCGGCATAGATCCCATCAAATCCATCGGCCATAAACTGGAACAGACCGTCCCGGAAGAGGTTTTATCGCCATTATCCAACCTCTGGTCCACCCTGAGCAATCCAGACCGGACACTTCCCCCGCCCCTACCCGGTGTCCACTCCATCGAACAGATGACCTTGGGAACCCAGATCCAGACCCAAGGCTCTGAGAAGCCCCTGACGCTCATGATGCGGGTGACGCCTCGGGAAGATAGCCAGGGTTCCAATCGGGGTTTCATCGCCACCTTCGACGATATCAGCGAGGTATTGGTCGCCCAGAGAACCTCCGCATGGAGCGAGGTGGCCCGACGCATTGCCCACGAAATCAAAAACCCGTTGACGCCCATCCATCTCTGGTCCCAACGAATGCGTCGCAAATACTTGAAAGACCATGGAGACACTCCTCCTGACTGGCGGATATTGGATGAAGGGACATCGGCGATCATCAATCAGGTCGAGGCCCTGAAGGTGTTGGTCAACGAGTTTTCCACCTTCTCCCGCCTTCCTCGGCCCCAGCTCCATGAAAATGATTTCCATGGAACCATTCGCGAGGTGCTCTTGCTCCATTCCCAAGAATTGAAGGGAATTCAACTCAAAACCGCTTTTGCGCCCGGACTGAAGCCCTTCGCCCATGATCCTGGACAAATGAAACAGGTATTGACTAATCTGATCACCAACGCCTTGGCGGCGATGCGGGACCAAAATAAAGAGCAGAACCATCTGACCCTGACCACCAGTTTGCCGGAAGGAACCGGCTGGGTCCTTCTCCAGGTTGCCGACAGCGGACCCGGCATCCCGGCCAGTGATCGCACACGGGTTTTTGAGCCTTACTTCACAACCAAGAAAAAAGGCACCGGCTTGGGACTGGCTATTGTCAAAAAGATCATTGAAGATCATGGTGGTACAATTCGCTTGCGTGAATCAGAATGGGGAGGCATCCTGGTAGACATTCAGCTACCATTGGGAGAAAATTGCCACGATGGGTCTGAAGAGACGACCGGATAAAATGGCACCGTACGCCTGTTTTCACGACACCAAGCCACCTTTGCGCATCTCACTGAAATTTAAGGACCATAATGAACAAAACCATCCTCATTGTTGATGACGAAGAGCCAATCCGCACCAGTTTACGTGGTATCCTTGAAGATGAATCCTATCGGGTACTGGAAGCGGAATCAGGCGAAATAGCTCTGGAAATTCTCAAAAGGGGCGGCATCTCCTCGGTACTCCTGGATATCTGGATGGAGGGAATCGATGGGATCGAGACCCTCCGCCGTATAAAGTCCAACGATCAGGACAACCCCATAGATCCAGACTTGCCGGTCATCATCATGTCCGGCCACGGCACCATCGATACCGCTGTTGCCGCCACCAAGGAGGGAGCTTACGACTTCCTGGAGAAACCACTCTCTCTCGACCGGGTACTGCTGCTTCTGGATCGGGCCATTAACGCCTTTGGACTGATCAAGGAGAACCAATCCTTAAAGGCGCAGATGGATGATGAACTCCCGCCCATGATCGGGAACTCAACAGCCATGCAGTTACTCAAAAATGAGATCAATCGGCTGGCCCCGACCGATGGCTGGGTGATGATAAGCGGAGAAAACGGCTCGGGAAAAGAGGTTGCCGCCCGCCACATTCATAATCTTTCCAATCGTCGCAACGGGCCGTTCATCGCCGTCAGTTCGGCAGCCATTCCCGGCGAACGCATCGAGGTGGAGTTGTTTGGCTTGGAAGAGGGCAGCCTGAGCGGAACACCGGTCATCCAAGCCGGTCGTTTTGAACAGGCCAGTGGCGGCACCCTGTTTTTGGATGCCGTCGGTGACATGTCTCTTCGCACCCAGGCCAAAATTTTACGAACCCTCCAGGAGCGTCGATTTCAACGGGTCGGCGGCAACCAATCCATTCAAGCCGATGTCCGGGTCATTGCCTCGACCAATAAAAACCTGGAAGAAGAGATTCGCGAGGGGCGGTTTCGGCAAGACCTGTTCTATCGATTGAACGTTATCCCCATCCAACTCCCTCCCCTGCGAAATCGACTGGATGACATTCCCCTCTTGATCGACTTTTTTGCCAAACTTCTCCAGAAAGACACCCAGAGCAAAGAACGCACATTTACCCCGGCCACTTTTGCCAGCTTGAAAGCCTACCACTGGCCCGGCAATGTTCGAGAGTTGAAAAACCTGGTTGAGCGTCTACTGATCATGGCTCCCAGTTTAATCATCCAACCGGAAGATCTGCCGGAGTTCATCCACAAAAAACAGTCGGTGCCGGCCTCCACACCTTGGGGTTCCCTGCTGGACATTGAAAATCTGCGCGAGGCCCGGATCGGTTTTGAACGAATCTATTTAAAACACTTCCTGGAGCGTTATAACGGCAACATTTCCCGAACCTCAGAAGCCATCGGCATGGAACGTTCCGCTCTGCACAGAAAGCTCAAAACCCTGGGATTGGGCTAGGGCCGCGTATTCCATGATTCAAGAAATGCCCGGCCCCGGTTTTAACCAGAAAATTTCCTGACTCGCCATTTGGACTGAATTCAGCTATTCTGCATCGTTGAGAAATTCAGTTAAGAAAAATTAAAGATTTTTTTAACTTATCACCGACCATGACAGGTAAATGAGACCGAGAGAAATGAGCAGGGAGGCAAAATCCAGACTATCGCAGCCCGTTCCCAGAACCGGTTATGCTCTGTGGCAGGAAGATGGCACCCTGACTCATCTCGGCGGGGCTTTGACGTCGATAACGGCTCATTGGCCCGCCCCGGAAAAGTGGTGGTCGGAAATTCTCAGCCACATCACGCCGCCACCGCCGACACAATGCGCGCTATGCGATCGGGGGAAACGCCACGGTGTGATAACAACCTCCATGCAAATCCCCAATCACACCACCAAGCTGGTCTTTGAGTTGGAGTTTGCCGGACACCCTCACGGCTGGATTGAAGGGGTTGTCGGCGATATGATCATGGTCCGTGATGTCACCCTGGAACAAGAACAATCCCAGGCCGTACATAACGATATCCGTCAATACGAATCCATCTGCAATTTTATAGAAGATGTCTATTACCGAATTGACATGCAGGGCCAACTGCTCTTTTTAAGCCCCTCCTGCGAAAAATTACTGCTTTACAAACCGGAAGAGTTGCTGGGACGCTCTCTCAACGATATCTGCGTCTCTCCAGACTATCTGGCCGAGTTGCTGGCCATTCTGGGCAGCACCAGCCGCGTCAACGACTTTGACATGGTTCTCCAATGTAAAAAAGATCACCAACTGGCGGTCTCCCTCACCGCTCAGATCGTCCTCGACCAAAAGGGCACTCCCTTGGGGGTCGAGGGAATCATGCGGGATATTACCGAACGGGAACAACTGGATACGCTTCTTGTCGAACGAACCCGGCAGTTCCAGGAATCCATGGCTCGGTTGGAGTTTCAAAAAAGAGCCATCGACAAGCATCTTCTGGTCATTGTGACCAACCCGGATGGAATAATCACCTACGTCAACGATCGGGTGGTGGAGACGGCTCACTATTCCCACGACGAATTGATCGGAAGACCACTTGACTTTCTCAGTAAAAACAACCACTCAGAATCTTTTTTTGAAGACATGTGGCGTCTGGTACGCTCTGGCAAGGCCTGGCAGGGGGAACTTCAGAGTCAGAAAAAAAATGGTGATTTTTTCTGGACTGAAAGCACTATTTCACCGTTTCTCACCGAAGCTGGCGAACCGTTTCAGTACATCCTGACTGCCACTGATATTTCTGAACAGATTCAAGCCATCTCCAGACTCGAAAAGAACCGCCGCTATTTGTTTCAGGTCAGCGATACCCTGGGAGAAGGACTCTACGTTCTGGACCTTCAAGGCCAACTGATCAGCCTGAATAAAGAAGGCGAACGGCTTTTGGGCTGGAAAGAGAGTGAGTTGATTCACACCAATTTCCATGACGCCGTTCATCACACTCACCCGGATGGAAGCCCGTTCAGAACCTCCGACTGTACCATTCATCAAAGTCTCCTGGGTCGCCCGTTTCGTAAGAATGAAGACCATTTCATCCGTAAAGATGGCACCCTGCTTCCGGTCTCCCATGTCACCTCCCCCTTGAAAGATGGGAAAGAGATCATCGGTTCTGTGGCTGTATTCAGAGACAACTCGCCTTGGCAAAGACAACGCCTTGAGTTGGAAACCGCCCGTAATCTGGCAGAAGAGTCCTCTCGACGAAAATCAGAGTTTCTAGCCAATATGAGCCATGAAATCCGCACGCCCATGAACGCCATCGTCGGCATGAACGATCTTTTGATGGATACCAACCTGACCAACGAACAGTATGGTTTTTCCCAGATCGTTAAAGAATCTTCATTCTCCTTGCTCGCCCTCATCAACGATATTCTCGATTTTTCAAAGATTGAGGCGGGGAAAATTGATATTGAGGAGGTCAATTTTTCCCCGATCACAGTGGTTGAAGGATCCGCCAAACTGATGGCCGGGTTTGCCAGCGAAAAAGAGCTCTCTCTGGTGACTTTCATCTCGCCAAAAATCCCGCCTACTTTACGGGGCGATCCGGGCCGGTTACGACAGATGTTGCTCAATTTGATCAGTAACGCGCTGAAGTTCACCGAAGAGGGAGAGGTGGCCGTTCGAGCCACGTTAAAATCAGAAACCAAAAAAAAGGTGACGGTCCGCTTTGCCGTCACAGATACCGGAATCGGTCTCTCAAAGAAAGGTCGGGAACGTCTGTTCGATCCCTTTACCCAGGCCGAACACCGAACCAGCACTCAGTATGGTGGCACCGGGTTGGGTCTGGCCATCAGCAAGCGTCTGACCCAACTGATGGGTGGCGCCATCGGAGTCGACGGTGAAGAGGGTGAAGGATCAACTTTCTGGTTTCAAATCCCCTTCAAACGCTCCTCGGTTTCTCAGGAGAGCGGTGATAACCAACTGAACTTGACTCCGCTGAAAAATATTCGGATTTTGACCTTGCTCGAAAACCAAACCGATCTGGAATTTCTGGGACGTTATTTTCAGGCCTGGGGACTGCAAGCCTTTCAGAGTCGTAGCTGGGAGGAGGCCGCCGCCGCCATTCGAGTGGCCAAAATCAAAAAGGAACCATTTGATCTGGTCGTCATCACCACCGAACTTTCTGACGAAAATATCGATATCATCTCCATTCCCGCTTTCCTGGAAGAAGAGAAACTGCTGGGGAAAACCGGCTTGATCGCCTACATGGAACGCGACGACAAGGAGCAGACCGAACTGCTTCTGGAATCCGGCTTCATGTCTACCCTCTCCAAGCCGGTCAATCAATCCGAATGGGTCGAAACCATGGTCCGGGTGCTTAACTCCGAGGTCAGCCGGCCCGGGGCTGATACCACAACCAGCAAAGAGGGAGCGGCCCCCTCCCCCCAACCGCCCTCAACCAGCCCCGATGCCCCGGACACGCCCGAGGTCGGCAAGCTGCTTTTGGTGGTAGAAGACAATCTGATCAACCAAAAAGTAACACTGCTTCAACTCAAAAAATTGGGATACGCAGCCCACACCGTTTGCAATGGAAAGGAGGCCGTCGAAGCGGTTTCCGACTTTCCCTATGCACTCGTCCTGATGGATTGTCAAATGCCGGTCATGGATGGTTTTGACGCAACCCGTGCCATCCGCAAAGTGGATCAGGTCCAATCTCGGCATACGCCAATCATCGCCATGACCGCCAATGCCATGAAAGGCGATCGGGAACGGTGTTTAGAGGCCGGGATGGACGATTATCTCAGCAAACCGGTTGCCCCGGAAACCCTGTTCGAGAAACTAAAATACTGGATTCCCAAAGATTTTTGTGAAGCCCCTCCCATCGATATCAGTCAACTCAGACAGTTGTTTGGCAATGATGACGGCATGATCCGAGAGCTATTACGCCATTTCATCCCCACGGCTGAAGAGCTGTTGGGCCGGTTATGGGAGACCATTCAAAACCGGGAAACCGTTGAATTGACCGAAACGGCCATCGAACTCCGAGAAGCCTGTACTAATCTCGGCGCGATCAACATGGCGCAACTTACCAGAAAAGCGGAAAAAGCGGTTGAGACACAAGAGTGGGAAACTGCTCAGGAACTGATGGACAGATTGGACAAAGCTTTTGAAAAAGTTGAATTTTATATTTCCGGGTTTTAATAAGGAACGCTGCACATGATGGATGATGTTTTAAATCCAAGCCGGTCGAACACACAGAGAGGTTATATCGGAGAGATTCTTGAACACGCCGAATTTCTGCTCAATACCCCCATGACCAATCAACAGCAAGATCGCATTTCTGCCATTCAAAATGCGGCACAAAACCTGGCTGCCCAGTGGAACAACAGGCCCAAAGCTGATTTTTTTGAGCAAGAGATCGAGGGACATGAGAACAGTCAACCGTCTAGTCGCGTTGAACAGCCTGCCCTACCCTCCCTGAATATTCTACTGGCTGAGGACAACCCCTTTACGCAAAAACTGATGAGCCGCCTTCTGATCCAAAACAATCACCAAGTCGAGATGGTATCCAACGGACAAGAGGTTCTGGAGAAATGGCAGGGCGGTCGATTCGACTTGATATTGCTCGATATACGCATGCCGGTTTTGGACGGTATCTCGGCGGCAGAAAGCATTCGGGCCAAAGAGATGGAGTTGGGCCGAAAAATAACTCCGATTATCGCCATAACCTCACTTTCCGGGAAAGCCGACAAGAATCGAATCTTGAAATCCGGTATCAATGGTTTTCATGCCAAACCCATTCGTGCCACCGTATTAAATCAAGAAATTGGCCGTGTTCTCCAACTCAATACCAATGAGACAGTGATGAGCCAAACAATAGATAAACAGAAACAAAGCCGCTCCACCTCCGGTACTGATTCCTCCTCTGCCGAAAAGCCCATTCAGCTCGGTATTGATATGGATAAACTCCTGAAAACGGTGGACAATGATTGGGGATTAATCCGAGAAATCACCAATCTCTTCTTCTCCGATGTGCCGAACCAACTCGAACGCATCCAGAAAGCTCTGGAGAGCCAAGATGCCAATGAGCTATTGGAGGCAGCCCACAGCCTGAAGGGAGCCGCAGGTGCTTTTGGTGAGAACATGGTTTATTCCCTCTCCTACGAGTTGGAAAAACTGGGCCGCTCCAACGAGTTGGATCGTGCCGAGTCTTGCATCAGCAAACTTAAAAAGGCATTGATCGACATGGAGCGGACACTCCAAAAGACTCTGGCAAAACAGGAAGGACTTTTACAATGAATTTAATCAAACCGTTCCCAGGTTGGAGACCCCTTCCCGAACTGGCCGAGCAGATCTCCGCTCCCCCCTATGACGTCATCAATCGCCAGGAAGCCGCTCAACTGGTGAAGAACAATCACCTGTCGTTTTTGCATGTTTCAAAGGCGGAGATTGATCTGCCCGACGACGTGTCTCCCTACGACACCCTGGTCTATCAGACGGCCAGAAAGCGGTTTAATGAGATGAAGGAGAACGGTTGGCTTCAACAAGATCAAAAGCCCTGCCTCTATTTTTATCGCTTGATCATGGACGGACGAGAACAGATTGGGCTGGTCGCTGCCGCCTCCGTAACCGCCTATAATTTGGATCGCATCAAAAAACATGAATTTACCCGTCCCGCCAAAGAGGATGATCGCACCCGGATTTCCGAAGCGCTTTCCGCCCACAGTGGCCCGGTATTTTTAACCTATCGTCATTCAAAGCAAGTGGATGAACTGGCCAACCGCTGTCTGGAACAGAACGCTCCGATTTATGATTTTGAAGCCGACGACGGCATTCGCCATACCCTCTGGCTGGTTTCGGATGAGACGATGATTCAGGCGTTGGTCGAAGCTTTTGAAGCCCTGCCCTGTCTTTATGTGGCTGACGGTCACCATCGTTCTGCCGCCGCCTCCCGCGTGGCGACCATGCGCCGGACTCCAGGAAACAGTCCCGATGAAGAGATCAGTGCCGACCGTTTTCTTAGCGTCATCTTTCCAGACAATCAGATGCGGATTTTTGACTATAACCGGGTGGTTCAGGATCTGAACGGTTTGAGTGCGGATGCGTTTTTACATCAGGTCGGCCAGACCTTTATCGTCACACCCAGCCCGACTCCGTTCAAGCCAGGCAGACGCAACCAATTCGGTCTTTATCTTTCCGGCCAGTGGTATCAACTGGAACTACCGGCACAATATGTGGACGAGACCAACCCCGTCACCAGCCTGGATGTCAGCCTGCTCAACCAATATCTACTGGAGCCTATTCTCGGCATTACCGATCCCCGCCGGGATTCCAGAATCGATTTTGTCGGAGGCATTCGGGGCTTGCAGGGTTTGGTTGATCGCGTTGACAGCGGTGAGATGGCCGTTGCTTTTTCCATGTATCCAACCGCCCTCTCCGAACTGATGGCGGTAGCCGATTCCGGTCAGGTGATGCCCCCAAAATCCACCTGGTTTGAACCCAAACTCCGAGACGGCCTGGTCATCCAAGAGATTTAACCTCAACCGTAGAAGGCTCTCAGAGACTCAGGGCACAACCCAAAAAACCAAAAATTCAAACGAGAGAATATCAAGCGACAAAAACATATCAACCCACCTTGACCCCTAACAGCCCCTTCGGCATAATCCCACCGTTATCGGATCAAGACCGGCAACAACTCAACAAGCCTAACTGCAACAGATAAAATGCCACCTTAGCTCAGGGGTAGAGCAGCTCACTCGTAATGAGCAGGTCTTCGGTTCAATTCCGAAAGGTGGCTCCATAAAATCAAGCACTTACAGGTTATCTGTAGGTGCTTTTTTATTGATGTGTCATTTCTCTATGTAGTTTTCTATTGTAAATGTAAAGCGACACATGGTTTTGTGTAAAGCGACTGTAAAGCGACACATGGTTTTTGTAAAGCGACACATGGTTGTAAAGCGACACATGGTTTTGGAAAAAAGACACATGGTTTTGGAGTTAAAACTAGTACCGAGTGGCAGGAGTAAGTCAACAAATATGCAATTATAGGGAATCCAATACCGGGCAAGGTTTCGTTAACT
>JADFYU010000042.1 GCA_015232865.1 Magnetococcales bacterium
AGCGCCCTCCCCGGAGGAGAAAAAGAGCAGCACCACCATACTCATTGTTTTTCTCCTGGTTTTGTGCGCCGGATTTGTCGTGACTTTTTTGTATCTGGATAAAAAAGTGGAGGTGCAGGTCAAAAAATTGGATCAGAGCTGGGCAGATAAACAGGAAAGCTTACGGAGCATGGCCCGACAACGGATGTATGACTCCAGGCAAAGCAACCTGCAAACCGAGATGATGGACCGTTTGCGCCCGACCGGAAAAGGGGACGTATCAGGCTTGACACCCGAAAAACCATGAACCTGACAACAGATCCGGCTTCCTCCGTGCGCATTAAAGTTTGCGGCCTGACCAACAAGGCAGATCTGAAAGCGGCCATTGCCGCCGGCGTTCACGCAATCGGGCTGGTGTTTTACCCCCCTTCGCCAAGAAATGTCACTCTGGAGCAGGCTGAAACCCTCAGCACCGAAATTCCCCCTTTCGTGACGGTGACCGGACTGTTTGTCAATGCAAGCCGTCTGGAAATCGAGAGAACCTGTCGTCGTTGCCGTTTGGACCTGATCCAACTGCACGGAGACGAACCTCCGGCGTTCTGCCTCGATCAACCCCGACGGGTCATCAAAGGCATTCGGGTCGATTCCCGGGCGGATCTGCTCAACCTTGAGAATTATCCCGTATCCGGTCTTCTCCTGGACGCCAAAGCCAAAGGGTTATATGGTGGAAGCGGTCAATCTTTTGATTGGTCTCTTCTCGCCTCTTTCGCCTCCCCGGCTCCCCTTATTTTAGCCGGAGGACTGAACCCGGACAATGTGACCGAGGCGATTCGGCAGGTCAAACCCCATGCCGTCGATGTCTCCAGCGGCGTGGAGTCGGAGCCGGGAGTCAAAGACCACAAGAAGATCATCCGTTTCATTCAGGCCGTCAATCAGGCACAATAGGTTCGAGCAAAAATTCAAATCATTCACTGGAAATAGAGCACCCTCATGAACTGGATCACACAGATCATCAAGCCAAAAATCAAAGAAAATGTCCGCCGTATTCAACCACCGGAGGGGCTTTGGGTCAAGTGCGACCCCTGTGGAAAAGCCCTGTTCCAAAATGAACTCAAGCGCAATCTTCATGTCTGTCCACATTGTGAAAATCATCTGCGTATTTCCGGTATGGACCGAATTGAGATCACCTTGGACCCAAACAACCGACAGGAGCTTTTTGCTGGTCTTCACCCCAGCGATCCTCTCAAGTTCAAAGACATGAAAAAATATAAGGACCGCATCAAAGAGGCGAAGAAAAAGACCGGGGCCAACGATGCGGTTCGAGTTTTCAAAGGGACCATCAAAGAGGTTCCGGCTATTGTCACCGCCTTTGATTTTGATTTTCTGGGTGGCTCCATGGGTTCAGTCGCCGGGGCCAAGGTTGCCCAGGGAGCTCTGGCCGCTGTTGAAAACAACTGCGGTTACGTTGTTTTTTCAACGTCCGGTGGGGCGCGAATGCAGGAGGGAATTCTCTCCCTGATGCAGATGGCCAAAACCTCTGCCGCCTTGACCAAGCTGGATGCCGCCGGACTGCCATTCATCTCCATCTTGACCGATCCGACCACTGGAGGGGTCACCGCTTCCTTTGCCATGCTGGGCGACATCATCCTGGCTGAACCCAACGCCCTCATCTGTTTTGCCGGTCCTCGGGTCATTGAACAGACCGTTCGGGAGGTTCTTCCGGCCGGTTTTCAGCGCAGTGAATATCTGTTGGACCACGGTTTCATCGACCAGATCTGCCACCGCCACAACCTGAGAGACACCTTGGCCGATCTGCTGAGCCGACTCATCCGCTCCTCTAAAACCTCAAAGTCTGACCAGGAATTGCAACTCTCCCTCACCCTCTGATGAGCGCATCACCGCTCTCGGCTCTTCTGGATCAGGCTCAGGCGCACCAAACCGGCGGCATTGTTCTGGGTTTATCTCGAATTGAACAATTGCTCGCCGCGCTGGGCAACCCCCACTCCGGGTTACCGGTCATCCATGTCGCCGGCACCAACGGCAAAGGTTCCGTCATCGCCTTTTTGGAGGAGGTTTTACTCGGTGCCGGCTTTCGGGTTGGCCGCTACATCTCTCCTCATCTGGTCGATTTTAACGAGCGAATTCAGATCGATCAGATCCCGGTGACCGATAGGCAGCTCATCCCGATCCTTGAACGGGTGCTCGGGGCGTGCCGATCAGAGCAAATTCCGGCCACCTTTTTTGAAATAACCACCGTGGCCGCCTTCTGTTTTTTTTCAGAGCAGCGTCTGGACAAACCCTTTGAGAAACCCCAAATGGTTCTGCTGGAGACCGGCCTGGGCGGACGGTTGGACGCCACCAATGTCGTCACCCCCCTACTCTGCTTGATAACGGCCATCGGATTGGATCACGGGGATTATCTGGGTCACACCATCGCGCAAGTGAGCCATGAAAAGGCCGGCATCCTGAAAGCAGGGGTCCAAGCCGTCGCCGCTCCAAACAACCGGCAAGCCGAAGAGGTTATCCGCCAACAGGCCCGGCAACGGGGCGTTGATCTGCACCTGGCCGGAGAGTCTTTCCATTTTCTTCCCCCTGAATCCGACAACGATCCCTGGTTGTTCATCGACAAAAACGGACAACTGGAGCTTCCGCCACCCGCTCTGTTGGGTAATCATCAACGGGAAAACGCCGCCTTGGCCGTCGCAGCTCTTCGCCTGTTATCCCGTCGGAGCTGGCCTATCGGGGACATTGCCATTCAATCCGGCATTCAAAAAGCAACCTGGCCCGGTCGTTTGGAGTGGATACACCAAATCTCGCCACCGATCCTGCTGGATGGGGCGCACAATCTTCTTGCCGCAACCGCATTGGCCCTGGCTCTGGCAAACATGACAGAAGAAAACAGACCCCGCAGCCTGATTTTTTCTGCCTTGCAAGACAAGGATATTCCGGGCATCGTCGCGGTTTTATCACCGCTGATCCGACAGGTGTGGACGGTCAGCGTCGGCGAATATCGTGGGGTTGACGCGGAAACACTGGCCGGATACTGGCAGGCGCATCAAATCCCGACCACCCCTTGTTCTTCGGTCAATTCGGCCTTGCAACAGGCCCGAAACTGCCCCTCTTCCCATCAAGGAATATTGGTAACCGGTTCGCTATATCTGGTGGGAGCGGTACGTTCCCTGTTATTATGGCCGAATTACGTTGAATCCAGGAAAATGTCAGCCGGATCGGCCAACGGCTTAAAGACCCAAAAGAACCCAGGAAAGAGGAATACACCATGATCCCGACACCCCCTTTTTTCCCCCACTCTGCTGCCTCGGGTGATGGCAAGAAGAGGCGAGGTCTACTCTCCGCCTTATGTATATCCATCGCCCTCTCCACCATGGTGCATCCGGCTTTAGCCGAAGAAACGCCCATCGACGTGGATGCCGACACCCTGGAAATGGACAAAGATACCCACGACATGGTGGCTCGTGGCAATGTGGTCATTCAACAGAGCGGCCTTTTTAAGTTGCAGGCCGATGAAGCCCGATACAAGGGTGCTGAAAATTCGATTACGGCCAGTGGTTCCATTCGTCTCTCCCGCCAGGGCAGTCTGATTCTGGCCGATAAAATCCATCTCAACCTGGAAAACCATCAAGGCAAGATGGAAAAGGTCAATATTGACCTGGAGGGGCCAGGAGGTCGGGGTGGTGCGGAAAAAGTGGTTTTAACCAGTGATCGGAGCTTGACGCTCAGCAAGGGCTGGTACACCAACTGTGACTGCGAAAAACCGGACTGGCGACTGGCGGCTGAGGAGATCATCGTCGATCAGGATGCCAACAGTGTCGAAGCCAAACATATGAAACTCTTCTTCGGCGACACCCCGGTTGCCTATTTTCCCTGGTGGCGACATCCGCTCAGAGCGGAGAGAAAAAGCGGTCTCCTCTTTCCGAAAATTCGCAGCTCCAGCGGGAACGGCCTGGAGGTGGAGACACCCTACTACTGGAACATCGCTCCAGACCGGGATATGACTGTTGCCCTGCGCGGTATCAGCCGACGGGGTGTCATGGGCAAGGGCGAATATCGCTATCTTGGTTTGGGTTATGAAGGTCAGTTCAGCACCAACCAGATCTACGATACCCAAAGAGACAGCTACAGAGGCCTGACCACCTTTGACCACGATCATCGAATCTGGGGGTGGGACTTCTCCGCCTCTGGAAAATACAGCCGGACCCGAGATTTCATCAACGATTTTGAACAGGATCTGGTAGATGGCAACGCCCGGCGATTGGAATCGCACCTGACCCTGGGTAAAGAGTGGATCTCAGTCAATGGCTATTCCGACCTCCAGACCGGCATGCTCTGGTATCAAGATCTGGAACAATCCAATGACGATTTGACCATCCAACGGTTGCCTTACCTCAATTTTTCCAACAACCGCGCACTCTCCCAAGAGGCCGATGGAAGACGTTGGCGGCTTCAAACCGAGGCCAATTTCGATAGTTTTTACCAGATGTCCGGTGACGCTGCTCAGCGAATCGATCTAAAACCAACCATCCGCTTCAACAAACCGTTGCATGTAGGTCTGTTCAGTGCTCAGGCCGGCCTCCGGGAGACCGCCTATCTGATACAGGGCGACCCCAACCAATCCGGAATCAATTATGACGCCACCGAGCATCGGGAAGCCTCGTTGGTCAGTTTTCGATTGGATACCAAACTGGCCAAAACCCTGGCCGGCAATCGGCAACACACCGTCGAACCCAGCATCGAATATGTAATGAACGCCGCAACCGATCAGAGTCATCTTCCCAACTATGACGCAACACTGAGGAATTTCAACACCTCCAACCTCTTTACCACCGGACAGTTTTCCGGCTCGGACCGGATCAGCACCGGTCAATGGGTCAGCTACGGCCTGACGACTCGCCTGTTGAGTCTGGTCTCGGGAAAAAACAGTCTCATGGAGACCGCCACCTTTAAAATCGGACAACGCTGGGCGCCCTCAGGGGATCAGGAATATCAGGACAATCACGCCTTTTCCGATGTCGTCACCAGTCTGGATCTGGATTTTGTCGGAGGTTGGTCTGCCCGCGCTGACAGCCGCATCAACCCCCATGAAGGTGAGATTGCCCGAACCGACATTGATTTTCAATATTCCCGTTCCAATCAAGACAGCCTCTCTGTCGGTTATCACTTCAACCAGCCCAGCACCCTGATCCTGGCCGAAGATGGCAGCGAACGGATGGAAGATTTGACCCTTCGCTCCCTGCTTCATCTAACCGATCGATGGGCCTACACCCAACAGGCCAATTATTCCCTGGAGACTCAAAACATGAAAAGCTGGGAAACCCAACTGGAATATGCGTCGGATTGCTGGTCCCTGGGTGTTAAGTTTGGCCGACAACTCTCGGCCAACAATACCGATCATGGCGGAACCTACTATGGCCTGATCTTCAGCCTGACGGGACTGTCAGGAGAGAAAAAATAGACTTTCAATCAAACGGGACCACCACCACCGCCGGAATTTATTTATCACAAACTCTTAGTCAAAGAGGAACAGGGTGCGAACACGCTCGACGGCACACCCTTAATAGTTTAGAGGATTGATTGTCATGATCAAACAGAATCACCTTCGCCTGTTGTGTCTAGCTCTGGCTCTGATATGTTTTCTCCCCCTCATCCAAATTGAGGTCGGCTATACGGAACCTTTGGATCGGATTGTGGCGATCGTGGAAGCACAAAACGTCACCCAGAAAAATGTCAAAAGCCAGATCATAACCCAATCCGAGATCGATGAGGCCACCGCCCCGATTCTTGCCCGCATCAGAGCGGCCGGCGAGCAGGTTGACTATGCCAAAATTGCCGAAAAAGCACGTGACGGATTAATTTTGATCGCCTTGCAACAACAGATGGCCGAACAATATTCCATTACCGTCACCGAAGAGGAGATTGATGTTGTGGTTGCCAATGTCGAACGCAACAACAAGCTCGAACCGGGATCGCTGATCAACGTGCTGCGCAATCAAGGAATCAACCCAGACCAGTATCGGGAAGAGCTGGGGAGAAAACTTCTCCAGAGCCGCCTGGTCAAACTGATCATCAAGCCATTGGTGTCCGTCTCTGACGAGGAGGTCGAAAACCTCTATCAACAGACTGTCTCCAACGAAGCCGGTATTGAGGAGTTACGCCTGGGTCAGATCTTGTTGGAGCTTGACCCCGACACCCCCGACTATCAGGTCAAGGCCATTGCCGAAAAAGCCTTGGAGCTCTCAAAACGGCTGAAACAAGGGGAAAGCCTCACCTCACTGGCCAGCCAGTTCTCCAATGACCCCACCGGATTAAACGGCGGGGACATGGGGTGGTTTAAACGTGGCCAACTGATTCCTGCCATCGAAACTGCGGTTTTCAGACTGGAAACCGGTGGCGTGACATTACCGATACGCACGCCACAAGGATTTCATATTTTCACCGTTATCGAACGACGCATTACCCGGCCCCAATCCGATCAGCAAACCGTATTCCGGGTAAAAGCCCGTCACATCCTGCTTCCGGTCTCAACAGAGGCCGAGAATCGACTGGCCTTTAACGGGATCATGGCCATCCGCGAGAAACTTCTGGCTGGAGAGGCCACTTTCGCTGAACTGGCCAAAACATATTCCAAAGACGGGACTGCGGCCGATGGCGGAAATCTGGGTTGGTTTGGCCGTGGGAAAATGGTTCCGGAATTTGAAAAGGCGGCATTCGATCTGAACGTTGGCGAGATCAGCAAACCTGTTCAATCTCAATTTGGCTGGCACCTGATCCTGGTCGAAGAACGAGAGACAAAAGCCGCCAACTCTCTGGAGGCCAAACGGGCTGAATTGCACGATCTGGTATTGGAAACCAAAATTCAGCTCCGATATAAACAGTGGCTTCGAGATGTAAGAGCCCGTGCCTTTGTCGAATATCGATGATCGCCATAACCCAGGGAGACCCCTCTGGCGTCGGACTGGAGATCGCCATCAAGGGGTTCTCCCCAAGCCCTCGGCGGGTTCATGTCGGCCAACGGGCGTTGTATCAACAAACCGCTGAAGCATTAGGCCTCGACCGTCCTCTGAAAGAGGTCTCGTCCGTCGAGCATGCCCGATCCCAGCCTGCCGACCAATTTTTGATTTTATCTCCAAACCAGGGGTCCAGGCGGACAGCGGATTTCGGCCCCATCCGATTTGGACAGGCCCAACCACATCTGGCCCAGACCACGGTTGACAGCATAAAGCTGGCCTGTCAACTGGCCATGGACGGCGTGGTTGACGGGATCGTCACCCCACCCATCAATAAATCGGTCATCCATGAAGCCGGGTATCCGTTTCCCGGTCACACGGAAATGCTCGCGGCTTTCACCGGCGTTGACACGCCGGTGATGATGCTGGTCACCGATGGTCTGCGGGTCGTTCCTGCGACCATTCACATCGCCTTGTCCGAGGTTGCAAAGGTGCTCTCCCAACCGCTCCTGGAACAGGTCATTCGGACCACTCATTCAGCCATGCAGAGGGATTTTAATCTCGAAAAACCAAGAATTACCGTCACCGGACTCAATCCCCACGCCGGAGAGATGGGTGCTTTCGGTCAAGAGGAGGTGGCATTCATCACCCCGCTGTGTCAGCGTTTGGACCGGGAACTGACGGGGGAAATTCGCGGTCCCCTGCCCGCTGACAGCCTCTTTCACGAAGCAGCCAGAAAAACCTATGACGCCATCATCTGCATGTACCACGATCAAGCCCTGATTCCCCTGAAAATGCTGGGGTTTGGTCATGCCGTCAACACCACCTTGGGGCTGCCCATTGTCCGAACCAGTGTTGACCATGGTACGGCGTACAATATCGCCGGAAAAGGCATCGCCGACCCCTCCTCCTACATCGAAGCCCTCGATTTGGCCGAGACAATGATCGCCAACCGACGATCATCCGAATAACGACAAAAAAAATGCCCCTGCCGACAGGCTGAATCCGGGTCATTCAGCAGTCGAGATGGAAAGAGAGGTCAAGCCTAATTCCGTTGACACCCGCTGTATCCGCTCGGCCAGTTGTTTGTCTGACTCAAAAAAGGGGCCGATAAACAGACAGGAGTGAATCTGCCGATTGATAATAGAGGCCCGTTGATAGACCGGCAGGTCCAATAATTCGAGCTGTTTCATCAGCTTGAGAGGCTGCTTGGTGACCGGCAGAAAACAACCGACCTCAATGACACTCTGGCTTTTTTTATCAGCAGCAGAAATTGACCCGTCAGGGATGATCTGCGGATTGGAGATCCGGTCCTTGGCCATGGCGGCAACCGATAGCCCGATACGCTCCTTCGCCTGCTGCACGCTCTCCGCGTCAATCGGCCACTCCATTGACGGGGCCAGAATGGCAGCGGCTATCGACTTTTCCGCCCGTACACCGGGTCGGGCGACCGCGTCGAGGGAATCGGCCGCAATCCACGGCTGGACAAATGGAGGCTCAGTGTCCGAAACTGACAAGGTCATTATCTCCAGGCTGGGATCGATATTCGGTGACTCAACCCGGGAGACCGGTGCGGAGACGGTCTCCTCCTGCAATCTCCCGGTTGCTGCGCTCCCGGACGGTTTTTCAATATCGACCGGCTTTTGAGATGGTTCAACCACCACAACGGTCTTTAAGTTTGGGGGACGAATCAACGACTCGACCATAGCCTGTTCCGACTCCTGGATCGGCCTGTTCCAGTCGGTAACCGCCTCTTCCCCTGCCAGAGTTTCAGGCGGTGTTGAGGGGGCGACCGGCAAATCCGAATGGTTTTTCGATTGCCCAACCGGGTCCAGGGGAACCTGCAACGCTTGAAGGGATTGCCGAACCTGTCTGACCTGAGGATGATCCGGGCCAAACGATCTCTCAATCAATTGCAGGGATCGTTTAAAAAGTTGGCCGGCTTTATCCGGATTACCGCTCTTGTGCAAGGTGACCGCCACACTGGACAGCCAGTTGGACAAGCCCAAATCATCGCCGGAAAAAACCGTCTCGGCCATCCGTACGGAACGATCGAACTGCTCTTCCGCCTCTCTCTCACGACCCTGAATCCGATTGATTTCACTGATATTGCCAAGAATAAAGGCGATCTGGATATTCTCTGAGCCAAAATGGCGCAAGGCCAGCGCCTGGCTTCTGGCAAAATTCTTTTTGGCCTCGACAAAGCGCTGTTGTTTCATCTGGACCAAGGCCAGATCATTGATCCATTTGATCAATCTCGGATGATCCCGACCTCTGACCTTTTCCTGAATGGCGACAACCTGTTCCAGCAGAGGCCGAGCCTCGTCATATCGAGCTTGAAAAACCAGGAGTTCGGAGAGATGCTCCAAGCTGTTGGCATAGGAAAGGCTTTGCTCACCGTCCAATCGACGAAAAATAGAGAGGGATCGGCTGATGCGGCTCTCGGCCTGCTTTAAATTCCCCATTCCTCCTTGCAACCTTCCCAACTCCAGAAGAACCTCGGCGACCTTCGGATGGTCACTGCCAAAGTTGCTTTCCCGAATGGCCAACGCTTGGGACAGACTCTGTTCGGCGGCCGACAGATGACCCAGTAAAAGCTCGGACTGGGCTTTAATGATCAGAGCCTCAGAAACCCGAGGATGGTCTCGCCAAAGCTCCGCATGCAATACCGGTAGAGCCTCTGTAACGAGACGAACCGCCTCAGAAACCCGATTCGAATCCATCCCATAGGCCTGGGCCAAATCAACCTGAGCCTGGGCGGTCTCAAGGTGGGTGTCGCCAAACTGATCCCGAGCCAATTTCAAGACCCGCTCCAACAGTTCAACTCCCTGGGATCTTCTGCCCATTCTCAGATAGAAACCGGCCAGAGTCGTCTGTAAACGGAAGACCAACGGATGATTTAAACCGTGAGTCTTGGTGCGGATGGTCAGGGCACGCTCCAAAAGCGGTGCCGCCTTCTCCCATTTTTTTTCCCGCCCATATAACTCAGCCAACCCCTGAAGAGCCACGGCGGTATTCAGATGTTCAGGACCAAACTCCGTTTCGCTGTGGATCAATCTGTTCTGAGCAGGCAACAACGCATCAGACCCCTGCCCCCGAACCGAACCGGGAGAAAACGAACAAAGGACCAGAAAGGCTGCAACCAACCGAATAAAAACGCTCATTCAGCCGCCTCGTCCGACGACGCATCTGTCAGGTAGCCGGAAAGCAGCGCTCCTTGAGCGATAATAAACAGGATCATCAAGCCCATTAAACCGAACAGCTTGAAATTGACCCAGGTATCCTCGGAAAAATGTTTGGCCACATAGATATTCAGCGCCCCAGAAACCAAAAAAAACAGCCCCCAGGCGATATTAAGACGAAACCAGATCAAATCCGGCAACTGTAGATGCCGACCAGCTAGACGCCGAATCATGAGTTGATCGCCAATAAAGTGGCTGCCCACGAAAACAAGCGCCAGAATCCACTGCAAAATAGTCGGCTTCCACTGAATGAAGAGAGGATCTCTAAAAACCAAGGTCGCGCCACCAAAGAGAATCAGCAACCCCAAAGTCAGGAGTTGTACCGGAGGAACCCGGCCATGGCGAAATCGATGATAGAGAACCTGTACCAGCACAGTCGCAATCAAAACGGCCGTGGCCATATAGATGTCCGTTGTTTTGTAAACAATAAAAAAGAGGGCAACAGGAAAAAAATCTTTTGCGATGGCCATGGAACACTCCTTGCTTGTTTTTCGATCAGGCCGGCAGATTTTAAAATCTGCCAGAATATCCTGATTTCATGGATTATTCGGATTTCTTGACATAGAATCCCAATAATAGATGATCATGATCGCGTTATAGAACCAATACCTTCAGGATACCGATTGGAAACGCAGAATGACCAAAGAATACAGCCAGAACCAGGAAATCATGATGCAACCCATTGTTTTTCATTATTTAACATATAAAGACCGCCGAAACCTCATCGGTGAGCGGATTTTACACTGTTTTTTCTGACGAACAGATGTTGCAGCACCAAACAAGCACAAAGAACGGCTGTGTAGCCGACAATATACTGAAAAAAGCCTGCTGAGTCGAACCGAAGCAGGAAAACCCTTAATTTTTTTTCCATACGCACCAGAAACAGGAATCGCCTCACATGTCTGAAAATGCCCCAGCAAAACCGGTTGATTTTATTCGCACCATCATTGCCCAGGATCTGGCCGCTGGCAAACATGCAGGAAAGATCATCACCCGTTTTCCACCGGAACCCAACGGTTATCTCCATATCGGTCATGCCAAATCCATCTGCCTCAACTTTGGCATCGCCCAAGAGAACCCCAACGGGGTTTGTCATCTGCGCTATGACGATACCAACCCGGAAAAAGAGGAGAAAGAGTATATTGACGCCATCCAGGAAGATGTCCGCTGGTTGGGATTTGATTGGGGCGATAACCGTTTTTTTGCCTCGGACTATTTTGACAAACTGTACGAACTGGCCGAAGTTTTGATCAACAACGATGACGCCTACGTCTGCGGACTGACAGCCGAGCAGGTTCGGGAATATCGGGGAACCCTGACCCAACCCGGCAGAGACAGCCCATCTCGCAACCAATCCCCAGAGATCAATCTCGATCTGTTCCGACGCATGCGGGCGGGGGAGTTTGCCGATGGTCACTATATTCTGCGCGCCAAAATAGATATGGCGTCACCCAACATCAATATGCGAGATCCGGCCATCTACCGCATTCGACGGGCAACCCACCACCAGACCGGCGACAAATGGTGCATCTATCCGATATATGATTTTACCCACTGTATTTCAGATGCCCTGGAGGGAATCACCCACTCCCTGTGTACCCTGGAATTTGAGGATCACCGCCCACTCTACGATTGGTTTTTGGATCGACTAGAGCCTCACCTGACCTGTCACCCCCGTCAGATCGAATTTTCCCGGCTCTCCCTGGATTATACCGTTGTCAGCAAACGAAAACTGATCGCCCTGGTTGACAGCCATACCGTAACCGCCTGGAATGATCCACGCATGCCGACCATTTCAGGTCTGCGTCGCCGTGGTTATACCGCCGATTCGATTCGTAATTTCTGTAGTCGGATTGGCATTACCAAATCCCCCAACAATGTCGAAGTCAGCTTTTTAGAGGGGTGTCTGCGAGAGGATCTTGAGAAAAAAGCCCCACGGGCCATGGCCATTCTCGATCCCTTGAAAGTGGTCATCGACAACTATCCTGAAAACCAGGTGGAGGAACTTTCCGCTGCCAACCATCCGCAAGACCCGGAGTTTGGCCAACGCACCCTCTATATGACCCGTGAAATTTATATCGATCGAGAAGATTTTCTGGAAGTGGCTCCCAACAAAAAGTTTAAACGACTGGTTACTGACGGCGAAGTTCGACTTCGCAACGCCTATGTAATCCGCTGTGACTCGGTGATCAAAGATTCGACGACCGGAGAAATTACCGAACTGCGCGGTCACTACGACCCTGCCACCCTCAACGCCAACCCCGAAGACCGAAAAATCAAAGGGGTGATTCATTGGGTCTCCGCCTCCCACTGTCAACACGCGGAAATCCGCCTCTATGATCGACTGTTCAACAAACCCAATCCCGAGGAGGTCGAAGAGGGCGAGACCTTCATGGATCATGTCAATCCCGACTCCCTGAGAGTGATTAAATCGTGCCCCGTCGAATCCAGCCTGAGCCAGGCCAAAATCGGCGACACCTTTCAGTTTGAACGTGTCGGCTACTTTAGCAAAGATCCCGATTCGACAGCAGAAAACCCGGTATTCAATCGCGCCGTCACTCTGCGGGACTCCTGGGCAAAGATATCCGGCCAATAAGGGTCGGAGAGGAACCCGGATTTCGCGGTCACCCTCTGACACCGGATACAACATCTTGATTTATCGGGCATCATGGAGAGAATCCACTTCAGCGATAAGGTGACTTCGTTTCTCATAATTAACAATGTAAAATCAACATGTTACACTATGGACGCACGTTTAACGGCCAATTCTGGAATAACGGAGTATTGAAGGAAGGAATAAACGCAGGTAAGGTAATACCGACTGATTCCTGCAAAAAAACCAAACAACTCGAATCAGCCCGCTAAATAATCACCCCGCCACTTTTTTTGGGAGAGATGTCATGGAAGCAGTCGGAACCCTGGTCATTCTGGTATTTTTCTTTGGCATCATCATCGTCTCCATGGGGGTGAAGATCGTCCCCCAGGGACAGCAATTCACATTGGAGCGGTTGGGCAAATATACCCGAACCCTCTACCCCGGATTCAATGTCATCGTCCCCATTCTGGATCGGGTCGGCAGAAAACTCAACATGATGGAGCAGGTTCTTGACGTCCCCTCCCAAGAGGTCATCACCAAGGACAACGCCACCATCGAGGTAGACGGCGTGGTCTTCTTCCAAATTTTGGATGCCGCCAAAGCCGCCTATGAGGTCAGCAATCTGAGTTTCGCCACCCTCAACCTGACCATGACCAACATCCGGACCGTCATGGGTTCCATGGACCTGGATGAACTGCTCTCCAAACGAGACGATATCAATACCCGACTGCTCACCGTCGTCGATGCCGCCACCGATCCCTGGGGATTGAAAATCACCCGGATTGAGATCAAGGACATCTCCCCGCCAAAAGATCTGGTTGACTCCATGGCCAGACAGATGAAAGCCGAACGGGAAAAACGGGCCAACATCCTGGAAGCCGAAGGATTCCGCCAAGGCGAAATTCTCAAGGCCGAGGGCCAGAAACAGGCGGCTATTCTTCAAGCGGAAGGAAAAAAAGAGGCCGCCTTCCGGGAGGCCGAAGCCAGAGAGCGCTCCGCAGAGGCGGAAGCCAATGCCACCCGCATGGTCTCTGAAGCCATTGCCGCTGGAAACATCAGTGCCATCAACTATTTTGTCGCCCAAAAATACATTGAAGCCTTGAAAGATATCGCCGCCGCCGACAACCAAAAGGTGTTGTTCATGCCCATCGAAGCCACCAGTATTCTTGGCTCCCTGGGTGGTTTGGCCGAGCTTACCAAAGAGGCCTTTCCCAACAAGGAGCGTTGAAATGGTTGAACTATTAACCCATCTCAACCACTACCACTGGTGGATTATCGGGATTTTACTGGTCATTCTAGAGGTATTGGCACCGGCGTTTTTCTTTTTGTGGATGGGATTCGCCGCCGGACTGGTCGGCGTTGCCTTGCTGATTTTCCCGGAGTTGGGCTGGAAGAGCCAGTTACTCACCTTTTCCCTGCTCTCCGTCGTCTCCATTTATCTATCCAGAGAGTACCTGAAGAAAAAACCCATCGCCACCGATCAACCGACTCTCAACCGACGCGGCTCCCAGTATATTGGGCGGTTTTTTACCTTGACCTCTCCCATTGTCAATCAGGTAGGTCGGATTCAAGTGGACGACTCAATCTGGAAAGTGGTCGGGCCGGACCTGGCCATCGGTGAAAAAATTCGGGTGATAGAGGTACAAGGCACCGACTTGATAGTGGAACCAGCGGAACCTCAAACCTAAGTTCGGCTGTTGGGTGGGCATTAACCGATATTCGGCCTTCTCAAGACCGAGTAACGAAATTTTTATGAACTGACGAACTTTTTCACCCCAATTCCCACTCAGTAAGTTGTCAGAGGTTAGAAGCTGCGAAAATTTTTCCCTCCCTCCTATTGGTGCCGAATTTGGATCATGGAACAAGACTTTATCCACACTCTTTACTGGACTTCAAAAACATGAAAATCAACAAATTGACCTTTATTTTTGCTCTTGGTGCCTGTTTGGGAACTCAAGTCAGCCGTGTCGATGCAGGCTGGATGGATGTTCTGGAAAGTGCCGTCAAACCGGCGGCAACCACTCCAGCAGCAGCGACCTCAACGCCAACAGCCTCTGTGACCGGTTTAAGTCAGGATGAGATGAGCTTGGGATTGAAGGAGGCATTGGTGGTCGGAGTTAAACAGGCCATTGCCATTTTGGGCAAAGAGGGGGGCTATCTCAACGATGAATCGGTCAAAATCCCCTTGCCAGCCATTTTATCCTCGGCATCCAAACTAGCACCCGGCATGGTTCAAGGACTGACCGATGAATTTATCGTTACCCTAAACAGGGCCGCCGAAAAAGCCGTTCCGGTCGCCATGAACATCTTTGTCGAATCAGTCCAGAAGATGAGTCTGACCGATGCCCAGACCCTTCTTCAGGGTGCAGACAACGCCGCAACCGAATATTTCAGAAAGACCAGCTCCGAACAACTGATCTCCTCTTTCAAACCCATCGTTGAACAAACCACCGATGAAGTCGGATTGACATCGGCCTATAAAAATCTTTCTGGAATGTTGCAAAAGCAAGGCACCGCCAACCAAGTGATCTCCGGCCTCTCCTCCTTTATGGGCGGTGGCGGACAAAATGATTTTGACCTCGACGGCTATGTCACCCAAAAAGCAGTAGACGGGCTATTTCTCAAGATGGCTGAAGAAGAGAAAAAAATTCGCCAGAACCCCCTGGCACGCAGCTCCGATCTGCTGCAAAAAGTCTTCAGCGTCTTCAACAACTAGGAGACTTTCCAGACAGCAAAGACCATAAACCTGGAGGCGGCGGTTGTCAGCATTCACCGACAGCCGCCGCCTCCAGGATAAAGGGATCAAGATTGGAATAAAAAAATGGAACAGTACGAGCAGATCGCCAGCATAATCGCCCTGACCATGGGGGCATCCTGGGCCAGCGGAATCAACCTGTATGCGGCCATTGCCATACTGGGTTTCAGTGGTTCAAGCGGCTCCATAGATCTACCACCCGATCTGTTGATCTTGGAGAATCCCCTGGTCATCGGGGCGGCCAGTATTATGTACTGTGTCGAATTTTTTGCCGACAAAATACCGGGATTTGATACCGCCTGGGATACGATTCACACCTTTATTCGCATTCCGGCCGGGGCGATGCTGGCAGCCGGTGCCGTCGGCGAGGTCGGACCGGCCATGGAGATTGCCGCCACCATGTTGGGCGGCGGTATGGCTGCCGCCAGCCATGTGACCAAAGCCAGCACCCGTGTCGTCATCAATGCCTCACCGGAACCCTTTACCAACTGGGCCGCCTCCATCAGCGAGGATTTGATGGTTTTCGGCGGCCTCTGGGCGGCTCTGCACCATCCGGTTCTCTTTTTGGTGTTCATGGGGCTGTTTATTCTGCTGATGATCTGGATTCTGCCCAAAACCTGGCGCACCATCAAACGATTCTTCTCCTGGCTGGGCCGACTGTTTGCAGGGGAAGCCGGACCACAAATAGAAAACAGCCCGACACCGGCCATCCAAATCGCAATCTCACCACCCCCTCCGACATCAAACTCCGAAGAGCGGCTGGAAAAGCTGGAACGCCTCAATAAACTAAGAGAGTCCGGTACCCTGACCGAAGAGGAGTTTCAACAGGAAAAAGAGCGCCTGCTCTCCCGCTAATTCCGAGCTTTGCACGCCGAAAGCCTGTATATGGGATGAGACAGTCTCTTGGTTTTTCGGGTGAGAGAGAAACAACGCTTATCCACAATGGCAGGCTAGCGTGTTTTCAGGATGATCAGAGCCAAAGATCGTTGCGAGTCTGTTCTATGGCATTTGTAAATTTGCTGTTTGGCACTGATTTCAGATTAAAACTTCTGACCAAAAACGTGGTAAACTGATGATCATCCCGGTCGGCTTTTATTTCCAATACAATTTGACGACTCAAATCCCTTTTGAACAACGAAGGGTCGGTCAAGAATAGCGTATCCGATTCGGCATAACGCACGTCATGATCAAAAGAGAGGCGTACGTTTGAATTGCTCTTCAAAAACCAAGCCTCCCGATCATACTCGACGAGGGTGACCGGTTTCTGATGGCGTAGGTGGACAATGCGTTCAAAATCATGAAGTTTTGGATCATCCACCGAAAAACACCCGGTTGCCATGAATTGGTCATACTGTTTTACATCAATCGTGCTCACCTTTTTCGAAATAAACTGTCCAATTCTTTGTTTTTGCTCTACTTTTAAAAATTTTGTTTCACCATAGGTGCGAAAATAAGTACGAAAACGCAGTTTATTCCGATTGCACACCCCATGGATCTTTTCGACATAGGCATCAAAATTCTGGGTATCAAAATAGAGAGAGCGAACCAGATATCGATTTGAAGCGCTGACCCTGGAGTGATCATCCAGACGACACCAGCCCATCAAGGCTGTGCGCAATCGATAATAGAGAGGCAGATCAATCAGATATTTGGATTCAAATCGGGCGGCGCCAGGTATTGCGTTCATGGTAGCAGAGCTGCCCGCAATCCCACTGGGCTGGAAGAGAGATCTGGAATTGTTACGCCCTGGATGGTCGTCGGAGTCGTTATAGGTCCAGTGGCAAACGGGCTGGAAGCCGAGTCTCCAGTTGGCTTATAAACGGGATTTCCAAAAGAGTCATATTGATAAAACAGGCCAGGGTCGCCCAAGCGTAAGTCCTGCATCTCTATACTGTCGCCCCACTCTTCGGCTTTATCCAATCCAACACCAACCAAGGATAATCTGGAGGACTCATCCAGAAAAAAAGATTTCTGGTTTTTCCAGAACAAGCTTCCAAAAATCTGAACCCGAGAGCCGCCAAAAATCGGTTTTTTCTGATAGAGCGCAACCGCTGTTTCGTTGTTTTGAAAATGGCTGGCGTAGCCAAAAACGGTCGAAAGATCCTTAGCGGCCAAACCAATTTTGGAGTTTTCCATGCGGCTGTTGAATAAATGGATGGTGCTCTTCTCCCCCGCACTAATGGCCTTGTCGCCCATGGCATCAAACAGGGTATCGGTAATCAGCAACTCCGACCCTGAAAAATCCAGACCATCCCCACCATTGTTCTTGATCACGCAATGGCGAATAATTCCCGTCACCCAATCACCATCAAATCCATCGGAAGAGTTATCTGAAATTTCACTATTCTCGATCAAGATTGAGGCATGTTTGATATTCAGTCCATCATCCGCCTGTCCCTGCTCGATCCGGCTATACTGAACCGTGACCGGCGAGTAATAGAAGTTGATCTGACCGGAGAAGAAAATTCCATTGAGCCACTCCTGATTTCCACCACGAATGACGGTATGGAGCAGCGTTGACCTCTCCTGGGCATTGACAATTGCCACAACCCCCCATGGCATACCATCAGACAAAGGTTCAATGACAACAGGTTGCTTGGCCGTCCCCAAAGATTGAAGAGCCCGATAGGCAAGAATACTGGCTCCCGGCCCCATTTTCAGATGCGCTCCCGCTTCCAAGACAAGACCGCGGCTACCCGGAATAACGATTGACCCGGTGACGGAATACTCTCCGGCCGGCAGGGTCAAGTTGATGCCGTCATCCTGAAACGGCAAAGAGCTACCGGCAAGAAAATCTACGATTCCGATCGCCGGGTCTCCACCCTCCAATGGCTGGGTGAAGGGAGAGTGGCGGGTCATGTGAGGGGGAATCGGCTCACCGGTCAAGCCATGCCGGAACCGATATTCGGCCTCAACAGGCATGAACCGCTTTTCTTGCTCAGGATTGTTGAAGGAGAGGGTCAAACGCCAATCCGTCCATTCGGATTGCAAATATTCAGTGCGTTTTTCCCAGAAAAAAAGCTGATCGAACGAAAGTTTCAACCAACCATTTTCCAATGCTGTTTTTATGGGTTTAACGGTCAAACTCCGGTTGTCCGGTCCAGAAACATGCAGGTCGAGATCAAGATTGCCGAGAGCGTGCCCCGAGGGAAATTTAATGGATAATTGTTCAAAAGCCAACCGATGAATACCCTCAGGCGTTATGGTCAATTGCAGGGTAACTCTCTCTCCTTTTTGCTGCTGTTCGCCGGTGATGAAAACCCGGCCCAACGTGACCCACGTATCAAGCAACGTCATGTTGTCCTGAAGATCTTGAATACGTTTCTTATGATTTTTATCCAAAGCATCGGGGTCTTGGGGAGTGATGCCGAGAGAAACAACAGAGGCCCTGATTTCGCCGAAGCGTTGTTTCAGCAGGTCAATGATTTCCTCCCCTTGATCATGGATCATCTGATACAGCGTTCTGTTGCGCTGAAAAGCGATATCAGGAATCGCCAGAATTCTTTGGACGAGCATTTTTGAATCTTTGGAAAGAGAATCCAGCGAACCTGTCGTTCGGTCAACCGGAATCAAAATATTTCGATCCCGCTTGCCAAGGGGAAAAACATGTACGTCATTGAGAATGGGGGAAAACAGCCCGTTACTGGTATTGTAGTACCAAGTCAGGTTGCTGGGATATTGAGCATGATGACTACCGAAGATCAAAAGTAGAGCGTTCCATTTGACAAAACCATCGACATCCAGAATATGCGGCAGTCGATTTAATACCGTCTGATCATCCTCTATCAGCATCAATTCGCAAAATTCCTGCCATCGTTTTTGAATGAGGCTTGCCGTAGACGGATCTTTCCTGATGGCCGGTTGATAATCAGCTAACAATGAGTTTTTATTGAAAATCGTCTGTTTAAGCGTACTATATCGACTCTCCAACCAAGCGTTATCCTCAACAAAAATTTGTCCTTCAGGAAGACGTTGCCGCTCCAACATCTCCTTGCTGCGTTGCTCGTACCAGAAGTAAAGCCCCAGATCGACCTGATTCAGGCTGACGCGGGCAAACCCTGAGTCGGGTACGACCAACCCCATACGGCGACCCAATTCATAGACCACCTGCTCCACTTCATAGGTTCTTTCCTGAGGGATGACCAGATTAATCTCTCGGTAGCCGTTTTTGTACTCATTACGCTTGATCTTGATCCGCCAGGACTTCTTTGGCTTGGCCCAGTGCAAAGAGAGATCCCCCCGCAGCCTCATTTCAGCTTTGAGTGGCTTTCCATCTTCAAAAGAGAACATGATCGGAAACCACTCCTTATCCTCTTTGGTCAGAACCCCTTTTTGGCTGGCTTTCTTGGACAGCTCTTCTATTTTACGTAATAACTTCGGATTGATACCGATCTGATATTTTGGGATTGAAAGGTCGGATGCGTGTTTCGGGTCACTCTCAAACCATTCAACAGCTACAGAGGAGGTCACATGCCGCTCAAAAATCTGCTGAATTTTCTCTGAGATATAAACACGATTAAGGAAAAGATCGACTGAGACAGCAAAAAAAATGCAGACAATTATGGCCGTATTGAACCAAGTCAACCGCCTGTGTGCAGCCGGAGACAGGGGAAGCTTGATGATCGTTTTCATGGCATCTGGCCTCTAAAGAGGAAGCGACAGGTGTGGGGCAAGAAGAGAGGCTTCCGTGACAGCACCGATGTTGCGAACTTTATTAAGCAAGCCCATGGGATCTTCAGACTCCGGCCCGCCGGCAAAGCGAATTTCAAAGACCATTTCGACAAAACAGTCCTGTTGGGTCTGTCTCGTTTCCAAACTCCGGGTGGTATGTATAACCCCCATTCCCTCAAGTGTTTTCAGCAAAGTTGCGTGACTGTCGGTGCTGTTTGATTTAACCACCAACACAAAATTATCCTGGCGTGGCTGCCCATATTTCAGGAAAAACAGCATCAGCAGGACGACACCGATAAAGACACTGGAGATAATAGCCGGAACCCAATTCAACGTTCCACTTCCCAGGCCAACGGCAATTCCCCAAAAGAGATAGATCATATCCCTGGAATCTTTGATTACGGTCCGAAAACGGATGATGGACAAGGCTCCGACCATACCCAGAGAGAGGGCCAGATTGCTGCCGATCAACATCATGATCAAACCGACAATCGCCGGCATCAGCAAAAGAGTGGTCAGAAATGATCGCTCGTAGGTCAAACCCCGATGAGTAAACCGGTAGGTGAACACCATCCACAAGCCAATGGAAAGAGCCAAACACATACTGACTAACAGGTCAATAATGGATACAGGAAAACTTTGTGCTTGAGACGCAACCAGATTCAACATGTCTGTTCCTTATCTCTGGATCTTTGTCTGACTGGAGTTCAG